>JAKQEQ010000138.1 GCA_029556545.1 Candidatus Hydrogenedentota bacterium
CACCCTCGCCTTCACCCTCGCCTTCACCCTCGCCTTCACCCTCGCCTTCACCCTCGCCTTCACCCTCGCCTTCACCCTCGCCTTCGCCGCCGCCTCCGTTTCCAACCATGCTTACGCTTAGCGCGGACAGTGCGTCGCCGATTGGATTCGCGAGCGTCGAGGTGGAACTCCCGGCGAACAGCAGGCCCACCGCGCGCGGGCGACCGTCCCCCGGATCGACCGTTCCCGATTCCACAATGAGCGACCCGGAATCCCCGCCCGCGCTGAAGGTTCCGGGTGATATGCGAATCTGGTTCACAAACCGCGCCACCTGGTTCGAGGCGCCGCCGCACTCCGCCGAGTACCCTACATCCACCGTCACATCCACGGCGGACACTGTTCCGGTGGTGTGTCCCGTGGTGCGTCCGCTCTTTTGTACGGTCTGGTTCACGGACGCCGCCACCGTGTTGGAACTTACCGTTCCGATATCCAGAATCGCGCCGTCCGTGCGCACAGCGCCGTCGGTCACGAGCGCAATCGCCGCATCCGCCAAGTTCGTCGGTCCCGCGCCGCCGCGCCCTTTTCGGAACTGCAGCGGGACGAAGTCCGCCAAGTGAGCCACGACCCCGCTTTGGCCGCACTGCTGATCAATTTGCCCCGGCTGGTTGACTTCCTCGCCGACACTCGCCTGGTTCGACCGGGCGAGCACGTGGTTGTTGCTCAGGATGTACTGGTCGCCCGAGGCGTCCTGAACCAGCGCGCCAAGCGTGCCGCTGCAACAATACAGGCTACTCCGGTCATTGATGTTGCCGCCGCTCGTACCCAGTTGTATTGGCCGCGGCTGGACCGCCTGATGGTCCGCTCCCGAGTCGGCAGTGACCGTCGCGGCGCCGGCGAACAGCAACATTACGGTCAACGACGCTACTTGGATGTTAGTACGATGGGTAGACATGTTCGTGGCCCTTCCAGTTGCCTTCCCTGCCCCAAGGGGATACCTTAGGAACATTATCATTATACCTTTTTGTTCCCAGATGTGGCAAAAACCGGCATCTACCTACCGCCTGTTCGTAAGCACTTGGTAGCAAGTAACTTATGCCACAATTCCATATTGGCGATATCGGTCGGCAGCAATATGGCGCATCGGTCATGAACCCGGTGGCGCGCTCCGCGATTACGTAAGGGCAACGGCTCACTTGGCGCCTATTTCCCGTCCGGACGCCCGATCAGTTCGCCCACTTTGTCAAGCAGCGTGCGCGGGTCGATTGGTTTCGCCAGGAAGGCGTCGGCATGCATGGCGGCAAGATCTTCCGGGGTGCGGGGCCTAAAATCGAAGCCGCGCTGGCTCTCGACCGCCGTGATTAACATGACGGGCACGGCTTGGAGATTCGGGTCCTCCTTGATCCGTCGTGCGAGGGTGAAGCCGGCGTCGAGCGTCCCCATCATCAGGTCGGTGATCACGAGGTCCGGCAACGTCGTCTTCATGTGTTCGAGCGCGTTGTTGCCGTCCTGAAAACACGCCACGTCGTACCCGGCGCCGCCGAGTACGAACCGGTGGAACTCGAGCAAGTCCGGGTCATCGTCAATCACGACGATGCGCCGCGCGCCTGTCTGCTCCGCCTTGTTGCCGCTGTGCGTGGACACAAGAGCCCCTCCAAACCATGCAAAGGCACTATAGAATGTGCGCGCGGCGGATGCAAGGCGGCCGGGACGGGCGCGCGCGGCTTGAAGAACGCGGGGCGTGTCGCATAGGATGCGGCACGGGGATGCAACCGCAACGATCGGGCACACCAACCGATACGGCATTCGAGGGAACACGCATGAGTAGACTTCGCAAGGATCATCGGACCGTTGACCGGCGCCGCTTCCTCAAGACCGCGGCCGTGGCCGCGGGGAGTATCGTTGTCGCGCCGAACATCATTACTTGGGCCGCGCCGGCGAACGAGCGCATCGGCGTGGGTGTCATCGGCGCGGGCGGGCGCGGGCGCGACGTGATGGGCGCGTTCATGGCGCAACCTGACGCGCGGGTGCTGGCCGTGTGCGACGTGATGCGCGAGCGTCGGGAACGCGCGCGCGACCTCGTGAATCAACGTTATGGCAACGAGGATTGCGCCGCTTATATCGACATGCTCGAATTGCTGGATCGCCCGGACATCGACGTGGTGTTGATCGCGACGGGGGACAACTGGCACTCGGGGGCGTCCATCGTCGCGGCCCGCGCGGGCAAGGATATGTACTGCGAGAAGCCCATGAGCGTCGCCATCACCGAGTCGCGCGCGGTTTCGGACACGATGCGGCGTCTGGGCCGCATATACCAGTGCGGCACGCAGCGGCGCAGTATCTCGAACTTTCAATTCGCGGTGAATCTCGCGCGGAGCGGCAAGCTCGGGCGTCTCAAGGAAGTACATGCGGAAGAAGCCGGGGGATTCAAGGAACTGTATGACACGATTCTTCCGGCGGAGCCGGAGCCGCCGCGCGAGGAATTTGACTGGGACCGCTGGCTCGGGCCGGCGCCGTGGCGGCCCTACAACGCGAAATACCCGACGCGCGGCTTCTGGAGTGCGCATCTCGATTTCAGCGGCGGCTCGATTACCGAGTGGGGCAGCCATACGGTGGACCTTTGCCAGTGGGCCAACGACGCGGATGATTCGGGCCCGGTCGAGTACTGGCAGGAAGGGGAACGTTTCATCGGGCGCTACGCCAACGGTGTGAAGCTGGTCATCCGCACCGGGCTCCGCTTCGGGTCCTGCCCGGTGCGCTTCGAGGGCGAGGAAGGCTGGGTCGAGACGGGCGACTCGGGCCAGGTCGAGGTCTATCCCGCGTCGCTCATGCACGAGCCGTGGTTTCCGGGCGGCTACCCGCCGGACAACCACGTGCGCGCGTTCCTGGACAGCGTGAAGACGCGCGAAGAGACGGTATCGAGCGCGGAGACGGCGCACCGCTCGATCTCCGCCTGTCACGTCGCGAACATCTGCAAACGACTCGGCCGCCCCATCACGTGGGACCCGGTGAAGGAAGCATGCATCGACGACGAGGAAGGCAATCGCTTGCGGTCGCGGGCCTATCGCGAGCCCTGGTATCTGTGAAGTTGAGCGATTCGCGGGCGGGACGCCCGTGCCACGAGTGGCATGGGCATCTTGCGCATGGTCTTGATTCTCACGGGCGGGACGCCCGTGCCACGGAAGGAAAGTGATTCATGAAGTGCGAAAGCTGGTACGTTGCCTCGTCACGCGCGGCGTGTCTTGCGGCGTTGTTGCTAATCGGACTCGGCGCGGCAAGCGCGGCGGAGCAATCGGCGGATGAGGCGCGGCTCATCGAGGTCTTGAAGAGTGACGCGGGTTGGCCGGAGAAGCAGGAAGCTTGTCGCGCGCTGCGTCAGCAGGGGACTACGAAGGCGGTTCCCACCCTCGCCGCCCTTCTCGGCGACGAACGGCTCTCGCATATGGCCCGCTATGCGCTGGAGCCCATGCCGTATCCCGAAGCCGGCAACGCCCTGCGCGACGCATTGCCCGGACTCGAAGGTTTGCCCAAGGCGGGCGTTATCATCTCGCTGGGTGCGCGCAGGGATGCGCAGGCGGCGTCGCTGATCGCGCCGCTGCTCAGTGATGAAAACCCGGAAGTCGCGCGCGCGGCCGCCGGCGCGCTCGGGCGCATCGCCACGCGGGAGGCCGTGGACGCGCTGCAAGAGGCCCTGAAGGGTGTGGAGACCTCCGGTCGGCGCGGTGGCGCGGTCGGGAGACCGGCCACAACGACGATTGGTCAGGGGCAGCGGGCCGCCATTGCGGAAGGGCTGCTGGCCGCGGGCGAATACCTCACGATAGACGGCAAGGTGCGCGCCGCCGCGTCGGTCTATGGAAAACTCATCGAGTCCGATGAGGCGGAGTACGTGCGCATGGGCGCGTTTCGCGGCCTCGTGGCCGCGCAGCCCGCGAAAGCGCCGCAGCGTCTGCTGCGCGCGCTCGACGGCGACGATCCCGCGTTCCGCGGTCTCGCGGCGCAATTAGTGGCGGAGACATCCGATGGCCGCAGCACGAGACATTACGCCGCGGCCTTGTCCAAGCTGCCGCCCGAGGGGCAGGTCGCGTTATTGCGCGGGTTGGCCGACCGGGGCGATTCGGGCGCGCGCGCGGCGGTGGTCAAGGCCATCGACCATCCCGATGTGGAAGTGCGGATAGCGGCGGTGAAAGCGCTCGGCGCATTGGGCGGCGCGGAGGATGTGCCGCGCCTGATCGCGCTGCTGAGCGCGGAGGAGGATGCCCTCGCGCAGGCCGCCGCCGTGAGCCTGACCCTGATGAAAGACGCCGAAGCCGACGATGCCATCGCCGGGGCCGTGCCGGGCGCGGAGCCGGGCTTGCACGTGCAACTGCTCGCGTTGCTGGCCGCGCGCCGCGCCGCGCAGGCGGTGCCGCTCGCGGTCGCGGCCCTCGGAGACAGCGAGGCGGCGGTCCGTATCGGCGCTCTCGACGTGCTCGCCAACAATGGCGGGAAGGATCAGGCCGCGGCGGTCGTCGTGGCGTTCCTGAACGCCGGTGAGGCCGGCGAGCAATCCGCCGCGCAGAAGGCGTTGAACCGGGTCTGCTCGCGATACGGCGACGCCGTGCTGCCCGTGGTGTTGGACGCCATGCACGGTGCGGACGCCGAGGCACGGGCGAACCTGTTGGGCACGGTCGCGCTCGTGCGCGGCGCGAAGGCGCTCGAAACCGTGCTTGCCGCGCTGGACGACGCGGATGCGCAAGTGAGCGGCAAGGCGCTCAACCTCTTGTCGAACTGGCCCACCCTCGATGCCGCGCCGCACTTGCTTGCGCTCGCGAAGAGCGAGGATTCGAGCCGGTACGTGCTGGGGCTTCGCGGTTTCGTGCGTTTGGCGCAGACCGAGCCCGACTTGAGTAAGAGAACCGTCATGTTGAGCGACGCGACGAAGCTGGCGAAGCGGCCGGACGAGCAGAAGCTGCTGCTGGCCGCCTGGGGGAATACGCCGACGCTGAAGGCCCTTGATACGCTGCGCCCGTTCCTCGAGCAGCCGGCGGTGCGCAACGAGGCGGCGCTGGCCATCGTCAACGTGGCGGGCGAGTTGGCCGGGCAAAGCGACGAGGGCAAAGGGCGGGCCAAACCGGCGTTGCGCGCGGTGTTGCGGCGTTGCGAGAACGCCGCTATCCGCGAGAATGCGCAGGCGCTGTTGGCCGGCCTCGACTGAGGGGCTCGGGGGTCGCCGCGTCGGTTTAACCTGCCGCGCCGGAGAGGGGCGGCGGCTGTATGCCGCGGGCGAAGCGAACCCGCGCGCGGACGACGAGTAGCACCCCGGCGATAAGGAGTAGTCCGCCGAGCCACTGGGCGGCGCTGAGAGGTTCTTCGGGCCAGAGGGCCATCGCGAAGAGGTGCGTGACAAAGGGGCTGAGGTGCAGCGCCACGGAGCAAAACGCCGCGCCCAGATACTTCTGCGCGTGGTTGTAGCTGGGGTGCGCCAGAGCGATTGAGAAGAGGCCGGACACGACAAGAATGCCCGTGGTGCGGGCGTCGGCGGTGAAGAAGCCGCCTTTCGACCCGAATCCCCACGCGACCGCCGCCGCGCCGAGGGTCGTGTATGCGGCCACGACGGTAAACATGGCGAAGGGGTGCAGTTTCATGACCGCGTGCTTTGACCACACGTTGTAAACGGCGCCCAGGAAGGCGACGCCGAGCAAGAGCAACGAGATCAGGTCCATGCGCGGCAAGAGGGAGAGCCGCGGCTCCGGCATCAGCACGCCCGCGACGCCGACGAAGCTGAGCGCAACCCCGGCAAGGAAGAACGCGCTTCGGATAACGGCGCGTTCTTCGCGGAACGCGAGGTAGCTCAGGAGAATCACGAAGACAATGGACAGTCGCGAGATGAGTTGGACCACTGTTGGGTGGGCGACCGCGCCCGCGACCTGCCACATGGTCTGCATCGCGAGATTCACCGCCGCGATGCCCAGCAGCGCCCGGGACGCGCGCAGCGCCTCGAACAGTTCGCGTCGAAACCAGGCGAGACTCACCGGTACGAGCAGCGCCGTTGCCCAGAAGTACCGCAGGAACGACATGGTGTACGGGTCATAGGCGTCGCTCAGCCAGCGGATGAAGACGGGGGACAGGCTCCACGCGAAGACGGAAAGCACGAGCGAGACGGACGCTTCGGCGCGGTGTGCGGCTTCCGGCTTCATGGCGGGACCCGCGCGCGCTCAGGCGCGCAGCGCCTCGACGACTTTGTCGCCGAATACCGCGGTGCTGACGGGTTCGAGCTTCCCCGCCGGGTCGCGGAGGTCGGCGGTGGTGTAGCCCCGCGCGAAGACGGCGCACATGGCGGCCCGAATGCGATCGGCTTCGGCGTTCATGCCGAAACTTTTTTCGAGCATGAGCGCCAGCGAACCGATCATGCTGTAAGGATTTGCGATGCCCTTTCCCGCGATGTCGGGCGCGGAGCCGTGGGACGGTTCGTAGTAGGCTTTTTTGGCGCCGATGCAGGCGGACGGCATCAGTCCGAGCGAACCGACCAACCCGCCGCCGAGGTCGCTGAGAATGTCGCCGAACATGTTCTCCATGACCATGACGTCGAACTGGCGCGGGTTGAGCACGAGCGCCGTGGCAGCGGCATCGACGATGACGTGCCGGTGCTCGACGTCGGGATAGTCGACGGCGACCTCGTCGAGGATGTCGTTCCAGAGCACGCTGGACAGGAGCACGTTGCTCTTGTGAACGCTGTGCAGGAGTCTCTTTCGTTTGCGCGCTTCCTCGAACGCGACGACCAGGATGTTTCGGATTTCCGATTCTTCGTATTCGAGCGTCTCCTTCACGAACCGTTCGCCGGTCGCGGTCGTGCCCGTCGTCTTCTCGCCGAAGTAAAGGCCGCCCACGAGTTCGCGGATCATGACAATGTCGATGCCGCCCTCGATGCGCTCGGGCCGCAACGGCGAGAAGCGGACCAGTTCCGGGGGCAGGTACACGGGCCGGAAATTGGCGAAGGTATGGTAGCGCTGACGCAGCGGCAGCAACGCACCGCGCTCGGGCTGTTCCTCGACCGGTATCTTGCGCGATTCCTCGAGGCTGAGCCCGATCGGGCCCTTGAGGATGGCGTCCGCCGCGTCGCAGACGGCCTTTGTCTCCTCGGGGAACGCGGCGCCGGTCTCGAAGTAAGCGCGGCCGCCGAAGGGGGCGACGCGGCGTTCGAAGCGCACGCCGCTCCGCGCCTCGATCACGTCGAGGACCTTGAGCGCCTCGCGCATGATCTCGGGGCCGATGCCATCGCCCTCGAGTATCGCTATGGTGTGCGTCTTCATGAGCGCCTTTCTGAAGCAGGTTGTGTAAGAGCCGGGTTACAAGGCCGGCGGTCGATTACGAGTACGAGTTAGTGGACGGCTTGGGCGCCGCGGCGCCAGCGCAGATAGGCCTCGACGAAGAGGTCGAGGTCGCCATCGAGCACGCGCTGCACGTTCGAGGTTTCGACGTTGGTGCGCAGGTCTTTCACCAGTTGGTACGGCTGGAGCACGTAGCTGCGAATCTGGCTGCCCCAGGCGACGTCTTTCTGGCCCTCGCGCTGCGCCGCGAGTTCCGCTTCCTTTTTCTTTATCTCCGTGTCGTAGAGTTTCGCTTTGAGCATCTGGAGCGCCATTGCGCGGTTGCGGTGCTGGGACCGCTCGACCTGGCAGGCAACGACGAATCCCGAGGGCAGATGCGTGAGGCGCACGGCGGAACTGGTCTTGTTCACCTTCTGGCCGCCGCAGCCGCTCGAGCGGAAGACGTCCATCTTGAGGTCTTCCTCCCGTACCTCGATGTTGATGTCGTCGTCGATTTCGGGGAGCACCTCGATGGCCGCGAACGAGGTATGGCGCCGTTTGTTCGCGTCGAACGGCGAGATGCGCACGAGCCGATGCACCCCTTCCTCGGACTTGAGCGTGCCGTATGCGTAGGGCCCTTTCACGGTAAGGGTGGCGCTCTTGAGTCCCGCCTCTTCGCCGGGCTGAAAATCGACGACTTCCGTCTCGAACTCGTGCAGTTCGCAGAACCGGGTGAACATGCGGAACAGCATGTCGGCCCAGTCGCAGGACTCCGTGCCGCCCGCCCCCGGGTGAATGTTCACGATGGCGTTCTTCTCGTCGCGGGGGTCCGTGAACAGGCTGGTGATTTCGAGGCGGCGCAGCTTGTGTTCGAGGTCGTCCTTCATCGTTGTGAGTTCGTGCGCCATGGAGATGTCGTTCTCTTCGGCGGCCATCTCGATGAGCGTGACTGCGTCGTCGAGCTCGCGCTGGAGTTCCTCCGGCGCGGCGACAAGGCCCTTGAGCGCCTTGAGTTCCTGGACGACTTTTTGCGCGGCCTCGGGCTTGTCCCAGAAGCCGGGGGCGGCCATGCGCGCCTCGAGTTCGCCGATCTTCTGTTTTACGGTGTCGATGTTGAGGCACGCGCGCAATTCGTCCAGACGCCGCCGGTAGTCCTGCACCTCTTCGACTTCCACTTCATACATGAGAAGCGCCTTTGCTTACACGAACACCAACCAGTAATAGAGCACGGGGCCAGCGAACAGGTAGCCGTCGCAGCGGTCCAGCACGCCGCCGTGCCCGGGGAAAACAAAACCGGAGTCCTTCACGCCCGCGTCCCGCTTGAGCAGCGACTCGACCAGGTCGCCGATCTCGCCCACGAACGCGAGGGCGACGCCGGTGACCACGTAGGAGGCGACGCTCCAGTCCGGAAACGCGCGGCACGCGAAGGCGAACCGTAGACCGTAGCAGATCAGCGCGGCGAGCGCGCCGCCCGCGAGCCCGGCCACGGCGCCTTCCCAGGACTTGTTCGGGCTGGTCTGGGGCGCCAGTTTGTGGCGGCCATAGCGGGCGCCGATATACATGGCGGCGCTGTCCGAGAGCGCCACGGCGCCGAGCAGGAGCGTTAACAGCCCCGGGCCAGTCGGGTCTATGCCGCGCAGCAGCACAAAGTGCGCGGGCAGCCACCCGACGTACATAACACCGAAGAGGGCGGCGGTCATGCCGGCGATGGTATGCCAGCGGAAGAATAGATGGCAGACCGTGACGAGCAGGAACCCTATCGTGAGCGCGAGGTTCATGTGCCGGAGCGAGCCCCAATGCGCCGTGAAGAGTAGCGCCACAATGACGAGACCCGCGCCGACCACCTCGGGCTCGATGCCGCGCCTGCGGACGAGCACGAAATACTCTCCGAGGCCGACCAGGACGAGCCCGACGATGAAGAAGGTAAAGCCGAGGCGAAGCTGGGGGACCCAGATTAGCAGGAGCGTTACCGGCAGGAGCACCAACGCCGTGCGGATGCGATTTAGCATGACGCGCCCTTCCTTTTCGTCTCGGGGCGGCCCCCGAATCGCCGGGAGCGCCCCTGGTACGCGACGATGGCGTCACAGAGGGCCTGTTTGTCGAAATCGGGCCAGAGAATGGGCAGTACGACAATTTCGGCATAGGAAATCTGCCACAACATGAAGTTGCTGATGCGCATTTCGCCGCTGGTCCGGATCAGCAGGTCCACCTCGGGATGATCGGGCACGTACAAGCGCCGGGCGATCATCTGCTCATCCACGTCTTGGGGCCGCAAGCGCCCCGCCGCGGCGTCGTCCGCGATGGCCCGCGCGGCATCCGCGAGTTCGGCGCGACCGCCGTAGTTGATGGCGACGATGGCGTCCATGGCGCGGTTGTTTTGCGTGCGTTCTATACAGTAACGCAGGTCCTTCACCGCGCGGGCCGGCAGCCCTTCCCAACGCCCCATGAAGCGCACGCGGATGCGGTGCTTGTCGATTTCGTCTATTTCCTTGTGAATGTACTTGCTCATGAGGCGGAACAGGGTGTTGACTTCCGTGGCGCTTCGCCGCCAGTTCTCGGTCGAGAAGGCGTAGAGGCTCAGCGCGTCCACGCCGAGTTCGCGGCACGCCTCGATGGCCAGACGCACGCCTCGCGCGCCCGCCTCGTGGCCCTGTGCGCGCGTCTTGCCGAGCCGGGCGGCCCAGCGCCCGTTCCCGTCCATGATAATGGCGATATGGCGGGGCAGGCGGTCCATGTCTATGCGCGGGTCGAGGACGCGCTGCTCTTTCTTTGCCGTTTCCATGATGCTGTCCCATGAGCGTGTACATAGGAAGACCGCGGACAGGCACAGCAGCCCCGTCCGCGGTCTTGGAATTCGTCACATGTATTGCACAAACAGCACGATTACACTTCCATGATGTCTTCTTCTTTGAGCTTGAAGATATCGTCGATTCTCTTGATGTGTTCGTCGGTGACCTTGTCCATCGTTTCGGTGAGATGGTGGGCGTCGTCCTCGGGAATCTCACCGTCCTTCTGCGCCTTCTTGATTTCCTCGATGGCGTGGCGGCGTATGTTGCGCACGGCGACCTTGGCTTCCTCGCGCAGCTTTCCCGCGACCTTGACCAAGTCCTTGCGGCGTTCCTCGGTCAGCGGCGGAAATGGGACGCGGATGACCCTGCCGTCGTTCGAGGGCGTGATCCCCAGCGGCGACTGCATAATCGCCTTCTCGACGATGGACATCTGGCTCTTGTCCCACAGGTCGATGACGATGAGATGCGGGTCCGGCACGCTGATGGTGCCCATCTGGTTGATCTTCATCTTTGCGCCGTAGGCATCCACGTCGACCACGTCGAGCAGCCCGGCGTTGGCCCGGCTGGTGCGTATGCCGGCGAGTTCGTGCTGGTAGGCTTCGACGCTCTTTCCCATTTTCGCGCGCGCGTCCGAGACTACAGGGTGTGGCATAGATCACTCTCCCTTGACGATAGTACCGATGGATTCGCCGCGCAGGGCTCTAAGAATATTGCCCCGCCGCGTCAGGTTGAAGACGAGAATGGGCAACCGATGCTCCCGGCACAGCGAGATGGCGGTTGCGTCCATAACCTTCAAGTCTTTCGCCAGGACCGTATTATAATCCACGGTTTCGTAGCGTTTCGCGGCCTTGTTCACAACCGGGTCTTCGTCGTAGACCCCGTCCACCTTCGTCGCCTTCATTAACACGTCCGCGCCGATTTCGTTCGCGCGCAGGGCGGCGGCGGTGTCGGTGGTGAAGAAGGGGTTTCCCGTGCCCGCGCCGAAGATGACGACGCGCCCCTTTTCGAGGTGGCGCGTCGCGCGCCGCCGGATGTAGGGCTCGGCGACGGGCCGCATGGCGATAGCCGTCATGACGCGGGTGGCCACGTTGCGCTTTTCGAGGCAGGCCTGTATCGCCAGCGCGTTGATGACCGTCGCGAGCATGCCCATGTAGTCGCCGGTCGGCTTGTCGACGCCGTCCTCGAGCTTTTTGCCACCCCGGTAGATGTTGCCGCCGCCGACGACCAGCCCGATTTCGACGCCCAAGCGGTGCGCCTCGGCGACCTCGTCGCAGACCGCGCCCAAGGCATCGAAGTCGATACAGCCCGCCTCGCCGTCGCCCTCGAGGGCTTCGCCGCTGAGTTTCAACAAGATGCGCTTGTATGCCGGACCTGCCACTACGCGCTTACCCCTGGACCTTGGCCAGTTCGGCGGCCACCTCCTCGGCCAGGTTGGACTGCTTCTTTTCGATTCCCTCGCCAAGCTCGAATCGCACGAAACGGCGCACGTCGATCTTCTCGCCGCACTTGCCGCTCAATTGAATCATCAAGTCCTGAATTGTCTTGCCGTCGTGTTCGGGCTTGACCGACGGCTGCTCGAGCAGGCAGACCTCACTATACCACTTGCCGAGCTTGCCCTGCGCGATCTTTTCGAGGATTTGCTCGGGCTTTCCGGTCTCCCGCGCTTGCTGCATGTAGAGCGCCTTTTCCGCCACGAGCTCGTCCGGCGTCACGTCCTCCCGGCGCACCCAACGCGGCGCCGCGGAGCAGACTTGCAGGCATACGTCCTTCACGAAGGTCTGGAATTCCGCGCCGCGCGCCACGAAATCGGTCTCACAGTTGACCTCGACCAGCACGCCGACCTTGCCGCCCATATGGATGTACGAGGCGACGGCGCCTTCGCTGGCGGCGCGGTCCTGGCGCTTGGCGGCCTTCGCGATGCCGCGCTCGCGGAGCCACAACACGGCCTTCTCGAAGTCGCCGCCCGATTCACCGAGTGCCTTCTTGCAGTCCATCATGCCGGCGCCCGTGGCGTCGCGCAGTTCCTTTACGTCTTGTGCGGTGATTGCCATGATATTCGCTCACTCCTCGTAGTCTTCGGCCGCCGCCGTCGCCAGCGGAGTTGTGCTTTCCTCGTCCCCGGCTTCCGGCGCCTCTTCCTGTTCTTCCGCCTCGGTCGCTTCGTCCACCGCGGAGGCCGCCGCAAGCGTGGTCATGCGTCCGTCCTTCGCCATCGCCTCGCGTTCGGCGCGGGCCAGGGCATCGCGGTCCGTCTGCCGGTCCTTCTTGTGGTGTTCCTCACGGAGCTTCTCGGCCTTCATGCGCCCCTCGATGACGGCGTCGGCGACGATCGAACAGAACAAGTTGATCGCGCGCAGCGCGTCGTCATTGCCCGGAATGGGCACATCGACCACGTCCGGGTCGCAGTTTGTATCCACGATGCCGATGCACGGGATGCGCAGGCGGCGCGCCTCGGCGACGGCGATGTCCTCATTCTTGACGTCGATAACGAACAGGATGTTGGGGCGGTGCGGCATTTCGCGGACGCCCGAGAGGTTCTTCTCGAGCTTCTCGCGCTCCTTGCGCATTTTTGCCGCCTCTTTCTTCGTATACAGGTTGATCTTGCCCTGGTCTTCCAATTCCTGTATTCGGTTCAACTTCGCGATGCTGGACTTGATCGTCTGCCAGTTGGTCATCGTGCCGCCGAGCCAGCGGTTGTTGACGTAATACATGCCGCAGCGCAGGGCCTCGCGCTTGATCGTCTCCTGGGCCTGCCGCTTCGTGCCCACGAAGAGAACGACGCCGCCCTGCGCCACCGTGTCGCGCACGAGCGTGTACGCGCGCACCAACTGGCGCATGGTCTTTTGCAGGTCGATGATGTAGATGCCGTTGCGCTCGCCGAAGATGAAGCGCGCCATCTTCGGGTGCCAGCGGCGGGTTTGGTGGCCGAAATGGATTCCGGCCTCGAGGAGTTGTCGCATGGTAACGACAGCCATAGTACACCTCCATTCGGGTTGTTCCTCGGGGTCTTGGGCCGATCCGCGTAGAGCGGACACCCGAACCTGCCTTGGTGCATAGACCCCTGTGAAATAAGAAGTGGATGGAGTCTAGCACACGGTCGGCGGTATGCGCAAATCTGGAAGTCCGCGAATGAGCGCGATGTCGCAGGTTGCCCCGCGCGACGCCTTGCGGACAAGACTGTTGCGACGGAGGCGTCGACGCCGGTGTCTTCTCGTAATACCGAACCGGGATCGAGTACGATTGCGGGCATGAACTGCGATAAGCTGACCATCATGGCGTGCAGAGGGTTCATCGCGACGGCGCTGTTGGCGTGCATGGCGGGGGTGTGCGGCGCGGAGGCGGCGCCGGGGCCCGTGGCGCATTGGGTCTTCGACCCGGAACACGTGGCGGGGAAGATCGTTGCGGACCTGGCGGGGGAAGTCCCCGCGACGGTCTCTGGTCCGGTTCGTTTCGGCGGTACCGGGGCGCGACCGGCGTTGCTGGTCAACAAAGCGGACAATCTGATGACGCTGCCGTATGAGCTGGAATCGCGCACGCTGCCGCGCGAGGCGGTCACCATCGAGGCGTGGGTCTGTATCGAACAGACCACGGAATGGGGCGGCATTCTGGGCGCGGTCCAGGACAACGGCGGTTACCAGAAAGGGTTCATTCTCGGGTATCGGCAGTCGAACTTCAGTTTCGGAATCAGTACGGAGGGCGCGGATGACGGCGACGGGCGGCTCACCTATATCCGTGACCGGCACAGCTTTGAGTGGGGACGGTGGTATCACGTTGTGGGCGTGTACGACGGGGCGGTCCAACGGCTATACGTGGATGGCGGGCTCGTGGCGGAGGCGCGGGAGCAGTCCGGCCCGATCAATTATCCCGCGCGCGCGGCATATGTCATTGGCGCGTTCATCGACGACAACGAGAAGTTCTACTGGCGCGGCTGGCTGGGCGAGTTGCGTCTGTTCGATCGTGCTCTCGACGAAGCGGAAGTGCGGTCGGCCTACGAAGCGCGACGCGGCGAGTTTCCCGAACGGCTGCACGTGGCGGTCGGGCCCTATGTCGAGCGCCTGGCGCGCGACGCGATGCGCATCCGCTGGCGCACCGAGCATCCCTCGCCGACGCGCGTCCTCTTCGGCGATGCGCCCGCGGCGCTTGAGGTCAGGGAGCAGGAGGGACTTCGCACGGAGCACGAACTGGTTATCGATAGCATCGTGCCGAAGCGGATGTATTTCTACCGCATCCCGTTTCAGGACGAGAACGGCGCACAACACTGGACCCGCTTGCACGAGTACGACTCGACCTACGGATTCTCGGAATTGACGGTCACGCCCGGCCCGTTCGCTTATGAAAACGACGAGGACCGCGCCTTTTTCTCGGAGGTCGCGGAAAAAATTCTGGCCGACAGCGATGTCGCGAAGGGCTATGCGCTGGTCGTGGGCAACGGCGAAGGGCGGCTTGCCTACGAACTCGCGGCGCGTACGCAACTCCAGGTCGTCGCGCTCGACGACGACCCGGCGCGGATCGAGCGGGTCCGGCGCGCCTTGGACGAGACCGGGCTCTACGGCGTGCGGGTGAAGGTGCATCACTGCGATTTTGAGTCGTTGCCCTACGGGCAGTACATGGCCAACCTGATCGTGTCGGAAAGCATGCTTTTCGATGGGCAGCCGCCGTGTACGAGGGCGGAATTGCGGCGGGTCCTGCGCCCGAACGGGGGGCGGGTACTGCTGGCCGGCCCGCGCGAGGCGACGGAGCGTTTAGAGGCGTGGCGCAACGTCGCGCGGGACGGGGGCGACTGGATTCCCGCTTCCGCGGAGATGACAGAGAAGGGCGCAGCGGACAACCTTGTCTGGCTTGCGTACACGCGGCCGGCGCTACCGAAGAGCGGCGAGTGGACGCATCAGTATGCGAACGCGGCGAACACGGCGTGCAGTGAGGACCCGTATCCCGGATTGAACATGCGGCCGCTCTGGTTCGGCGATCCAGGGCCGCGTCCGATGGCGGACCGTGGCACGCGATCGCCCGCGCCGCTGTACACCGACGGGCGGATGTACGTGCAGGGCGATTGCCGCCTCTTCGGCATGGACGCCTATAACGGGACCATGCTGTGGGAGTTGGATATCCCGGACTTGCGCCGCGCGAATGTGCCCCGGTGTTCGAGCAATATGGCCGTGGCCGGCGACACGCTCTACGTCGCTGTTCGCGATCGCTGCTGGGTGATCGACGGGCAGACCGGCACGTTGCGCAGGACGTTGCAGGTTCCGGTCCCCGGCGACCCGCGGCGGCACGACTGGGGCTATGTCGCGGTGGTGGACGACATGCTCTACGGCACGGCGGTCAAGCGGGGCGGGCTGTATATCGGCGCGGACGGCGAGTGGTACGACAAACGGGGTCCGGAGTCGGAGAAGACGGTGTCGGATGTGCTTTTTGTGCTGAAGCCAAGCTTCAGCGGAAAAACGCGTTCCCAAGTACAACTTGGGAACGAGCGGGGGGAGGGACTTGGGAACGAGCGGGGGGAGCGGGGGATCGTGTGGAGCTACACGGGCGGGGCGGTACTGGATTCGACGCTGACCGTCGGCGGGGGGCGCGTGTACTTCATCGAGAGCCGTAACCCCGCGATCGCGGCGTGGGATGCGGGGCGTTTCGGCGATGAACTCAACGTGAACCGCTTTCTGGTCGGGCTCGACGCGAAGACAGGCGATAAGTTGTGGGAGCAGGCATACGATCATGCCCCCGCCGTGTTTGTCCATTATCTGATGTATGCGAACGAAACCCTGGTGTCCGTTACGTCGTCGGACCGTTGGGATGTGTACGCCTTCGACGCGCGCGACGGCGCGTTTCGCTGGGAGCGGCATAATCCGTGGAACCGCGACCACCACGGCGGCGCGATGCAGCACCCGGCGATCATCGGCGATATCGTTTACGCGGAACCAGCGATGATCCGCCTGGCCTCGGGCGATGTCATTCGTGACGACGTGACGGGTCGCAGCGGCTGCGGCACGGTCGCGGCGTCGGCAAACGCGCTCGTGTTTCGGGACGGCGTACACGCCATATGGGACTTGAAGAAGAACAGGCGCGAACGATGGGCGGACCTGCGCCCGGGCTGCTGGCTCGGGATTATCCCGGCGGGCGGGCTCGTGCTGGCGCCGGAAAGCAGCGCGGGCTGTTGGTGCGCCGGGACCCCGATGCAGACGTCCATCGCGTTTGCGATGCCGGAGTAATGAAGGCGGTGCGAGTGAGCGAGCGATTACGATTACGATTACGATTACGATTACGAGGACGAGAACGAGTACGAGTACGAGTACGAGGTGGGAGGGTGGGTTGCGTGGTGGCGGGGATCGTGCTTGTCTTGTTCGCTGCCCCGGCGGCGGACGCGTGCCGCTATTCCGTACGAGAAGTCGGCTTTGTCGACCTGGACCGGGGGAGTTATCGCCTGAATGTCTACGTGAACGACGAGACGCCGGAAGAGACGCTGGCCGCGTTGCGGCGCGCGACGGTGCTGCGCCTACGCGAGTCGTGCATCGAGGCGGAATTCATCAACGTGGACCGGGATTCGCAACATTCGGGACTCGCGCACCTGACCGACACCGGGGTCGCGACGTTTCCTCTTGCGGTCCTGGTTTCTCCCGAAGAGCGGGCGCGGCCCATGGCGCTTGCGGGGGAGGGCGTTGATTTCGACGCGGCCATCGAGGCGCTCGTGGATTCACCGATTCGGCGGAAACTGCTCGACGCCATGGTCGATGCGTATTGTGTTGTGCTCTTCGTCGAAGGGGCGCAGGACGAAGTGAACGCCAAGGCACGCACCGCCGCCGCGCAAGCGGTCGAGGTCATGACGCGCAACCTCGGCAGCGTCGAGAAGCCGACGGACAAGCCGCCCCTGTTGCTCGAACTGCCGCACGCGGACCAAGCCGCCGAGGAGTGGCTGATCTGGTCGCTCGGGCTTGAGCCCGGCCCGCAGACGGACCCCGGCATCGCGATCCTGTTTGGGCGCGGACGTCGGCTTGGGGCGACGCTGCGCGGCGACCGCGTAGACGCGGGGGAATTGACGCGGATTATGGCGTATATTGGCGCATCTTGCGAGTGCGGCCTCGACCGATCATGGATGCAGGGTGTCATGGTCCCGCTGCGTTGGGACCGGCCCGTACGCGAGCGCCTGACGCGCCATCTCGGTTTTGACCCGGACAGTCCGCTTGTTCGCATGGAGGTTAATCAGATACTTGCGCAAGGGGCGGTGGCGGGCTCGGGACTTCGGTTCGATGACCCGTTCTTCGGGTATCGCGAGTTCTCGACGGCGGCGGTCGTGGCCGAGGATACGGATGAACAAGAAGCGACGGCGGCGGGCGCGTCACAGGCAGGCGTGGCGGTGTTGAGCCAGGAGACCGTCTTGGACGACGCGGCCGTACCGGCGCCGCCGCAAACCGATGCGCCAGCGACGCACGAGCGCGGCGGCGGCTTGCCCGTGTTGGCGTGGGTGTTGGCGGCGGTGGCGCTCGTGAACGTGCTGGTGGTGCTCGGTCTGGTGGTCCGAGCGCGATGGAACGCATCATGAACACGTTGTCGTTAATCTTGAAGGAGATCGCGCACCGCAAGTGGAATGCGCTGCTGGCGCTGTTGGCGATCACGGCCGCGGTGGCGCTGTACGTCGGCTTCGCGATGCTGGGCGCCGCCGCCGAGCGCGAGACCGTCATCCTCATGCGCGACCTCGGGTACAACCTGCGGATCATTCCGCGCGAAACCGACGAAACCGCCTTCTACGAACGCGGTTACGCGGTCGACACGATTCCGCAGGAATATGTCCGGCGGTTCGCCGGGAAACAGGGCATTTCATATCGTCACTTGCGGGCGTCGCTCAAGGAACGCATCCGCATCGGCGACGCGGACGTGCTGCTCGTGGGCGTGACCACCGAAGTGCACCCCGCCGGCGCGAAAGAGCGGCCCATGGCCCAGGCCTACGACGTGCCGCCGGGCCACGTCGTCGCCGGCTTCCATGCCGCGCGGCGGCTCGGGCTCGAGGACGGCGCCACGGTCGAGATCGCGGGCGCGTCGTTCGTCGTGGACCGTTGCCTGCTTGAATCGGGCACGGAAGAGGATGTGACGCTCTATGGCAACCTCGATGATGTGCAGCGCATTCTGGGCAAGGAGGGGCGTATCAACGAGATTCAGGCCCTCGAGTGTCTCTGCGTAAATCCGAAAGTCGACACGCTAGACAAGCTGCGCGCGGAGTTGATCGCCATCATGCCCGAGGCGAAAGTCATCAAGATGCGCGATATTGCCGAGGCGCGGCAGCGCCAGCGGTTCACGACGCAGTCGCACCTGGCGGTCACGCTCGATGCGGCTATCGTGGGCTGCGGCCTGTGGATTGCGGTGCTGGCGCTCCTGAACGTGCGCGAGCGGCGCTGCGAGATCGGCATTCTCCGTGCGCTCGGCTACGGGTCGGCGCGGATCGCGGCGCTGTTTCTGGGCAAGGCGGCACTGCTTGGCGCGCTGGGCGCGTGTATCGGGTTTGCGGCGGGGACATTGCTCTCGCTGCGCGTCGGGCCCGGCATCTTTCAGGTCACGGCGCAGGCCATCGTGCCGATGTACGGTCTGCTGGCGCAGGCCGTCGTGGTTGCGCCGGTTTTCGCGGCGGCGTGCAGCGTCGCGCCCACGGCCTTAGCCGTGACGCAGGACCCGGCGCACGTATTACGGGATGCCTGACCATGATTCGCCTGGAGAACGTCACGAAAACCTACCGGACGCGGCGCGGCCCGGTGAACGCGCTGGACAATGTGTCGATCGAGGTGGCGCGCGGCGAATTCGTCGTTGTGCGCGGACCGAGCGGCTGCGGCAAGAGCACGCTGCTCCTCATGATCGGCGGCATGCTGCGCCCATCTTCGGGCGCAGTATTGCTCGACGACGCCGACGTATACGCGTTGTCGCAGCGCGAGCGCAACCGGCTTCGCGCGACCCGCGTCGGCTTCGTGTTCCAGATGTTCCACCTCGTGCCGTACCTGACGGTGATCGAGAACGTCCTGCTGCCCAACGCCCGGGCCGTTGGTCGTGACCGCGCCCTCGCGTTGCTTGAACAACTGGGCCTTGCCGACCGCGCGCTGCATCGTCCCGGCGAACTCAGCGCGGGCGAGAAACAGCGGGCGGCCCTGGCGCGCGCGCTTATTCATCGTCCGGCGATCGTGCTGGCCGATGAGCCGACGGGCAACCTCGACCCGGAAAACGCCGCCGGCGTGTTCGGTCATCTTGCCGACTATCACAAGAGCGGCGGTACCGTCGTCGTGGTTACCCACGGCGGGGACGGCGACGTCCATGCCGACCGCGTCATTTGTCTGCGCGCGGGGTGCATCGAGGCGTAATAGATCACCGTTTGCGCCCAGTGAGCAGCGCCAGATCGATGAATTGTCCGCCGCGGTCTTGCCAGGTATGCACGCACAGCGTGTTTACGCCCGTGCGCACGGCGGCGCGGAACGCCTCGGTCACGTCAAAGCCGTCGTAACGGTCGTTCCAGCGGTCCTGCCGCCAGATCAGCGCGCCGTTCAGATAAGCCTCCGTCGCGTCGTCGTAATGGATGACCAGCGCCGCGCGATCAAAGTCGGCTGCGTCAAGAGTGAAGCGCTGCCGCAGCCAGATATCCTTGCCCGTCCACTTCGTGCGAATCATCGGCATCCACGCCCCGCCCTTATGCCCGAAGGGCGCGAGCCCGGTCTTCCATCCGCCATCATCGAACGCCGCCTGTTCCCAGCCCGCGCCCGGGTCATCGGTCGTGTAGCGCCAAGGGCGGGCCAGGTCGCCATCGGCATGCGCGCCGACGAACACGGTCCAGTCGTGGGCCGCGATGGGCAGCGACAGGGGCGGGTCCTCCTCGTAGGCCGCTTTCCGCGTGAGGGCCTTGTGGAGGGGCGCAACATCGAACTTGGGGCTCCGGTCGTACATGTAGACGCCGTTCTGTTCCTGCTCGACGTTCGTGAGCTGGGTGTAGCACAGTCCGAAGAGGTGCCGGTTGTCCAGGGGCGCGGCGGCGAGTCCCGCGAACCGCTCGTAGAAGGCGTCGAGGCTCTCGGGGGTGTTGCCGTAGCCCCACGCTTCCTTATCGAGCGCCCAGCCGATGCCGCCGTATTCGCTGATCATGAAGGGCACGCGCGGCGCCGAGGTCACGCCGTAGCGGCGGGGCAGGGAGAGGTCAAACAGCTTGCCGTAGTCCTCGACCCAGCGCCTGTGGAACGACTCCGGGTTCTGATCGTAATCGTGTACGTCGAGGACTTCGGGGTCCTCTAGCATGTGCGTCCAGCCGCTGGTTTCGATGACCGGTCGCGAGGGATCGAGGCGGCGCGTCATCGTGACGACGGCGGCCTGAAGTACGCGTGCGTCGCCCGGCGTCTCGTTGAACGGGCACCAGCCGATGATGGACGGATGGTTGCGGTCGCGCGCCACAACCTCGACCCACTCCTGGACGATGGGCGCGTTTACGGCGGGATTGGCGTAATTCGCGCCGAAACTCGGGTATTCGCCCCAGAGCAGGTAGCCCAGCTTGTCTGCCCAGTAGAGCAGGCGCGGCTCGAAGACCTTCTGGTGCAGGCGCGCGCCGTTGAAGCCCGCCGCCATCGAAAGATCGATGTCGCGCTTCAGGGCGTCGTCCGACGGCGCGGTCCAGACGCCGTCCGGGTAGAACCCCTGGTCGAGCACGAGCCGCTGGAATATCGCCTCGCCGTTGATAAGAATGGCCGCGCTCTCGATGGAGACGCGACGCACGCCGAAATAGCTCTGGACCTCGTCGACGACCGCGCCGTCCCGCGTTAGCCGCAGCGTCATGTCATAGAGATGCGGATCGCGCGGCGACCACAGGCGCGGCGCTTCGAGGGTGAGCACGAGCCGGTTGTCCCGCCAGACGGCGCGCGTTTCCGCGACGGCGACGGATTGGCCGTTATCGCGGGCTTCCGCCTGAAGCACGAGTCCTTCCGTCGGGCCGTCGAGGTCCACGCCGAGAACGATGTGCCGCAGGTCGGGTCCGGTATCGACGCGGAACTCGCGAATGAACGTGTTACCGACGCCTTCGAGCCAAACGGTCTGCCAGATGCCCGTGGTGGGTGTGTAGAAGATGCCGAAGCTTTCGCCCTTTATCGACTGTTTCCCGAGGGGCTGCAAACCGCTTGCCGTATCGTCGAAGGCATGAATCACCACCGTGTTTTCGCCCGCGCGCTGAACGTGCGGCGTAATATCGAAGGCGAACGGCGTGTTGCCCCCCACGTGTTTGCCCACGTACTCGCCGTTGATCCAGACGCGGCTCTCCCAATCGCACGCGCCCACGTGCAGGCGAATGCGCGGGGACCGCCACGCGGGCGGAACCGTGAAGGTCCGCCGATACCAAACGTTTTTCACGAAACCTTTTCGTTGGAGACCGGAGAGCGCGCTCTCGCGACAGAAGGGGACGAGAATCCGGTCGGGATACGCCCCGGTTTCGAGAAATCGCGCCGTTTCATCTTCGTCGCTTTCCGCAAAGTCCCATTCTCCGTTCAGATTCACCCATTCCGCGCGCACACAGTCCGGGCGCGGATGCTCCGGGCGCGGCGGCGCGGGCGACGCGTGGGCGGCCTGTACGCACATCACAAACAGGAACATAGTCGCCAATAACAGCAAGAGACCGTATTGCATTGCCGTACTCCTCTTCCGTTGTGTACGCCGATTCCGGCGGCGCATGGCGCGTCACCGCGCGTAAAGACAGCCTAAACCATGCGTGCGGTTTCGCGCCACTGGCGGGGGCGGCCGGGGCGCGCGCGGTGTATGGTTGAATGCGGCACGCGGAATTCAGAATGCGGAAACGAGGGTCGGGCCGGGTACGTCCATCAATCTCTTGATTGAAAGACCTGGGTTGACACGGCGGGCGAAATATAGTAATTCTAGACTTGGATTGGGGAAATTGTGGCGGTCCGATGGGCGGGCCGCTCGGGAAAATGTAGAAGGAGGAAGCAGGATGAAGAACGCATTCGGACTGGACTGGGGCGACGATTGGTGGTGGTGGCTGCTGTTGCCCATCACGGCGCCGTTAACGCTGCTGGGCGACATCATCGACTGGATTTGGGACCTGTTCTAATCGGGACGGTCCGCAAGCGGGATGGCTAGCCCTCGCGGGGGCTGGCCGTCCCGGTTCCTTCCCTGCGTTCTTCATAAGGCGCCGTCCTCACCCACACCTGCCGCGGACCGGCAGCGGCCAGCGCGAAATTCCCCAGTAGTCGTGGAATTTTCCCCATGTTCTGACCGCTCGCGGAATCGCTCGATCGGCTCAAGTTCCTGGCAGGTCAGTAGTTGGGCGGGAATAAGGGGCAGGGGGGCTTCTTGGCATGGCCCTTGCCTTCTTTGGAGCACGTGCGCAGTGCGCAAGAAGGAAACACGGCTTATGAGACGACCAGACCGAGTACGCGGCGGCACAGCCGGCATGACGCTTATTGAACTGATGTTCGCGTGCGGCATCCTTGCGATGGCGCTCGCGATGATCTTCGGATCTCTTATCAGCATTTCGGTTATCGGCCGCATTACAGAGAGCCGTACGGAGGCGGTGACGGTCCTCGCCAGTGTGCTTGAGGAAATCCGGGCGCTTCCTTACGAGCGCGTGCTCACGTACACGCCGCCGCCCAACATGGAGGGCCCCGGCGTCGCGCATGCCGTTTCGGTTGCATGTGTTTCCGGGGGCGCGCCGGTGGGGGAGACGGGAGACACGACGGGGACCCTGCCGACGTTGGCGCTGCCGTTGGCGCCGGATTTCGGCGGAAGCCTGCCGAACCCCCTCGAAGTGCAAGTGACCGTACGGTGGCGAGAAAGCAGTGGGCATGTCTTCCAGGCTTCGGCGTCGGTATTGAAGGAGAAGTGATATGCGAAACCGAGGCATGACCCTCATCGAAGTGATGTTCGCCACGGCTATCTTCACGGTGGTGATGGGGACGGTGTTCGGTCTGGCGTTGAGTTTTGGGGAGACGGCCACCGTGCAGAACGCGAAGGCGACGGCCCATGATGAGGCGCGGCGCGCGCTACTTGTGCTAATTCCGGACCTGCACCAGGCGGCGCGTTTGTCCGTAAACTGGGCGGAACTTCCGGGCGAGAGGCTCAGCTATCGCGTGGCGACCGACCTTGATGGCAACGGCACGGCGGTGGACGTCAACGGTAACATCGAACTAACTTCACCCCGCGTGGTCTCGCGGGACCTCGAGGACCTGAACGGGGACGGGCTGACGGCGGGCCAGCTCATTGTCGTCAGCGGCGGCGCCATGCGCGTGCTCGCCAACGATGTTTCGCCCGAATCGGAGCAACCAAACGCGGAGGGCGTCTTCGGCGACGCGGAAGATACGAACGGTAACGGAAGAATGGACCGCGGCATCTGGTTCGAACCCTGGGGCCGCGGCTTACGCGTGACGATTCAAACGCAGGGGCTGGACCGGCGCGGTCGACCGATTCGCGCCACCTTGCAGGAGATCGTCTTCCCGAGGAACTAGTCTATGAATACTTACACACGAACGGGCACGGACAAGGACGGACGCGAGCATTCGCAGCGGGGGATGGCCTTGCTGATGTCCTTGTTTTTCATCGCGGTGGCGCTGGTGCTGTTGGGCGGGATCGCCGTCCGGTTGATCAACCAGCGCACGCATGTCAACCATTACGAGCAGTATAAGAACTGCTTCCTGGGTCTCGAGGCGGCGTATGCACAGTGTCTGTACGAGGTGAATCGCGGCGAGAGCGGCGTCGGCCTGGGTTCCTGGACGCCGCCCAGTCCCGGCGCGCTTCCCTCGTTTCATGACGACGTCGAGCCGGTGGCGCTCGCTTCGATGCCCGGCATCGAATACATCGCTTATGCCCAGAACTGGGGCAACGACGGGCTCGACAACAACGGGAACGGCCAAGTCGACGAGGTCTCGGAACAGTTCATGTACACCATGTATGGTTGGGCGCGCGCGGGCGATAAGGAACGGCAGATGGAGGCCGTGGTTGCGGGCAGAGATGTGAACGTGTGGCGCAACGCGATTTTCGCCGGGGGCGGCATGGCGGGCGGCGTTATCAATGGCAACGTGAGCATTCACGGCTCGGTGCATATCCTCGGGCACCATGTGCTCGCGGGCGGCACGAGCATTGCGGCCATCGACTTGAGCGGCACGAGCCTGATCCACAACAACTACGACGGCGTTCCGGCGGATTTGCAGGCGCGGGTGCCGCCGTTGCCCACGCGGGAGTGGAACGGCGAAGCGAATGTTGCGACGCTTGACGCCAACTTGCGGGTGAAGCACGGCCTGGTCGGGTTGTCGGGTAATTCCGAGGTGGGCTCGTCGGATATCTTCGGGAACGGTTTCAAGGAGACCATGGACGGCACTTACGTAAGCGACGGCTGGACCGGCACGGCGGTGATCCCGGACGGCGGCCGCGGCGACCCGAAGTGCGTGTGGAGCGATAACGGCTGGGACGAACTGTACGACCTCGGGGAGCGGGTGCCGTTTCCGCTGTTGACGGATGACTGGCGCACGCCGGTCACGGGGGCGCGGGTATGGAATGATACGACCGGCGCGTGGTACACGCACGAGGAGTATTTTGATCAGGTGCTCTTAGCGGACCCGGTGGACGCGAACGACGGTGTCTACGTGGGCGATATCGACTTGTTCACGCGCGGAAACCATTTCTATTGGAACGCGACAACCGGGCAGAAGCTGGTGGGGGCGCTGCCGGCGACGCCGCCGGGAGCGAACGACGATTATCTGCTGTTCAACAAGGACACGGACGTGCTGAAAGTGAACGGGCAGATAACCATCCAGGGGAATTTGATTATGCGCGGGCAGGGGAACGAGACAAAGATTCATTACAGCGGACGCGGCGCGTTTCTTGTTCATGGCAACGCTACGATTAACACGAGCCTGCTGTCGTGCAACAACGGCAATCCGGCAAGTACGGCGAACAGCTTCCCGGTGAACAACATCATCGGCATCATGGCCAGTAACGACATGATTGTCGGAGCGGTGGCGCAGGTGTCAATCATGGGCGCGTTCTACGCCCAGAACAGGATCACCACCGCGAAGCAGACGCACGTCATGGGCACGTTCGTGTCGAATTACTTCGACATGGGCACCAACGTGCCGAACATCTATCAGGTGCCCGCGCTCGCGGACAACCTGCCTCACGGCATGATCGGCAACTATCCCATCCTGGCGTTTCAACAGATTACGTGGCGAGAACCTGGAGTGGCGCTATGAACGTATGGATGACGCGATATCCGGGCGTCCGCGGGGCGGCGGGCATCCTGGGGGTATTGCTCGTGCTTTCCGTGCTTGGCGGGTGCGGCGGCAAGTCGGATGAAGTACAAGGTAAGGCTGCGGAGGGCGGAGCCCAGGCGTTGTTGCCGCAGCGCGTGGACACGAAAGAGGTGGAAGTGGACTTCGCGCCCCCGCCGGAACGTCTTACGCCGCTGGACGAGGCGCGTAAGACTATCGAGACCTATGAGCAGCAGGTCGAAGCGGAACCGGACAACCCGGAAACGCCAGCGCGGCTCATGGCGCTGGCCAATCTTCATAAGCAGAAGCTTCTCGATTTCCAGCAGGCTGCTGTGTACTACCGCCAGGTAATCACTCAGTTCCCCGACTTCGAGCAATTGGGCCTCGCATACATTCAGTTGTCCGATTGCTATGAGTTGATGGAGGACTGGCGTTCGGCGCAAATGGTCTATCGCGAGATGACCGAGCGTTTTCCCGAGGACTCGCAGGAGTACCTCTATGCCGTGCACATGCAGGAGCGGTAGGTCGCGGTCCTCGTCAAGCGTCCGGGGATGACTCGCGCGTTGCCGCCGGGTCGGCGGCTTCATCGGGGGTGTCCATTTCGGAAGGGGTTTCCGCCTGTTCGAGGCGGGGGGCGTCCGTGGTCGGTGTGTCTTGTTCACGTTGCGTGAGGCGCTCGAAGGAACTACCCGATAAGACGCCGAGGCGTTCGTGCGGCGCGAGGGCGGCGACGCCGACGAGGCGTCCGTTGGCGTCGCGGCGTTCCGTTGCCAGCCTGTGGGCGGGGTGCGCGGCGAGCCACGCGGCGATGGGCATGAACACCTCCTGGCGCGCGGCGCGGCTGAACGGCATTTCGACGTGATTGTAGTCCTCGATGCAGCCGTGATCCTTGCCAAGGACAATCATCTGTTTATCGCGCGTGGGCAAGGCGTCGAAAAAGCGCCAGCCGTACTCTAGGGAAACAAATGGGTCGCGCGGCGCGAGAAAGACCAGCAGTGGCGCGCGCAGCGCGGCCAGTCCCGCCTTCACGTCGAGCGCGCCGCCCTTCATGACGCACTTCTTCCCGCGCGCCCAGTCCGCGAGCGTGACGAAGACGTCCGGCAGCAGGTTGTCGAGCATCAGAAACAGGTGTTCGGTTGTGATGTTCGGGTGGAGGTTGCGAAGACTTATGGGGAAGAAGCCCAGCGGCAGATGGAGCGTCCGTCCGATGGGCACGTAGGCGTGGGCCAATGCCGTGACGAAGCGCGGATGCCGCGCGAAGAAGCGAACGAGGAAGTCGGGCGCGGCGACGTGCGTGCCGTCGAAGCCGATGGGCGCGCCCAGGGTGACGCAGCCGGCGAGGCCGCGGACGCCGAATTCCCGCGCGTAGGCATAGAGCAGGAGTCCGCCCAACGAATGGCCTATCCAATGCATCGTGTGATAGCCGGTCACGCGGCGGATGTGCTCGATGACGGCGGGGAGGTCCTGGAGCAGATAATCGTCGAGCTTGGCGTCGAAGCGTTTCTTGCCGTCCGGGGGCTGCGACGAGCGGCAGCCGCGCAGGTCGACGGCCCAACAGTCGTACCCCTTCGCGACCAGAAAGTCGATGAGGCTGTCGTTCCCGGGGAACGAGAAGTTGTGATGGTTCGCGCCCGCGCCGTGGCACAGCAGCACCGGCTCGCCGAGGGTGCGTCCGCGGCGGTAACGACAGACGCGGAGCTTCCATTCGTCCTGCGTGGAGACCAGGTAGACCTCGTCGGTGCGGAGCTTCTCGCGATACATCGAGCGGATGGCCAGCCCATAGACGAACGTGATCAGCAGCAAGCCGCCAATAACGCCGGATGCAATCCAGACTCCCAACATTCGACTGGTTCTCCTTGCGTCTCCGCGGCGTGGCGGGGGCATCCTGCCCGCAGTTCTCCGTCACGGGCGAGACGTCCGGTCCAGGTTCAAGTGCTCATGCACCGCACGGGCGAGTTCGACGCTGAATCCCGGCAGGGCGGCGATGGCATCGATGCTCGCCTCGCGTATTCTGGCAACGGAACCGAGCCGGGTCAAGAGCGTGCGTGCGCGTTTCGGGCCGACGCCCGGAATACCGGTCAACGCGGTGGCCAGCGTCGCTTTTCTTCGCCGTCCCCGGTGATAGTTTACGGCGAAGCGGTGCGCCTCGTCGCGCACGCGGGCGAGCAGCCGCACCACCGGCCCGGACTGTGGCGGTATGATCGGATTCGCGCGGCCCGGTACGAAGAACCGTTCGGGCGAATGGTCGCCGCCTTCGAGGGAGCGCGCCTTCGCGATGGCCACGAGTGGCACGTCCTCGATGCCGAGGTCCTTGAGGACGGCATGGGCGACGCCGAGTTGGCCCTTGCCGCCGTCGATAAGCACGAGGTCCGGCAAGTCGCGTTCCTCGACGGCTCTCTGGTAGCGGCGCATCAAGACCTCGCGCATAGCCGCGAAGTCGTCCTGGCCCGCCACGGACCGTATCGAGAAGCGCCGGTAGCGCTGCTTGTTCGGGACTCCGCCGTCGAAGGCGACCATCGAGCCCACCGTTGTGTCGCCCTGGCTGGTGGAGATATCGAAGCACTCGATGCGCTCGGGCGGGCGGGGAAGATGAAACGCGCCGCGCACCTGATCGAGGGCGTCGCGTTGCGCCTTATCGGCGAGGCGTTTTTCCTCGAAATTGGCGCGCGCGTTGCGCTGCGCGAGGTCGACAAGGGCCCGTTTCTCGCCCCGTTGCGGGCAGAGCACGGTCACGCGCGCGCCCCGTTGATCGGAGAGCAGTTCCGCGAGCGCGCCACGCTCCTCGATTTCCAGGGGAATCAGCACTTCGGCGGGTATGACGGGGGCCTCGGCGTAGTACTGGAGCAGGAACGAGCCGAGCAATTCATCGAGCGGCATCTCGCTGCGCTCGAAGGAGCAGCCGCGCCCGCCCAGCAGGCGCCCCCCGCGATAATAGAGAACCTGAATTTCGGTGTAGCGGCCCTCGTTATGCAGGCCGACGACGTCTCGGTCCTCGACGCCGGGCACGGCCACGGCGCGCTGCCGTTCGAGGGTTTCGCGCAGGGCGTAGAGCCGATCGCGCACCTGGGCCGCCGCCTCGAATTCGAGCCGATCGGCGTGTTCCACAATCTTGCGGCGCAATTCCTTTTCGAGGTCGTCGTTGCGGCCCTCGAGGGCCAGCACGACCTGCGACACAAGGTCTTGATACCCGTCGTGGTCGATCAGGCGCACGCAGGGCGCGAGGCATTGCTTCATCTGGTAGTAAAGGCAGGGCCGCGTGCGGTTGTGCAACACGTGGTCCGAGCACGTGCGCAGGGGGAAAACGCGGTGGAGGCCCCGGAGGGTCTGGCGCATTGCGCCGGCGCTCGCGTAGGGCCCGAAGTACCGCGCGCCGTCCTTGCGCCGTTTGCGGACGGTCGTCAACCGCGGAAACTCCTCGCCCGGGTGAATCCGCAGGCTGAGGTAGGTCTTGTCGTCCTTCAACTGCACGTTATAGCGCGGTTTGTACTGCTTGATCAGACTGTTCTCAAGGAGGAGGGCCTCCTTGTCATTTTCGGTGATCAGCAGGTCAATGCCCGCCACGCGCCGCATCAGAAACTTGACCGTGTACCGGCTGTCGCTCTCGTTGAGGTAACTGCGCAGGCGGGCGCGCAGGTCTTTCGCCTTGCCGACGTAGATCGGACGCCCTTTTTCGTCTTTCATGAGGTAGCAACCGGGCGCCTTCGGCACGCGCGCCAGGTCGAACGAGGCCAGGAACGCCGCGGGGTCCTTGCGTTCCACGGGACGCCCCGCGAGGTCGATCCGCTCGATTATGGTGTGTGCGGGTGCTGCCATGGGGCTTCAGATTAGCACAAGTGAGCGTGGGATGGGTGGTCGTCGCTGCGCTCGCCGCGTATTTGACACTCGCCGGGGGCATGTACTAGGATATGGCGCTCGTGCCCGAGGGGCACGTGTGTCTTTTTTCGCCAACCCGAATCGGCGCAGGCCGTTCCCGTGACGCGCGTGGCGCGCGGGGTGCGTCCTGAGACAATAACGACAACAAAAAAAGAGAGAGAATCGCGTTCATGGCCAGATATCTAGGACCGAAACACAAGCTTTGCCGACGTCTCGGATCGTGCATTTGGGGGAGCCCGAAGTGCCCGTCCGTCAAGCGGGCCTATGGGCCGGGCGTCCACGGCCCGAACCGGCGGGGCAAGCTGTCGGTGTACGGGCAGCAGTTGCAGGACAAGCAGAAGATCCGGTTGCACTACGGTCTGCTGGAGCGGCAGATGCGCAAGACCTTCGCGGAAGCACAGCGCATGGGCGGCGTCACGGGCACTAACCTGCTGATGCTGCTCGAATCGCGGCTGGACAGCGTGGTGTACCGCCTCGGCTACGCGCCGACGATCTTCGCCGCGAGACAGTTGGTCACGCACGGGCACGTTCTCGTGGACGGCAAGAAGTCCAGCAAGCCGACGTTCTTGGTGAAGCCGGGCATGATGATCTCGGTCCGCGAGGGCAGCCGCAAGATGCCGATGATTGCCGAGGGTGTCGAGAATCCACCGGCGCAAATGCCGGAGTACCTTGAGCGCGCGGCGAAGTCCTTCGACGGACGCATGATTGCCGTGCCGAACCTGGAGACCATCCCGTTCAAGGCCGATACGGCGGGCGTGATCGGGTTCTATTCGCGATAGTCATTGTGGCACGGGCGTCCCGCCCGTGTTTGAAGGTCATGGACAAGATGCCCATGCCACCAGGCGTCGCGCGCGGGATATCCGGCGGGCCGTTTGTTCATGCGGCCCGCCCGTTTTGTGTGGGCGCGCGGGCCGTTTGTCCGAGGAGGGGACATATTATGAGTGTCGAAGTCGTCGTGGGCGCGAACTGGGGCGATGAAGGCAAGGGCCGGATGGTCGACTACCTCGCGCAGAACGCGGATATCGTGGCGCGGTATCAGGGGGGCAACAACGCGGGCCACACGGTCGTCAACGAATTCGGCGAGTTCAAGCTGCATTTGTTGCCTTCCGGCGTGTTCAACCCGAAGGCCGTGAACATCCTCGGGCCGGGCATGGTCATCGATATCGAGGCGCTCGCCGACGAGATCGACGGCATACGCAAGCGGGGGATCAAGCCGAATTTGCGCGTATCCGAGCGCGCCACCATCTGTTTCCCGTTTCATCGGCTGCAGGACGGCTGGGAGGAGGAACGTCTGGGTAAGAAGGCCTATGGATCGACCCGACGCGGTATTGCGCCCGCCTACGGCGACCGCACCATGAAGAAGGCCATCCAAATCGGCGAGTTGCTTTACCCGGAGTGGCTGGAGCAGCGGCTGCGCGAACTCGTCGAATGGAAGAAACTCACGGCGCTGGGCGTCTACGGCAAGGACGACTCGTTCTCCTTCGAGGAGACCCTCGCATGGGCGCGGAAACATGGGGCGCGCATCCGAGACATCATTTGCGACACCTCGGCCATTCTCGATGAGGCCGCGCGCGCGGGCAAGCACATTGTGTTCGAGGCGCAACTCGGCACGCTGCGCGACCTCAACTTCGGCATCTACCCCTTCACGACGTCGTCATGCGCACTCGCGGCCTACGCGCCCATCGGCGGCGGCCTCTTCGGCTTCGCGCCGGACCGCGTCATCGCCGTTATCAAAGCCTTCTCGACCTGCGTGGGCGAGGGCCCCTTTGTGACGCGCATGGACGAACAGGAGGCGAACGAACTGCGCGAGGTCGCGCACGAATACGGCGCCGCCACGGGCCGGCCCCGCACCATCGGGCACTTCGACGCCGTCGCGTCGCGCTATGGGGCGTGGGCCCAGGGCGCCACGGAGATAGCCGTCACGAAACTCGACAGCCTCAGCGGGCGCAAAACGCTGAAGATTTGCACCGACTACGCCTGGCGCGGCCAGCCCATGGGACGCTTCCCGCTGAACGCGGTGCTCGAAGAGGCGACGCCCATCTACCAGGAAATGCCGGGCTGGAGCGAAGACATCAGCGGCGTTCGCCGTTTCGAGGACCTGCCCCCGGCGGCTCAGTCCTACGTCCTCGAAATCGAGCATCGCGTCCAATGCCGCGTCCGCTATGTCTCGGTCGGTCCCGAGCGCGCCGCGCTGATCGACCGCGGCTTGGCGTGAGCGCGAGGTAAGTAGTACCAGCCTCGATCGATGCCGAGAGGCAAGCGGCGCCCGCGTGGTATTATCGCGCACAAGACGCAACGCGGAACCGATTCCTCATGGCCCAACGTTCGAGAGCGCGCCTGGGCGGCGATTACCGCTCGCTGCATCGGCAGAACCAGATGCTCGCGAAGCAGGTTGACCAATTGTCCATGCTGCGCGAGATCGGTTTGGTGATCAATCGCTCGCTTGAACTGGCGCAAACGTTGCCGGATATCGCGAACGTGGTCCAGGGCGCGCTCGAAGTGCGTCGGCTCACCATCTATGAACTGGACGAGAAGCAGAATCGCCTTCGTCCGATTATCGCGAAATATGGCGACGACCTGATCACCGCCGAACGTCTCGAGGAGGATTCCATGCCGTTTCGCGGCACGCCGTTCGAGGAGGCGGTGCGGTCGGGCGCGGTCCTGTTGGTGGCGGAGCCCCACCGGCGCGCGGCCTTTGTGCCGCTTATGGCCGAGTACAATGCGCTGGGCGTCCTCCTGCTCGAGGACCCGCGCGACGGCGAGCCGTTCGACCCCGAGGACCGGGCCTTCTTCCATCAGCTCGGCGCGCAAATCGCCCTGGCCATCCACAATGCGAAGCTGTACGCCATGGCCGTGACGGACGGCCTGACCGGCCTCTATGTGCGGCGGTATTTCGACCTGCGCATGGAGGAGGAATTCGATCAGGCGCGGCGGTACCGGCGGTGCTTCTCGCTGCTGATGTTTGATATCGATCATTTCAAGCGGTTCAACGACGCGCACGGCCACCAGACCGGCGACGCGGTGCTCCAACAGTTCGCTCAATTGCTGCGCCGCAACACGCGTCGGGCCGACGTCTGCTGTCGTTACGGCGGCGAGGAAATGGCCGTCATCCTGCCTGAGACCGGCCTCGCGGAGGCCGCGCGGCTCGCCGAGAAGCTGCGGGGGCGTATCGCGGAGACGGTCTTCGAGGGCGCGGAAGGCGGCGCGCTTTCCGTGACCAGCAGCGTCGGCGTTGCGGCGTTCGGGCGGGCGATGACGCAACCCGAGGACGTGGTGCGCGCGGCGGATAAGGCCCTGTACGCCGCGAAGGAAGGGGGGCGCAACCGCGTCGCCTTGGCGTCCGAGACCCCGGCGGGCGGGGAGTAATTCATGCTGGACAGACTGCGCGACCTGCTGATTTCACGGACGCCGTCCTCGGAGAATGCCCGCTTGGATCCTGCCCAAGTGGCTACGGGCGTGCTGCTGATCGAGGCGGCTTCCGTGGACGAAGACTTCACGGAAGTCGAGAAGCGGTTGGTCCGGCGCGTGATCCGCGAGCGGTTCGACCTGGACAGCGAGACGGTGGAAGCGGTGATTGCGGAGGCGAAGGCCGCGCATAGCGAGAGCTTCGACCTTTGGCAGTTCACACACGAATTGAACGAAAGCTGTACGCAGGCGGAGAAGATTGCGATCATGGAAGACGTCTGGCGGGTCTTGTACTCGGATGGTCATCTGGGCGGACACGAGGACCATCTCGCCCATAAGCTGCGCCACCTCCTGAACCTAAGTCACCCCCAGTTCATCGAGGCGAAGATGAAGATCCTGCGCGAGGTGCGCAGTCAGTGATGTTCAGTCCCGCCGGTTACAGCTTCGTGCGTTCGCCCTTGCCGCCGTCCCATCCGCCGCCGGAATTGAAGCGATAGCGGAAGACCTCGCGGCCCGTATCGCCCGTTGGGATGTTCGCGGACTCGGCGGCGGCCTCGACGCGGGTGGGCTTGCGGACGCCGCGAAGTATCCGATAGGAATACTCGATGTAACCGGTGTAACCGCCCTCGCGCTGCGTGCCCGCGGTGTCGGCGCGGGCATCGAGCGGGTGGAAATCCGTGTATTCCTTGACCTCCTTGTAGAACATGCCGCGCAAGCCGTCTTCCTCGAACTTGATTTCGCCCTCGCGGCCCTCGAAATTCATGCGCTGCATTTCCGACTCGCCGACGGATCGCAGGCGTGCGTAGACTTTGTCGCTGCCCGAGACGTAGCCCTCGTCGGGTTCGCGGATGCCGAAATCCGTCAGTACCTTGTTGGCGACCTCGCCCGGCGACCGCTGGCAGCCGCCTACGGCGGCGGCAACCAGCAACAGACCCAGCAATAACCGCATGCTCACGGGGATTCTCCTCTGATTCCGCATTTCACCGAGCGCGAGTATAGCACCGGAGTTGTTGAGAAGGAAAAATCCGTTCCGAGAGAACACGCCGCGCATGGAATGGTCCGGCGTGTGCTCGTTGCCGAGTTGCCCGAATCCGACTCGGGCGGTGGTTCGTTCACGGTGCGTGTTTCTGGTACCCTTTGCGCTTCGCCGGAGAAGACAACTATGAAGTCATGTACTGATTGCGTTCCGCACGTAGTGCGACGTTCCGCCCGTCTTCCGCACCCCGAAGGATGCACTCCAAGCCAGATCCTGGGCGCACTGATGGTGGCGGGTCTGACGTGTTTCGTCGCGTTGCGGGCGAGCGCGCAGGAGCCCATGGCGTCATTCACCGTGGACGGGGCGGTCGGCGCCATTGCCCTGCTGAATCCGGGGGAGGCGCACGAGGAGACAATCGAGGGGCGGAGGTGTTTGTGCATCGCTCCGGACACCGACCCCTACGAGAAACGGCAATGGCTGTTCGATATACCGACGGCGGGCATCCGGAGCGACACGGAGTACACAATCGAAATCGGGTTTCTCGACAAGGGCGCGGGCGTCATCGAGACGGTAGTCTCATCGGGCGGGGCGCCGCTCCCGATGCTTCGCAGCGAATCGTACACGCGGTTGAACACGCTGGGTGAACGAACGGCCTGCTTCGCGTTTCGGACGGGCGCGGCGTTGGGCGATACGTTACGGTTGTCGGTAGCGGGGCTGCAATACCTGCGCGCGGTGCGGGTCGCGCCGGCGTACTCGGAGGCGCAATGGCGGGCGGCGCATAACGCCGTGCCGAAGGACGTGCGGCCGATGGTTGCGTTGCGGCGGCCGATGGACTTGGTGACGACCGCGGGCGTTTCGTCGCACGCGGACGCGCCGGACCTCGAAGCGGAGTTGCGGGCGGTGCATAATCTAGCGCCGCTGGCGAAGGTGCTTGGGTTCAACGCAATCGAGATGTACGTGCGCTGGCGTCTAATCGAGCCGGAACGGGAGGGCGCGTTTGATTTCACGTATTACGACCGGCTGGTGGCGAAGCTCGGGGAATATGGCCTGAAATGGTTCCCGCTGCTGGTCGTGGGATCGGCCTATGCGCTACCGGACTGGTTTGAGGCATCGGCGGAGAACATAGGCTTCAAGTGCCTGGAGCACGGGATAGAGAACCCGATCCAGAGCATCTGGAATCCGTATCATGGGCGGCACGTCGCGCGGGTGCTTGAGGCGTTCGGCAGGCATTACGAGCCCACGGGCACGCTGCTTGGCGTGCGCCTTGGGCCCTCGGGCAACTATGGGGAGTCGCAGTATCCCGCGGGCGGCAACTGGCCGCTCAAGGGGCGGGAGATGCACATCCACATCGGCCTGTGGTGCGCGGACGAGTATGCCCGGGCCGCGTTTCGCGAGGCGATGCGGTCCCAGTACGGTGATATCAGCAAGCTCAATGGGGCTTGGAGCGCGCATCTGACCGCTTTCGAAGAGGTTCCGATGGTCTTGCCGGGTACGATAGCGTCAAAGCGTCAGCGCATCGACTTCCTGAGTTGGTACACCCGCGAGATGACGACGTGGTGTGAGTATTGGGCCGTCGCGGCGCGCAAAGCCATGCCGAACACGCCGATATATCAATCCAGCGGCGGCTGGGGCTTCGTCGAGGCCGGCACCAGTTACAGCGAACAGGCGAAGTCCATGGCGTTGGTGAACGGCGGCGTCCGGCTCACGAACGAGACCGACAGTTTCGAGCAGAACTTCTACGCGACACGCCTGGCCGCGACGGCGGCGCGTCTCTACGGCGTGGACCTGGGTTATGAGCCGGCCAGTTCGCATACGGCCCGGGGCGTTGCGGCGCGGATCTTCAACACGGCGACCACGAACGGCGACCACTTCTTTACCTATCACTCGAACATCCTGCACCACCAGATGGCCATCGACCAGTGGCAGAAGTACCTGCCCGTGCTCGATGAGCGCGGGGACCCGGTAGTTGACGTCGCGGTCTATTATCCCGAGACGATGAATCAACTCGAAGATGCCGCGTTCCGTCACCTGTACGCCTGGGGCTTCAACCCGCGGGCGGCGGCGGTCCGCCGCGTCGTCGAGGTGGATTATCTTGATGAAACCCTCATCCGCGACGGGTTCCTGGACCGATACAAGGTCCTCGTATTCGCGTGGGGCAACGTCATCGAAGCGGATGTGTTGGCGAAGATTGACGCTTGGGTGCGCAATGGCGGAGCGGTGATTTATCCCTCGTTTCCGCGTGGTGGTTTGGCGACTGTGGACGGCGACACGTGGACCTTCAATCACTGGACTGAGGGCGACACCGGCCAAGGCCGATTTTTCCGCTTCCAAGGCGATATGGAGCCGCCGGGTGACTACGCGGCGTTCGTGAAGGATTCGCTGCCGGCGCTGAACACCCTGCACCCGTGGACCAAGACCGTCCTGGGGATCGCGCTGCCGGAAAGAGTCTTCCTCTCGATACGGGAAGACGGCCACGTCCTTGTCCTGAACTACAACACGAGGGAGACGCTCCTGACGCTTCCCGGCGGTGCGGAACTGCGCATCCCAGGCTACGGTATCGCGCGTTTTGCGTTGAAGGAATAGGGCCTATGGGTCCCATATGATCTATAGGCTCCGTGATCGCTCGCCAATCGTTCCGCCTAATCAGCAGCCACGCCTCGCCAAATATACGTGATATAATCATAATTGTACGAAAATCACTGCATCTGTCAAGTAGGTCGGACATCGAAGCATCGACGATGCCAGGAACGAGAACTTTGGCGCCGCGCTGGACGGCGAACCGGGGTGGTGCCGCACGGGACGATACACCCTGCGTCCGGGGAATACTGCCGCCGCGTGCGGGGGGACGTGGGGTAGTATCCGGTTGCAAATCGCGGTCACCCCGGCGCGCTGGACCGCGTCACGCGGCGCGATCGGTCCGTCGGGGTCCGTTCGGCGGCGGCGCGCGTGGTTGCGGTGGCGGAAAGGCATTGAGACCATGATCGGAGCGGTTCGCGCTATTGCATCATGTCGAGTTCTTATGCTAGACTCAGCAAGCAGAAGTGTGGCTTGTCACGAGAGTGGGCATGTCCCACTCTTTTTACTTGATGCGAAAGGCGTATTGTGGAAAACCGGGCGCTGATTAAGCAGCTCTGGGAGCAGTTGGCCCCGGACTTGACCGAGCAAGGCTACGAATTGGTCGAACTCGAATACGCCCGGGGCGGACGTACCCCCGTGCTCCGGTTTTATGTGGACAAGGTCGGCGGTGGCGTGTCGTTGGACGATTGCGCGAAGGTCTCGCAACTATTGAGCGCACTGTTGGATAAATTGGACTTCATCGGCGGGCGATACGTGCTGGAAGTGTCATCGCCGGGCGTGGATCGTCCCTTGCGGCAGGCTGCGGATTTTCGGCGTTTTGCCGGGGAACCGGTGCGGTTGCAGAGCCTCGCGCCCGTCGAGGGGCGGTCGCGCTTTCGCGGGACGCTCGAAGGGATTGAGGACGGGTTGATTCTGGTGGACTGCGACGGGAAACGGTGCGCGGTGCACATCGAGAATCTGAAGTCGGCGCGGTTGGATCGGTAGCGTAACGTATTGAGGACAGGGAAGTTGGACCAGAATTTGCGCGTGATATTGCAGCAGCTCGAAGCGGAGAAGAGCATCGATCGGGCGACGCTCATCGAGGCAATCCGCAGTGCTATCGAGAGTGCCGCGCGGAAGAGTCTGAGTCAGGCCTCGAATATTGTGGTCGAGGTAGACGCGGACACCTTCGAATTCAAGGTTTACGAGATCCTGACGGTCGTGGATAAGGTGACGCACGCCGGGCAGGAGATGTTGATTGATGAGGCCCGCAAGTTGAATGCGGACGTCCAGGTGGGCAACCGGCTGAAAGTCCGCACCGAGCCGAAGGACTTTGGGCGCATCGCGGCCCAGACGGCGAAGCAGGTCATTATTCAGAAGATCAAGGATGCCGAACGCGACAAGATTTTTGATGAATTCAAGCAGCGGGAGGGCGAACTGGTCACCGGGATTGTGAAACGGATCAGCCACGGGAACATCATCGTTTCGATAGGCCGCGCGGAGGCGGTGCTGCCCTATCGCGAGCAGTCGCCGCGCGAGAATTTCAAGCCCGGCGACCGGATTCGGGCGTTTCTCTTCGAGGTGGAGAAGGGTCCCCGGGGCGCCCAGGTGATGCTGTCGCGGAGCGCGCCCGAGTTGGTTCGCGGGCTTTTTGAACTCGAAGTGCCGGAGATTTACGACGGCACGGTCGAGATACGGGCCATTGCGCGGGAACCGGGCGGTCGCACGAAGGTGGCAGTGTATTCGCATGACGCGAACGTGGACCCGGTGGGCGCGTGTGTGGGCATGAAGGGTTCGCGCGTGCGCGCGGTAGTGGAGGAATTGTGCGGCGAGAAGATTGATATTGTGCGTTGGAGCGACAATCCGATGGAGTTGTGCCGGAACGCGCTGAACCCGGCGGATATCCTTGACATGGAGCTTGATGAAGAGAACCGGTCGATCCACGTGATGGTGCCGCAGGACCAGCTTTCTCTGGCCATAGGCAAACGCGGTCAGAACGCGCGGCTGGCCTCGAAACTCATCGAATGGAATATCGACATTCGCGGCGATGTGGAGCCGGGCGTGGCGGTCTATGCTCGCGAAGACAACGTGGAAGTGGTGGGGGACCCCGGCGAGGCTGCCCTGCTGCATGAGCCGGCGCCCGAAGAGGTCTCGGCGCCGGAGCGCCCAGAGGGTCCCGCGGAGGACGACGCTGCAACCGAGAGCTGAGGAGTACAGTCCGGATCGCGGTCGCGTCCGTTGCGCGGTTTCCAGTGAAGGTTGTACGACCGACCTAATGATGCATGCTTGGAGGTGAAAACCCGTATGCCGACGATTGCCAAGGCGGCAGAGCGTCTCGACATGAGCGCGGAGGATGCCTTCGATGTCCTCCGACGGCTGCACTGCGACGTCGAGGGCGTCGAATCGGAGATCAGTGACGAACAATGGGACATGCTCATCGAGATCGATGAGACCCCAGAGTCGTTCGAGCGCTATCAGAAGGAAATCGAGAAGAAGCTCGATCAGGACAAGAAGAAGAAGGAAAGATTGCAGAAAGCCGCGCAGAAACTGGCGGCGAAACGGAAGGCCGAGGCGAAGGCGAAAGCGAAGCCCAAGGCCAAAGCGAAGGCGAAGGCGAAGCCGAAGGCGGCGGCCAAGCGCCCGGCGCGCCGGAAGACAAAGGAAGAAGGGGAACCGGAAGAAGAGGCGGCGGCGGAAGGCGAGGAAGAAGGCGCCGAAGCAGCGCCCACCGCGGAAATCGTGCCTGACGAGGCGGTTTCCCCGCAGCCCGAGGGACTGGAGCCGCCTGCTTTGGTAATAGGCACGGCCATCGAGCGCGAAGTGTCGAAGGTGGAGGTATTGCGCGCCGACGGGACGTCTGTGGGTGCGCCGGACGTCGAGATCATCGAAGGATTGCTTCCCACGGAGAAGGAGGAGGAAGCGGAGGAGGAGGCGCACTTACCGGGACTGCTGGCGGAGGCGGAGCGACGTCAGGAACTGGAGGAACGCCGCAAGGCGAAACTGAAGCCGCTGCCGAAGCCGGATCCCGAGGTTGTCGCGGAGGTGATTCGCCGCGCGAAGGAAAAGGACAAGAAGAAGGAAGCGCCGGGTGTGCTCACGGAGAAGCTGGAGCACAGCCTTGAGGAACTCGGGCGTTTCGGCAAGGGCAAGGGCGGCAAAGGGGGCAAGACCACCGCGCCCGGGAAGACGGCGCGGAAGAAGCAAAAGCGGATTGACCGCGCCCGGCTTGAAGAGGATATGCGGCGGGACGCCGCTGCGGTAATCCGGGATTTCCAGGCGGGTCTGCTGGATGGGCCGCGCAAGCGGCGGAAGAAACGCCCCCGGGAGGAGGCTGCAGTGCTTGATGAAACACCCGCGCCGGCGGTCATCGAAGTTCAGGAATCCATGACGGTCGAGCAGTTCGCGAACGCGGCCGGGTTGACGGTGAACGAGGTCATTCTCGAACTCATGGACGAGAATATGCTCGTCAATAAGAACTATAGCCTGGACATCGAGCTGATTCGAAAGCTGGCGAACAAGTATGGTTTCGACGTCCGAACGGTTATCCCGGAAGAAGAGGCGGTGATGACGGAGGAACCGGATGACCCGGCGGATTTGCGGCCGCGCCCGCCAGTGATTACCGTCATGGGACATGTAGACCACGGCAAGACCACGCTGCTGGACGTGGTGCGGCGCTCAAGCGTAGCGGCGTCCGAGGTGGGCGGCATTACCCAGCACATCGCCGCGTACGACGTCCCGACAAGCACGGGGCGTCTGGTCTTTCTGGATACGCCGGGCCACGAAGCGTTCACGCAGATGCGCGCGCGCGGCGCGAAGGTCACGGACATTGTGGTGCTTGTGGTCGCGGCGGACGATGGGGTGCGGCCGCAGACCGTCGAGGCAATCCATCATGCGAAGGCCGCCGAGGCGCCGATTGTGGTGGCGATCAACAAGTGCGACAAGCCCGACGCGCAGCCGGACCGGGTGCGGCAGGAATTGACGCAATACGAATTGATTGACGAGAGTTGGGGGGGCAAGACGATCATCAAGAGTATCTCAGCGAAGACGGGCGACGGCGTCGATGACCTGATGGAATTACTGGCGCTCCAGGCGGAGTCCCTCGAATTGAAGGCCAACCCGAACAAGCGCGCGCGGGGCGCCATTATCGAGTCGGAAATGAGCGTCGGCCAGGGGCCGGTAGCCTGGGTGCTCGTTCAGAACGGCACACTGCGCGTGCAGGACGAGTTCCTGGCCGGCGAGACCTTCGGCCGCGTGCGCACGTTGATGACCTCGGACGGGCGGCACGTGCGCGAAGCGGGACCGTCCACGCCCGTGCTGGTGACGGGCTTCAGCGAGCCGCCCAACGCGGGCGACATTTTCGTGGCGGTCGAGGACGAGCGCGCGGCCCGCAGCATCGTCGCCCAGCGCGCCACGTTGCGGCGGCAGAAGTCCGGCCCGGCGGTAAAGCGCGTGACGCTCGAGGACTTCCACGCGATGGTCGAGGCCGGCAAGGAGAAAGTGCTGAACGTTATCGTCAAGGCCGACGTGCAGGGATCGGTGGACGTACTCCAATCCAGCCTTGCGCGGCTGGGCAACGAGGAGGTGCGCCTTGAGATCGTGCACGCGGCCGTGGGCGGCATCAACGAGTCCGACGTGCTGCTGGCGAGCGCGAGCGAGGCGGTGATTATCGGTTTCCACGTGACGGCGAACGCGCGGATTCGCAGGCTTGCCGAACAGGAAGGCGTGGAGATTCGCACGTATCGGATCATTTACGAAGTCATTGACGAGGTGCGTAACGCGCTCGAGGGGATGCTGGCCCCGGAGAAGCGGGAAGTCATCACCGGCCACCTCGAGATTCGACAGGTCTTCCGTTCTTCGGCTCACGGCAACATCGCGGGCTGCTACCAGACGGACGGCGAAACGGCGCGCGGGTCCCTCGTGCGTCTCCTGCGGGACGACGTGGTCATCCACGAGGGGCGCATCGAGTCTCTGCGGCGCGGCAAGGACGATGCGAGGTCTGTGTCCGCCGGATTCGAGTGCGGCATCAAACTCGAGGGCTACGACGACATCCGGGAGGGAGACGTGGTCGAGGCGTACCGCGTCGAGGAGTTCGCGAAGACGTTCAATTGAGAGGCCGCGCGTGACCATCGGTGTCCTGCACATCGACCTGATGATTCCCGGCGCCCGTTCGCTCAAGGACAAGCGGCGTGTCCTGAAGAGTCTCAAAGAACGGCTGCGCAACCGGTTCAACTGTTCGGTTGCGGAGACGGAGTATCAGGACCTGTGGGGCCGTGCGCGGCTGAGCGCGGCCGTGGTTTCCGCCGAGAGCCGTCACGCCAACGAGCAACTGAACGAGATTGTACGTTACGTATCGTTGGACCGCGCGGCCGTCATGGCTGACTACCGGATTGAGATGTTATGAGGCAGAAAGTGAGACCGCAACGGGTGGCGGAGCTGATTCGCCACGAGATTGCGCAGTTGCTGACCAAGGGCTTGAAGGACCCTCGAATCGGCTTTGTGTCGGTCATGGGCGTGAAGCTCTCGCCGGACCTGCACTACGCGGACGTGTATGTGAGCCTGTACGGCACCGAGCAGGATCGGAAGAGCTCGCTCGTAGCCCTGCGCCGCTCGGCTGGCTGGGTGCGGCACGAGATCGGCAAGCACGTGCGGATGCGGTACACGCCGGAAATCCGCTTTTTCCCCGACGACTCGCTGGACCGCGTCTATCAACTCGAGGAGGTTTTCGAGCGGATTCACGATGAGGAGGGGCGGACACCGATGCGTAGGCTGGACCTCGACGAGATCGTCGCCGTATTACGCGAATGCAATTCCTTTGTACTGACGACACACGTCGGCCCGGACGGCGACGCGGTCGGTTCGCTGCTGGGTTTGTGCCATCTGTTGCACGCGATGGGGAAATCGTCGGTGACGTGCGTCATGGCGGACCCTGTGCCGCGTGCGTATGCGTTTCTGCCGGGCGCGGACCAGGTTCTCGCGGCGGACGCCGAACTGCCGGAGGCGGAATTGGCGGTGATCGTGGATGCGGCCCGATTCGATCGCATCGGCGCGGTTGCATTGCGCATTGAGCACACGCCTCGACTGCTGATCCTCGACCATCACCTTGAGGACGGGCCGCCGGGCGCGATGGGCTTGGTCGATTCCTCGTATGCTGCGGTGGGTGAATTAGTGACGGAGTTGTTCGAGGCGTCGGGCATCCCGTTGAGCCGCGAGGCGGGCACGTGCCTGTATGTCGCGCAGGCGACGGATACGGGCGGTTATCGATTCTCGAACACGAATGCCCGATCCCACCGGATCGCGGCGCTGCTTCATGAAAGCGGTATCGAGGCCCACAGCCTCTGCGCCAGATTGTTCGAGGTCGTGTCGCCGCCGAAATTTCATCTCCTGCGCCGCATCCTTGACCGGATGGAATTCGCCGCTTCGGGCCGGGTGGCGTACACTTACGTGATGCCCGAGGACTTTGCGGAGTTGAACGCTCGGAAAGAAGACCTCGAGAATCTGGTCAATTACGCCCGCAATATCGAAGGCGTCGAAGTGGGCGTGTTGTTCTATGCGCTGAAACCCGGAGAAACCAAAGTGAGCTTACGCTCCGCGCCCGCGTTCAATGCTTCGGCTTTCCTGAACGGCTTCGGGGGCGGCGGGCATGCCGCGGCGGCGGGCGCGACGCTGCAACGCGCGTTGGAAGAGGTGCGCGGCGAAATCATAAGCGCTCTTGTGGGCGCGCTGGAACAGGATTCATGACCGGACTGCTGTTAGTGGACAAGCCCGTTGGAATGACTTCGCACGACGTGGTCGATCACATCCGCAGGGCGGCAGGCATCCGCCGGGTGGGGCACACGGGCACACTCGACCCCGGCGCCACGGGCCTGCTGATCCTGTGCCTCGGCAAGGCGACCCGACTGTCCGAGCACCTGACGGGTCTCGACAAGACCTATCAGGGCATCATGCGGCTGGGGGTGGTTACGGACTCCTACGACCTGGACGGGGCCGTCATCGCGGAAAACGCGGTGCCTCCGCTTTCGATGGAGGACATCCAGACGCGCTGTGACGCGTTCACGGGCGCGATCGAGCAGATGCCACCGATGGTGAGCGCCGTGAAGGTCGGCGGGCGGCGGTTGTACAAGGTTGCGCGGCGCGGCGAAGAGGTGGAGCGCAAACCCCGTCGCGTGACGGTTCGCGAGTTCAGCGTGCTTGCCTATGAACCGCCGGATGCGGAGATTCGTGTGGCGTGTTCGAGTGGGACCTACGTGCGCAGTCTATGTCATGAAGTGGGCCGGGCACTGGGCTGCGGCGCGGTGTTGGCGACGCTGCGGCGCACGTGGGTCGGCCGCTACGCCGTCGAGCAGGCAGCGCCGCTTTCGAGTTTCCAGAGTCCCGAAGACGTCACGGCCCGGCTCCTGCCCATGGGCGAGGCGCTGGATCTGCCCGCAGTGACCATCCACGATGCGGCGCGGGGCGCGTTGGGCGCGGGCGCGACGCTGGTCGGGTCGAATCTGCGAGGCGACTGCCCCGTGCACGAGGGTTGGGTGCAGATCAAGTCCGCGAAGGGAGAACTGCTGGCGCTGGGGACGGTGCAGCCGACGGCGATGGGCGTGTGCATTCACCCGAAGCGCGTGTTTACCGTATGAATCGCGGCATGGGCATCGCACCTATGGCTTGGCTGGAGTTCTGAGATGCGTGTGATAGAGGACGTTCGCGCGGCGCGGGAGACGTTCGCGAACCCCGTCCTCACGATCGGCAGTTTCGACGGCGTACACTTGGGGCATCAACGGATTGTCGAGGAGTTGCGGCGGGCCGCCCGGGAAATCGACGGCACTGCCGCGCTGATGACACTGCATCCCCATCCGCGCCAATTCTTTTGTCCCGAGACCGCACCGAATATCCTCACACCCTTGAAGAAGAAGACGGCCCTGCTTGAAGCGTTGGGCCTCGATGTGTTGTTTGTTTTGCCGTTCACGGCGGAGGTGGCCGACCTGGCGCCGGAAGCGTTCGTTGAAGAGGTTATCGTGGGCAAGTGTCGCGCCCGCATGCTGGTGGTGGGGCATGATTTCGCATTCGGGAAGGGCGCGCGCGGCGACTATGAATTCCTGCAGGCTATCGCGCCGCGGTACGGGTTTGAGGTGCGCCAGGTGCCGGCGATCGTGATCCAGGGCGAGCGCGTCGGGAGCACAGGTATCCGCGAGCGGATTTTACAAGGCGAGGTGGACAAGGTTGAGCCGCTATTGGGACGGAGGTACGCGATTGGCGGCGAGGTTGTGCGGGGCCGGGGCATCGGCGGCGCGCGGCTTGGTTTCCCGACCGCGAACGTCAAACCGCACAGCAATGCCGTGCCGGCTCATGGCGTGTACGCGGGGGAAGTGATCCTGGAAGACAAGCGCCTGCCCGCGGCTGTCAATATCGGCATTGCGCCGACTATTCTGCAGGAAGACGTGACCATCGAGGCATATATCCTGGATTTTCATGAGAATATCGTGGGACGGGAGATCGAGGTGGAGTTTCACAAACGGCTGCGGCCCGAAAAGAAATTCAGTTCTCTCGATGAACTCATCCACGCCATCGAGCGTGACGTGGAAGCGGTCCGCACTTATTTTGGGCGTTCCGTATAGGAATGGACACCGGCGAACGAAGCGGCTGGTCCTATATACTGGGTGGGCGTGCCTCGTTTGCCGGGACTCCCTTGAAGTTCCTCCGAAACGAGGACGCGCCGGTGTGGAGATTGGAACCGAGCATGCCGCGGCGGGGTTTCATTGCACGGCCCGGCTGACGAGCGATACCGAGCAGTATTCCATGCGCTTCGTCCTAAATACACGCGACCGACGGCGTCCATGCCGCACCGCAGGGCACGGTGATGGACGGGATGGACGATACGGACGCGATGTGCGCCCAAGGCGTGCGTACGCGTCGTGCGCGGCTCTCTTTCTGCTGCTTTGCGTTGGGGGCGCATTGCTGCACTCTTGCACGCCGGCACGCATGAAGGCCGCCGCCGATGCCGAGGTCTACGGCGTTATTCAGGAGAAGACCCCCGACGTGCCGGGGATGCACCCGGAATTCAGCATCGAGGAGAACAAGGAGTGGGAGGCGTCTGCGGGCTTGCCGCGGGTTGTGCAGCCGCGCGAGGAAATGGGCGAGTCCGCCGAGGCGGAGGTGGGCGCGTGGATCATCTCCCTTGAAAAGGCCCTCGAGATCGCCGTCAAGCGGAACCGGCAATACCAGAATCGCAAGGAGTCCGTCTATCTCCAGGCGCTGTCGCTTACCTTGGAACGGCACCGCTACACGCCAATTTTCTCCGCTGTTTTCGGCGGGCAGGTTGACCGCGACACGCGCGACGTGAGCGAGGCTTCGACGTTCAGCCAGGCGACGGGCCTGACGGGGGACGTCCTCGGCGCGCTCGAAACGCTGACGGGGCAGCCCGCCGATCTGCTGAATCAGTATCAGGCCATCGTCGAGGAAGCGGGCGCGCTGGCGGGGCTCGATCGGCCGGAAACGCGGATCGAGGAGCGCTATCGGAGTTCCGGGCAGACGCGAGCGGGCGTAGACCTGCTGCTCAAGTCGGGCGGTCGGATTGCAGTCGACCTCACGAGTAATTTCCTGCGATTCCTGACGGGGGACCCGAGTACGAGCAGTTCGAGCGCCTTGGTGGGCAATCTGACCCAGCCCCTGCTGCGTGGTCGCGGCTCGCGGGTCGCGGCGGAGCGGCTTACGCAGGCGGAACGCGACCTTCTTTACGCTTTGCGGGATTTCACGCAGTACCGGAAGGATTTCTCGATCGAGATATGCACGGCGTACTACGGCGTGCTCGAAAACTTGGACGTGGTGCGCAACAATTGGCGCGGCCTGCAAAACTTCCGGCGCAGCGTCGCGCGCGAGCGCGCGCTCACCGTCGAGGGGCGCAGAACGCCAGCGGGCCTCGGTCGAATCGAGCAGGCGGAGTACAGCCGGGAGAACAGTTGGATCGAGTCCGTGCGGCGGTATCGCGAGAGCCTCGACCGGTTCAAGATTCAGTTGGGTCTCTCGACGGACGCGCCGACTGTGTTGAACGAGCGCGAACTCGAGAGCCTGCGCGAGACGGGCCTGCGGCACCCCACGTTGAGCGCGGAGGAAGCGGTCGCGGTGGCGCTCGCCGCCCGGCTGGACCTGTACAACGAGCATGATCGCATCGCAGATGCGGAGCGACGCGTCGGCGTGGCGGCGGACGCGCTGAAGCCGAGTCTCGACTTTGTGATGAGCGGGAGTGTCGAGACGCCACCGGGCGGCAATTACACGGACTTGGACCTCGACCGCACACGTTGGAGCGCGGGTTTCGACACCGACCTCGATTTGGACAAGAAGGCGGAGCGCAATGCGTACCGGGCCGCGTTGATCGATTACGAACGCGCGTCGCGGGCCTTCACGCTCGCCGAGGACAACGTGAAGCTGGCCGTGCGCGAGCGGTGGCGCAGTCTCGAGCAGGCGAAACGGAACTATGAAATCGCCCTCAAGAGCGTGGGACTGAACCAGCGCCGCGTCGAGGAGCAGGACCTTCTGGCGGAACTGGGTCGCGCCACCGTGCTCGATCAGGTCGATGCGCAGAACGACTTGACGGCGTCCGAAAACGACCTGACAGCGGCACTGGTGCGCCACACGATCGCGCGTTTGGAATTCTGGCGCGATATGGGCATCCTGTACATCAAGGAAAACGGACAGTGGGAGGACGTCGTCGATGACGCAGTCGAACGACCGTCGGACGTCGCCGCCGCGCGCTAAGCGCGCCGGCGGGCGTGGATGGCTATGGAAGGCGCTGGTAGTTCTCGGCGTCGTTGCCGTGGCCTATTATCTCTTGCGCGACGGCGAGACGGGTGCGTCCGCGGGCACGACCTTTGTGGCGCGCCGCGGTCCCCTCGAGATCGTCGTGCTCGAAGGCGGCAGCATCGAGGCGCTCGAGTCCGTCGAGCTCAAGTCGGAAGTCAAGGGCGACACGAAGATCATCAGCATCGTGGAAGAAGGCTATTTCGTCACGGAGGAGGACGTGTCCAACGGCCTGGTGCTTGTCGAGCTTGAGACGACGAAACTGCGCGATGACCAGGTGCAACAGGAACTCGAGTACCAGAACGCCTCCGCGAGCTACACGGACGCGCGCGAGCAATTCGAAATCCAGCGGAACCAAAACGAGAGCGATATCCAGAAGTCGTTGTTGGACGTGAAATTTGCGCTTATGGATTTCGAGAAGTACCTCGGCGCGGTAATGGCGCGCGAAATCATCCGCGTCGTCGGGCTGGAGACAGTGGCGACGGATATCATGAAGAACCATGAGGCAAGCATGCTTGCCGATGCGACCGACCCGGCGGCGGCGTTAGCGGAGGCACCGCCGTTTCGACGCCAAGCCATTGATTTCACGGCATACGCGGATCCGGATCGCTTGGGAAACGGCGAAGCGGGCCAGCGGGTGCGCAAGCTCGAGGATGACTTGGTGCTTGCGGAGAAAGAGGTGGGCCTTGCGCAATCCAAGCTGCAGGGGACGCAGCGGCTTTTCGAGAAGGAGTTTGTCACGCGGGACGAACTCGAGAACGACGAGATGGCGCTGCGCCGCAGCGAAATCGCGCTCGAATCCGCGCGCACGAGCAAGGAACTCTTCATCAAGTACGAGTTTCCGAAGCAGGCGGAAAAACTGCTCTCCGATTACGAAGAGGCGCTGCGCAAGCTCGAACGGACCCGCAAGCAGGCCGTCTCGCAGATGGCACAGGCGGAGGCGAAGCTGAAGTCCGCCGAGGCCCGATTCACTTTGCAGACGCAGCGGCGCAAGGAAATTCAGGAGCAGATCGAGAAGTGCACCATTCGCGCGACGACGCCGGGACTCGTCGTCTACGGCGCGCGGGAGCGTCGCTCGTGGGAGGAAATTCGGATTGAGGAAGGCGCGTCGGTGCGGGAGCGCCAAGGTATCATCACCATCCCGAACACGCGACAAATGACCGCGAAGGTCAAGATTCACGAAGCGTACATCGAGCGGATCGCGCGGGGCCAGCAGGCGCGGATCAAGGTGGATGCGCATCCGGACCGCCCACTTACGGGCGTAGTCTCGCGTATCGGCGTGCTGCCGGACGCCCAGAACCGCTGGATGAACCCGGACCTGAAGGTTTACGACACCACAGTCACGATCGACGGGACGCATGAGTGGCTGAAGCCGGGGTTGAGCGCGCAGGTCGAGATCATCGTGGACCGTCTCGACGACGTGCTGCAGGTGCCGCTCCAGGCGGTCTCCGAGGAGAATGGGCAGCGGATCTGCTACGTGGCCGGAGGCGGTGGCGCCGAGCGGCGCGTGGTGCAGACGGGATCCTTTAGCGACGTGTTCATCGAGATCAAGAGCGGTATCACGGCCGGCGACCGGGTACTGCTGCGCGCCCCGTCGTCCGGCGCGGAGCGACCGGCCGCCGTTTCCGATTCCGAGCAGGAGGGGCGTCCGCGCAGGCGGGAACCCGCCGGCGAGCGTCGGGAAGAGGGCGGATCATGAGCGATGCGCCGCTGGCCGCGTTGCGCGACGTGCGCAAGACGTACTTCATGGGGGCGGTGCAAGTGGACGCGCTCCGGGGCGTCGACATCGCGTTTCACCGGGGCGAGTACGTCAGCATCATGGGGCCGTCCGGCTGCGGCAAGAGCACGTTGCTCAACGTACTTGGCTGCCTCGACCGGCCGAGCGCGGGCGCCTATTTCCTCGATGGCGAGGACGTGGCCGGGCTCACGGACGACGACCTTTCCGAGATTCGCGGCGGGCGGCTGGGTTTCGTGTTTCAGTCCTATAATCTGATTCAGCAGCTTTCCGTTCTCGAAAACATTGTTGTGCCGCTGTATTACCAAGGCGTATCCGAGCGGCGCGCCCACGCGATCGGCGCGGAACTCGCCGAGCGGGTGGGGCTGAGCGACCGGCTGCGGCACCGCCCGTTCGAGTTGTCGGGCGGTCAGCAGCAGCGCGTCGCCATCGCGCGGGCGCTGGTGAACGATCCGCTGCTGATCCTGGCCGACGAGCCGACGGGCAACTTGGACTCGAAGTCGGGCGCGGAAATCATGCAGTTGTTCGACGATCTGCACGGGCAGGGCAAGACCATCATCATGGTGACGCACGATGCCTCGATCGGCGCGCGATCGGACCGGACCGTGCGCCTGCGCGACGGCGTGGTGGAGGAGGATACGCGCAATGAGCGCGTTGCCTAGCGCGCGGCAACTTTACCGGGCGTTGACGCCGGCGCGGCTCAAGCGCACGGTGCAGCTTGGTTTCAAGAGTCTCTGGGTGCATCGGCTGCGTTCGCTGCTGACCGTGCTCGGGATCGTGTTCGGCGTGTGCTCCGTAATCGCCATGCTGGCGGTGGGCGAAGGCGCGAGCTACGAGGCGCAGGAGCAAATCCGGCGGCTCGGCAGCACGAACATCATCCTGCAAAGTCTCAAGCCGCTCGAGGACGAAAGTATCTCGCGGGAACAAAGCCACGTCCTCGAATATGGCTTGACCTACAAGGACATGACGCGCATCGCCGCGTCGATCCCCGGTATTCGCCTGATGATGCCGGGCCGCATTATCCAGACCTTTGTGTGGAACGGCCCGTACCGCGTGGACGCGGAGATCATGGGCACCCTGCCGTTCTTTCCCGAGATACGCGGGCTACGGCTGGCCTCGGGCCGCTTTTTCAGCGACATCGAGACGGAGACGGCCGCGAACGTTTGTATCCTCGGCGCCGCCGCGGCGGAGCGGCTCTTTCCCATCGACGCGCCGGTGGGGCGGAGCGTGCGTATCGGCAGTGATTATTACCGCGTGGTGGGCGTCATCGAAGCGGAGAGCGCGGCGTCCATGGGTGGCGCGACGGCGTCGGGAAATGGGGCCGGCGACGCGCGACAGGCCGTCGCGCGACCCCGCGTCTATATCCCCCTGGGCGCGGCGAAGGCCCGCTTCGGCGAAGTGCTGATGAAGCGGAGCGCGGGCAGCTTCGAGGCGGAGCGGGTGCAACTGCACGAGGCGACGGTGCAGGTGGCGTCCGTCGAGGACGTCGAGGAGACGGCGCGCATCATCGGCGACATTCTGCGGGAGACGCATAAGAAGCGGGACTACGCGGTCATCGTGCCGCTCGAATTGCTGCGGCAGGCGGAACAAACCAAGCGGATATTCAACGTCGTACTCGGGGCGATTGCCGCGATCTCGCTATTGGTCGGCGGTATCGGCATCATGAACATCATGCTGGCGAGCGTCACCGAGCGGACACGCGAGATCGGGATTCGCCGTGCGCTAGGCGCGCGCAAACGCGACATCACCGTGCAGTTCCTGGTCGAAACGGTGATTCTGTCCGGCGCGGGCGGGATCATCGGCGTGGCCTTGGGCGTCGTCATCCCGTTCCTTATCACCGTGTTCGCCGGCATGCAGACGATCATCACGCCGTGGGCGCCGCTCGTGGCCTTCTCCATATCCGGGCTGGTCGGCGTCGTATTCGGCATCTACCCCGCGCGCCGCGCCGCCAATATGGACCCGGTCGAAGCGTTACGGCATGAGTAGGGATCAGGGATCAGGGACTAGGGATCAGGGACCAGGGACTAGGGATTAGGGATTAGGGATTAGGGATCAGGGATCAGGAACGTCTTGCGATCTGTTCGTGTTCGTTCGTGTTCGTCCGTGTGTGTTGTTCAGGGGCGGGGGGCATGTACTTGATGCCGATGCCGAGGCCGGCCATGGCGGTTGAAATGATGGGGGAGAGCCAGTTGAAGAGGCAGAAGGGGGCATAGGCCGTGGCGGAAACGTGCAGTACGGAGCTTGCGTAGGCGCCGCAGGTGTTCCAGGGCACGAGGACCGACGTGACCGTGCCGCCGTCCTCGAGGGCGCGGGACAGGTTGCGGGGTTCGAGGCCGCGCTGTTCGTAGGCATGGCGGAACATGCGCCCGGGCAGTACGATGGAGATGTACTGGTCGGGCGCGGCCACGTTGCACACGATGCTGCTGGATATGGTCGCGCCGACGAGCGAGCCCGTGCCGCGCACGAAGCTCAGGATGGCCGCGGCAATGCGCGGCAGCATGCCGGTGGCCTCCATTGCCCCGCCGAAGAGCATGGCCGTGATGATGAGCAGGACCGTGGGCAGCATGTTCAACATGCCCCCCTGTTCGAACAACGCGTCGAGCATGCCGTTGCCGGAGTCTATCGAAAAGCCGGAGTGGGCCGTCCGTATAAGTACGGCGTAGGCGCCGCCCCAAGTCAGCGGTTCGCCGATCAATTGCGGCTGGAAGAGGACCGCCGCGCCCGCGCCGAGGAAGGCGCCCGCCATGAGCGCGGGCAGCGCGGGCACGCGGCGCGCGGCCAGGAAAATGACGATGAGGGCGGGCAGGGGCATGTACCAGGCGACGTTGAAGTGGTTCGAGATGGCCGTGCCCACCTCGTTGACAAAGGCGGGATCGTAGTTGTTCGATGTGAAGAAGAGCCCCATGCCGAGAAAGCCGGCCAGCGTCAGGCTGTACGCGGGGATCGTCGTATAGAACATGTGGCGGATGTGGGTGAAGAGGTCGGTGCCCGCGACGGCGGGGGCGAGGTTGGTGGTGTCCGAGAGGGGCGACATTTTGTCGCCGAAGTACGCGCCGGAAATGATGGATCCCGCCACCAGCGCCTCGGAAATGCCCAGGGTCTTCCCGATGCCGATCAATGCGACGCCGACGGTGCCGATGGTGGACCAACTGCTGCCGATGGCGAGCGAGACAATCGAGCACGCGATACAGGCGACCAGGGGGAAGACGCTCGGGTGAATGAGCTTGATCCCGAAGTAAATCATGGTGGGCACGATGCCGCTGAGAATCCACAGGCCGATGAGGACGCCGACCACGAGAAGGATCACGATGGCCTGCATGGCGAGGATGACGGAGTGCAGGGCGCGGCGCTCCATATCCTTGTAGTCGACATTCAGCGCGAAATGTCCGAGGAGGAATGCAAAGGCGGCGCTGAGGAGCAGCGCCAACTGATTCGGTCCCGACGAGGCGTCGTCGGCGAACAGGGCCACGTTCAGCGCCAGCAGCGCCATGAGAAACATGAGGGGCAGCAGCGACAAGAACAGGGACGGTTGCTTCATACCCATGCTTTCATTCGTGGTTCCCGTTATGGGCGGATTCGATTGTCGCGCCCGAGTGTACAGGAGGCGATACGTGGAATCCACCGTTGACGCGGCGCGCGTCGTTGACACGCATCCGGCCCCTTGTTATAACGCGGGGAGTGTGCACGCATGAAGAAACATTGCGCGATAGTGGACGATTATGACGGACTTGGTGCTGAAAGGCGCGGAAACGGATGACGAGGTGCATCTCGCCAGCGACCTGATGGCGAAGGCGCACTGCCGCGATTACTTCGCCGGGCTGGACTGGCTGCGCATGATCAGCGCGGGCTATCCGGGTTTCAGGCGGGAGCACGTGCGGATAGCGCTTTCGCACGGGGATTTGGCGGGCGCGCTTCGCGTCAATATGGAGACGATCCGCATCGGTGAAGCGCGCCTGCGCATGGGCGGATGCGGGTGGGTGACTACGGCGCCTCGCCACCGGGGGGGCAGCGTGGCGCGCGCGCTGATGGTGCACACGCTACGCTATCTCGCCGAGCAGCGCTGCCACGTGGCCATGCTCTTCGGCACTCCGAACTTTTACAGGCGTTTCGGTTTCGTGACCACGCTCGCGGAGTATGCCGTGCAGGCGCCGGTCGCCGAGGCGCTCGAAGCGCCCGGTCATGATTACCGGACGCGCCCCGGCAAGCCGGGCGACATCCGGGCCATCCAGCGCATGCACAACGCGAACGACGCCGACACGGCCTGTTCGGTCGTGCGCAGCGCCGCGCACATCAGCAACCAATGGGACCGCTGGAAAGGCGTGCGCGTGGTCACTAACGCGCAAGGCAAGGTGCTCGGCTATTTCCTGTGCCGGTGCGAAGAGGAGGAAGCAGTGGTCGAGGAGACCGGCGTAGCGGACTTGGGCGCGTGCGCCGCCGTGTTGCGCGCGTGCGCGGGCGTCGCGCGGGAGGCGAGTCTGGCGCGGCTGCGATTCCGCGTTCCGCCGGAGCACCCGATGACCCATTTTCTCCTGCAATACAAGTCCCTGCACGAGACGCGTATCCTTCGGGACGCGGGCGGCATGATGGCCATCGTGAATCTTGAAGAGGCGCTTGAATCCATGATTCCGGAGTGGGAATATCGCTTGGCGGAGCATCCCGCCCGCGATTGGCGCGAGGAAGTGACGCTCCTGGTCGAGCGTGTCCCGTACCGCGTCCGGGCGAATCGAGGCGCGATCGACGTGGCCGCCGCTAGCGGTACGAACAAAGTCAGCCTCGGCCGCGCGGATATGGTCCACATCCTCACCGGCTATCGCTACATCGAGGATATTCTCGCGACGCAGCACCGGGTGCTGACAAGGCGTGCGCGTGCGCTTCTTGCCCTGCTGTTTCCGAAGCGCCCGCCGTTTGTCTGGCCGATGGACCGGTTCTAGCTACGATGCCTCGCGGGTCGACGCGCCGCCTGGGGTGACCGCCACAATCGCTGTATCCGCTTGGTCCCGGGACCGTCGCTGTGAGATCATGGACCGCGTCAGAGAACGCGGGTGATTCCGGCATTCCGTGCCGGGAGGAGGGTCACACGATGAGAGTCATCGTTTTTGGCGGTGCGGGAGACGTTGGAAGCCGCGCGGTCGAAGACTTGGCGCTGACGGAGGATGTGGAACAGGTCACCATTGCCGACCGCGCCGAGGCGAGCGCGCGGCGCGTGGCTGCGGCGCTCGGGAATCGGGGCGCGCGGGTGGACGTGGCGCGTGTCGATGCGAGGGACCATGAGGGGCTTGTGGCCGCCATGCGGGGATACGACGTGGCCGCGTCGGCGCTGGGGCCTTTCTACGAATATGAGACGCGGCTCGTGCGCGCGGCCATCGAGGCGGGCGTGGATTACGCAAGCGTCTGCGACGATTGGACCGCCGCCATGCAGGTGCTGGACGTCTACGACCAGCCCGCCCGCGAGCGGGGCCGCGTGATCCTGACAGGCTTGGGTACCAGTCCCGGCATCACGAACGTGTGTGTGAGCTTACTTACCCGGAGGATGGACACGCCACGGCGCGCGGATGTCTGTGTCTATCAGCCCCTGAACGGCGGGGGCGAAGCCGTCATTCGCCACGTGCTTTTCATCATGTCGGGGCAGGTGGCCGGGTTCAGAGACGGGCGGCAACAGATGGTCCGCGCCTGCGGCAGCAGCGTGCGCATCGAGTTTCCGCGTTTTGGACGTGTCCGGGTGTGGAACATGGGGCACAGCGAGCCGGTCACGCTTCACCGCTTCATCCCCGGTCTGGAAGAAGTTCGCTTCTACATGGGGTACGGGCGCGGGTCCCGGCTCTTTGTTTTGCCGTGCCGGACCAGCTTGTTCACTCATCCGCGAATGCTTGACGTGGTCAGCCGCTTGCTTGGCAAGATCGAACGCTTCCTGCCGGCACAGGGAATCGCGGAGGGTGCGGTGCGCGTGGATGTTTACGGGGAGCGGAACGGACGTGAAGTCCACGAGATGCTCTGTGGCATCGGGCGGATGCGAGAGGCCACGGCGCTCTCTCTCTCCGTGGGGACGCTCATGCTCGCCCGAAGGGAACTGTGCGTCGAAGGGGGGGGGGCCTATGCGCCGGAGGGGTGTCTGGAGCCGGAGCTTTTCCTGGACCGGCTCCGGGAGAAGGGCATCTTCGCATATGGCGACCTTGAAATGACCACAAGACTCGGCAACGGCTGAAGACCCGCACGCGCCGACATTTCCCCGGTGGCAATGTAATTGATAAAATACCGGCAGGTCGTGTGTGTGTTTCCCGCAAGGCGAGGGCTTCCTCCATGCGTTTCGGTCCGGTTCTGCTGTTGCGTTTTGTTTGGCGCGCCTTCTTCGGTCGTGGGGATCGACGTGTTCCGTGGACAGCGCGTCGAGTGGTCGTGTTACTGGTGTTTTCGCCATTGCTGCTGCTGATTCAGACCTTGGTGTGGATCGGGCTACTGCTGGACGAGTTGCTGTTTCCCGGCTATCGGAAGGTCGGCATCAAGGAGCCCATCTTCGTTGTCGGAATTCCTCGCAGCGGCACTACGCTGTTGCACCGGCTGTTGGCGCTCGACACGGACCGTTTTATCAGTTTTCGGCTCTGGGAAGTGATTCTCGCTCCATCGATCACGGGTCGCTATTTTCTGACCTGGGTGGGGCGGGTGGACCGCGCGCTGGGCGGCCCCGGCAGGCGGCTTATCGGCGCTATCGAGAAGCGGTTGTTGCGTGACGTGAACAAGATGCACAAGATTGGGCTCTTCGAGACGGAGGAGGATTACCTGATCTTGACGCCGTACGCGGCGCATGCGTTGCTTCTTGCGCCGTTTCCCTATGAACCCGAGTTGGAGGCCGTGATGCGATTTGACGACGCGGTCCCCGAGGCGGAGCGTGCGCGGATCATGGCCTTTTACAAGCGCTGTGTCCAACGGCACCTCTACTTCCACGGACCGGACAAGCAGCTTCTCTCGAAGAACCCCGGCTTCAGTGCGATGGTCGCGTCGCTGGACACGACGTTTCCGGACTGCAAGGTCGTGTGCTGCGCGCGAACGCCGCATGACGCCGTGCCGTCGTTTTGCAGTCTGATGAGCTACTTTTGCGGAGTCGTCGGGGTGGATGCCGGGCAGGAACAGTTCCGCGCGCTCATGCTAGACGCGTGCGGATACTTCTACCGGCATCCTCAGGACTGTCTGGCCGGCTGGCCGGCGAATCGACGGGCCTTCGTGCTTTACGACGCGCTGACGAGCGACCTTCGCGGCACGGTGACCGCGCTGTATGCCGCATTGGGTCTCGACATGAACCCGGCGTTCGCCGAGGCTCTCGCGGAGGAAGCCGCCCGTGCGCGCACGTACAAGAGCAGGCATAGCTACGATCCGGCGGATTTCGGCCTCACGCGGGAAAACATCCGCGAGAAATACGGCGATGTGTTCTTATCTTATGGCATTCCCGAGGACTTATCGGCTGGCGAAGAAGTGCGCGCGGAAGCGGCAAGCTGAGGCCCCATCGGCTTTCCTCGTGATACCGGCCCTGCACGTTGCCCGTCATGCCCGCGATAGGCTATCTTGCCCGCCGTCGGTGTATCTGCGTCGAGACCGGCCAAAGGAAACATGAATCCAGTCATGCGGACACTTCTCTGGGCGTCGTGCCTGTTGTTTATGGGCGGCCTGTGCGGCTGTACCGCCAGTCTTCACGACGTGGTCGCGCGCGGCGACCTCGATCGCGCCGCCGCACTGATCGAACGTGACGCGACGCTGGTCCATGCCCGAGACCGCCTTGGTAAGACCGCGTTGCACCACGCCGTTACGTTTCAGCGCGCGGAGGCTGTGGATTTCCTTGTCGGGCGCGGCGCGGACGTGAACGCGCGCGATGTAACGGGTATGACGCCGCTGCACGTGGCGGCGATGTTGGGTCGGGACGAGGAAGCGCGGCTCCTGCTCGAATGGGGCGCGGACGTAAACGCGGCGGACGTGTTCGGCGATATGCCGTTGCATACCGCGGCGCTCTTTGGCGTGGCGGGCGCAATCGAGGTGCTTATAGCGCGGGGCGCTGCGTCGGACGCGCGAAACGGCGCAGGCAAGACGCCTTTCGAGTTGGCGTTGGCGCGTGGGAACCGTCGTGTTGCGCTGCGGCTTCGCGCGTTAGAGCGCGCGACGGACGCCCGGCCCGGCGCGTAGCCCGGAAGGCGAGGACCTGGAGACAGAACTGTAAGATCGGCCTGCATGAGCGAGCGTGCGGAACCAGTGATAATCTATACGGACGGCGGCTGCGACCCGAATCCGGGCGTGGGCGGCTGGGCGGCCGTGTTGCAGTACAAGGGGCGCGTCAGGGAGTTGTCCGGTGGTGCGATGGAAACCACCAATAATCGCATGGAGTTGACGGCCGTCATCGAAGCGCTGGCGGCGCTCAAGCGGCCCTGTAAGGTGGTGGTCCACACCGACTCGGAGTACGTGAAGCGGGGCGTTACTGAATGGCTTCCGACGTGGAAGCGACGGGGCTGGCGGCGCAAGGGCGGGGCGTTGAAGAACGAGGAACTCTGGCGCCGACTCGACGAACTGGGCGGGCGGCACGAGATTCAGTGGCGGTGGGTGCCGGGGCACGCCGGCGTGGCGTTGAATGAACGCTGCGACGCGCTGGCTTCGGCGATGATCGCCGCGCGCAAGAATGGTCGAGACGGCGGTTTGCGCCCGGATGGGCGCGGGCTCCGCAAGCGATGAGCGGTAATGAAGGGCATGTCAGAACGCGGACTGCATACGAGACGGCAATTGCCGCTATACCTGATTGCCATCCTGATTGGCATGGGCGGCGTTCTGTTCTCGCGTCAACTCGACAACGTTGGGTTGCGGGTCGCGGTCGTGTTCGTGTCCGTCGCGGTGCCGTTGTTCGCCACGGGAAACGTGCTGGCGCGGCCGAGTCTGGGCCGGATCGAGCGGCTCGCCCTGCTGGCTGGGGTGATTATGTTGATCAGCGGGGCCGGGTTCAGCATGTCCGGGCTGCCCGACTCGCTCATGGAGGAGGAGATGCTGTCGCCGGAGGTGGCGAACGCCTCACGGCTGATCGGGTTGCTTAGTCTTGTTCTTGGGCTGCTGGTGGTCCTGTACTCCGTTGTGCGCACAGGCGAAGACATCGAGGAGGTGGGCGACCGGTTCTGGCTGCTTGCGGAGCAAATGAACGAGGGGCTGTTGCTGTCTTCGGCTGAGGGACGCATCGTACTCGCGAATCGCCGCCTGCTCGAAATGTTCGGCGTCAAGGAAGAAGACATCATCGGCGAGAGCACGACGGCGTTGGCGCGCGAGTTCCAAATGGACCCGGTGTTGCGGCATTTCGAGAGGCGGGCGGAGGGCATTGCCAGCGAGTACGAGTTGAGCTGTGAGATTCGCGGCGAGGAACGGCGTCTCGCCATCAGCGGCAACCCGATTTTCGACCGGCAGGGGCGCCACACGGGCACCATCGGCCTGGTGCGCGACATCACGGATCAGTACCGGCTGGCGCAGCGACTCGAACGGTACAACCAGGGGCTGAAACAACTGGTCGAGGAACAGACGGAGAAGCTGCTCCAGTCTGAAGAGCGTTTTCGTCAATTGCTCGTGACGATGAACGAAGGCTTCCTGACGCTGAACGCGACCTACCGCATTCGTTTTGCGAACGACCGGATATGCGAGATGCTGGGCCTGCTGCATCAGCGCGTCGTGGGCCGGGACATCTTCGAGTTCCTGGATGCGTCGGGTCGAGTGCATCTCCTCAACCTGCTGGCGCAGAGCGCGGGCCAGCCGCGCGGCGAACTGCGCCGCGAAATGAATTTTGTTGCGAGCGACGGAACCGCGGTTCCGGCGGTGGTGGCGGTGTCCTATATCGGCGAGGGCGCCGCCTCGGAGACGCGGCATTCGTTGGTCGTCACCAGCGTGGCAGAACAGAAGAAGATGCGGCACCAACTTGAGATGCGGGCGCGCGAACTCGAAAGAGTGAACGAGGAACTGCGGCTTCATGACCGCGCAAAGGACAGTTTCCTGTCGAACGTGAGCCACGAACTGCGGACGCCGTTGAGCACGATTCAAGGGTACCTCGACATGTTCGAGTCGGGCGGGCTGGGCGCCCTCAAGGGAGCGCAAGACAGCGCCATCAAGGTGATGCGGCGCAACGTGGACCGCCTGGTCGCGCAGATCAACGAAATCATCGAGTTCAGCCGGATGGAAATCCGCGGCGTACATTTGAGCATGAACCTTTTCTCTCCGACGCGCCTGATACAGGAATGCGTGGCCTCGCTTCAGCCGCACGCCTTGCCCAAGGACCTGAGCATCAACACGTTCACGGAGGAAGGGATTGGGCCGGTCTGGGCGGACCGGGAGAAGATCGGCCAGGTGATCGGCATCTTGCTCAGCAACGCGGTGAAGTTCTCGGACCCGGGCGGGTTGGTCCAGGTGCGTCTCGAAGCGCGCGGGCCGCGCGACGTGGCGATCGCTGTTTCGGACACGGGCATCGGGATCAGCCCCTCGCACCATGAACGGATTTTCATGAAGTTCTTTCAGGTGGATGCCTCGCGCTCGCGGCGTCACGGGGGAACAGGCATCGGGCTCTCCATCGCGAAGAGCATTGTCGAGGCGCACGGCGGCCGGATCGAACTTGAGAGCGCGCGCGGCGAAGGCAGCACGTTCACGGTCGTCCTACCCGGCGCGCTGTTTGACGCGACGGTCGATGCGGCTGCCGTGCGCGACCTGGACCGGCTGCATGTCGTGTTGATCGCTTCCGGCCATGCGTTTCCCGAGACGCTCGAATCGGTGCTGCGGCGCGCGGGATGTCGCGTGACCGTTGTCGAGAACGCCTTCCGCGGCGTTCGCGCCGCGGCGGAGATCAAACCGGACGCGGTGGTGTTCGTGGATACGCCGCACATCGAGTCGGGCGAGGCCACGCTGACCGCGCTGCGACAACAAAGCCTCACCGCGCACGCGCCGATAATTGTTTGTTCGGACGCAGACGCCGCGCGCGTGAAGGAATCCTGCGATGCCGATTCCGATATGCATTTCCTGGCCATGCCGTTCTCGGCCCGGACGTTACTCAATCTGCTTCGCCACGCCTGTTTTGACGAGCCGCTGACCGTCGCGGGCGGGCTTGTCCCGGCGCGAGAAGGCCGTGGCGTGCCGCTGGTAATGGTGCTCGATTCGGACCTCAGTCTGCTGGAGTGGGTCGAGACGGCGTTGCGGCAGCGGGGCCTGCCGTGCTGCTGCGCGCCGGACTGGCGTCGGGGCCTGGACTTGCTGGGGCAAGAGTCGCCGGACATTGTCTTCGTGGACGACGATCTCCCGGAAGGGGCGTCGGAAGAAGAGCGCGCAGCATTTTACGAGGCGGCGGCGGTGCGCGGGACGCCGGTTTGTGCGTTAACCGGCTTTGGGAGCACGACCCCGGTCGGAGAGGACCTGATCGGCGTGCTGCGCAAGCCGTTTACAATCGAGAAGATGCTGGAGATTGTCGAAACCGCCGCGCGACGCGGGAAACCTGAGCAAACACACGCGTAATGGAGATTCGAGAACGCATGACGGTACATGAGAAGGTACGCCGAGTTAGTCTTCTGATTTTGGCGGCGCTGTGGGCGGGCATGTGCCCTCGCAGTGACGCTGTGGACGCGGAGACGCCCGAGAGCCGTATTTGCGTCGAGGCGTCAACGGGGCTTGTGGTAGCGGAGCAGCACGCGGATATCAAACGACCGCCAGCGAGCATGGTGAAGCTGGTGATGATGCTTCTGGTGGCGGAGGGGTTGGACGCGGGTGTCTGGCGTGAGGACATGGAGATCGGCGTGTCCGCTCACGCGCAGCACATGGGCGGGACCCAGGTCTACCTCGAAGCGGGGCAGGTGTGGCCGCTGGACCGTTTGATGCAGGCGGTGGCGATCGCCTCAGCGAATGACGCGGCGATGGCGGTGGCCGAGGGCCTCTGGGGAAGCAAGGAGCAATATCTCGAGGCGGCGAACCGGCGCGCGGCGGAACTAGGCATGGTCGACTCAACGTTCAACAGCGTCCACGGACTGCCACCGGACCGAGGGATGCCGTTCGACGAGACGACGGCGCGCGATATGGCGACCCTGGCTCGTGAATGCGTGAAGCATCCCCGCCTGCTCGCCTGGACGCGGGAGAAGGAACTTGAGTTCAAGCCGGGGCAGGCGATCTCGTACAACACGAACAAGATGCTGTGGCGCATGCCCGAGTGCGACGGGCTCAAGACGGGTTACATCCGCGCGTCAGGCTATTGTGTCACCGCTACGGCTGCCCGGGGCGACACCCGGATCATCGCGATAGTCATGGGTTCCCCGCGTTTCAACGAGCGATTTCAAACGGCGAAGACGCTCCTCGAAACGGGCTTCGCGCAGGTGCGGCGGGTCAAGGTGGCGGACATCGGACAGCCGGTCGCGACCGGTGCCGCGGTCGAGCATGGCATGGTGGCGCGGACGCCGCTGTATCCCCTCGAATCGGTGTGGGTCGTCGTGCCTCCGGACCGGGAACAAGACCTTCGGGTTATCCTGGATTATCCCCCGCGCCTCGCGGCGCCTCTCAAGGCCGGCGACGTCGTCGGCGAACTCTGGGTCGAATTGGACGATAAACGTCTCGGCGACACACTGCTGTACGTGGCTGAGGCCGCGCCGTTGGATTTGTGGTCGGCGGTGACTGCGGGGGGCGCGGGCGAGGCCGAATAGGGTCGATGGGGACCCGCCGGGCTCAGGCGTCGGGACTGGAGACGCGCAGGGTCTTAATGGCTTCCGCGTAGGAACTGTGGCGAAAGATATAGGAACCCGCGACGAGCACGTTCGCCCCCGCCCGGATGACTTCGCCGGCGGTCCGGTCATCGATTCCGCCGTCCACTTCGACGTCGCGGTCTCCCATCATCATGCGCACGTTTCTGATCTTGCGCAGCATCTCGGGGATGAACGCCTGCCCGCCGAAGCCAGGATTCACCGTCATGACCAGCACGACGTCGAGGAACTCGGCAAGGTACTCGAGGGTATCCTCGGGCGTGCCGGGGTTGAGCACCATGCCGGCCCGGCATCCGCGTTCCTTGATGTGCATGATAGTGCGGTGCGGGTGGGGGCCCGCCTCGGCGTGGAATGTGATGATGTCCGCGCCCGCCTCGGCGAAGTCCTCGATGTAGTCCTCGGGATTCTCGATCATCAGGTGGACATCCATCGGTGCGGTGCAGTGCGCACGCAAGGCGGCCACGACCGGCGGGCCGATGGTGAGATTCGGCGTGAAGTGGCCGTCCATGACGTCGACGTGGATCATGTCGGCGCCGGCGGCGATAACGGCGCGGATTTCCTCGCCGAGGCGGCTGAAGTCGCTGGCGAGCAGGGAAGGCGCGATCTTGATGTCGTACACGGGGGCGATTATCTCCGTTCCGCGGCATGGCCGGGGGTCGGCGCAGCGCCGTTTTTCAGAATGTAAGCTTCTTCGAGTTGTCTGTCCACGTATATCTCGACCGTGGCTTCGCCGATATAGGACACCAGCACGCGGATGGTGCTTCCGGCGACACGGGTCCGGCGGCTTTCTTCGTCCGCGGCGGGAAGATAGGTTGCCTTCGTTTCGCGGTTGCCGTGGAGGTCGACCACGTCAATCTTCACTTCTTTTTGGTGGTAATCGTAAAGCATCTGGTGCCGGACCTCGGCTTGATGTTGGTCGTTGGGCAGCGTCAGCCTTCCCGACGGCTTGACATCATAGGTGACGATGTCTCCGGGGCGGATCAAGGTGTTCGGCGCGGGAGACTGGTTGAGCACCACGTCCTCGCGCGCGTTCTGGATATCGAGTTCGTTCGGGACCAGATACACGCGGAAGGAGGCGAGTATATTGCGGATATCCAGGATCGACTTGTCCTGGATGTCAGGCATATAGGCTCCCTCCTGCTGCGAGCCGGCGCTCAAGAGCAGGTTGATGCTGCTTTGACGCGGCACATTCGCGCCCTGGGGCGGGTCCTGGGCCAGGACGGTGTCGCGGGGGCTGCCATCGGCGATGCGCGCGACCGCGCCGATGCGGAACCGGGCCTTCTTGATCTCCCGCTCGGCCTCCTCGCGCGTTTTTCGCACGACATCCGGCGCAATTTCGGCGTCCGCGCCGAGACTCACGGTCGGCACGACCTTGCGCCCGGTTCGGACCACCTTGCCGGCCTCGGGTCGCTGCGCGATGATATGGTACTTGGGCACGACGTCATGGGGCGTCTGGAGTTGTTTGCCCATTTCGAGGCCGACCTCGGCGAGCATGGCCGAGGCCTCCGTGATCGGGAGGTCCACAATGCTCGGCACGGTGACGTACTCGCCGCCGGCGAGCGCCTCCATGAAGACGAAATAACCGGTCCCGGCCATAACCAGCAGGAACACGAGCAAGGCCGCGCTCCAGCGGATACACCAGCCGACAAAGCCCAGAATGAAGAAGACGACGTTCAGGACCGTTTCCGAAAACGCATCAAGAAGAAACCGTCCAGGGCCGCGTCTTGCGGCAAGGTCCGATATTGTCCTGTTGTCACGCGCCACGGTTCCAACCACGCTGGGCCGTCCTCGGCCGCGACCGCGCCTTCCGCAAGCACGGCCTTCGCCACGTCCCACGTTTCTTCAGGGGTGATGGTGCACACGGTGTACACGACGAGGCCCCCATTCTTACAGAGCGCCGCCGCCGTTCGCAACAAGTCCCGCTGCGTCCGCGCCAGTCTGTGTATGGTCTCCGGCGTCACGCGCCATTTCAGATCAGGATGCCGCCGCAGCGTGCCGAGGCCCGAGCAGGGCGCGTCCACGAGCACGCGGTCGAAAGGACCGCGGAGCGGGGACCGCCGCCCGTCGCCGCATATGGGCGCGATGCCCGGCAGTTCGAGCCGCTCGGCGTTTTCGAGAACGGCCTGGAGCCTGCCCGGCGACTCATCCATCGCGACGATGCGCGCCGTCGGCCCGGCCAACTGTGCGAGATGGGTCGTTTTCCCGCCCGGCGCAGCACACATATCTAATATCCGTTCCCCCGGCTGAGGTTCCACGAGATGAGCCGCCAACATGGATGCGGGGTCCTGGGGCATGAAATAGCCGCGCAGAAACCACTTCGAGCGGAGCAGCGCGCCGATTTCGGGGAGGGTCAGTTCCTCGGGTACGGGCGTGCCGTGGGTCACCTGAAACCCGGCCTTGAGCAGGTAGCGCGCCACTTGGTCACGGGTGGCTTTCGCCGTATTGACGCGAATTGTCGCCGGCGCGGGCGTATTCAGGGCGACGCAGAGGCGCTCCGCGTCCGCCGCGCCGTATTCCGCAATCCAGCGCTCGACGAGCCACGGGGGCATCGAGTGCCGCAGGCTCAGATGGTCCGCGGGCCGGGCGTCGCGCGCGGGCAAATCCAGCGCATCGAACGCCTGCGGCGCGCGGCGGAGCACGGCGTTTACAAGCCGCGCCGTACCGGCGTGGCCTCGCTTCTTCGCGAGTTCGACGGCGGTATGCACCATGGCGGGAAAGGTAACCTGCGAGCAGAACAAGGCTTGAAACACGCCCATGCAGAGAATCGCGCGGATGGGCATGGGAAGTTCCTCGAACGGCTGGCGCAACAATGGCCGCAGCACGTGTTCGCACAGGAGCTTGTGGCGCACTGTGCCGTAGACGAGTTGGGTAAGGAAGCGGCGCCCGCGATCGCCGAGGTCGGTCTTGCGCCGCAGCGTTATGTCGAGCGCGTCGTCCAGGTGCATGCCGCGATCGAAGACGCGCAGCAACACGTCGATGGCGGCGTTGCGCACGGGATCGAGGGGCATCAGGCGAGGTCCTCGAAACGGTCGCCCGCGTCGATGCGGTGGCCGCGTAGAAACTCGTCCATGCGCATGGCGCGCTTGCCGGGAGCCTGGAATTCGAGGATGGCAAGCCGCAGGTCGGCCGTCGCGACGTGCACCGTGTCCCGGGTGGCCTCGACGACGACGCCCGGGTCCGCGCCCGCCGGGGTCTCGACGATGGCCGCGCGCAGCACCTTGCAGACTTGACCGCGAAAGCCGCACTGCACCGTCGGCCAGGGCAGGCTGCCCCGCACGAGGTTGTGAATCTCCCGCGCGGGCCGGTTCCAGCGTATGTAGCCGTCGCTTCTTTCGAGCAGCTTCGAGTACGTGGCCCGGGCCGCGTCCTGCGGCGTGAACCGGGCTTCGCCCCGGGCGACGAGATCGAGCGCCCGCGTCATCAAGTGCGCGCCGAGGACCGCCAGGCGATCGGCAAGCTCCAGGGCGGTTTCGTCCGGGCCGATGGGCGTGGCCTCTTGCAGCAGCACGTCGCCCGCGTCCATCTCCATCGTGATCCGCATGATGCTCGCGCCGGTCTCCGCGTCGCCGTGGATGACGGCGGAACGAATGGGGGACGATCCCCGCCAGCGCGGCAGCAGACTCGGGTGCATGTTGAGCCAGCCGTGGGGCGGCAGGTCCAGGATGGGCTGTTTGAGGAAGCGGCCATAGGCGGCGACGACGCCGACCTCGGGCGCCAGTTCGCGGAGCCACGCCTCAAACGCGCCATCGTTCAGCTTCTCGGGTTGGTGCACGGGGAGACCGTGCGCGAGCGCCCACGTCTTGACCGGCGGCGGCACAGGCGTGCCCTTCCGGCCTTGGGGCTTATCAGGCGGGCACACGACGGCGGCGACCTCGTGTCGTTCCGCGACGGCGGCCAAGGTCGGGACCGCCAGTTCGGGGGTGCCGCAGAATACGGTGCGCACTATTCCATCCCCGGTATTTCGATGCCGCCCGTAAGCTCCTTCATCTTCTCCTTCACCAGCGTTTGTATTCGATGTATCGCCTCATTCACGGCGGCGCGCAGGAGCGTTTCGAGCACCTCCGGTTCTTCTCTGTTGATAATCTCGGGGTCAATCTTCAACTCGAGGATTTCGTAGCGGCCCGAAATGACAATGCGGACCATGCCGCCGCCCGCCGTCGCTTCGACCCGCTCGTCCGCGAGGCGCTCCTTCAACTCCTCCATCCGTTCCTTGACCTGCATCGCCTGCTTGAGCAGACCGCCGAGATTGCCGATGTTGCCGAGTCCCTTGAACACTATTCGCTCCTTGGCCGCTTGCCGATCCGAGTGCGTTTACGTCAGTATAGTATACGTTTCGCTTCGGCGCGCCCGCAATGGACGGCGGCGTGGTCCGGTCGTGACATCGGACGGATCGGACCGATGGGACGGATCGGACCGATCGGACGCTCGCCGCCGCCTGGAAACCGCTGTGGGCACAGTGCGAGACCACCGTTCCGCCCTGAAAGAGCGGATACATGACAGCCCAGGGCAACGCGCTGGGGCGCCGGACAGAAAGGAATGGAAAGCCCCGCAAGGGCGTAATAAGGCCGCGGGACTTTCCGCGAGGAAACAAGAGTAATGGCGATAAACGATGAGAACACGCGCGAGACGCCGCGAGGGCGGGTGCGAGGATGAGTACCAACGAGATTGTGGTCACGCGCGATTTGCTGCTCAGATATGACCGGCCCGGCCCGCGCTACACGAGCTATCCCACCGCGCCGGAGTGGACGGAAGCGTTTGGCGACGCCGACTACCGCGAGGCGCTCGCGCGCGCCGCGGTAAATGCCGCCGAGCCGCTGTCGCTCTATTTCCACCTGCCGTTTTGCCACGAACGCTGCCTCTTCTGCGGCTGTAACGTGGTCATCTCGAAGCGCCAGGACGTGGCGGAGAACTACCTCGAGTATCTCTATCGCGAGATCGGCATGGGCGCGGCGGCGCTGGGCGAGCGCCGGACCGTGCGGCAGGTGCATTGGGGGGGCGGCACGCCGACCTTTCTCACCGTGCCGCAGATCGAGACGTTGTTCAACACAATCGCGGCCCATTTCGAGATCGCGCCGGGCGCCGAGATCGCGCTCGAGGTGGATCCGTGCGTCACGACGCGCGAGCAACTCGAGGCCTTGCGCGCCCTCGGGTTCAACCGCATCAGCATGGGCGCGCAGGATTTCGATCCCCATGTGCAGCAGATTGTGAACCGCAACCAGACCGAGGCCGAGACGCGCCGACTCGTGGCCTGGTGCCGTGAACTGGGCTTCGGCGGCGTCAACATCGATCTCATCTACGGCCTGCCCGAGCAACGGCCCGACACGTGGGAAAAGACCATCGAGACGACCATCGACCTCCGCCCGGACCGCCTCGCCGTGTACAGCTACGCGCACATCCCGGACAAGATCAAGCACCAGCGGCGGCTCGAAGCGTATCGCAGGCCCGAGGGACCCGAGAAGTACGAACTCTTCGCCAACGCGCGGCGCATGTTCCTCGAAGCGGGCTACCGCGCCATCGGCATGGACCACTTCGCGCTGCCGGAGGACGAGTTGTCCGTCGCGATGGACGCGCGGCGGCTCCACCGGAACTTCATGGGCTACACCGTCGTGCCCGGCTGCGATCAGATCGGCTTCGGCGTGTCCGCCATCAGCGAGGTCGGCGGCGCCTACGCCCAGGACGAGAAACGGCCCGTCATGTACTACAAGGCCCTCGACGAGGGCCGGTTCCCGACGCTGGTCGGCATTCGCCTCACCCCGGACGACGAAGTCCGCCGTTGGCTTATTCGCCAGTTGATGTGCAATTTCCATCTCGACCTCGCGCAACTCGAACGGCGCTACGGCCTCATCTACGACGACTATTTCGCCGATGAGGAACAGCGCCTGCGCGAGTACTACGACGAAGGCTTCCTCACCCGCGAAGGCGACGCCCTTCGCGTGCTCCCCCTCGGCCAGGTATTCATCCGCAACGTCTGCATGGTCTTCGATGCCTTCCTCCGCAAGGACGGCGCGCACCGGCAATTCTCGCGGACCGTGTAGCACGGGCGTGCAATGCATAATGCCCTTCTCGTTTGTGATGACGGAGAATCTGTAATGAAGAAGCGCGGCCTGTTGTCCGACGCGGGTCCCCGCGCCGCCGCCCGCCATGGACGCCAAGAGGGTGACGCAGGTCCGTAAACGGTTGAAGATGTCGCAGGGTCTGTTTGCGGCGGCGTTAAACGTGTCCACGAAGACGGTTCAGGGTTGAGAGCAGGGGCTACGTACGCCGAGCAGCGCCAGTCTGCGGCTCTTGCAGATTGTGGAACGACACCCGGAAGCGGTTTGGGCCGTGGTCGGACCGAAGTCATAGGGTCGACCTCGCTTTGAGCGGCATCCAAGCCGAGCTAATCGGGCGTGCCCGAAAAAGCGCTGTGTTTTTTCGGAACGTGCGCTGCCTGACTTGATCGGGCGCGCGGCGCTTGCTGTGGACAAGTTCCTGGGCCTGCTGTAACCCATCCTGGCGGGGCGATGGTCCGGCCTGCACGGCGTCGGCGTGCCCGGTTACACCCGCACCTCCAGCGTCACGATTTTGAAGGGCTCCGCCTCGACCGGCACGGTGTTTCCGCGCTTGGTCTCGATTACGGCCTCGCGCTGCTCGTTGAGGTTCGTGCGCCAGGCCTGTTTCACAGGGACCGCGAAAACGACGCGCCCTTTCTGCCGCTCCGCGGTCGGATTGTAAACACGGACAATGAACGTGTTGCGGTCTTCCGCTTTCTTGAGGGCCGAGAAGCGCAGTGCTGGATTGTCGATGGCGAAGAGTGCGGCCTGTTTCGCGGGGAGGCGGCCCTTGTTGGCGCGGGTCTGCACGAGGCGCAGCGGCGCGTTGAGCCGCTCGGCGGCCAAGGGCGTGTTCGCAGCGCGCCAGTCGCCCGCGTGCGGATAGAGCGCGTATCGGATTTCGTGACGGCCGAGGCACTGGCCGCCCTTCTGGGACGGGAAGGAGGAGCCGACGCGCGTCTCGGTGCAGAGCCAGTTGCGCACGGAACGCAGCAATGACAGCGCGACGGTGCGCTCGTCGTTATCGAGCACCTCATATTCCATCAGCGAATCGTTCAGGAACGCGAGACCGATCTTTCCGTCGCTTACGTCGATAAAGTTGTTGTGCGGCAACGTGCCCATGTCGGGCCAGACGCTGTCCGCGGTCGGTCCCTCCGGGCGGATGGGCCTACGGTCCACGATGAAGTGCCCGCCCGCGTCGGCGTGCGTCGCACCCTGAATGCCGGTGGGAAACAGAGCGCGCAGATAGTGGTCCTCGTGCCGGTTCTCGAAAGCGACGTTGACTTCGACGCGGTCCTCGCCCGCGCGGAGCGTGACGGTGGTGCGGATGGTGAGTCCTGCGGCGTCGTTGCCGCGCCGATCGCGTTCCTTGTTGCCCTTGCGCGGCAGATCGAGGGTAATCTCGCTCACGAGCGTGGCCTGCATAGGCCCCGCTTCCTCGCTCCAGATGCGGGCCGCGCAGCCGCGTGAAGTGTGCGCCTGATCGAACATCGGGCGACGATTGATCCAGTAGTCGCCGTGTTCGCCGCGGTCTTGGTAGTAGTTCAGGCCGCGAAACACGACGCCAAGATGTTTCGCTTCGAGATCAAACGTGCCGTTGGGATTCATCTCCACGCGGAGGAAAGCGTTCTCGATGACGTGCGGCGATCGCAGCAGCGAGTCCGTGCGGGCCATCGAGTCGGACCATGGCGCGCCGCCGGCGCCGTCCGAGCGCACGCCCACGCGAAACACCTTGTAGCCGCACGGCGGAACCTCGCCGGTGTCGAAAAACACGCGATGGCGAAAACACTCGAACGGGAACGCGCGCGTGTGTACCTCGCCCACGCAGTACCGCTCCCGCGAGAAGCCCATCCATTGCGTGCCGAGCGGCGCGCCGTCGGCGTCGTAGACCTGGAGCGCCTCGGGCATGAACGGCCAATTCGTGCCGATGGCGTCCGCTGGCATGTTGATATAGGCTTCGACGACCTCGCGGCGGGCATAGGGCAGTGGGTTAAACGCCACGAGCAGCACGTCGTCGTCGCGGAACGCGCGCGTGTCGATGCGGCGCACGAGTTCCTGCATGGCCCGGTTCCCGAGCGCCTGCGCGAGGTCCGTCACCTGATTGAGCCGATCGGTCACGTCCTGCGCCGTCTTGTCCTGCGTGACGCCGTTGATCGAGTCGTGCGGTTGCGCCGCGAGCAGGAATTCCCACGCCTTCCGCATCAGCGCCTCCTGGTACGGCGCGCCGGCCATGGCCGCCACGGCGCTGAGCGGCTCGGCGAAGCGCAGCAGGAGATTCTGGGCGCGCTTGTTCAGGCGCTTGACGTAGAGGCGCGTCGTGAGGGCGTTGCCCGTCACGGCCATCGCGGGCCCGTCGCGCAGTTCGCCCTCGACCACGACCAACGCACCACGATCGAGCTTGCGCCGCATCAGGCGGACGTACTCCGGCATGGTCGTGTGCACCCATTGGCGGTCGGGGTCCGGGTCCACCGCGTTCAGCCGGTCCACCATTTCCGGGAACATGGGCTGGCTGGCGGTGTAGTCGCAGCCGTTCATCATGAGCCGGTCGTCCGCGAGCACGCTTTCGTGCATCGTGTTCCAGGCCGCTTCAATCATCTCCGGCGTGACGGACTCGGGGAACCAGCGGGCTGGCGCGTCGATGCGCGCGTGGTCCTGTTCCATCTGCTCGGGGTCGGCGCGGTGGAAGGCGACGCCGCCCTCCGCCCAGCGATAGACCCAGCCTGGGCCTTCGTGGTCCACGCCGAAGAGCGCCGACAAGTGCACCTTGAAATAGAAGTTCTGGCGGCCCAATTCGCCGAAGCGCGTGGACAGCAGTTCGGAGCCGTCCGGACCGCGCCAGAGAAACTCGCATTGGGGCGCGCGATGCCTGCCGACCCGCTTGCCGATCATGGCGACGTCCATGCCGAAGCCCGCGTAGAGTTGCGGCAGCTGCGCGGTCTGGCCCCAGCCGAACGAGGTGTACCCCACGTTGAAGACCTTGCCCAGTTCCCGGGCGCGGCGGTGGCCCCAGAGCAGGTTACGGACCATGCACTCGCCGTCTACGGGGTACTCGTCAGGCAGGTACAACCACGGCCCGACCTGGAGTTTGTCCGTCCGCACGAGCGCCTTGACCCGTTCCGTCATCTCGGGACGCACTTCGAGGTAATCGAGCACGGGCGCGACCTGGCCGTCCATGAGGAATCCGGGATACTTGCCCGATTCGAGGACCTCGATGAGTTCGTCCATGAAATCGAGCAGCATGAGGCGCGTTTCCCAGATGGGGAAGCGCCATTCCCGGTCCCAGTGCGTGTGCGAAACTATATGCGCCGTGCGTCGCTTTCCGGCGGACTTCTTCATGACAGATCACCCCGATGTTACGGCACCCTCGTCGATGCGAACGTGATTCTATGCAAAGCACCCCTAAGGGCACAAGGGAAATGCCTAGGTTGTCGCAGCGGCTTGCACTGGCGCGGCGAATCCGCGATGCTATGCCTTCAGAGACCGGTCGGGAGCGCTTCATGGAGTCCTTAATCTACGTTCACCCGAGTGGGGTTCGCTTGGCGGAGCGCCGGCTGCGCGCATGTGAAGCGGGCGCATCAGTCACGTTGATCGCGGAAGAGGCCGCGCTGCCCGCCGCGAACGCCTTGCGGGACCATTTCCCCGCCGTAACGGCGGTCCGAACGGTGGACGACGCGGCGGCAGGTGACGTGGGCATCCTGCCCGAGACCCAAGAACACGGGCGAGACGCCCGTGCCACGTCTTCGCGCATCGTGATGCCGCTGAGTCTCGATACGATTCCTATGGAGCACCAGTTCCCCGTCGGGTTGCCGCAGGTCGCGCCGTGGTACGACACCGTGCGGCGTCTGTGGCGGCAAGGCTTCCGCGAGTTCGAGTTCTACAGCCTTTCCGGCAGCCGTTTGCTTCGGGTTCCGCACCTGCTGGATGCGTTCCGGGACGCGCACAAGGGCCGCCGCTGTTTTATCGCGGGGAACGGGCCGAGCCTGAACGCCATCGACATGACGCGCCTGCGCGACGAGATCGTTCTCGGCGCGAACCGCTGCTATCTCGGCTTTGAGGACTGGGGCTTCGCGTTTCCGTATTGGGGCGTGTCGGACCGCCTGCAAATCGAGGAATACGGCCCGGAATACGAGATGCATATTCCGCGCGAGACGGTGAAATTCTTCTCCTTCGAGTATCTGCCGCTGCTCGAATTCGAGGCGGGGTGCCCCGTCCACCTCGATTGGCCGCGAGCGGCGAATCGCGAGTTTTCGACCGATCCCGCGCGGCTTTTAGTTGGGTACACCGTGACGTATATGCTTCTCCAGATCGCCGCCGTAATGGGGTGCGACCCGATTATCCTCATCGGCGTGGACCATCGCTACGACCTGCGCAAGACGCAGCGGCTCCGGCGCATGGCGCGCTTGGGCGGGCGCTGGCTGGCGCGTCGTTACGACGACCGCGCGTGGTACAAGGCGGCGCGCGCCGCCGCGCGCGAGATTGCCCGTGCGCGCCGCGAAGCGGGCAAGGGCGGGCCGAGACGCTTCTGGGTCTCGAAGGATGCAACGCGGCCGACGCATTTCGACGCGCGCTACGCCACCGGGGAGCAAAAGCGCTTCCTGATGCCGCGTCCGCTCGACGCGGAGAAGGATTTCGCGTGCGCGGCGCGCTGGGCCGAGGAGCACGGGGTGCGCATCCTGAACGCGACGCCGCGGTCCGCGCTGACCGCGTTTCCGATGGTCGAGTTCGATGCGTTGTTTTGACGGGATGGACTTATGAAGAAGCGGCTGCTGCTGACACCCCTATTGTTGTTGGCGCTGTTCGTCGGCGTGTTGCTCGCGCGCACCGCGACGTTCTCCTCGCGGCAACTCGAGGTCGAGCCGTTCACGCCTGTGGCCGTGGATGCGCGGGCCGCCGCCGAACGCCTCGCGCAAGCGATCCGCATCCAGACAATATCCCATCAGGACAGCGAGCAGGTCGAGACGGCGGCCTTCGAGCAATTGCACGCGCTGTTGGAAACGTCGTTCCCGCGGGTGCATGCCACCCTCGCGCGCGAACGCATCAGCGAACTCGCGTTGCTCTACACGTGGAACGGCAGCGATCCGTCGCTGCCACCGACCATCTTCCTGGCGCACCAGGATGTCGTGGCCGTCGCGCCGGATACCGAATCGGACTGGACGCATCCGGCCTTCGCGGGGGTTGTCGCGGACGGCTACATCTGGGGCCGCGGCACGCTCGACGACAAGGGCGCGCTGCTCGGCATCCTCGAAGCGGCGGAGGCGCTGATCGCGGAGGGGTTCACGCCCCGGCGCACGCTGCACTTCGCGTTCGGTCACGACGAGGAAGTCGGAGGACAGGCGGGCGCGAAGGAGACCGCCCGCCTGCTCGAGGAACGCGGCGTTCGTGCCTACTTCTGCCTCGATGAGGGACTGGCGATAACGCACGGGATCGTCCCCGGCGTGCGCGCGCCGGTGGCGCTCATCGGCACGGCGGAGAAGGGCTACCTCAGCGTTGCCCTGACGGCCGAAGTAACCGGCGGCCACTCGTCCGCGCCGCCGCCCGACACGGCCATCGGCATGGTCTCGCGGGCAGTCGCGGCGCTCGAAGCAAACCCGTTTCCCGGGCGTCTGGCCGGGCCGGCCCGCGACATGCTCGAATGCGTCGGGCCGGAGATGGATTTCCCGATGCGGCTCGTCATGGCGAATCTGTGGGCGTTCGGCCCGATCGTGCGCGGGCAACTCGAGAGCGCGCCCGCCACCGCCGCCGCGCTCCGTAGCACGATCGCCCCGACCATCTTCGAAGCGGGCGTGAAGGAGAACGTACTGCCCGCCACGGCGCGCGCCGTGGTCAACTTGCGGATCATGCCGGGCGAAACGATAGAGGGCGCGCTCGCGCATGTACGGAATACCATCGCGGACGATCGGGTCAGCGTAGCGGTTATCCCACCCGCGAACGAGCCGTCGCCCGTCGCATCCGTGGACGCGCCCGCCTACGAAACCCTGAACCGGAGTATCCGGCAGGTGTTCCCGGAGGCGGTCGTTGCGCCGATGCTCGTGCTCGGCGGCACGGATTCGCGTCATTACACCGCCGTGGCCGAGAACGTCTACAAGTTCCTCCCGTTCCCGCTAGGCGAGGACGATTTGCCGCGTTTTCACGGAACCGATGAGCGGGTCGCGGTCGAGGATTACGTCAAGGCGATACAATTCTATGCGCTACTTATGCGCAACGCCGCCGGGTAGCGGCGGGAACGAACTCAAGGAAAGGACCTCGAAAATGCGGACATGCACGTGGTTGTTGCTTGTGCCGGTGTTGTTGACCCAAGCTGTTGTCGCGGCGGAATCGCCGCACCTGCGGCTCCCGGTCAATGCGTACATGGACAAGATGAAGGCCGGGTGGATCGGCCAGATGGTGGGCGTGGGCTGGGGCGCCCCCACCGAGTTTCGCTTCAACGGCGTCATCATGCCCGAGGACAAGATGCCCGAGTGGTGGCCCGATATGGTCAATCAATTCGCCCAGGACGACCTCTACGTCGAGATGACGTTCCTGCGGACCCTCGAAATGCACGGCCTCGACGTATCGATCCGCCAGGCGGGCATCGACTTCGCCAACAGCGGCTATAAACTCTGGCACGCGAACCGCGCCGGCCGCGACAACCTCCGCAACGGTATCGCACCGCCCGACTCGGGCCATCCCGCGTTCAACCACCACGCGGACGACATCGATTATCAGATCGAGGCCGATTTCTCTGGCCTGATTGCGCCCGGCCTGCCGAACGCCGTCATCGAACTCGGCGAGAAGTTTGGCCGCTTGATGAATTACGGCGACGGCCTCTACGGCGGGCTGTTCGTCGGCGGCATGTACGCCGCGGCGTTCTTCGAGACCGACATCGAGGCCGTCGTGCGCGCGGGACTCGCGTGCGTCCCCGAGGGCAGCCAGTACCACGAGTGCATCAACGACGTGATCCGCTGGTACAAGGAAGACCCCGAAAACTGGGAGCGGACCTGGGAACGGATCGACGAGAAGTACCAGTTGAACCGCGATTACCGCCGCTTCTCCTGCTCGAAACCCGACGACCCCTTCAACATCGACGCCAAGATCAACGGCGCGTACATCGTCATGGGGTTGCTCTACGGCAAGGGCGACATCGACCGGACCATCATCATCGCCACGCGCTGCGGCCAGGACTCCGACTGCAACCCGTCCAACGCCGCGGGCGTCCTGTTCACGATTCTCGGGTGCGCGCAACTGCCCGAGCGCTTCACCAGCGCGCTCAACCCCGAACGCACGTTCAGCCACACGCCCTACAACTTCCCGAAACTCATCGAAGTCTGCGGGCAACTTGCCCGCGACGCCGTCCAACGCGCCGGCGGAACCATCGAGACCGACCCCGACGGCAACGAAGTGTTCGTGATCCCGAACCTCCCCCCGCGACCGCCCGCCCTCGAACAATCCTGGCGGCCCGCCGCCCCCGAAAACGCCCGCTTCACCGACGACGAGCGCGCGAAGATTGCGCAGGCAGAGACAAGCGAATAACGGCGGAAGCCGCATGAAATACGAACGCTTCGAAGACTTGCCCGCCTGGACCGCCGCCATCGACCTCGCGGACCGCATCTACAAGATCACGCGCAACCGTTTCTTCACCCAGCCGGGCGATCTCCGCGATCAACTGCGACGCGCCGCGTTGTCCGTCTCGAACAACATCGCCGAAGGCTTCGAACGCGGCTCGACCGCGGAACTGCTCGCATTCCTCTACATCGCGCGCGGTTCCGCGGGCGATGTCCGGTCCATGCTCCGCTTCATCGAACGCGCGCCGGAAGCCAATCATCTGAAATCTCAGATTTGATATCTCTTGCCGAGTCCTGCTCCCGCCAGATTCGCGCCTGGGCGGACAGCCTCCAGAACTGCGACATCAAAGGACAACGCCACCTGACCGAGCAATCGCGTCAGCAATATCAACGACGGAAAAGCGCCGCGGCGCTCCAGAACGAACTCGACGAAATGATGCGCCGCATCCGCCCACAGGACTATCCAGACTCGGACAAACAGCCGTGACTCTGAAATTCCAAATTCCAAATTCCAAATTTGAAATCTCAAATCTCAAATCTGAAATCCTGTGACCGCGCACAAGCGCCCCTCTCACACTCCCTTCACCCGTTCCGCAAGCCGCGCGGCGAGGGCCTCCGCCTTGCGGAGGTCTTCGTGCTGGACGAGGACGCGGATGACGGGTTCGGTGCCGGAGGGGCGGATGACGACCCGGCCATGACCGTCGAGTTCGGCTTCGGCGTCGCGGGCGAGTTGTTCGAGGCGGTCGGGGTCGGGGCGGTGCGCGGGGTCGATGGGCGTTTTCCGGTGGCACTCGGGGAGGGGCTGGTACACGCGCGCGATCGTCGAGAGGGGCTGGTCTTTGCGGCGCATGACGGCGAGGACGTCGAGGGCGGCGATGGTGGCGTCGCCGGTGGTGTTGTGTTCGAGGAGCACGATATGCCCGGAGGGCTCGCCGCCGACGGTGAGGCCGTGCTCGCGCATGGCCTCTACGACGTAGCGGTCGCCGACTTTGGTGTGGAGCACCTTGCCGTCGCGGGGCGCGAGGGCGCGTTCGAGGCCGGCGTTCGCCATGATGTTCGCGACGACGGTGTTCCCGGGGAGGTCCCCTCGTTCGAGACGTTCGAGGCCCATGATCGCGAGCAGCGCGTTCCCGTCGAGGAGGCGTCCGTGTTCGTCGGCCATGGCGATGCGGTCGCCGTCGCCGTCGAAGGCGATGCCGACGTCGGCGCGCTCTACGATGACGGTTGCGCGCATCTCTTCCGAGAATACGGAGCCGAGGCCGTGGTTGATGTTGAGGCCGTTGGGCCGGTCGCCGATAGCGACGACGTCCGCGCCGAGTTCGCGGAAGGTCTCCGGGCCGACCTTGTACCCTGCGCCGTTCGAGCAATCGACGACGATGCGGAGGCCGTCCAGGCGCATACCCTTCGGGAACGTGGCCTTCACGAACTCGATGTAGCGGCCCACGGCGTCGTCGATGCGGCGCGCGGTGCCGATCTTTTCCGCGACGGGCCGGAAGTCGTCCACCTCGCCCGTGGCGATGAGCCGCTCGATCTCGTCCTCGGCGGCGTCGGGGATTTTGTAGCCGTCCGAGCCGAAGATTTTGATGCCGTTGTCGGCGTAGGGGTTGTGGGAGGCGGAGATCATGACGCCGCCGTCGCAGCGGAGGCTGCGCATGATATACGAGACGCCCGGCGTGGGGAGCGGGCCCGTGAGCAACACGTTGACGCCGACCGAGCAGAACCCGGCGGTGAGCGCATTCTCGATCATGTAACACGAGCGGCGCGTGTCCTTGCCGATGAGGATGGTGTGCTGTCGATCCTCCTTCAGGAAGATAAGCCCGGCGGCGCGCCCGACCTTGAGGGCCATCTCGGCGGTCATGGGATGTTGATTCGCCATGCCGCGGATGCCATCCGTGCCGAATAGCCGTTCACTCATGCGTATACTGTTCTCCCGCGAGAATCGCGTCCGTCATGCGCGCGACGCGCGCCATGGCGCGCACGTCGTGCACGCGGATCGCATCCGCGCCGTTCATGATTGCCGCCGTCACCGTCGCCGCCGTGCCTTCCATGCGTTCTTCGACGGGCACCCCGAGCACCGCGCCGATGGTCGATTTGTTCGACGTGCCGATGAGCACCGGCCTGCCGAACCGCTTGAACGCGCGAAGCCGGCGCAGCAGCTCGAGGTTGTGCGCGGGAGTCTTGCCGAAACCGAAGCCCGGGTCAAGCCAGAGCTGCTCATCGCGCACGCCCGCGCGCGCCGCCGCCTCGATTCGCTCCTCGAAGAACGCGCAGATGTCATCGACCACGTCATTATACTGCGGCGCGGCCTGCATCGTCATCGGGTCGCCCCGCATGTGCATCAATACGCACAGACAGCCCGATTCCGCGACCACGGCGGCCATATCCGGGTCGTCGCGCAGCGCCGTGACGTCGTTGACCATCCCCGCGCCCGACGCCAGCGCGCGGCGGGCCGTCTCCGCGCGGCGCGTATCCACCGAGAGCCGCGCGGGCAGCCCGCGCAGCGCCTCGAACACCGGCAGCACCCGCCGCAATTCCTCGTCCTGGTCGATCGGCGCCGCTCCCGGCCGCGACGATTCGCCGCCGACATCGAGCCAGTCCGCGCCGTCCGCGCACATTCGCACCGCGAGATCGTAGGCCTGCTCCGGGCCTCGGATGCGCCCGCCGTCGTAAAACGAGTCCGGCGTCGCGTTCAGGATGCCCATGATCAGCGTGCGGCCAATGCGCGGCGGTTCTATCTCCGTTATCTCGCTCATGTTCCACGAGCATACGGCGCGCGCCCCGCCGACGCAAGGCGACAACTGCGTATCGTTGAAGTGATCGGGCGGCTGGATTCGTGGAATTGGTGTGATTAGTGGTTCTTGTAAGTCTCCAACCACGAATGACACGAATCACCCGAATGGATTGGCGGTTGTGCACAGAATCGTGTTCCGTGCTGAGCGTCGCTAAGGAGCGCTACTGAATGACATCCGGCTTGACGAAGTCCGTGCCGAAGACGCGGTCGAGCATGCCGAGCTTTTCGTAGCGGAATTGTTCCGCGAAGGCCATGCCGCGCGGCTCGCCGAGTTCGGCGCACCAGCGGCGCACGCCCGCCGCGATGAGGTCCTTGTGGCCGTTGTCGTCGAGGTTTTCGAGCATGGGCAATTCCACGCCCAGGGTTTGCGCCTCCTGGAGCAAGGCGTCCACGGTCAGGACCATCTGGCAGTCGTGGGCGAGCAACGCGGCGATCTTCTTGTCGATGGTCGCGGAGATGTCCACGAAGAGTTCGGCGTTCATGGGGTGTTTAGCGAACCAGTAGGCTTCGGTAACGGGCCGGGGCGGGTTCGCGTGGCCGGGGTGGAAGAGCGGGTTGCCGCTGAAGGCGGCGGCCTCGAGGGCGGCCATGCCGGTCATGCGGTGGTCCGGGTGGTCCTCGTAAGGGGCGAAGGGGTCCCAACTCATGATGATGTCCGCCTTCACCTCGCGGATGAACGCCATGACCTTGTCGCGCAGGACGTTGGGATGCACCTCGTTGAGCCGTCCGTCGCGGTAGCCCTCGAGGCGCACCTCGCGCAGCCCGAGCAATACGCCCGCTTCGCCGGCCTCGCGCGCCGAAACCTCGATGAGCGTCTGCGGCGAGAGCCGGTACGAGCCCTTCGAGTTGTCGGTGAGGATGTACTCGTAGACGTTGTAGTCGAATTCATCGACGAACCGGGCCACCGTGCCGGCCGCCATGAACTCGAGGTCGTCCGCGTGCGCCGCGACCGCCAGCACCGTCTTTTTCCGTTTCATGGGGTGTCCTCCATCCGCTTGTACCACGCCACGGTTCGCTCGAGACCCTCGCGCAGCGACACTTGCGGCGCATACCCGAACGCGCGCCCGGCCCGGCGGATGTCCGCCTGCGAATCGCGGATATCGCCCGGCCGCGCGGGCAGGAACTCGGGTTCGAGCCGCGTCCCCAGGACGCTGTTCAGCGTCGCGACCAGGTCCAGCACCGAGGCCGTCGCGCCGCAGGCCACATTATAGACTCCCGCGATGCGTTCCGGACAGGCGCACGCCCGCAGGTTGGCCTCGACGACGTTGTCCACGTAGGTGAAGTCGCGCGACTGGCGGCCGTCGCCGTGCACGGGGGGGCGGAGACCGGCGCGGAGCGCGCGAATGAATATCGGGATCACCGCCGCATAGGGCGAATCGGGGTCCTGGCGCGGGCCGAACACATTGAAATACCGCAGGCCGACCAGTTCGAGGTCGTACAGGCGGTTGAACGTCTCGGCGTACATTTCCGTGGCGGCCTTGCTGACGCCGTAGGGCGAAACGGGCGCGCGGGGCAGATCCTCGACAAGCCGCCCGGGCGGCGCGTTGCCGTATACGGAGGATGAAGAGGCATAGACGACGCGCCGGACGCCGGCGTCGCGCGCCGCGAGAATGACGTTCAGCGAACCCTCGACATTGACCCGGTTCGACCGCAGCGGGTCGGCCACCGAGCGGGGAACCGAGGGAATCGCGGCGAGGTGCAGGCAATACGCGACGCTCGTCATGGCGCGCTTGACGACGTCCGGGTCGCAGATGCTCCCCTCGACCACTTCGACGTCGCGCGCTATGTCTCCGAGGTTGATGCGTCGCCCCGTCGAGAAATCGTCCAGGACGCGGACCTGCTCGCCCCGCGCGACGAGCGCGCGCGCCATATTCGAGCCGATGAATCCCGCGCCGCCTGTGACGAGATATCGCGCCATCCGCGAGCCCTCCCGGGCAGGCATTATAGGCGGCGAAGTCGCGCGCGGCAATGGGCGGGCGCGGAAGACCCCGTTTCACGTCCGCGAGCACCGCATGCAATTTGACACGCGGCGGGCGTCCGTGCCTTGATGGTATGGCGCGCGGCGGATACGGCGACAGCGAGGGTGACGACATGGCGCTAACGCGGTTCGGGATCATCATGGCGGGCGGCACGGGCGAACGGTTCTGGCCCCTGTCGCGGCGGGACCGCCCGAAGCAATTGTTGCCCTTGATCGATCCCTCGAAGAGCATGCTCGTCGAGGCGGTCGAACGCCTCGCGCCGCTGATTCCGCCGGAAAATCTCTACATCATCACGGGCAAGTATCTCGTCGCGCCTATCCGCGCTGCGGCAGTCGGCGTGCCGGACGCGAACGTCGTCGGCGAGCCGTGCAAGCGCAATACCTCGGGTGCGCTCGCCTACGTGACCGCCGTGCTGCTCGCGCAACACGCGGACCTGTCCCCGGACGCGATGAGCTTCGCTATCACGACGGCGGACCACCGCATCGGCGACGACGCGCTGTTCCGCGCGACCGTCGAGACCGCCCTGCGCGCCGCCGAGTCGCAGGACGCGCTGGTGGTTTGCGGGATTGCGCCGACGCGGCCCGAGACGGGCTTCGGGTACATCGAGGCGGATACCGGCGCACCGCCGCTGCCCGAGTTTGTCTCCCCGGAGATCCGCCCCGTCAGCGCGTTCCACGAAAAGCCGGACCGGGACCGCGCCGAGGCGTACTTGGCGTCAGGGCGACACTTCTGGAACAGCGGCATGTTCTTCTGGCGGGTCTCGACGTTCTTCGACGAATTGGCGCACGCGCGGCCCAAGCTGCTCGAGGCCATCGACGTGATGAGCGACGTGTTGCGCCGCGGCAATGAGGAAGACGCGGAGCGCGTCTTCGCCACACTCGACGACCTCTCGATCGACTACGCGCTGATGGAGCGCGCGCGCCGGGTGCTTGTCGTGCGCGGCGAATTCCCGTGGGCGGACGTAGGGTCCTGGCCGGCGCTGAGCGAGGGCTGCGCGCTCGATGCCGCCGGCAACCTGCTCGTGGGCGACCCCGTGGTCGATGACGTGTCGGGCTGCATCGTGTTCAACGCGCCGGGGGCCGCGCGCATGGCCGTCGGAGCGGTGGGCCTGCGCGACATGGTCGTGGTGGTGACGGAGGACGCGGTGCTCGTGCTCCCGAAAGACCGCGCGCAGGACGTGCGCCACGTTGTTGAGGAACTGCGCGATCGCGGCGCGCCCCAATTGTGACGTGCCCGCGGCGTTCTTGCCGGGCGGTGGCACGCCCGATAGAATGCACCGCGAACGCGATCAGCGGAGCGTGCGGTCTTGCCGACACACTACGATCTTTCCATAATCGTTCCCGCGTACAATGAGGAGCGCCGCATCGCGGCGACGCTTGCGGGGCTTGACGCCTTCGCGCGGCGCGCGGGGCTGGCGTGTGAGGTCTGCGTGGTCCTGGACGGCTGCACCGATGGCACGGCCGCCGTCGCTCAGGCGTTCATCGACGGCGAAACGACGGCGGACTTCCGGCTGATCGCGTTGCCCGAGAACCGGGGGAAAGGCGCGGCGGTGAAGTGCGGCGTCTTCGAGTCCCGGGGACGCGTCGTGGCGTTCACGGATGCGGACCTGCCCTACGCGCTCGACCGCGTGCCCGCGATTCTGGCCATGTTCCACGACAACCCGGACCTCCAGATGGTCATCGGCGCGCGGGACCTCGCGGGGTCCGGCCACTCCGCCGCCGTGCCGTGGCGGCGCCGCGTTCTCGGCGGCGTGTATTCGCTTCTGGTGCGCGGGGTGCTCAACACGCAAATCGCCGATACCCAGTGCGGTTTCAAGTTCTTCCGCGGCGACACGGTCAAGCGACTGTTCGAGCGCGTCACGATCTCCGGATTCGGCTTTGACGTGGAGGTCATTCATATCGCGCGCGTAAACGGCTGGCGCATCGAGCGCGTGCCGGTGCATCTGATGAACATGGACGGATCGAGCATGCGGCTCGCGCGGGATTCGGCGCGGATGCTCTACGAACTGGCGCTGATCCGGTTGCGCGATCTGCGCCGATTCTACGCGCTTCCGCTCGAACGGGATCACATCCCCCCCGAGTACCAGCACCGCGCGATGCACGAAGGGTGGGGCGCCCAGCGGTGCTGGCACCGCAACCGCATGCGGATGCTCGCACACGTGCTGCGCGCCCATGGCGTCACGGGCCGCGGCCTCGATGCCGGGTGCGGCTCCGGGATCGCGCTGCCGGAACTGATCGCGATCTCGCCGTTCGTCGCGGCGCTGGACAGCAACCCGGCTTGTCTCTCCTTCGTAAAGGCGCGCTACGGCGGGGCCGGTTGTCGCGTGGTGGCGGGCGAGGCCGGTGCGCTGCCGGTCCGCGACGAATCGCTGGACTGGGTCACAATGCTTGAGGTGATCGAGCATCTCGCGCCCGAGGACGGCGCGCGGATCCTCGACGAGATGCGCCGCGTCCTGAGGCCCGGGGGCACGTTGTTCCTGACCACGCCGAACCGGCGGAGCGCGTGGCCGCTCGTCGAGTACGCCTTGGACAGCCTCGGCCTGACGCCGCGCATGGGCGGCGATCAGCACCTGGCCAGTTTTGACCGGCGCGGTCTCCGCGAATTGCTCGACGAGCGCGGTTTCGACGTCGTGGCGTTGGGCGCGTTCAACTTCGTCAGTCCGTGGCTTGGCGTTTTCTCGCAACGCCTGGCGAACGCCGCGTTCCGCGTTGAGAAGCGGCTTCCGTGGCTGCCGGGGGCGCTCCTGTTGTGCCTGGCCCGCAAACGCGCGGAGAACGTGAACGGGCGTTGAAAGTCGCGGGCAACAACGTTCCGGGCCGGCGGGAGCGTGGATGTCACTCGGCGTTTGGAGAAGTGCGGGCTCTGGTGTATAATGCTTCGGGGGTGAGACGGGCTGTCGAGTCCACAGTGTAATCGGGTTCTTGGCAAGCGGTAATTGTGCGTCGTCATATCGATCATTCCTGAGAGGAGACAAGAAATGGACCGGAGAGCATTCATTCGATGGCAGGTGCTGGGCATCCTGGCGGCGGCCGCGTTATGCGCCGCCGGCGGCTGGGCGAATTCGACCACGGTGTCGTACCAGGGCATGCTGCGCGACGCAACCATGTCGCCCGTGCCGGACAATACGTATCCGATGCGCTTCTCGATCTGGGACGCCCCGACGGGGGGCAACAAGCGGTGGGGCGACGAGGACCACCCGGCGGTCCCGACGAAGAACGGCATGTTCTCGGTGTTCCTCGGCAGCAACGTCGCGCTGGGCAACGTCTTCGCCACGTATGGTTCGTTGTGGCTGCAGGTCGAGGCAAACACGGGAGGCGTGCTCGAGGTGTACAACCCGCGCGTGCCCCTGGCGAGCGTGCCCTACGCGCAACATGCCGCCACGGCGACTAGCGCCGGCAATGCCGACACGCTCGATACACTGGACTCCTCCGCGTTCGCCCTCTTGGATCACAATCACTCCGCGGCACAGATTACCTCGGGTACGCTAAGCACCGACCGCTATTCCGCGTACAGCGATCTAAGCGCCGAAAGCAAGATCGGCGCGGGCGCCGCCCAAGTCGCGGCGGGCAACCACTCGCACGTGCTGAATGACCTGACCAATGTCAATGTCCCCGCTCCGGCGGTGGGCAATGTCCTGGCGTGGAGCGGCGCCCAATGGACGAATCAGGAGTCCCCGCCCCAGGGTGGCGTCAGGGAAATCTGCTTTTCCGGGCCCGCCAACAGCAATCAACAAATCAACTGCCGAGTGCAGCTTACGCCTGGCGCCGGGGTTGACTTTGGCGGCTGTGTCATCGTCACCGCCGCGTTCGTTCATGCCGGGTACATCCCGACTTATGGCTGCTCGCGACTGTCCTTCGTCGGTCGTAATGACGGCTGGAGCAATAATCTCACCACTGTGGATATCGACAACTATGCCTCGGGAAATGGTGGCACGTGGAATTTCTATCCGGAAGGCAACGGCGTCTTACTCATAAGAAAAGAAGCGACGGGCTACAACGGACAAGGCCATTACTTCGTAACGGTCAAGGGCGTGAACATTGTGGGAAAGGTATAGCTACTTCTTTCTGATTTTCCCCGCGTTGTGAATCTGTCGGCAAGACGCAACACGGCGCGGTTTTCCAAGTCGATTCCGTGCTCGGCGAACTCGATGAGAGCCGGTGCTTGCTGGCATTCCTCTCATAGGGAAGGAAATGATGCGGACACACACAGGTGAAGTATCAGCGGTCGTGCGCCGGGCCGCAGGGCTTGTTCTCGGATTGATCGCGGCGGCCTCGGCGTCGTTTGCGGCGGCGCAGACGACCTATACGCTCACGGTGGAGGTCGTCGGTTCGGGCACGACCAGTCCGCCGGCGGGCGAGCACACGTACCCGGAGGGGCAGGCCGTCTTTCTCTCGGCATTTCCAAACACGGATTGGGCGTTTGACCGTTGGGAGGGCGATCTGACCGGCACGGAGCCATCGAACCGGTACCTGCTGATGGACTCGGACAAGACGGTGACGGCGGTGTTCGCGGAAGGGGGATACTTGCTCACGATAGCCGTCGTGGGGGACGGCACAACGAACCCGTCGCCCGGCGCGCATCGGTATCTCGAAGGGCGCACCGTGCAGATAGGCACGTACGCCGGCGCGGGCTGGAAATTCGATCATTGGGAAGGCGACCTCTCCGGAACGGACATCGTCGGGGCCGTCGTGATGGACGGGGACAAGAGCGTGACGGCGGTGTTTACGGAGAGCACGGAAGTCTTCACGCTGACCGTCGCGGTGGTCGGCAATGGAACCGTCGATCCGTCGGCGGGCGATCACACGTATACCCCGTACTCGTTTGTCTTCGTCTCGGCGACGCCGGACGAAGGATGGGCCTTTGATCACTGGGAGGGCGACCTCGGCGGCACGGAGCCGTTGAGCCAACCCGTGTACATGGATTCGGACAAGACGGTGACCGCCGTATTTATCGAGGGCGGGTACCCGCTCACGATCTTCGTGGTCGGCAATGGAACCACGAGTCCCCCGCCCGGCACGTACAACTACGTCGCGGGGCGAACGGTCGGCTTGACGGCGATACCGGATTTGGGGTGGACGTTTGATCGCTGGGAGGGCGACCTCAGCGATACGAGCCCGATCGCCTCGATCACCATGGACGGGCCCAAGACGGTCACGGCCGTCTTTCTCGAGACCGGCACATCGGTGCTGACGATGGCCGTCATGGGCGACGGAAGCACGATTCCCCCGGTGGGCGAGCATACCTACCCGCAGGGCCAATCGGTGCAGGTGCAGGCCCTGCCCGACACCGGATGGACCTTCGACCATTGGGAAGGCGACCTCAGCGGCGCGGAAAACCCGACGAATATCGTGTTGGACACCGACAAGGCGGTCACGGCCGTCTTCATCGTGCCTCGCACCTTGACCATCGCCGCCGTCGGAAACGGCGCGGTCGATCCCGACGTGGGCGTCCACACCTATGCGGACGCCGAAGAAGTCGTCATCACCGCCACGCCGGATACGGGCTGGCTGTTCGACCACTGGGAGGGCGACCTCGACGGCTCGGAAAACCCGGCCACGATCATCATGGACGCCGACAAGGCGGTCACCGCCGTCTTTGTCGAGCGCAACGTCTATCTTCTGTACACCTCCACGAGCGGTCAGGGGTCGATATTCCCGGAACCGGTGGCACATAGTTACTACGAGGGGGAGACAGTCGAAGTCAGCGCCACGCCCGCGGAGAACTGGCGCTTCGACCATTGGGAAGGCGACCTCTCGGGGTCGGAGAACCCCACGACGATTCTCATGGACGGGAACAAGACGGTGATCGCCGTATTCGTTGAGATAGACCCCGGCGAGGGCGAAGGCGAAGGCGAGGGTGAAGGTGAGGGCGAGGGCGAGGGCGAGGGTGAAGGCGAGGGCGAGGGCGAAGGTGAAGGCGAGGGCGAGGGAGAGGGGGAAGGTGAAGGTGAGGGGGATCCATGCTTCAGCGAATATCACACGGCGGACCAGTCGCGGAACAATCTGGTCGAGCTAACGGAATTGCTGCGGGTCATCCAGTTCTACAACTCGGGCGGATTCCATTGCGCGGACGATCCGGGCAGCACGGAAGACGGTTACGTCCCCGGTCCGGGCGCGAACCAGTCGTGCTGTCCGCATAACAGTGACTATGCGCCGACAGGTCCGGACTGGCAGATCAAATTGACCGAGTTGCTCCGGGTCATCCAGTTCTATAATTCCGGCGGCTACCACTACTGCCCAGACGAGGACACGGAGGACGGTTTCTGCCCCGGCGCCAGTTGAGCACCTGTCGAAGCGCACGCCCGATAGCGTCCTGTGATCCAGGCTGTCGTCGCGCGTGATCGGTGTCTTATGTACCCGATGTGCGGATCGGGAACGTGTCGTACGCACAAGGACGACCTGCGGAGAGTGCGTTCATCGGGAGTGCGCCGGGATGTTGGGTTTTGAATCGGTTTGGCGCTCGTCCTGCTGCTGGGCAAGGGCGGTTTGTGCGGCGATTCTCTCGGTGTGCCTGAAACTGAAAAAGGGGCGGATACCCGCTGCTAAGCAGGTATTCGCCCCTTCCCTCTCGCTGCTTGGTGTTGTCCGTCTGCCCAGAATCTACTTTAGGCCCGGGCAATACCCGTCCTCGGTTCCTTCCCCCGGGCAAACGTGGTAACCGCCGGAATTATAGAACTGAATGACCCGGAGCAACTCGGTCAGTTTGATCTGCCAGTCTGGGCCGCTGGGCGCGTAGTCGCTCGCGTGAGGCGGGCAACTGTGATTCGCTCCAATTCCGGGAATGAACCCGTCTTCCGTACTGCCCGGGTCGTCCGCGCAATGGAACCCGCCGGAGTTGAAGAACTGAATCACGCGCAGGAGTTCGGTCAGTTCGATAATACCGTTCCCATTCTGGTCCGCCGTGTGATCCCCAGCCGCTTGGCCCTCACCTTCACCTTCACCTTCACCTTCACCCTCGCCCTCGCCCTCACCCTCGCCTTCAGCGCCGCAAGGCCCGACGTTGACCTGGCGGCTCGTCTGACTGCTGTTGCCGAGCGGGTCTGGCACTTGATAGGTCACGGTGTACCATCCTTGGGCGTTGGTGTTTACCGTGCCCAGACCGAGGACGACTATACTGTCGGTGACATCGCCGAAAACGTAGTCCTCCGCGGTGGCTCCGGCGTCCACGTAGGGTCCGCTGCCGCACGCGACGAAGGTCGGGTTGCTTCCGAGCAAGGTGATCTGCGGGCCGTCATGGTCGAGGACATAATTCGGACCGCCCGCATCCCCGTTGCGCAGGCCAACGCCGCCAAGCGGGCCGTCGGCGTTCTTGATACTATCGTTGTCGATCAGTCTCAGTGCGATTTCTCCGCTGGTGTCACCGTTCGTCTGAATCTCGACATCCCATTCATCGCCGCCTTGGTTGGTCACATTGCTGATGACGGCCTGCGGCTCGCCCCAGAGCGTGACGATCTCGAAATCAGACGCGTCAACGCCCGTAACCACGTCGGAAAAGACCACGCTGTAGCCGATTACGGCGAGCGTCGTCGGACTCACGGACCATTGATTGACAGCGACGACGGAGAGCGGCGAGTAGGCCGCGGCGAGAATGTCATAGTCATTTCCAATTTGGCCGCGCAGGTTATGCTTCGATTCCCATGCGACGATCCAGTTTCCGTAACCATTTGACGTGATCGCCGCTTGGGCATCGAGGTTATTGGGCCCGTCGTCGTTGTCGATGGTGCCGTAGCCGTTAACGAGTCCAGCCTTGCTCCACGTCGCCCCGTTGTCGAAGGACTGCGCAATGAGTATGTCGTAATCGCTCGGTCCTATCTGGTCTGCGAAGTCCGTCAGGGAGTGCCATGCAATGGTCCACTGTCCGTGACCGTTTGTGGCGATTGCGGGCCGGGATTCCGCCTTTTGTGTGGATCCGCCCGGCGTTATGTTCTCTTGATAGCGGCGCGTAAGGAAGCGGCTGTTGGACCAGCTCAGGCCGTTGTCAGTGGAGCAGGAGTACTTTATGTCCATGTTGAACTCACTCCACTGGAAATTCCATGTAACTATCCAATTTCCGAAACTGTCCGCGGCAATCACGGGGTTGACATCCGGGATAACGTTGCCGGCGCCGTCCGGGTTTAGCAGGGCGGGCGCGGTCCACGTGGCCGTGTTGTCATCTGAGCGGACATATGCGATGTCGGCGTCCGAGGCGCCGCGGGTTTTGGACAAAGGCGCCGTGGTCGACCAAGCGATGATCCAGGCGCCGCGGCCGTCGGTAGCGACCTGGGGGGCGACATCGTCTGCGGAGTCCCCGTACCAGTAAGACCCGGTAACACGATATTGCCAAGTCTCGGCGTTGTCAGACGAAGCAAAGACGATGTCTTTGTCCGTGCCAAGGCCGAACTGATCGTTTCGGGAGGACCACACGACGACCCAGCGGCCGCTGCCATAGGCGGCGTCCGGGCTTTCGTCCAATGCCGCATCTTCCGCATCGGGCAGGAACCTCAAGACAGCGGGAGGGGTCCAGGAAGGGGTTCCGGCCGTGTACGTGGAGTACAGGATATCCTTGTCGGTCCCGATTTGTCCCCCAAGGTTCTCTGTGGACTCCCACGCGCAAAGCCACTTGAGCTGTCCATCGGAAGCGAGGGTGGGGTTGGTATCCTCGCCGCTGTCGGTATAGGCTTGGTTGACGAAGAAAGGCGACCACGTTTCTCCCCCGCTCGACGAGATGGCGGACATGATATCCGTATCGCCGTCGTTGTTGTCGTCGCCGGACCAAACAAGCATGGTTCTTCCATTGCCACCGGCAGCCACGTCGGGGTCTTCCTCCTTGGTCGAGTCTGTTTTGGCGAAGGGGTTGACAGCTTGCGTATTGCTGAACGGGATGAAGGGGTGATAGATGTGCGAGAAAAAGAGGTCGTCATCGCTGCCGGCCCCGAGGTAGTCTGAGTCGGACGTCCACGCGGCAAGGATATGCCCGTGATTGTCGGAGGCGAGCGCGGGGGCTATATCGACGCCACTATCGCTGGCGGCGTTGGTGTTGATGGGAAAGACAGGGGACCAGGACTGCCCGTCGTCCGTCGAGACGGCCGCCAGGATATCCGCTTCTCCGCCGATGTTCTTGTTCAGCGGGTCGAAACCATACCACGCTGCCATGAACAGGCCTGTGCTCCGGTCTACGGTGAGGGTCAGGTCGCGATCCGCCCATGGGTCGCTGTATGCGTTCGAATTGAGGACTTGCGGGTTGCTCCAGACGTGTCCGAAATCAGAGTGGGCACAAAGTATGTCCGAATCCGTGCCGATGGCCCCATCGAGGTTTTCCGTCGACAGCCACACCGCGACCCACTTTCCCTTGCTGTTGACCGCCAGCTTGATGTTCGTATCGTCGCCGGTGTCGGTGTTCTGGTTCTTGTTGACCTGATATGGGACCGAGAAGGTGGCGCCGTCGTCTGTAGAGATCGCGCAGAGTATGTCGTCGTCGGCGCCCTCGTGTACCCAGGCGATAACCACCTTGCCTTTTCCGTCAGTGGCCACAGCGGGACTTCGGTCGGCCACGCTGTCCGAGTTCATGGTGCTGGAGACCACATAGGGAGAGCCCCATGTTGCGCCTGCATCCAGGCTTCTAGCGTAGAAGATGTCGTAGTCCGTGCCGGCCGTGCTGTAGATATTGAAATTCGATTCCCATACCGCGAGGACGTCGCCATCGCCGGCCAGCCACGTCAGGCACGGCTTGCCGTCGTCGGAGGTTCCATCGAACGGGGCAGTCGGGACAGCGACGGGTGGCTGCCAGTTCAGGCCGCCGTCGAATGAACGCGACGTGAAAATATCTGGATCGGCGCCAAAATCGCCCCCATGGTCATAGGTGGAACTCCACGCCGCCATGATCACGCCGGCGGGGCTGACCGCCACCGCCGGTTCCTCTTCGGCGACGCTATCCACGAAGTCGTAGGTGCTGATTACGACGGGGCTTTCGGTCCAGAATTCACCGCCGTCCGTGGAGCGCACGGAGACGAGCGCTTCGGAGGAAGTGCCAATATTCTTGCGGTAGACGGCGACCCAGGTGTTGTTCATGGCGACGGCAAGCTGTACGTTGCCGTCATCGTCGGGATCGTCTTCGTAGTACAGTGCGCTGAGGCCCTGAGGTCCGGGGAAGAGGATCGCCGGCAGTACCGTGATTGTCCCGTAGTGGAAGACCGGGTCTGGATCACTGCCGTACCAATCCGTATAGGGGATGACCATAGGTTCGAGGAATTGCTCGGTATGGTCCGGAATGACGGACATGATCGCGAAGTTGAAGATGTCGCCGTCGACGTCCGGTGGACGGCCGTTGGCGATAACGTGGCTGCCACTACCGTAGACCCATTCGACACTGTCGCCTGTATAGATTGTGACATTTGGCGGATATAGCCCGTCCTCCTCACACACGACCTGCACGCTGGCTGCCTGGGCCGCAACTCCCACGAACAGCAGTCCGATTACTAAACACGAGGTTTGCTTGAGATTACGAAAAGACTCTTTCTCCATGACCGCCTCCCTTCTGGCATTGAACACCCTACGGACAAGATTGCGAAGGACGTTGAGACTTGTTCTTCTGGCCCGCTGCTCTTACGGGCGGGCCGATGTCGTTTCCCCCTTCCCGCCCTCATCACGCGTTCTCCAGAGGCATACTCCGGCGGGAATCACAGCGATTCTCTCTGGTCATCTGCCTGCGGCTGTCGAGAAGTACACGGGTGACAACCCAAGAAAGGAGCCCCCGTTTTCTTCATTATGTGGGTTCGGCTGTGGGTTGTCAAGGGGGTAGTGCCAACAAAGCCCAGTAACTCCTTCTGTACCCGCAGTCAAAGGACTTCCCGCAAGAGACTCGGGTAGTGCATTGTAAGTTATTGGGCTGCAATGGGTTAGTGAAATATTGGGAATATTCGATGCGCATTCCTTGGGGTGTCTTGGAGGTGGTTGGCGAATTGAACGGCGCCTGGATGGAGGCAACGACAAGACTTAACCGTGCCCGCATCAAGGAGTCGCAGCCCATATATAGTAACAGGACGGTTCGGCGATTACGGGGAGGCGCCCGCGCGTCGTTGGTCCCCGAGAAGATGCCGTCCAGTTTTCGAAGGACGGGTTGGTGGCAGCAACGATGCTCGACATCTCGCACGCATGCCTGAGAACTTCGGAGAACAACTTGGCGGCAAGTCGTAAGACCGGGGCGACGGGTATCCCGTAGACGAACCCGGCCGCCGGCGTCGGGGACGTTTACGGGTTTATGCGCGCTTACTGGCGTCACCGGCGTCCCGGACGCGCGTCAGATACCGTGAGACATTATTGCAGGCACTCGGCAATGGATCGAGGAGTCCGGAAACCGCGAGAACTCGGTGGAGCTTGGGCGGTTCCGCGATATTTAACGCGGGCGCGGACACGTTGCCCTGCATCGTCGCAGGACACTCAGGCGGACGTGCTATAATGCGGAAGTCCCGCACATGCGAGCGGCGCCGGTTGTGTCTGTGGGGTGGGGTTGAAGTGCATAAAACGACTTCTTCCTGACAGAAGGACCCATGGTATGAGTAGTCGCAAGGCGTTGATTGCGGTGATGGTCACTCTATGTGGGAACGGATGGGCGTTTGGACCGGTGACGCACGCTTACCTGGCCACGCGGGCGGCTTCCAGCTTGAATGAAGAGATTGTCTGGGGCGCTATCGCGCCCGATTTTGCCGGGTTGGTAAGCGTGGATAATCCCTTGGAGGGATCCCGGCTGAGCAGCATGACCCACCACGAATATGCCCGCCTCGCCGACTCCTGTTTTGCCATTGGGTTCTCGACTCATAACAGCGACTGGGGGGCGGACTATTATGCCCACCTCTTTTATGACACGGGCGCGGAGGACATTTACTCGACCATCATCATCCGCCAATTGAGTCAGGAATTCGGGATCAGCATGCAGCAAGGCGAAGATCTCTTTGAGGCCGCCATTGACTATCTCATCCGCAGGGATCAAGGTTCTGAAATCGGCATGCTGGTCAGGCGCGCGGCGACGGCGTCTGGAGCGGTCCAGGAACAGGCCGTGGTCGACGCCTTCGCCGCGGAATTGGCTGCGCGGGTGTCCGGTCTGACGGTTGAGGAAGCGGACGAGGACATTCGAAAGGCGTTCGAGGCCTATCGCAGCACGATGGAGGTTTACGGGGAGCAGCTTAGCGGCGACTTGGACGCCGTTCGCTCCATGCTCATGCCGTTGCTCGCTGTGCACTTGGGGGTCGACTTGGCGACCGCAGAGACCTATTTCGACCGGGCCGTCGAACTCTGTGCGGACTACCAGACCGAAATGGACCGCATCATTGCTGCAATAGCGCCGCATCTGCCCGAGCATGACTGTGTGGCTTCTGAAGGCGAAGGCGAGGGCGAAGGAGAGGTGGATTTCTGCGTGGCCTTTGCCCAGGTGTCGATGAACGCCCTGCTGGGTCAGGTAGGCGACGAATACGGCGCGTTGCTCGCGTTGCTTGACCCCGCAATCGCCGATATCAACGGTCCCTTCCACGTGGACCTTGCGGACGATCAGAACTACGTTATCGACGTGACGGGCAACGGCCTGCTTGACGCCGGCAGTGAGTTGGGGTTGCTATCCGCGATCCTGAGTGATGCCGAATTCGATAACGGCGTCCTCACGCATTCCCAGGCGCGCGCCGCGTGGGATCACAACTGGAATCAACTTCTCAACGGGAACATCGGCCCGGTGTTGGCGCCGGTGCTGCCACCGCTCGTGCCGGGACTCATGGAACTCCTTGTGGGGTATGTCACCCTCGGCGACGGGGGCGTCACAGCCACGGGTCCGTCTAGCGTAACGGGGAGCGGTTCGTTTGGATTTGTTGCGGGGCTGCTGTCGCTTCTGGAGGATGCGCTCCAAGGCTACTTCGGCAGTGGATTCGCGAACCCCGTGCTCGATAAGGCGGATTTCACGCTTCTTGAGGAACTGGCGGCCTCGGGCGACGCCGACGGCGACGGCTACACCAATGCGCAGGAGTACGCCTATTTCACGCCGGTCGTCTGCTTCCGGAAAAAGCAGAACGACCCGTCCATCGACTATGTGACGGCGGCGCTGCATCCGCGCATCTGCCCGGACTGCGAGGGATGCCCGGAGTGCAGGCCGTCCACGAGGCACCTGTTCCGCGTCGGCGAAGACGCCTGTCTGGCCGTGCCCGGCGATGTGTCCCCGGACGAGATATTCATTTGGTCAAGAGAGGGCGCGGGAAGGCTCATCGAGGGCCGCTATGTCGGCGCACGTTGCAAGACCCTCCTTATCCCGAATTTGCAGATCGAGGACACCGGAACCTATACCTGCCAATATCCGGGCGAAAAGGGGACTTATTCTGTGCAGATCACGGTTGCGGAAGCCGTACCTGCGGCGGATGTCGGGGGACTTATGCTGATCTCGCTGGCGCTGCCGTTCGCGGCGTGTGTTGTGTCGAGGCTTCGGAAGCGAGCCGCCAGGCTTTGAGACGACGCGCGACGACGGGTACTGTGGTGCTTGGGAGGCGGGAGGACGCAGTCATGAATGGTGTGAGCGCGTTTTGGTCTCGCGGGGCCGGTATGTGGTGCATCGTGGCCTTGACTGGTTTATGCCACGCGGGCGGTACGGTCGCGGCGCCGGCGCCCGACCGCGATAGCGTGCCTCATCGTGCGCTGATCCCGCCGGAGGTCGTGTCGATCTTGCGGAACGGGCCGAGCCCGACGGCGGCGCCGGAAGTCGCGTTTGGAGTCTTGTTCAGTGAGGCGGTGACGGGCGTGGATATTGAGGACTTTGAATTGGAGGCGCATAATCTGGTCGGCGAGGCGATTTTGAGCGTGACCGGGAGCGGCGCGGGCTACACCGTTCTCGTCGCTTCGGGCGAAGGCGCCGGCGTCATCGAGGTGCACCTGCGGGACAACGACACGATTCGCGATGTCGATAACAACGCGTTGGGCGGCCCGGGCTTGGGCAATGGCGACCATGAGTGCGATGAGATGTACATTGTGGACCGGCGCGGGCCGGAGATTGCACTTGCGGGGGATAATCCCCTGGTTATCGAGTGCGGGGACGTATTCATCCGTCCGAACGCTACTGCGTTCGATACCACCTACGGGGACGTTTCCGGCGATATAGCAGTAACCGGCGACGCGGATGCGGACGCCGTGGGCGACTACGAAGTCACCTACACGGTGAGCGACCCGCTGGGCAATACGACCGAACTGGTCTTGGCGGTTCACGTGCGCGACACGAGCCTTCCCGAAATCGCGTTGTCAGGGGCGAATCCCCTGGCTTGGCCCTGCAGTGTTCCGTATGTGGACCCGGGAGCGGCAGTCACGGACGTTTGTGACGCCGCGCCCGTCCTGGTTATTGACGACACGGATGTCGACCCGTCGCACGCAGGGAGCTTCACGGTTGTTCTTACGGCGACGGATGCTTCGGGGAATGTGAACCAGGCGGTCCGGGTGGTGAACGTGGCGGCCCCATGCGGCGAGGGCGAAGGCGAGCCGCCCGAAGAGCACACGGCGGACCAAGACGGCGATGGATTGATAGAACTGAGCGAGTTGCTGCGAGTGATCCAGTTCTACAACTCGGGCGGGTTCCACTGCGCGGATGATCCGGGCAGTACGGAAGACGGTTACGTGCCCGGCCCCGGCGCGAACGAGACATGCTCTCCGCATAACAGCGACTACGCGCCGCCGGGTCCGGATTGGCAGATCGCATTGACCGAGTTGCTGCGAATCATCCAATTCTACAACTCGGGCGGTTACCACTACTGCCCCGGCGAAGGCACGGAGGACGGCTTCTGCCCCGGCGCCGCGTGAAGCATCCGTGGATGAGAGTCCCGATGCCCCTATGGCGGATCCGGGGATCGTGTCATGATGTTCCAGGTCGCATTGCCGTCGTGCATGGCCGTTGCGGACGTTTGACGGGGGGCAGGCGGGTCTGCTATATTTCGGGCAACGCGAACCGCGCGTCGAAGACAGCCGGCGGCCACAGGGCCTTAAATCTGCCTGCCGAGACGTAGCGCGTGCCGTGGAAATCGAGTTGATCTTTCCATGTCCCGCGCCGTCATTCGATGGCGCGGGACATTTTTCACGCCAAGGGAAAGGAGGTGACTCGATTGGCAAGACCGGAAAAGGAAGCCGCCGTCGCGGAACTGAAGCAGCGCATCCAGGACAACGAGGTCGCGATTCTCACGAAGTACGTTGGGATCAACGTGGCCCAGGTGACGGAACTGCGCAGGCTGATGCGGGAAGCGGGCGTCGATTTCAAGGTGTACAAGAACACCCTGGCGACGATCGCGCTGCGTGAACTCGGGCTCGAGGGCGCGGTCCCGTTCATGGAGGGACCGACCGCGTGGGCCTTCTCGAAGGATCCCGTGGCCCCCGCGAAAATCCTGAAGGATTTCCGCAAGCAGGCGGACGTCGTCGGCATGACCGGCGGCATTGTGAGCGGGCGCGTCGTGGGACGCGACAGGCTCCAGGCGTTGGCCGATCTGCCGTCGGTGGACCAGTTGCGGGCGCAGGTGGTGGGCGTCATCGCCATGCCGTTGCGCAATCTGGTGGGCGCGCTGAGCGCGCTCCCGCGGAATCTGGCGAACGTGGTGGACCAGATTCGGAAACAGAAGGAAGAAGAGGCGCAGGCCGCATAGCGGGGCCGCGCCGAGTCAGGCAAGAACATAGGAAACGCGCGGCCAGCGCGCCGCGTGCGCAATACAGGAGATTACACATCCATGTCGGAAGAAACCTTGACGCTGTCGTCGGAAGTACAGCAGATTATCGATGAAGTGAAGCAGCTTTCCGTGCTGCAGTTGAGTGAACTGGTGAAGGGCCTCGAGGAGACCTTCGGCGTGACGGCGGCGGCCCCGATGATGATGGGCGCCATGCCGATGGCGTCCGCAGGCGGCGAAGCGGCGGTGGAAGAGGCGCCGACCTCGTTCGACGTCATCCTGAAGGACCACGGATCGCAGAAGATTCAGGTCATCAAGGAAGTCCGCGCGTTGACCGGTCTCGGCCTGAAGGAAGCGAAGGACCTGGTCGACGGCTGCCCGAAGCCGGTCAAGCAGGCCGTCGCGGACGACGAAGCCAAGAAGATCAAGGAGACGCTCGAGGCGGTCGGCGCGGTCATCGAGATCAAGCCCGCCGGGTGATCCCACGGCTATTGCGTCTTGTTCCGTCGCGGTCGACCGGTCTCGGTCGGCCGCGACGGGTGTTTGCGCGGGGCAATGTAAGACAAGATGCTCTCCGTCTGAAAATCCGCGCCAGATCGGCTATACTACGTCTGGAAATACCATGTGTATTTCGTGGAAACACCACGAACAATGGACCCTGAGACACTGAATAGGCCAAGAGTCTACATCGAGTCTTCGGTCGTCAGTTACTACACGGCGCGCCGTTCGCGCGACTTGATTGTCGCGGCACACCAGGAGATTACCTACGCTTGGTGGGACCATCACCTGCATGAATACGATGCGTGCATTTCACAAGCGTCCTGAATGAGATTGGCCGCGGCGATCCCGATGCGGCGGCCGCACGACTCGACGCGGTAAGTGAATTCCCGCTGCTACCCATATTGCCGGAAAGCGAGTCTTTGGCGATGCAGTATGCTGAGCGACTGGCGCTGCCGGAGAAGGGCGTGTATGATGCGTTGCATATCGCCATCGCTTCGGTGCATGGTGTTGACTACCTCGTGACGTGGAATTGCGCGCACATAGCGAATGCGCGTATGCGCAGGCATTTGGCGGCAATTAACTCGGCCATGGGTTTTCCGTTGCCCGTCATTTGCACCCCGGAGGAACTACTTGATGACGACACATTCGCAGACCCCTATCGTCGTTGATCCGATTGTCGCGGAGGTCCGCAAGGCGCGGGACGAAATGGCACGCGAGGCAAACTATGATCTGCACACCCTTTGCGAGCGCTTGCGCGCCGAGGAACGAGAACATCCCGAACGACTTGTCGCCACGCCTGCCCAGCGGCGGGCACAAGAGGGCGAACGCTAGACGAGTGCGCTAGTAAATGAAAACCTACGCCTTTGAGGGAACGGACAAGTATTACCTCGACCCGGAGTTGCGGGCCATCGTGAACATGGCGCTGGCGATGGAGAAGCCGCTCATCTTGACGGGCGAGGCGGGCACGGGTAAGACGCAGTTGGCCTTCGAGGTCGCGCGGGCGCTCGGGATGCGCCTCGAAGTGCTGCGGTGCAAGTCGACGATCAAGGGCGAGGAGGCGTGTTACACGCAGGACACGGTGCTGCGGTTGAATGACGCGCGCTTCGGTTCGGGAAAGACCGGGCGCAATGTCGAGAACTTCTACGATTACGTCATCTGGGGGCCGATCGGGCGCGCCTTTCGCGCGGACGAGAAGGTGGTGCTCCTGCTGGATGAGATCGACAAGACCGAGTCGGACGTGCAGGACAACCTGCTCGATATCCTCGACGAGTGCCAGTTCACCATCCGCGAAGTGAATGAAACCATCAAGGCGGCGATTCGCCCGGCCATTTTCATCACGTCGAACGCGAAGCGGGAGTTGTCCGATCCGTTTCTGCGGCGGTGCTACTGCCATCACATCGCGTTTCCGTCGCCGGACGACATGCGCCGGATTGTTAATCTGCATTATCCCGACACGAATCCGAAATTGCTGAAAGCGGCCACCGACATCTTCTACGAACTGCGGGGCCGCGGCTTCGAGAAGCCGCCGGCGACCAGCGAACTGCTGAACTGGATCGGCGCGCTCGAAATCGCGGACCGCATCCCGGAACCCGAGGACCCGCCGCTCATCGGCGTGCTGCTCAAGCGCGCGGGCGATATCCAGCGTTTCCGCAAGGGGGACGCGGGCCGCAGGCCGTATTATTGAGGTTCATGTAGCACAACACTCCTGCTTGTGTTCGATTACGATTACGAGCACGAGCACGAGTACGAGTACGAGGTATTGCATGGGCAAGGGAGAAGACGCTCGGACGGCGAGCGCGCTGTTTGTTGATTTTGTGGCGCTGTTGCGGGAGTACGGGGTGCCGGCGAGCGTGAAGGACCTGCTCGAATTGAACCAGGGGCTCGAAAAGGGCCTGGTCGAGAGCCTCGACGACCTGTACGTGTTTGCGCGGCTTTGTTTCGTGCGGCGGGCCGAGCACATGGACGCCTATGAGCGGGCGTTTGCGCTGTATTTCTTCGGTATCGATCTCCCGCCGGTGGCCGAGGGCGACCCGGAATTGTTCCAGACGAAACAGTTCCGCGAATGGCTCGAACAGCAGGTGCGCGCGGGGAAACTGCCGCCGCGCGCGGTCTGGGAACTCGACCCCGAGGAACTGATGCGCCGCTTCTGGGACACGGTCCGCGAGCAGATGGAGGGACACCACGGCGGCAGCCGCTGGATCGGCACGGGCGGTAATTCGCCTTTCGGGCATTCGGGCAACGCGGCGCGGGGCGTGCGGGTGTACGGCGAGTCCGGGGGGCGGTCCGCGCTCAAAGTCATCGGCGACCGCCGCTATATCCAGTACTCGGACGCGGTCACGCTGCGGGAGGAAAACCTGCGCCAGGCTCTCGAAACGATGAAGCACATGAAGGCCGAAGGCCCGCGCGATCGGCTGAATCTCGACGAGACCATCCGCCGTACCGCGCGCAACGGGGGCGAGATCGACCTCGTCTTCGAGCGGGACCTCCGCGACAAGATCAGCGTGGTGCTCCTTATCGATAACGGGGGCTACTCGATGCGCCCGTTTATCCGGCTCACGCAGATGTTGTTCACGAAGTTGCACGAGCGCTTCGAGGACCTCACTACCTATTACTTTCACAATACAATCTACGAGAAGGTCTGGGTCGATTTTCGGCGCGTCCGGGCGTTCCCGATCGAGACGCTGCTCACGCGCCGGCAGGACACGCGCATCGTCATTTTCGGCGACGCCACGATGGCCCCCGAGGAACTCGAACTGCCCGGCGGCGCGCTCGCGTATTGGGGCGGCGCGGCGCAACTCCCGAGCACGTACTGGCTCAATCGCCTCGCCGAACGTTTCCGCCATGCCTGCTGGCTCAATCCCATCCCGAAGGACCAGTGGGACAGCACCTACGGCGCGTACACGCTCAACCGTATCCGCCGTCTCTTCCACATGGAGGACATGACGTTGGGGGGTATCAAGGGCATGGTGGAGTTCCTCAGCGAGAAGTGAGAGGAACGCCACACCTCCTATGGCGGAGTAACCCTCACCCTGACCCTCTCCCTCGGGGAGAGGGGATCGAGCACGATTACGATTACGATTGCGATTGCGAGCAAGAGGACGAACGGAAAGTGGGCTTATCGTCCCACATTTGGTTGACCCCATCCAAGACCCTGACCGTCTGCCTCGGGGAGAGGGAATGTGGGGCGGGACGCCCCACGTCCTGCGGCGGTTTGTCTCGTAGAGGCGGCGCACGTATGATCGGGCGGGTCGGGCGTTTCCCGGGTACCGGGCGCAGGGGCGGGGCCCGGGCCGCCGCAGGCGCGCAAGGAGGAATCGACGCTGTGAGTCAATTCGGCAATAGCCGCCGGATGAGTACCGCGAGGCGGCGCGGATGAATGAACGTTGTGAATCGATTCGACGACGGCTGGCTGAGGACCGTTGCGAGGCGTTTTTCAGCCTGTCGCCGGCGGCGAACCAGTATTTGACGGGGTTCACGGGCACGACCTCGGCGGTCGTGATCACGGCGAAGGAGGCGCTGTTCCTGTGCGATTTCCGGTACACGGAGCAGGCGGGCGAGCAGGTGCGGGATTTCGAGGTGGTCGAGATCACCGGGACGATGGAGACGCGGGTGGGCGAGCATCTGAAAGCGCTGGGGGTCGATTGCGCGGTCTTTGACGGCACGGCGCTGACGGTTTGGCAGGCGGACACGGTGGGCAAGGCGTTCGAGGGCGAGTTGTGCTCGGTGGCGGATATCGTGTCGCGGCAGCGGCAGGTGAAGGACGCAGACGAGATCGCGCGGGTCCGGGCGGCGGCGGAGCTTGCGGACGAGGTTATCATGGAGGTTGCGGGGGGCTTGCGGGAGGGCATGACGGAACGGGAGGCGGCGGCGCGGATCGAGTTCGCGTTCAAGGCGCGGGGTGCGGCGGGGGCGTCCTTCGACACGATCGCGCTGTTTGGGGCGCGCAGTTCGCTGCCCCATGGGATGCCGGGCGACAAACGGCTTGAGAAGGGCGATATCGTGCTGATCGACTGCGGCTGTCGGCGCGACGGCTACTGTTCGGATTTGACTCGCACGTTCGCTTTCGATACGATTCCGGGCGCGTGGTTCGAGGAGATTTATGCGGTAACCCTGACCGCGCAGGAGGCCGCGCTCGAGGCGCTTCGACCGGGCATGCTCTGCCGGGAGGCGGACGCCATCGCCCGGAATCTTATTCGGGACGCCGGGTACGGCGCGCACTTCGGGCACGGCCTGGGGCACGGCGTCGGCATCGAAATCCACGAGGCGCCGCGGCTCAATGTCGAGTCCGATACGGTGATCGAGGAAGGGATGGTCGTCACGGTGGAGCCGGGTATCTATTTGCCGGGCCGGGGCGGGGTTCGTATCGAGGACTTGGTCGTCATTACACGGGACGGGTGTGCTATTCTGAGCCGGACGCCCAAGCAGCTTAAGGTATTGAGCGGATGATTTCGACGGCGGATTTCAGAAACGGGTTGACGGTGGAGCTGGACGGCGATTTACTGGAAATCGTCGATTTTCAGCACGTGAAGCCCGGCAAAGGTGGCGCGTTTGTGCGCACGCGGTTCAAGAACGTGCGCACGGGCCGCGTCCTCGAGAAGACGTTCCGTTCGGGGGAGAAGTTCGAGCAGGCCGTGATCGAGGACCAGACGTGGCAATACCTGTACAGCGACGGGGATCTGTTCCATTTCATGCACAAAGAGACCTACGAACAGATGGCGGTGAGCGCGGCGACCATCGGAGACGGAAGCCAGTGGCTGAAAGAGAACGCGGACGCCACGCTCAGTTTCCACAAGGGCAAGGTCCTGCACGTCGAGCCGCCCATGTTCATTGAATTGGCCATAGTCCGGACGGATCCGGGTGTACAGGGCGACCGCGCGGCGGGCGGGTCGAAACCGGCAACGCTCGAGACGGGCGCGGTCGTCCAGGTGCCGTTGTTCTTGAATGAAGGCGACATGGTGCGCGTGGACACGCGAACGGGCGACTACATTGAGCGCGTCAGCTAAACGGCCGGGCCGCGGCTCCCGCGAGGAGGGACCCCGGGTGGACTTTGACGAACTGGAGAAGCTGATCCGCATCTTCGACGCGGCGAACCTTACGGAGCTCGAGGTCGAAGCGGAGGGGCGGCGTGTCCGGCTGGCCCGCGGCCTGAGCGCGCCGATTGTGCACCCGGTCGCGCATGAAGCGCCGTCTACCCCGGCGGAGAAGGCCGGCCGCGCACCCGCGTCGATTCCGAGCAACGGTTTGGCGGACGGGGGCCTCGTGACCATCGATTCGCCCATGGTGGGCACTTTCTACAACGCACCGGCGCCGGGCGAACCGCCGTTTGTGCTGCCGGGCGACACCGTCGAGACGGAGCAGGTGGTCTGCATCGTCGAAGCCATGAAAATCCTGAATGAAGTCACGGCGAAATTCCCCGCCATCATCGAGAAGGTCCTGGTCGAGAACGGCGACCCCGTCGAGTACGGTCAGCCCTTGTACGCCGTGCGGCCCTTGGCCTGATATCCCATGTTGACGCGCATATTGATAGCGAATCGCGGCGAGATCGCCGTGAGAATAATCCGCGCCTGCCGCGAGATGGGCATCACGTCCATCGCCGTGTATTCGGAAGCGGACCGGGACTGCCTGCACACGCACCTCGCCAACGAGTCGCTGTGCATCGGCCCAGGGCCCGCGGCGGAGAGCTACCTGAACATCCCGAGCATTATCGCCGCGGCGGAGGTGACCGACGCGCAGGCCATCCACCCTGGGTACGGTTTTTTGTCGGAAAGCGCGAAGTTCGCGGGCATCTGCCGGGAGTGCAACATCCGGTTCATCGGCCCGAGCGCGACGGCCATTACGCTGAGCGGGGACAAGTCGGCCTGCCGTCAGGCGGTGCGTGCGGCCGGCACGCCGATCCTTCCCGGCAGCGACGGCACGGTGGAGGACCCGAAGCGGGCATTCGAGATCGCGAAGGAGGTGGGCTATCCGGTGTTGGTGAAGGCGGCGGCGGGCGGCGGCGGCAAGGGCATGCGCCTGGTGAAGAACGAGACGGACTTGCGGAAAGCGCTGGATGTGGCGACTAACGAGGCGCAGGCGGCTTTCGGCAATGGGGGCGTGTACCTCGAAAAGTACATCGAGGGCGCGCGCCACGTCGAGTTTCAGGTGCTTGCGGACGAATACGGCGACATGGTGGTTCTGGGCGAGCGGGAGTGCACTATCCAGCGCCGCCACCAGAAACTCATCGAGGAGACGCCGTGCAGCGTGCTGACCCCGGAACTGCGCGAGGAAATGGCGCGGGCGGCCCTGCACGCGGCGCGCGCGGTCGAGTACACGAACGCGGGCACGGTCGAGTTTCTGCTCGGGCCGGACGGCGCGTTCTACTTCATCGAATTGAACGCGCGCATCCAGGTCGAGCACCCGGTGACGGAGGAAGTGACGGGGATCGACCTTGTGCGCGAACAGATTCGGATAGCCCGCGGCGAGCCGCTGGGCTACGATGGGGTCGCGCCGCGGGGCGCGGCCATCGAGGCGCGCATTTACGCGGAGAACCCGGACCGCAACTTCGCGCCGAGCCCCGGTAGAATCGGGCGCTGCCATCTTCCCGGCGGGCCGGGCGTCCGGGTGGATACGCACATCTACGCGGGGTACGAGGTCCCGCGTTATTACGACGCGCTGCTGGCGAAGGTGGTCGCGCGCGGACGCGACCGGGACGAGGCCATCGCGCGGCTGAGCGGCGCGTTAAGCGAGTTCGAGACGGAAGGGGTCGACACGACGGCCCGGTTCTGCGCGCGGCTCATCCGGAGCGAACGGTTCCGGCGCGGCGATCTTGGGCCGGACCTCGTGGGCGAACACTTGGCGGAATCGCAATAACGCGCGACCTTCGCACTCGTGATAGTAATCGCGCTCTCCCCCACTCTCTGACAAGATAGCAAATTCATGAATTCATGCGGTAAGATGAAGGTTCCTGTAACCTCGGCTCGCAACGGATGTAAAGGAAGCGTGGACTATGCGCGCCCTCAAGAAACGCATTCGCGCCCAGGTGGCGCGGCTGGACGGCGTGGCCCGATTGGGCGGAGCGCGGCGGTGGTGGCTGCTTGGATTCCACGGGCCGGGGGTCCGGGTCCGGGAAGACCGGGAAGGCCGGCTGCGCTTCGAGGTGCGGGTGATCACTTTTCCGGGCGCAAACGTCATTGCGCTCGGGCGGCGCATCCAGGACTTGGTGGCGGCGAACGCGGGAGACCGTTCCGAGGCGGCGGTGGAAGCGGTGGACGTGTACCTGAACCCGCGCGGCTGACGAGATCGCGAACCGGAAGGAGAACCGTTATGAGGAGGCTGCAATGGTCGGTGGCGAGGCTGCTCTTGCTGCTTGTGGTGGTATGCGGCGCGCTTGTGCTCGCGTACAACCTCGATTTCGGGCAGGTGCGCGAGACCTTTAACACCATTTGGGCCCGGGTGCCGGATGCTCCCGAAGAGAAACGCCTGATCGGTTTGATCCTGGGCGGCGCCATGACCCTGCTGGGGGTGATCGGGCTGGTCCCCTTGCCGCGGGTCGGGCCGCGCCGATCGATCACGTTTTCCGCCGGGCGCGGCAATGTGACGATTCAACTGGATTCGACGTATCGGAAGATTAACAAGATGCTGAACCGGATGCCCGAGGTGGACTATTGCGCCATCGACATTGTGCCGTCCGCGGACGGCCAGCACCTGATCATCAAGGCCGACGCCCGCTTGAACAAGCTGCCGCGGCAGCGGGCCCGGGCCATCGCACAGCGGGTCAACGAGTACATCGCGGACGCGGCAATGAATTTCCTCGGGCTCGAAGAGGTCGTCTCGGTGGACCTTAACGTGCAGGACTTCACGATCGACGTGGAGGAAGCCTGCAAGTCGCTCATGGAAGACGCCGACCGGCGGGCGGTCGAAAGCCTGGGCTCCGTATTTACGGAAACGCCCGAAGTGGGCATGGCCCCGCTGGAGGAAGAGGCGCTCGACGAGACTGCCGCGCCTCCCGCTGTCGCGGTGGAAGCGGCCGCCGAGGCGGCCCCGGATGTCCCTGAGGCCGTTGCGGTCGAGGAAGAGGCGCATCCGGCGGCGCGACCGCTGCCGCCGCTGGCCTTCGAGGAGGACGAGGAGGTCCTCAAGGAAGCGGTGTTCGACAATGGGGCGCTACCGCCTCTGCGCGACGACGCGCCGGATCGATAGAAGGAGACCCGGCGGCCCGGGGTGAGGACCGAAAGGACGTGAAGGACCTGAAGGACTAAGAGGACCAAGAGGACCGAGAGCGGGAGAAGGGCTACGTGGCCCGGGAGACGAGGCTGGACTGACGACACCATGCTTACGAAACGTATCATACCCTGCCTGGACGTGGCCGACGGCCGCGTCGTGAAAGGGGTCAATTTCCTGGGGCTGCGGGACGCGGGGGACCCGGTCGAGATCGCGAGACGCTATGACGAGGAACAGGCCGATGAACTCGTGTTCCTCGATATCCGCGCCTCGACCGACAACCGGGAGACGATGCTCGACGTGGTGCGCCGCACGGCCGAGCAGGTGTTCATGCCGCTGTGCGTGGGCGGCGGCATCCGCACCATCGAGGACATCCGGCGTATGCTGAACGCGGGCGCGGACAAGGTGTCGATCAACACGCCCGCCATCGAGAACCCCGATTTCATCACCCAGGCGGCCTCGCGCTTTGGCGCGCAATGCATCGTGGTCGCCATCGACGCCAAGAAGACGGAAGGCGGCGCGTATATCGTAAAGAGCCACGGCGGCCGGGACGGCGGACGTCCCACGCCTCTCGAACCCGTGGAATGGGCGCGCGAGGCGGAGCGCCGGGGCGCGGGCGAGATTCTATTGACCTGCATGGACGCGGACGGCACGAAGGCGGGTTACGACATCCCGTTGACGCGGGCCGTGGCGGAGGCCGTGAGCATCCCGGTCATTGCCAGCGGCGGCGCGGGCACGCTCGAACACCTGCGCGAGGCGCTGGTCGAGGGCCGCGCCGACGCGGCGCTCGCGGCGTCCATCTTCCACTACGGTGAATATACGGTGCGGCAGGCGAAGGAGTACCTGGCGCGATGCGGGGTGCCGGTTCGGCTATAGGCGCGGCGCGGCGGTTTGTAAGGGCAATGGCACGGGAGGAACAGAACGCGTATTGGACACGAATGTCGTGGTTTATCTTTTCCGTGGCGTACTGGCGGAGGATTTAGAGCCGGGTGCGCACTTCATATCCGTCATTAAGGAGAGGGAATTGCTCAGCTATCCGCGCGTGGCGGAAGCGGGGGCGAAGGAGGGGAGAGCGCGATCTTTGCAGCGACGGAAGCCGGTCGGAAAGACAGCCCTGGGGGTACGCGCTACGGAAGCAGAAATCCAGGCCGCACCAAAGCGCCGCAAATTGGACCGGAGGCGGACAGGCGGGGGAAACGCGCGAACCCGCGTACCGGCCCCCAACCGCTACCGCAACAGCCCGGGGCAGAAGCCGTCCTCGGTCCCTTCTTCGGGGCAATAGTGGTACCCGCCGCTATTGAAGAACTGAATGAGCCGCAGCAGCTCAGTTAGCGCGATGGTCCAACTTTGCCTTCCACCTGCGTAATCCGCGTCGTGCGGTGCACACGAGTGGTTAGCGCCGGGGCCCGCGACATACCCATCTTCCGTATCAAGCGGGTTATCGGCACAATGAAACCCACCGGAATTATAGAACTGGATCAGCCGCAGCAACTCGGTCAATTCGATGCGTCCATCGCCATTCTGATCGGCAGAGTGCCCTATTAGCGCCTGCCCCTCGCCTTCACCTTCGCCCTCACCTTCGCCTTCACCTTCGCCCTCGCCTTCGCCCTCACCCTCACCCTCACCCTCACCTTCGCCCTCGCCCTCGCCCTCGCCTTCGCCTTCACCTTCGCCTTCGCCCTCACCTTCACCCTCGCCCTCGCCCTCGCCCTCGCCCTCACCTTCGCCCTCACTACCGCCATCCGTTACCTGAATTTCGATAAGCAAGTCATCTGTTCCGACCTCGTTGGTCGCGCGAACGGTGGCCGTGTGCGCCCCAACGTGATCTTGGCCCGGCGTCCACGCCACAACGCCCGTTATCTCATTCACCGTCAGCCCAATCGGGCCCTCGACGACGGAGAACGTAGGGGTCGGCAATCCACCCGCGTCGACGTCATAGAAGCCCGTAACCCCAACCGTAAGCATGAAAACCTCCCCGACCGGGTTGTGGTAAATCCACGGCGCCACGTCAAGGCTGAATGTCAGCGAGGCGCTGAAAGCGGATAGATTGCCGCTGGCGTCATACGCGCGGATGGCGTACTTGTGCCCGTATTGATTCGCGGGAGGCGGGTCGAACGTCAGGACTGTCTCGGCGATATTGCCTCTATTGAAACGCCAATGCCCCGGAAAGTGATTGACCTTCACATACTTCCAAAGTTCATATCCCACGACGCCGACGTTGTCCGTTGGTGCATCCCAAGCCAGGGTCACCGACGTCGTGGTCACGTCCACGACGGCCGCGTTGGACGGCGCGCCGGGCGCCTCCGTGTCCACCACGGACACCATGAATTCCTGCGTGTCCTCGCCGGCGCTGCTGTACGCGCGAACGGTCACGGAGTGCGCGCCCAGTTGGATCGCGCCGGAAGTCCACGAAATCAGGCCCGTGCCGCCGTCTATCGTCATGCCCTCCGGATATACAAGCAGTTCATAGGCCGGGGCGGGCGTTCCCGTCGCGTTCACATCGTAGACGTACGGGCTTCCAACGTTCACCAGCGGCGCCCCAGGATCGGACACGATGCGCGGCGTTGCGTTATCGATTATCAGCGGCACGATATCGGACCAAACCTCGTTCCCCTGAAAGTCCGTCAACCGGGCGCGCAAGTCGTGCGCGCCGTCCGTGGAGAGTGTCGTGTCCCACACGTAACTGAACGGGGCGATCTCGGACTTTCCGATGTTGACGCCGTCGAGATAATACTTGATCTGCTCCACATTGTCGGGGTCGAGCACCTGCACCGCTATCGTCACATTGTTGTAAACCGTGTCACCGTCCGACGGCGAAACGATCGCGAATGGAGACGGCTCGTAACCGGAGATAGTGACCATTTGGGCGGGGCTGCGATGCGTCGCGCCTTCATCGTCGCGCACAATCAGTGTTACCTGATAATCGCCGTTCGCCAGGTACGTATGCGAAGGATGCTGTTCATCCGAGTAGCGGTGGTCGCCAAAGGCCCAATGCCATTCAACGACGCTTCCGTCGCTGTCGCTGCTCAGGTCCGTGAAAGAGACCTCGTTCACGTTGACCGCGAACGAGAAATCGGCCACGGGCGGCTCATTGCCGCCGGTGTCCACCCACGGGCCGTGCTCGTAGGCGCCCATATCCGGCGGCGGCAAACCAATCCCGACATTAGGTACCTCGAGATCGTCATAAAATCGCGCGTTGTCGTCGAGATCAGTGGAAATGAACCCCGGAAAGGCGGTGTGGTTCCCCGCGTCGATGCACGGGGAGCCTGCGCCGAGACGAAAGTCGTTATTTCCCGCATCAACCCAAATCGGATCGCGGTCTATTACCGTGGGCAGGGCCGCCGGATTGGGCGGGTTTTCGCCGGGAACCCGCGCGAAGATGCCCTCGACGCAACTGTGCGCAATCGTGTACGGTCCCGCAAGCTGGCCATCGATCACGGGCGCCCCTTCTTCCGTGGCAACGTTACCATAGACGATTGACGTACTGACATCGCACGTGGACGGTCCCGCCGAAAGAATCCCCGCGTTGCTGCGCGATTTGTTCTTGGTCAGGGTGCAGCCGGCCATTGAAATATCGCCATAGAAATTGTATATCGCGCCGCCGTAGCCGCCGAAATCGTAGAACCCCGCGCTCTGGCGGTACGCTTCGTTGTTCACAAACAGACAGTTCACAAGCGTCAACTCGCCCGCGTTCCAGATCGCCCCGCCGATATGTGCCCGGTTACCTCGAAACACCGAGTTGGTGATTGTCGCGCTGATCCCAAGGTTCAGGACCGCGCCGCCGCCCGCCACCATGTTACCGTAGGCAAACCGCCACCGGGCGACGTTGTTCTCGAAGAGGCAGCGATCGATCTCCAGGATCACGTTGCCGCTGCTCCATATGGCGCCCGCATCCCCCGGCCCCCCGCCCACCTGTGCCTCGTTAAGACGGAAAATACACCCGTTCACGGTAAGCGTGTAAACGTTGTCGCCCTCATAATTGCTTTGCGCGTACACCGCGCCGCCGCGCCCGTCCACGGCCCAGTTGCCCTCGAAAACGCAGTCCTCGATCAGCGCATTGCTCCGGTAAGCGACCAGGGCCGCGCCGGAGTGTGCGATATTCCTCGTGAACCGGCAATTGCGAATCGTAGGGTCCGCACCCTCCAGATACATCCCCGCGCCGCCCGAATTATAGCCCGAAGCCCACCATGCCCAGCCGCCGCTGACCGTGAAACCATCCAGAATCGCGGTCTCATCCACCCCATTGCCCGCGACGACGTGATAGCTGTTGTCCGGCTGCATATTGACCCAGCCCGGCAGGTCATCGCCGTTCAGGTCGCCACTCAGCACCGTAATATGAGCCGCCGGGTCGCGTTGCTCACGCAACGTCTCCACGCCCGTGAAACCGCCGTAAATCGCGACCCCGTCGACAAGTTCAAAGGACACCGTACGATCACCGCCGGCCGGAGCCGGAGTATAGACCCCTTCCGCTACCCAGATTTCCGGCGCCCCGCTCGACAGGGCATCGTGCACGCTCACATACGCATCGTGCCACGAGCTTCCGTCATTCGCCCCCGCGGCGTCCGCGTCCACAAAAACCACCGCCCTCGCCGTCGCCGAACAGGCCACTACGACGACGACCAGAAATGGCAGCACTACACTACTCGAGAATACGCGATTGAAACCCATGACAATCTCTCCGAAGGCTTACGCCGGCAACATTGAAACAGCCCACGATACGGCTCTCATATTTCCCGGTGTTTCCATCCGTGCGCCGTACGGCAATCCCGCCTGCTTGGATACCGCCCGAACAAGGGATGCAATTCATACACCTCGACCGGTTCAAGATCTTCCAGGGGAACAATGTATAGATAACCAGCGGGAGAATTCGTTTATGCCCGCACGACGTACCCCTCTGCAAACATTCGCAAGCGTCCGGTGAAGGGCGTGTGGCATTGGCAGGTGGGCGTCATGGGAGGGGAGCGGCTGAGGTCTACGGTCTCGGCGGCGTATCGAGCGTGGACAGGATTTCTCGTTTCCGGAGGTCAGGCAGAAGGAGAAGGATTTCTTTGTTGGGATGGGTGAGGATGTGCAGGAAGAGGTCGCGCGGGCAGCGGAAGGGGTCGAGTTGGTGGCGTTTGGCTCTCTGGATGACTCTGTAGAGGGTAGCGGCGGTGCGTCCGTCGGGCTCGGAACCGGCGAGTAATCAGTTCCTTCGTCCGATGGCAACGGCGCGCAGCGCGTAGCCGATGGCCGCGCGGACGTCGTCGTCCGTGTCGCCCGGCTCCAGCAGCACGACGTGGCCGTCGTCCTCGGGGACGTACTCCTGCCCGCACGCCTCGTACGCGTCGATCAGGCGCTTCAGGGTCCCGTGCACGACGCGGTGCGCGCAATCGCCGAGACCGGCCCGATCGACCTCCTCAAGACTCCGGAATTCCTTCATAGGCGAAATCCTCCAGTAGCAGATGGCCTTCCACTGGAGACCTGATATGATGTTCGCGGAGCGGTCGATACGGGTCACGGGCGATGCGGGGCGATGAGCTATGAGGACATTTACTATTCGCTGAGCCGCATGAGGTCGTAGAGGTCGGTTCCTGCTGCTGCTTTCACTATACTCGGTTTCTTGTCCATCTCCGAAAGGACATCCTTGAGGCGATGAATGGTGATGCCCGCCTTCTCTAACAGGGTCACTTCCTCTTCGTGCTTGACGGATCCAACAACGAGTTCCTTCGTCCATTCTCCTAGGCAAAGGCGATTCCGCAACTCCACCTTCTGGGGAAGGTCGAACTTGTCCTCGACCCATTCATCCACGCCCCGCCTCAATTGCGCCGTATCCCGACGTTTTGCATTGTGGGCACCGATGCCGCTCTGCTTGCGGATATCCCTGGGCACCTTGGTGATGTACGAAATCGGATTGATGGAGACCTGAACCTCCACGTGGCGGCATTCATGTCCTCCATCCGAGAGCGGACGGATGGCGAGAATGTCGATTTCGTAGACGCCAACTTTTATTCCACGAATTGTGAAGTAGCCGTTTCGGTTGAGCCACTCCTCGACGACTTCCTCGGCAAGCAACGACATGATCTTCCTCTATCTCCCTCTGCGCACAACCCGCCGACTTGCTCGCCTACTTGCTCGGGTAGGGTATGCCCAGTGCTTCGGCGATGCGTTCAAAACCGCGTTCGTTCTTGTAAGCGTCCAGGTCAAGACCGCGAAGGCGCACCTTCTGCCAAGAGGAACTTGTGTCGTGGTGTGCTCGGATGAAGTCCCGGTCCAGCGTGAAGAATTCGGGCTCACAAGCACCCTCACGGGCTTCGTGCCGTTTCGCCTTCTGGAAGTAGTAGCCCACGTTCAAGAAGACGACCACAAGGAAATCGAAGGCGTCCAGGGACTCTTCCTTGACAGGAAAACCACGGTCACAGTCCGTAGCCATGCGGCTTTTCACCTGCACGCGAATCTGCGGCCCCTCGTGGCGCGGATCGGGGTGAATGCAGATCAGATCGTAGCCCTCGTTTCCTGGCGGGGCCTTATAGGTCAAGATATTCCGCCGAAGCAGACGGCCCATGACCAAGTATTCCGCGCTCAGGGACACCACGGGAAAACGCGCAAATTTTGGGCTCTTGTCTTCCTCGCTCATTCCGCTTCACTTGAAGTGCTGGCCGAGTGGAGAGTATTACCGATTCCCTGCTCTTTATGAGAAGCACATCGCGCCCTAAGAGCGGCATTAGGCATCCCATCAACCCCACAAAGGCCATACTCTTCATTGGTCAAGAGGGCCACCTCGCTGAGTGAATCATCGTCACCAAGTCGCGCCAAGACCAATTTCGGCCTGCTATAGGATCGGCGGTGATGATGGGAGGCCTTGAGCACAGCCTCGAAGAAGCGCGCGCCGCGAAGGATGATTTTGCGCAAATCACCTAAGGGAATACCGTTGTTTAGGCGTAACGAATTCCCGCAGCGCCTGATCAGTCATGAAGCAACGGTCATGAAAGAAATAGTCGGAGTGGACGACGGCGTTGCGAATTTCATCGTCGAGCATCCCTGTAAGCTCATCTGCAAGCAAGTCTTCACCAACTGCACGTGCAAGACAGGACAAGAAACCGACGACTCTCTTTGCGGATGGCGGAACGCTGGGCTTACCGCTCTTTGATCGGTAGAGATGCGCAAACGGTTCGGGGACGGCCCGCCCGCCAGCAATTATCCAAAGCAGATTGGCAAGTTCCTCATAGATGGGCTTTGACTCGACCATGTGCACATAGGCCATTAGGCCCAGTCTGATACGGGTCATCTCTTCCAGCGGTGCATTTATCAAGCCGATCATATCCTGGACAAACAACTCCGTCTCGCTGAGCGGGTCATCGGGTCCGTGCGGGCGAAGCCCTCGGGTCAAGTCAAGTATCGCGACTGCAAATTCAAATTCGTCCACTTGCTTGGCGCGCTCAAACACACCAAGCACAATCTGCTGCACGTTAGTTGATTCTACCTTGCTCACCAGGCTTCACCCACTTCAGCTTCCTCGCCACGCACCTACGCCAGGACGATTGAACTCCTTGTCTTGAGCCTCTTTCAAACGACAGGTAACCACCGCTCGACATTATAACTCAAACCCACCGGACCATCTTCGCGTGAGCACTGGGGCTCCCACCACCCTCTTCCGGGACTTAGGATCGCTGGACGAAGGCGCTATTGCTGTCCCGTCGCAGGCACCGAAAACCGAGGCCGCACCAAAGCGCCGCAAAACGGACAGGCGGCGGACAGGCGGGGGAAACGCGCGCGGCGTCGCGGGGGCGGGGCGGGCGTCGGAAGTCGTTCAGCGCCAAGGAGATAGTCTGGTGGGCCCTGCAGGACTCGAACCTGCGACCAAGTGATTATGAGTCACCTGCTCTAACCAACTGAGCTAAGGGCCCACAAGAGACGGCGATCACCAGCTTGTCTCGTTGTGAATAGTATGGCTTGGGACGCCACTGGATTGCAACGAAACGCCGGTGTTTCGTCGCAAGTCCGGGGTCACTCGACTTCGAGGCAGTCGAGGGGGAAACGGCCCTCCAATGGCTCGACGGCCAGTGCATGGCGGCCTTCATCGAGGCCGGTGCGGAAGAACACGGGCTGCGATGGCAGGGGCGCGTCGGCGTGGAAACTGACAATGGCGGCGGGCGCGCCGTCGAGGAACACGGTCGCGGCGCCGTATTCGGGGCCGCGCGGCGCGTAGAGTGCCGCCAGAGTCCCCTCGAAGTTCCACTTGGCGCGGGCGCCGGGGCCGGCGGAAACGACGCCGATTCCGTAGCGGAAACGCGGGTCGGTCACTTCTTCCCAGTCGGTCTTGCTCTGTGCCGCGCCGAGCAGGCCCTCAGTATAAAGGTAGGTGAGGCGCGGCTTGGCCGCCGCGCCGGTCAGAAGAAACTGCTCAACCCGGACGTGGCTGTGCGTGGCGGCGAATATGCCGAACGCGCCCGGGCCCTGGGGCAGTTCCCCGGAAAACACGCGATCGCCGTCGATTTTGAGCAGGGCGTCATTGCCTTGCCACCGAATTTCGACGCGCCGCTTCGCGCGGGGCGCAACCTCGCCGCGCGCCATCTCCTCCCACTTGCCGTGGGCGTCGTAGCGCACCAGCGCCCAGGCCTTCTCGCTGAGGTCCAGCCCGGTGAACTGCGACAGCATGAGCGGGTGGAGCGTCGCGTTCGAGGTCGGCCGGTTCGGGCCGAGGGGCATTCCGGCGTCCCAGATGATCATGGCCGCGCCGCGCACCTCGAGCACGCTCTTGAGTCGGCGGACGGGACCGCCGCGGCGCAAGATTGCGAGGCTGGCGCCCTCGTGGCCGCTGACGACGAAGCCGCGGTCGCGGAACGGCTTGTTCCATGGCCGCGACGCCAAGTTGATGGTCCCGAGACCGCTTTCGTCGCGGGAGGGGAACATGACGTGAAATATGCCGTCGCTCGCGACGAAGCCCGAGAAGGTCTGTCCCCAGATGCCGTAGTGCTCGTTTTCGACCGGTTCCGCGTGCCACACCGATCCGGCGTCGGCCAGTTCCCACGCCTCCGGGCGCATGGCGTCCTCGATGGGTACGCGGAACAGCCCCTGGTAGTTGCGGTTGAGCGCGACCGACGCCGCGGGGGCGTGGATGAACCCATCGTGGACGAAGGCCGGGAAGAATTCGAGCAGCGGCGGGTGATACCCCTGCGACTCGGGGTGGAGCAGGATCGCCGGCTTCGTGTACGGCCCCTCGGGCGCGGCGGCGGTCATGCCCAGCAGCGCCCAACCGAAATACGGGCCGGAATCGGTGAGCGTGAGCACGAGCCAGTCGTTCGCGCGGCGCACCAGCGTCGAGGCGTACAGCCGCCTGTACTTGCCGAGCAGCGGTTCCTGTTCGCGCGTGGTCGCGATGGGCCGCGCGGCGATCTGGAACGGCCCCTCCGGGCGGTCCGCCCAGGCGTAGCCGACCCCGCTGTTCGCGTCCGGCGGCGGGTTGGCCGCGTTTTCCCACGTGGTGTTGGCGGTGGTCCAGTCGAAGCACATGTGGTACCGCCCGTCCGCGTACAGTACCGTCGCGTCCGGCGCGTGGTCCACGGGCGAGGACTCGCCCTCAAACACGTGGGGCGTCTCCCCGAACACCGGACCGAGATGATCCCACGTTGCGCCACGGTCCTTCGATCGGAACACGGTGCAATGGCTGGGCTGGCCGGGTTCGAAGCGATATCCGGCGAGGTAATGCCCGACGTAGAGGAACCAATGGCCGCTCACGGGGTCCTCGAAGAGCGACCCGTTTACGGGCCATTCGTAAGGCGGCGACCCGCGATGCGCGGGGTTATTCGGCGCGCGGACGAAGGCGTCGAAGGAGGCCTCGCCATATACGGGGTGCCGCAGCCAGGCGTCGCGGCGCGAGACGTGCGCGAAGTCCTCGGTGGCCGCGATTTCCGGAGGTAAATCCGCATTAACGAAGATGGAAGCCAGTACAACCACAAACGACATGACGATTGCTCCGTGCGTAATTGCTTTCTCGCTCTTCCGTCCGAAGACAATAGCCCATGAGCCTCCGGTACGCAAGCCGTCAATCGCCCCCGCGTGTTCCCGCCGTGCATAGCGCGGCCCTTCTCCTATCCGGTATCATCCCGTCGCAGGAGCCCAAGACCACCCATGCAAGCCGAAATCCTTATGATCGGGACCGAACTGCTGCTCGGCCAGATTCAAGACACCAACGCGACCTGGATGGCCCAGACCCTGGCCGCGCACGGCATCCCGCTCTACCAGAAGACGACCGTCGGCGACAACCCCGAGCGTATCCGCGCGGCCCTCGAAGACGGGCTGCGCCGGGCGGGAGCCGTCCTTTGCAGCGGCGGCCTCGGCCCCACCGAGGACGACATCACCCGGGAATGCGTGGCGGCGGTATTTGGACGCCCCCTAGTCTATCACCCCGATCTATTCGAGGGCATTCGGGCGCGATTCGCCCACCTGCGCGCCAATATCACGGAAAACAACAAGCGCCAGGCCATGCTCCCCGAGGGGGCCGTCGCGCTGGACAACCCCCACGGCACGGCCCCCGGCATACTGGTCGACGACCCGCGCGGGGTCGTGGCCTGCATGCCCGGCGTGCCGTGGGAACTCAAGCCGATGATGGAGAGCCACGTTATCCCGTTCCTGCGCACGAAGTTCGGGGTCTCGGGCGTGCTGTGCTACCGCGTGCTCAAGGTCTGCGCCATGGGCGAATCCCGCGTGGATTCCCTCATCGGCGACCTTATCCTCGGCAGCAGCAACCCGACCGTCGGACTGCTCGCCTCGCCCGACGCCGTGCGCATCCGCATCGCGGCCCGTGCGACCAGTGTCGCGGAGGCCGAGACCCTCATAGCCCCTGTCGAGGCGGCGATCCGGGATCGGCTGCCCGGCCTGATTATGGGCGTAAACGACGAAACCCTCGAGAGCGTGGTGGACCGCTTGCTTGCCGAGCGCGGCTGGACTATTGCCACGGCGGAGTCCGTTACGGGCGGCGCGCTGGCCGAACGGCTTACGGCGGCGGGGGCACGACAGTTTGTCGGAGGCCGGGTGTATCCGCCCGGCGGCGACCTGGTAGCCTCCGGCGGAGGGGATGCCGCCCTTGACGCGGCCCGGCGAATTCTGGTAGAGTTCGGCTCTGATTGTGCCTTCGTGCTGTTAGGGGGCCCTGCGGCAAAGGAAACCCAGGTGGCCTTCATCAGCCCGGAAGCAAGCGCGTCGTGGTTCATTGGACTGTATCCGGACTCCGCGCTGGGCCGGGTTCGGACCGTGGTGGCCGCCCTCGAACAGGTGCGGCGACGTCTGGCGGGCTGCAACGAGCGGCCCTGAAAAGTTGGGATGGACCGGTTCAGGCGTGTAAGCGCCCGAACGGGAAGAAGTTAAGCGTTGTTCATAAGGTCGGGACGCCCCGTCTCGACCACGATACAGTAGAAACACCCCGGAGGGGACGCCGGTCTGGCGTCCCGCCGAACAGGCCGCGCGCAGGCGCGGCCGCGCGGGAACGCACTGTGGCCTCCCGCGGATACATCACCCCATTGGCGCCGGCTCCCGATGCTAAGCGTTACGGCGAAAATAAGGAGCACCGACCCAATATGTTGATCGAAGTGGTGGCTCTCCTGCTGGTGTCCCAGCAGCCCTTGCAGCCCTTCAAAGAAGGCACCGCCTCGTACTACACCGTCGAGAGCAGCAGCCGACTCACCGCCTCCGGCGAAAACCTCGTGAATGGCGAATATACCTGCGCCATGCTCGACGGCGAGTTCGGCGAGTACTTCCTGGTCGTGGCCGATAACGGAAACTCCGTCGTCTGCCGCCTCAACGACCGGGGCCCCTATATCAAAGGGCGCGTCATCGACCTGTCCCGGGCGGCCATTCGTAAGTTGCACCCCAGCAAGGGGTTGCTCAACGTCAAGGTCTACCGCCTCGGCATGACCCCGCCAAGCCCCCTACTCCCGCATTGAACGCGAAGCGCCCTCTCCCCGAGGGAGAGGGCCGGGGGCGATTCAATATCACGGGCGGGACGCCCGTGCCAACCTTCTGCTGATAGCAGGGACTGCCTTTCAGCGCAGCCGACAATTGTCGCCGCGCGGCTTCATGCCGTCATTCCTTGAACCTCCGGTCCGGAAAGGCGCTGCGGTTTGTTGCCACATTTCAGAACGGCCAAGCTATCGGGATGAGGACGGTGCCCATGATCCAGAGGACGAGGCTGATGGGGAGGCCGATGCGGGCGAAATCGGTCACTTTGTAGCCGCCGGGACCGAGGACCATGAGGTTGGTCTGGTAGCCGAGGGGGGTGACGAAGCTTGCCGAGGCCGCGAAGGCGACGGCGATAACAAAGGGGCGGGGGCTGAGGTCCGCCTGTTGGGCCATCGAGACCGCGAACGGGAACATGAGCGCGGCGGCGGCGTTGTTGGTGACGACTTCCGTAAAGATCGAGGTCATGAGGTACATGGCGGCCAGCAGCGCATACGGCCCCCACTGGCCGGCGGTGGCCGTGAACAGATGGGCCACGTGGTACGCGACGCCCGAGTTCATGAGCGCCTTGCTGATGCCGAAGGCGGCGCAGATGGTCAGGAGCGTCGAGAGGTCGATGCTCTCGCGGGCGTCGCCGAGGGAAATGCAGTTGGTGGCGATCATGAGCCCGGCCACGAGGAAGGCCGCGACGACGATGGGCACGAGGCCCGTCGCCATGAGCGCAACAAGCAGGCCGAGGAGGATCAACGACAACACGGCCCGGTCGTCGCGGACGGCGCGGGAGTCGTCCACGCCGCTGATAAGGTAGAAATCGGGGTTACTCCGGTGCGCGGCGCGGAAATGGGGCCCGGCCTGGAGCAGCAGCGTGTCGCCGGGCCGGAGGACGATGTCGCCGACGCGCCCCTTGAGCCGTTCGCCGCCCCGGTTCACGGCGACGACGGCGGCGTTGTACCGGGCGCGGAAGTTCGAGTCGCGGATGGTCTGGCCGAGCAGCGGGGACCGGTTCGACATGACCGCCTCGAAGAGCATATGGCCCCGGCGTTCCGCCGCGCGATGCTCGTAGTGGGGGTCCGCGATGGGGTGCAGGCCGGGGATACGTTCGAGGTCCACGATGTGCTGGACCGCGCCGGTGAAGGTGAGCAGGTCGCCGTCGCGAATCGGGATGGTCGGCTCGACGGGCGCGATAACCTCGTCGCCCCGCTGGATTTCGAGCAGGTACAAGCCGTCAAGACGGCGCAGGCCGGCGTCAGCAACCGTTACGCCGACGAGCCCGCACCCGGGCTGGACCTCCATGTTCGCCAGATATTCGCGAGCGCTCTCGTTCATCTGCTCCATGAAGCCCTTGCGCTCGGGCAGGAGCCGGCGCCCGAGGATCAGGATGTAGGCGATGCCCACAATGGCATAGGGAATGCCCACCATGCTCATCTCGAAAAGGCCCATCGGGCGCAGCGCCGCATGGGCGACCGGATCCGCGCGGTAGGCGTCGGTCATCATGCCATTCACCACGAGGTTCGTGCTCGTGCCGATGAGCGTGCAGGTCCCGCCGAGTATCGCGAAGTAGGATACGGGGATAAGCAGTCGCGAGGGCGCCTTCCCGTTCGCCCTGCACCACTGGTTCACCACGGGGATGAACATGGCCACGATCGGCGTGTTGTTCAGAAACGCACTGGCCGCCGTGATCGAGAGCGACATTCGGGCGAGCACCGATCCCTCGGTCCGTGCCCGGCCCAGGAACCAGCGCCCGAGAATGGCGAGCGCGCCCGTCTCGGCGAGAGCCGCCGTCACGACGAACAGGGCCGCCACCGTGAGCATGCCGTGGTTCGAGAACCCCGCGAAGGCCTCTTCCGGGCTGATCACGCCGGCGACGCACAACACCACCGCCCCGCCGATGAGCAGCGAGTCCGCGGCATAGTTCCGCACGAGGCCCACGAAGATGACCACGAGGACCCCTATGGTCAGGCCGCCTTGAAACCACTCCATGCAACGTTATCCACGTTGTATCGGCCGGACATTCCGCCCGGCGGGACAAACAAGCGAGAAGCGCGTCGCGAGCGCCTCGCGATTACAGCACGTACCGGGTTAGATCTTCACTTTCCGCGATGTCGGCGAGGCGCTGCCGGACATAGGCCGGGTCGACGCGGAATTCCTCGCCGCCGCGCTCAGGCGCCTCGAACGAGATGATCTCGAGCAGGTACTCCATCACGGTGTGCAGCCGCCGCGCGCCGATGTTTTCCGAGGCTTCATTGACGCGCTGGGCGGTCCCCGCGATCAGGTCGATGGCGTCTTCCTCGAAGACCACGCGCACGCCCTCGGTATCGAGCAGCGCCTCGTATTGCTTGATCAGCGAGTTCTTCGGCTCCCGCAGGATGCGCCCGAATTCCGCCGCGCCGAGGTTATCCAGTTCGACGCGGATCGGAAAGCGGCCCTGCAACTCGGGGATCAGGTCCGAGACCTTCGTCATGTGGAACGCGCCCGCCGCGATGAACAGAATATGGTCCGTGCGCACCGGGCCGTACTTGGTGATGACCGTGCTGCCCTCGACAATGGGGAGGATATCGCGCTGCACGCCTTCGCGCGATACGTCCGGGCCGTGAGACGGCGCGCCCCGGCTCGCGATCTTGTCTATCTCGTCCAGGAACACGATGCCCGCGTTCTCGACGCGCTCGACGGCTTTCGGGATGACCACTTCCATGTCGATCAGTTCCTGGAGCTCCTCGTGTTCGAGGAGGCGGCGCGCCTCCCGGATCAAGACCTTCCGCCGCTTCGTGCGCTGAGGCGTCAGCTTGCCGAACATCTCCTGCAGGTTGAGTCCCATTTCCTCGAGTCCCGCGCTCGAGAACACCTGCATCATGGGCATGCCGCTCGATTCCCGGATATCGAGTTCGACCTCGCGGTCCTCGAGTTCCCCCGCGCGCAGCTTGCGCAGGAGCATTTCGCGGGTCTTTGCCTCGCCTGCGTCGTGCGGCGCGGGCACGGCGGGCCCTTCGTCGCCCGCGTGCGGGTCCCGGGGCCGAAACACCTTCTCGGGGCCGGCGGGCTGGCGCGGCAGGAGCAGATCAAGCAGGCGCCGCTCCGCGTTGGACCGCGCAAGCCCCTCGACCTCCTTCTTCATCTCTTCGCGCACCAGGTTTACGCCAATCTCGGTGAGTTCGCGGATCATGGACTCGCAATCGCGCCCGACGTAGCCCACCTCGGTGAACTTGGACGCCTCGACCTTCACGAAAGGCGCATCCGCCAGCCGCGAGAGGCGCCGCGCGATCTCGGTCTTGCCCACACCCGTCGGGCCGATCATGATGATGTTCTTCGGGGCCACCTCATCGCGCAAATCGGCGGGCAATTGCTGCCGACGCCACCGGTTGCGCAGCGCAATCGCCACCTTCACCTTCGCCTCGCGCTGCCCGATAATGTATTTGTCGAGTTCCTCGACAATTTCCCGCGGGGTCAATACACTCATACCGCCGGTCTCCGTTTCCATGCCGGATTCACGGGCGCAATCAGCCCATCTTCGCGATGCGGCGTAAATGCCGCTCGCCCCCCTGAAACCGCGCCTCGAACCACGTATCGATCAGCCGTTCGCACTCGTCCAGGGTGAGAATGCGCCGCCCGAGACACAACACGTTCGCGTTGTTATGCTCCCGCGCCATCTTCACCATCTCCGCGTTGGTGCACACCGCCGCGCGCACGCCTTTGTGCCGGTTCGCCGCCATCGCCACGCCCAAGCCCGTACCGCACATGAGAATCCCCTCGTCCGCCTTGCCGCTCAGAATCGCCGCGCAGACGGCGTTGGCGTAGTCGGGATAATCCACGGATTCGGGCCCGAAAGTCCCGCAATCGACCACCGTGTGGCCCAGTTCCTCGATGTACCGGACCAACTCCGTCTTGTATATCGGCGGCGGCCCTTCATAGCCGCTGTGATCGCAGCCCCATGCTATGTTCATGCTCGATCCTTTCCCAACGCGCCTTATCAAACCGTGATTGTAAAGATTCCCAAAGGCGCATCACAAGGCGCGAGCATGGACTCGTACAGCCATCGCTCGCGTGATTCAGGATTCGTGAAGTTGTCCGAGCACCTCGATGAGGTTCGCAACCTCGCGCCGCGCATCGAGTATCGCCGTCGGGTCTTCGGTGTAGCTCTTGTGGTCCACGAGGACCCGGTCCGGGATAGCGAGTGCAGCCACGATGCGCGCGCGTAACTCGGCGGGCAGCCCGGCGGACGCTCCGTCCGCGGCTTCGCACAGCCGCCGCAACTGGTGCAGGTACTCGAAATCCTCGATGCCGTCGCGTACGACGTGGAGGCGCGTCGACGCGAGGGGCGTGCCCTCGGGACCCGGATAGAGGAGATAGCCGCAGCCGTTATGTCCCGGTTGTTCGTTATAGGTAATCCAGGGGCGAACGGGCCATCGATCCTCGCCGTCGAGGTTCAGCGACCAGTGCGTCGTGCCCCAGTAGAGAAAGCCTTCCGCGCCGTATTTCCAGCATTGCCAGAACATGAGACGATGGTCCGTCGCGGGAAACTCGATCATGATGCCGGGGCGGCCCCAGACGGTGTAGAACCAGAGTCGGTCGCCCGCGGCCATGCGTTGTTCGAGTATGGCCGGGTCGAAGTGGTCGATCGTCGGGCACCACACGTCCACCGCGCCGAACAGCGCCTGCTCGGGCGCGCTGGTTTGCAGCCGCGGCCACTCGGGGAAGGTCGCCTCGAGCCATGCGCTCATCTCAACGAAATCGGCGAACCGATGCCGCTGCATCACGGCCACCTCGTCCATCGTGTAATACGCGCCCATGTCGGACCAGCCCTTCCCCTCGAGATACCCCGTCGCGGCCCGCACCCGTTCCGCGAAGGCGTCGCGCGCCGGGCCGGCGGCGTCCGGCACGGGCAGGAAGTAGCAGTTCTGCCCATGCGTCATCACGTACTCGAAATCCTCGAGCTGCTCGTCCCGCGCCATCGGAAAATCCTTGAGCGGCGAAACGCGGTATTCGAGGTGCAGGTCATAGAAGCGTTTGCGCACCTCGAACGGCGCGCGGCCCGCATAGTTGTAGAACCGCGCGATGTGTCCCTCGTTCATCCAGAACGAGGTCTTGAGCGTGGGCGTGTCCGGCAGCGCGAAATCCCACACTTCGGCGGTCAGCGGCGCTTCGCCCGCGGGTTCGCCGTCCACGAGAACGCGCAACGCGCCCGTGTACCGTCCCGGCGCCGTCTCCGCCGTCGTGCGCACCGTCACGAAAAACGGCTGCGCGTCCTGCGTGCCGGGAACCGGGACCGGCTCGTTCGGCAGGAGGATATCGGGATACGCGCCGACCTTCTCGACGCGCCAGTTGTACTCGGGCTGGCCAATCTCGACGTAGCCCACAGGCCGGATTTCGACGCGTTTGCCGGGGATGGCCGCCGACCCGTCGTCGTGCAGCAAACCGTCGCAAGTGATCGACACCGATCTCGTGCCTTCGTACCGCGGCACGATGACAACCTGGATCCCCTCGTATTCGTTCCGCGCGAGTTCGACGTGAAAAGGATATTCCAGCGCGTCGGGCGCAAGATACGGCTCGTCGCGGAAGACCTTGCGCAAGGTCGTGTCGGCAACCACGGCAACGGTCCCGGGCGGCACCGCGCTGCGTTCCGCCGCCACGAGCCGCGACAGGATGCCGCGCAGCGTCACAAGGTCCGCCCGTATCTCCTCGACCGCGCGCAGGCGCTCGCGACGATCCGTTAATCGTTTCGCCGCTGCCAGCGGACCGTTCGGAAAGGCAAGGTAAGAAAGACTGAATGGCTTGAGTGCTTCGTTGTCTCTGTCTTGCAGGAAAGCTTGTCGCCTCATGATTCCATCGTGCAAGAGCATGAGTTCCGCACTCTCGGCCGCCACCGGATCGAGTGTGACGGAGAACCGGGAAGACGCGAGGGACTCCCCCGTGCCCGCGTCGAGAAGCCGCAACAACACCTCGTATTTCCCAGCATCCAGGGCCTCGAAGGGTACACTCTCGGACCGCCGCTCATGTGGCTCACACACAAGCACAACCCGGCGCGTAACGAGACTGCGGTCCGGGCGAGTGATCTCCGCGACTGCCTCGAGCCTGCGACGCCGCGCCTCGGTGTTGGCGAACGAAAGCACCACTTCATTCTCCCCCACCCGCATCTCCTCCCTCTCCCCGAGGGAGAGGGTCGGGGTGAGGGTTTCTTCTTCCCTCTCCCTGTGGGAAAGGGTCGGGGTGAGGGCTACCTCCTCTCTCTCCCCGAGGGAGAGGGTCGGGGTGAGAGTATCCTCACCCACGTTCCCCGTAAGCCTCGGGCTCCGCCCGCTCATGGGCCACGGCAGCCGCGCGCCCGCCGCGCCGCCGCCCCGCAATGACCGCACAAACCCGTCTTTGCTCGTGAACACGACGTCGATCACGCCGTCGCCGTCGAAATCACCGAGCGCGGGTGTCGTGAGCGGCGCGGATTCCATCGAGAAACTCCACTTCTCGACGCCGTCTTCCGAGAGGCACACCAGCCGGTTCGAGCGTGAGCTCACCAGGATATCGAGCGCGCCATCACCGTCCACGTCGCCCAGTGCCGGACCCTGCACCACGCCGCCGCCCACGTTCGCCGTCCAGACCGCCGCGCCGTCGCGCAGACGGTACACGTGCCCCGACGAATCGCCGCAGACCACATCGAGCCGGCCCGCGCCGTCGAAATCGGCCAGTGCGAACGAACTCGCCTGGTCGATGTTGCCCTGGCCCTTCCAGCGCCATCGTTCGTCGCCGGTCCAGGCGTCATAGGCGACAACCTGGAAGTCCTCCGTCGCGCAGACGACCTCGGGGCGTCCGTCGCCGTTGAGGTCCCCGATCGACGGACTCGTGCGCCGCTCCCCGCGTGGCCCCGGGTCATTCCGATGCCAGACCAAGCGGCCTTCGCAGTCGAAGCAGGCCATCATGCCGCCGCCGAAAGCCGCATACACGAGCAGCGTATTCCCGCGTTCCGCGCGGCCGATGGCCGGCACGCCGCGAATCTGTCCCGGCCCCTGGTAATGCCACAGCCGACGGCCCGTGTCGTCCAGGCAATAGAGCGTACCGCTGTCAGACCCGAACAGGATTTCCGTCCGCCCGTTGCCCGTGATGTCCGCCACGGCGGGTCCCGTGTAGTCCAGCGTGTCGTCAATGAACGTGCGCCAGCGCAGCCGACCTGACGCATCGACGCAGCCCGCCATCCCGCCCCGCGTCAGGAAGAGCACCTCCTTGCGCCCGTCGCCGTCCAGATCGACCGCCGACGGCGTCGCCTGGAACCCGTCCGCATCCCCATCGACGACCTGATACTCCCAGCGTAATTCGCCGCGTCCGTCCAGACACAGCAGCCGCCGCGCCCGCGACGCCGCCACGATAATCTCGATGGAACCGTCCCCCTCAAGATCAACCGGAACGGGCGAGGCGTAGATCTTGCCCCCGGTGTCATACGCCCACTGCACCTGCGCCTCGGGCGACGGATTCCCCGTCCCGCCCAGCGCGGCCATCAGCACGACAATAAACGTAACCGACATGATCTTTCCCTCCCTCCGCCGCGCGTTGAGGCGACGCATGTAGGAAAAAGCCTATCATATGGCCCGCTGTAATGCCCAAGCGTGGCATCTGCGATGCGAGCGGTGGGGCCGGCGAAGCGACGCGGGGAAATCACTGCGCGGGGGCTGACTGTTATACTGAATACCTATGTGCAACAAGACATTTTGGAGACCGTTCATGGGGCCAAGTCGGATCGGGGCCGCCTTGGCGAGCTTGTTACTCGGCGGGGCGGCGCTTGTATTCGCGCACGACCGGGGCCCGTACGCCGTGGATGAATTCTTCATCCTCGATGTGAGCGTCGAGTCCCCCGCGCTCGTCTATATCGCCCACTTGGGCGAGGTCCCGTCGGTGAAGGAGTGGCGCGTGTTGGACGCGGATGGCAACGGCGTCGTTACGGAAGCCGAGAAGGACGGCTGGCTGGACCGCCGCGCACCGGAACTGGCGGACGGGCTTTTCCTCTCCCTCGACGGGCGGCGCGTGACGCTCGCGGTGGCGGAAAAGCGATTGGATGTCCTGCTAAGTCCTCTGGGCATGGAGGAACTCCGGATATCGCTGCGCGCCGTGTTCACGACCCCGGCGCCGTTCGTCCCCGACCGGGCGTGCGCCGTCGAAATCCGCTCGACGAATTTCCCGGACCAGAACGGCCTCTTCGAGACCACGGTTCTCCTGGGTGCGCGGGAAAATGCCACGCCGCTCCAAGCGCGGCCGGCGGACGGCACTCAGGAAACATTCGCGACGGACGGCGCGGGCAATCCCGTCTTTCGCGGCGCCGCGCCCGAGTTCCGTTTCGTTCTCGAACCGGCAAACGCGGACAAAGCGGTCGCCGCGATATCGGACGACACCGGGCTTCCCGGTGCGTCTCATGGCCGCGCGCACGACCACGAAGGCGTGGCGTCTTTCCTGACGCGGCTCATCGACCTATTGCAGCAACGGGAGCCGACGCTGACCACCTTCTTGCTCGGACTCGTGATTGCGGTAGGCATGGGGATGGGGCACGCCCTGTCGCCGGGCCACGGTAAGACGGTCATGGCCGCGTACCTGATCGGCGAGCGCGGCACCTACGTGCACGCCATGCTTCTGGGTCTGACTGTGACGATCACGCACACGTGGAGCGTGTTCCTGTTGGGCGTCGTCACCCTCGCGGCGGGTTCGGCCATTTCCGAGGACCGGTTGACCTTCTGGACGGGCGTGCTGTCCGGCCTGATCATCTGCGGTATAGGCGCGCTGCTGTTCCAGCGGCGCTTGCGCGACCTGTTGCACGCGCGCGAAGGCATGGCCGCCGCGACGGCACAATCCCATAATCATCCCCACGAACACGGACACACGTGGACGCACACGGACGGACACGGACACGAGCATCGCCATGATCTTGTCTCGACGGCGCGCCCCGGCTATGCGCACATCCTGTGGCTTGGCGTCTCAGGCGGTATTGTGCCGTGTCCGGCGGCGCTGATTGTCCTGCTGCTTGCGCTCAAGCTCGGGCAATTGCCCTACGGCCTGGCGCTGCTGGTAGCCTTCAGCGCCGGATTGGCGGTCGTGCTGGTGACAGTGGGGGTTCTAGTCGTGCGCGGCGCGCAAGCGGTGCGAAGGCGTGCCGGGGAACAGGGGCACATCTTTCTCGTGCTTCCGGTAGTTTCCGCCGCCTTTATCACGGTGCTCGGCGGCGCGGTCGTCCTCTGGACGCTGATCCAGTATGGGCTGCTCGATCTAGGCGCGTAGCGCTCGACAGGATACCCCGGGGCACGTGCGATCAGCCCTCGAAATCCGTCGGCGAAGAGGAATACGTGTAGGTGTACGATGGCTGGAACGTGTTGTCCGCGCGGCCGCTTTTCTCCAATTCCGCCTGATATTCGACGCAATATCGCGCGGCGGGAAACACCTCGAGACGCTTCTTCGGAATAGGATTTCCGGTGCCCTCGCAGATGCCGTAGGCGCCGTCTTGTATGCGCTGGAGCGCCTGGTCGATCTCGTAAAGCTCGCGGGCTTCGGTACCAACTACCTGGAGCGCCGTTTCCCGGTCAAAACTGTCCGTCCCCACGTCCGCTGCGGCATTTGGGTCCGAGGTCGATCGGTCCGTGAGGGGCTGGTACAGAACCTCGCCCTTGAGCGTGTTCAGCCCGTGCAAAATCCGCTCACGCTCCGCGAGCAGCAATTTCTCGAACTTCTGAAGTTCCTTCTTGGTCATGCCGGCGGTCGGACGCGATGCGGGCCGCGCCTTTGCCGCCGATTTTGCGCTCTTGGGCGACACTGCTAGCTTCTTGGGCTTCTTGGGCGTCGTCACCGTCTTACGCGACTGCGCCGGCTTCTTTTTCGGCCGTGATGCGGGCATGCCCATGTTCCTTTCGCTGGTTCGGCGCCCATGCGCCGTTCATTCGAGAGAGTCCGCACCGCGGTCGCCGCCCTCGCTCGGTCCGGCGTCCGCTGTTCATGTGGAATTGTAACCTAAACAAGGCCCAGTTTGAAAGCCGCAGTGAGGCGAAAAGGTTTCCTGTACCGGATTCCAACAACAAATATCGCCGCTCGTTCGTGAAGATTCGTATCCTTATTCGCCGTATTATCAATTTTCAGGGTACAGACTGCGGAAGGCCGCGTAGTTCGCCAGTATTTTCTTGACATAATCCCGCGTCTCCGTGAAAGGTATCGCCGCCACAAACGCGTCATGATCATGTCCGGCGAAGGCCTTCTGCCACTTCGCGCAGTTACCGGGTCCGGCGTTGTAAGAAGCGAGCGCATAGAGGAGCCGCCCCGCCGATCGCTCGATCATGCGCAATAGGTAGTGGCCGCCCAGGCGCAAGGACACCATCGGATGCTTTAGGCGCGTAGCATCTTCGGGCGTGACGCTAGGCTCGATCTTGGCCACGTATCGAGCGGTGCCAGGCATGACCTGCATGACGCCGGTAGCGCCGGCATGGGACACGAGGCCGGGCCGAAAGGTGCTCTCCTGGCGGGCCACGGCGAGGATAAGGTAGGGGTCGATACCGAACTGAGACGCCAATTCGCGGACGGTGGGCCAGTACGCCAACGGATATTCGAGGCGCAGCCGGTCCAGGGTCTTCTTCCCGTGCTGGATGCCCCAACCGCGGGCCGCAGCGCACTCGAGGGCGGTGTGGGCCGCGCCCGCTTCAGCAACGACGCGATAGATCAATCCCTCGCAGGGATGGCCCTGGAACGACTCGCACAACTCGAGCGCCTCCCACTCGCCTTCCTCGAGGCCGTTTGAAGCGAAGAATCGGAACCGTTGCAGAGACGGTGCAGCATCGAGTCCGGAGGGCAGCGGCGCGGGCGGCCGGGTCGCGACGGGGAACGGACGCAGCACCGTGTTCTCGCCGTCGATGCGGAGGTTCGGCACGGGCGCGCCCGCGGGCGGGTCCACTTGCGCGAAGGCGCGATGCGCGAAGTAATCACCCACCCCACGGCCGGCGGCGCGCGTCAGGAACTCGCGCGCGCGGGCATGGTGGCCTCGCGCGCGGCAGTACTGGGCGGCGGCGTACCAGGCCTCGGGCGTGCGCGTGTGCTCGGGAAACGTGCGCGCGAGCAGTTCCCAAGCCGGAAGCGCCGCGTCGATGCCGCCGGCGGCCAAGCGCAGTCGGCCGACGTGGAACAGGGCGAACGGGGCAAGGCGATGCTTAAGGTTGGTCGCCGCGAGGCGCTCGAAGGCGTCCGCCGCCGCCTTGGCGTTGCCCGCACCCTGATGGTAATCCGCCAATTTCCAGAGCGCTTCGCCGGTCTCCATCGCGTCCGGGCAGTGTCGCACCAGGCCGTCGCAAAGAAGCGCGACGTCGCCCAGGCGGCCCGCGCCGACGGCCAGGCACACACCGTAATACAGCCACGCGCGCAGCCAGGGGCTTTCCGCGTTCCCCGTCATGAGGTCCTGGAGCACGGGCAGCGCCTCGGGCGATTTCGCGGTCCCGTTTTCGAGCACGTTCTGAAGCTGTACCGGATTGAGCGGTTGACCCGTCCCGGTCGTCAGCCCTTGCGTCGCGCTGAGCAAGATGGCCGCCGCCTCCTTGATTGCGTCCGATCGGAGCAGGCCGGACACCGCGAGGACCTTGTCCTCCGGGTCGGGCGAGGCGGCCAACTTGCGCGCGGCGTCGAGTCGCGGGCGTACGTAGAGGGTGGTGGAAACGACGGTGCGGAAGTGCGCGTAATGTTCGAGCTTTGCCGGTTCGAGGGTGGTCCAGGCTTCCGCGGCATGAAAGGCGTACTCCTGCATCCACCACGGCTGCGTCGCCACGTTCAGGCCTTCCGCAAACAACGGCGCGGCCTCGCGGTGACGCTTGAGGTCCTTTAGCAGGCGCGCGAGATGCAGCCGCGCCATACGTTGCGCGGCGCCGCGCCGCTCACTGACGAGGATGTTTTGATACGCCTGAATAGCGCCTTCGACGTCTCCCGATTTCGCCCGGCAGCGCGCGAGGCGCACCCGCGCGAAGGCGCTTAGCGGACCGGGCCTCTCGGCGCAGCCTTGAAACGCCTGCAGCGCCCGGGCGTACTGCCCGGCCTCCTCGGCCTCCGCGCCCGAAAGGTACTCCGGCTCACTCGGGATCAATCCGAAGAACAGTGCAACGACTACGATACTGCTTGTGAACACGCCGTCTTTACTCCCTGCTTGACGTCAGGCGTCTACAAGAGGCTCGGGGGATTATTCGGAAGAAAGGGGGCTCCGTCAACCCCGCGCATCCGAGGGCGTCGCAAGGGGAGCGGTTAGGATGGAGAATCAGGCGCTGTGATGGAGCGCGTCGCGGGCGAAACGGCGCACGGCGAGGTCGTGGTCCGCGGGCTTCGGCGCTTGTCGACGCCACCGCACCAATACGGCGGCCAGCGCCTCTTCGAGCGAAGCCGCCGCCACGTCATCAAGCCGCACGTCGCCCGTGGCCACGTGGTGGCTCTGGTGTCCGGCATATAGCGCGAAGCTGAGGCGGCGCTCATCGAGGACGCTCAGCAGGAACTCGATAACGTTGCCGTCGGTCAACAGCGGGAGACTCTCGAAGCGCAACGGGCGGGCCGGGTTGTCCTGAATCGTGAAAAGCAGTTGTAGTATCGGATACTCGGGCATATCATGGTAGGAGGCCGCAAACGCGACGTCGCCCGCCGCCACGGCCAGCGACGTGCCCGCGCCGACGTTGTCGCGCGTGGTTTTCACGATCGCCAGCGCCTCGCCCTTGCGGGCGACAAGGAAGGGCACGTCGAAATACGCCTTGCTCCGCGCGAGGTCGTCATCCGATAAGAACAGGGGCCGGGGGAGCTTTTCGTCGACCTCCCGCAGGGACGGCATCGTCCGCGGAAGGGCGCGCAGCCACTCCCGGACCGCTTCGGGCGTCGGCGGGCCGGGGTCCGGCGGCGGCGTTTCCTCCACCACGGGCGGTTCCTGCGCGAAAGACCACGGCTCCAACGTCTCGGGCTGTTCCGCGGTGGAGGCGGCTTCGTTCCCCACCGGCGCGGACACGGGTTGTGGCGGCGGTGCGGGCTCGGGGGCGGGCGCTTCGCCCGGCGCGGAGGCCAATGGGACGACCGGATCGGAATCCATGAACCCCGGATACACGTCCGCGGCCATGACCGGATCAGGCGCGTGTGTTTCCTCGAACGGGGGCGGGTCCCACGGCGGTGTGCTTGACGGACTCGGCGCGCGCGCCCCGGACTTATCCGGCGCGACGACCGCCGTGTCCGGGCGGATGGTGATGCGGCCGCCGCACAACTTGCAGGCGCCCGTCATGCCGACGTACTTCTCCGGCACGCGGATGCGCTCCCCACACCGGGGGCACGTGTAATGGCGCATGGCTCTCAATTGACGGCTGCTCACAGAGGGCGATCCCCGCAATAGCGCGTAATGGTTCCCGTATTTGACCAAGCCGCCGCGAGGGTTGTCAAACGCCGAGGTGTCAAAATGGTCCGGCGATGTCGGGCCTTGTCACGCGGTCTTACGCTTGTATATACGGCAACAGCACGGTGGCGAGGCTGAGGACGAAGAAGAAGCCGCACATGTCGGTGACGGTGGTCAGGATCGGGCCGGAGGCGAGGGCGGGGTCGAATTTCATGCGCTTGAGGAAGAGCGGCAGCGTGCCGCCGATCGAGACGGCGACGACCGTGTTCAACATGAGCGCCGCGCCGACGACGAGGCCGAGAAAGGGGTTGCCCTTCCACAGCCACGCAACCATGGCGATCAGCAAGCCGAGGGCGAGACCATTGAGCATGCCCACGGCCGCCTCTTTGATCCACACGTGAATCACCTCGAAGGGCTTGACCAAGCCCAACGCGAGTTCGCGCATGCTGACGGCGACGGCCTGGTTGCCCGAGCAGCCGCTCATGTCCGAGATGATCGGCAGGAACACAGCAAGCGCGATGACGGATGACAGGGTGTCCTGGTAGAACGCGATGACGCTGGCGGCCATCACGTTGAGCAGGATGTTCACGCTGAGCCAGGATAGCCGTCTCCCCGAGCGCACGAGCGTCGGCATGCTGCGCAACTCTTCGCCGCCCACGATGCCCTGGCTTTTCAGATAATCCTTGTTGGCGCGTTTGCCGAGGGCCTCGTCAACGTCCGTGCGCCGCACCACGCCCACGAGCCGGTCGCGGTCGTCCACCACGGGCACGCCCAGGAATGACCGTTCCTGAAAGAACGCATCGAGGTCTTCGAGCGTCGCCCGGTCCGACACGCGCATGGGATTGCGAATCATGATCCGTTCGATGGCGACGTTGCTCGGGGTCAGCAGCAGGTCGCGCAGCGGCAGCACACCGACGAGTTTGCCCTCGGGCGAGACCACGAACGAGTACTGGATGCTGTACTCGCTGTATTTTTCCGAGTTGCGGCGCATGTCATCGATGACCTGCTGCGTCGTGTAGGACACCGGGTAGGCGAGGTACTCGCGGATCATGAGCCCGCCGGCCTCCTCGGGCGCGTACTGCACGAGCAGGCGCGCGTCCTCCGCGGCCTCGGGCTGCATCTCGCGCAGCAGCGCCTGCACCTGGTGCTGGGGCAATTGAGCGAGCAGGTCCGCCGTCGTGTTGCTGGCCATCGCATCGAGGATCGGCGCTGCCGTCCCGGTATCGAGGCGCGTGATCAGGCCCGTCGCCTGCGCCTCGGAGATTTCCTCCATGAGGTCCGCGGCGGCGGCCGGTTCGAGCGCCGTCAGCACTTTGGCCTGGAGTTCCCGCGACAGGCGTGAGATGGCCCGGGCGCACTCGCGAGGGCCGAGCCGCTCCGCCTCCTCGCGCAGGCGCTCGACCGCCCCGGTTTCCGCGAGTTCCCCCAACAGCTTCCACGGTTCGAAGTCGATTTCTGTCGTCACCCAGCCGGTCTCCGTTAGAAAGTGTGATTTGCGTTGCGATTCGTTCTCTTGATAGACACTCGGACCTCTGCTAGACTGTGCAAGAGGAATTATCCGAGACGCTCCCGTTGCGGCGGGAGTACGGGAATCATAGCATGACATGGACCTTCGGCGCGCGACGGACCGAGCCGAGGGGGGGCTCGCGTAGCGTTCGCAAGAAAAAGAGGCCCCAAGGCTTCACACTCATCGAGTTGCTGGTCGTCATCGCGATTATCGGCATACTTGCGGCGATTTTGCTGCCCGCCTTGGCGCGGGCCCGCGAGTCTGCGCGCCGCGCCTCCTGCCAGAACAATCTCAAGGAATGGGGACTGGTCTTCAAGATGTACGCGGGCGAGGACCCCGGCGAACGGTTCCCACCCATTCAACTCGAAATAGTCGGCAACCTGCTCACCGGCACGTTCCTGGCCGCAGGCCCCCTTGTCGCGGCCATTTACCCCGAATACCTGACCGATCCCGCCATCGTGATTTGCCCTTCGGACCCGACCGAAACGGTGCGCTCGCTGCAAGATGATTTCGGCGATTTCAACCTGCACGCGCGTTTCATCGACCCCGTAACGCGCAAAGCCATGCCGGACGGCGCGGGCGCACCGGTGGACCCGCAGCAGGGCGTACTCGCCATTGACGCGAGTTACCTCTATTTCGGTTGGGTTTTCGACCTCGCGGGCGACGACGACCCGAGCGACGTTATCGGCAACGTCGTCACAGACCCTATCCTCTTGATGCTTCTCAGCGATCTCGACGAAACCGCCCGCGCGCCGCTTCAGTTCTTGCACATGCTGAAGTGGCTTGTCGACAAGCTGTTGACGCGCGGGCAGGACGCGCGCGACCTGGATGGGGAAATCGTCGCGCCGCTGGGCAACGGCGGCGGAACCGCTGTCTACCGACTGCGGGAGGGCATCGAGCGGTTCCTGATCACGGACATCAACAACCCCGCCGCCGCGGCGCAGGCGCAGAGCACGACTTGGATCATGCTCGACGTGCTCTCGACGGACGTGACGAACTTCAACCACGTGCCCGGCGGATCGAACGTCCTCTATATGGACGGCCACGTGGATTTCGTGCGCTATACGCCGCCGGGCGAGGGGCCGGTGAGTCGGGTCATGGCCAGCGTGACCGGGGGTATTGCCAAGTAGCGAGGGGCCATGAGCGTCTTGCCCGTGTCCGCGGAAGGCGCACTGAATCGCGGGCGGGACGCCCGTGCCACGCGGGACGCGAAACCCGACGCCGCCGCGCGCGGTCCAAACCCCGCGGATATTCACAATAGCAATGTCGGGGAGACTGCACATGCTGCGACTGATCCTGATGATCATGGCCGTCAAGACCCAGGGCGACGCCACATTCTACAACGCCTACAACGCGAGTACGCCGCTGAACGCCGTGGTCGCATCCGAAGAGGCCAAACCGGACTACCACCTGAGCAAGGTCTATTTCGACACCCTGCCGGGCGAGCGGGTGCCGACCCTGCTGACGCGCCCGACGCAGTTCCGGGGCAAGCTGCCGTGCATCGTGTTCCTCCACGGCATCGGGCAGGACGGCGATTTCCTCGAGGAGATCACCGCGCCGTTCAACAAGAACGGATTCGCCATGGCCAGCTTTGACCAGTACTCGCGCGGCGAACGCCGACTGCCCCGAGACGCGGGCTATTTCAGTCAGGCCAAGGCGTTCCGGCGCCGCGCCGCCATGACCGTCATCGATACGCGCCGCCTGCTTGATTATCTTGTTACCCGGCCCGACATCGACCCAGAGCGCCTCTACCTCGTCGGCGCGAGTTACGGCGCGATTACCGGCACGACGGCGGCGGCGTTCGACAAGCGGTTCAAGGCCGTCGTGCTCATTTACGGCGGCGGCGACATCTCGACGCTGCTCAGCGCCCCCATGATTGTCGACGAGGCCGGCAAGTGGATCGAGATCGCGAAGCCGATCATGGAGTTCTACGTCGGCGTGTCGGACCCCCTGCGCTACATCGGCATGATCTCGCCGCGCCCCGTCCTCTTCCAGAACGGCTCGCGCGACCGCCTCGTCGATCCCCGCGCGGGCAAGAAACTCCAGGAAGCCTGCCGCGAGCCGAAAACCATCAGTTGGTACGATTCCGACCACATCGGCTTCGACTACGAAGTCGTGCTCCAGGTCCTCGAGGAAGCCCTCCAGTGGCTCCTCGACCAGGATGGCCGCGCCGGGGCGTAGGAACCCTCTGCGCGTCGCGAGGTCCAGCCGCTCTCATCACGAACACGGGCTGCTACAACAAATCCAGGAATTCGGCATCGGTCAGACCGGCCTCGCGGATAATGGCTCGCAGCGTTCCGCGCGGCAGGTCGCCTGCGTGCATCGGCACGATGACCGTCACATGCCGTTCGGAATGACAGAGGAGGAGATGACTGCCTCGCTGACGTCGCTCCTTGAACCCTGCCCTCTTGAGCGCAGCCACGACTTTTCGAGGGGTAAGCGCTGGTATCTTTTCCATGACAGCACTATAGCACACTATTTATGCTGTGTCAAGGGGGAATGTATAGCAGTAATAACTCTCGAATCACGCCACCACCGGCAGCGTGACCTGGACAAGCGCATCCAGCGGGGCGCTATCGGGCTCCTCAGGTATTGGCTGTCCCTCGTCCGCCAGGACTTCCAAATACAACTGGATCGCCTCGCGCGCCATGGCCAATGCGTGCTCGTAGTCCGCGCCCCACGTCACGCAGCCGGGCAGCGCGGGAACAGTGACGGTGAACCCCCCTTCGGGTTCCGGCACAAGATGAACTCGATACGTGTGTTTCTTCATAGCCCGGTTTACCATGTTGACTCTTTGAAGAAGTATAGCAGATTCTCGGCACTCTCGCGGAATACTCCCCCGTTCGGGAAGCCCGGCGTAATACCGTAATGGAATCGTGATGGCGCGAGAGAAGACTCCGGATGCCCTCGAAATGCTGTGCCTACGGCACTATGCGGGGCGGCCCGCGCGACGGCGCCGTCGCGACAGGGCGCGTGGAATCGCCGGTCGGCGATCAGGCGCCCCCAGGGCAGAAACCGTCCTCCGTGCCCGCCTCCAGGCAGTAGTGATAGCCGCCGGAATTGTAGAACTGGATGATCCGCAACAGCTCGGTCAAACCGATCCGCCAGTCTGGGCCGTCCGGCGCGTAGTCGCTGCTGTGGGGCGGGCATGACCGATTCACGCCGGGGCCGGGCGCATAACCGTCTTCCGTGTCCTCCGGGTTTTCCGCGCATTGATAACCGCCGGAGTTGTAGAACTGAATGACCCGCAGCAGTTCCGCCACCTCGATCAGCCCGTCCCCATTTTGGTCGGCTGAGTAAATTGTAGGCTGTCCTTCGCCTTCACCCTCGCCTTCGCCTTCGCCCTCACCGTGGGGCCCGGTGCAATGTTGAATATCGCCCTCCAGTGTTACGTCGGGCATCTGAAACAGGGCGGGTATCTGCTCGGAGCATGCCGCCTCCGATAGATAAGTGTCCTCGACCACGAGCCTGAAAGGCCGGGGCGATTCGGTCAAGAGGCTGACCAGCGGGGCGAAGTCCTGTCCACCGGCCTCGTACTGGCTGTCGTCGCCGCCCAGAAACGACAGTCCGCTGAGGTTGTCCAACGTCGCCACGAAGGACAAATCCACCGCGGGCGGCCTGTGAAACGTGATCTGTTCGAGGTTCGCCAAATCGCCCAAGGCGGAATAATCGCTGAGCAGGCAGTAGTTCTCGTCGCTACACAGGCGACCCAGCGTAAGTGCGCGAACTCCGGGAAATGCGGCCACAAGAGCGGCCGGTATCCAATCGCTGAAGTCACCGGCAAGACCTACCTGAAGACTCTCGACTTGCGGGACGGCGGGCAGGCTCTCGGTGTCCAGGGTCGATCTGACCCACTCGATCATCAGGTCCCGCAACCCCGTCATACTCGCCAGCGGCACGATCTGGTCCGGTGCGTCCCAGAGGAGGTGCGGCAGCTTGAGCACTTGTACCTGGGTCATTGTTGCGATATCCGCGATTTGTTCGACCGTGGCCGCGGAACTGATGAGCGTGTTCAAGGAAGACAATGCGCTGAGCGGCGCGACATCCGCCGCGCTCACAAACAGCATCAGGTACTCGAGGTTTGTCAGGGCCGCCAGCGGTGAGACATCCACCGCGGTTCCAAGGACGGCATAGGAGCGCAGGCTGCATCCTCCCGCCGCCACAGCGCCCGTCACCGTCAATGATCGCAGACTGGTGACGACGGATATCTCACCCAAACGCGCGACAATCTGCTCATCCGTCAAGCCCGGTGCTTTGAAGCAGCACGTCAGCGTCTCGAGGCTGGTGCAGTACTCGATGCCCGTGAGCGGCAATGCGCCCGACGGAACCGAAGTAAAGGCCACCTCGAGCTCCAGGATCGTGGCCATCTCCGTGTCCGTGATGTCCCCGACCGGCTTGTCGAGCGCCACTCGGACCGCCACCTCCAAAGCAGGCTCTTCGAATGTCACCACGACGCCGAGCGCCCTCGGTGAGACCAGCAGCAGCGCAACCCCGATAAGAACCCCGTGTATCTTGCGCATCTCGTGAATCCTCCGCGCATGGAGTCTCGTGGCGGATGTCCTCCCTTTAGTTCCCTGTCCACCATCGCTAGCCTCGCGTCACTGCCCACTGCGCGAAATTTACGGGGTTATGATGAGCCCAATCACCCCGTCGCGTCAATAGGGAATCTTGCCTAGTTTCGTAGTTCGCCTCCAAGGCCGTTACTACCGCCCTCCCACGGCCCCTTGTGTGCGGCCGAATCCGGTCTTCTCGCGCCTTGAGGCGGCACGCATGATTCCTTCACTATAGGCGTGAGTCGAAAAAGAACTCTGCCTGAGGTTGAAGGACGCAACTTTGTGTGCCGGTCTTGCGGAGCGGCGACGATGACAACCGGGGAGAATCGATGATGCGCGGGAAATGGATGCCGTCGGTCTTGTTGGCCCTCTTGGCCGCAACGGCCCTTGCGGACGATGCGATCGCGCGGCGGACGGGATATCTCGAACAGTTGCGGCGGCTGTTGCCGGAGAGCAAGGCATGGACGGGTTGGATCGAGGAATCGGGCGAGTTGCCGCCGGATTTCGAGGCTATGCCGGCGTCGGCGGCGCTGCCGGACCCGCTCGAACGCGACGGCGCGCGGATAACGACGCCGGAGGCGTGGGCAGAACACCGGGAAACGTTGAAGGCGCTGCTCGCGCAGTGGGTGATCGGGACCGCGCCGCCGACACCGGACCATATCGAGGCGGCGGTGCTGGAGGAGTGGCGCGAGGAGGGCTGCACGGTCCGCGAGGTCGAACTGCGTTTCGGCCCGGAGCATCGGGCGCGGTTGTGGTGCGAGGTGATGGTCCCGGACGGCGACGGGCCGTTCCCAGTGTTCATGACGCAGCACAATCATCGCGCGTGGGCGCTCATCGCGCTGCAGCGGGGATATCTGGCCTGTGTCTATGCGGGCGCGGATACGCGCGACGACACGGACACGTTCCTCGAAGCCTATCCGGGCTATGACTGGTCGCGGTTGACGCGCCGCGCGTGGGCGGCGGGCCGCTGTATCGATTATCTCGAAACCGTGCCGCAGGCGGACGCGCGGCGCGTGGCAATCACGGGGCATTCGCGGAACGGCAAGCAGTCGCTCATCGCCTCGGCCCTTGACGAACGCTTCGCGGCGGTCATATCGAGCAGTTCCGGGGCGGGCGGGTCGATGCCGACGCGGCTGTACTCGGAGCAGCAGTACGGCGAAGGCATCGAGTTCATCACGCGCAATTTCCCCGAGTGGTTCCACCCGCGCTGGCGCTTCTTCGTCGGACACGAGGACCGCCTGCCGGTGGACCTGCACACGCCGGTCGCGCTCAGCGCGCCGCGCCCGTGTCTCATCAGTACGGCGCTGAACGACAACGTGGACAGTGTTTGGGCGGGGGAACAGGCGTATCACGCCGTAAAGCCAGTCTACGCGCTCTTCGGCGCGGAGGATAAACTGCGCATCCTGTACCGGCCCGGCGGCCACGAGACTTGGCCCACCGTCATCGAGCGCTATATCGATTGGTGCGATGCGCAGTTCGGGCGCGGTGCATATGCGTTCCCCGAACGGCTGATTCACCCGTACGATTGGGAGACGTGGCGCGCCCGCGCGCGGACGGCGCCAGACCCCGCCGCGTATCCTGAGCGGACCATCGATGAACTAATGCACGATATGTGGGCCGGGCATTCTGCCCGCGAATCCTTTCCCGAATACCGCGACGAAATCCGCGCCCACGTGCGCGCGCTGCTCGGTTCGCCGCCGCCCAAGGCCGCGAATCCCGGCGGCGATTACGGCAAGGAGCCGGCGCATATCGAAACCCTGTTGAACCGCGCCGTCCCGGGCGCGCGCTTGCAGAAACAGGACCTCGTCTTCGGCGAATACATCAACGCGGACGTGTACGCGCCGCACAAGCTCGATCTCGAAACCGGGCGCGCGCCCGCCGTGCTATGGCTGCATCCCGTGTCGTGCGCGCGGGGGTACGTCATGGGCTACCGACGCGGCGAGCATCCTTTCGCGACCGTCGCCCGCGCGGGGTTCGCCGTGTTCTGCTACGACCAGATTGGGTTTGGCCGCCGCATTGAAGAGGTTGAGGGATTCTACGACCGCTACCCGGATTGGTCGCTCCTTGGCAAGATGGTGCGCGACGCCCGGTCCGCCCTCGACGTACTGTGCGCGCTGCCCTACGTGGACGCATCGAAGGTCTACGTGGTCGGCTACGGCCTCGGCGCGATGGTCGGCCTGCACTTGTGCGCTCTCGACGACCGGCCCGCCGGGCTGCTGGCACTCTCGCCGCCGACCCCGTTCCGCGCCGAGGACGGCCTGCGCCGCTGGTCCCGCGACTGGCTGCTTGCGCCGCAACTCGGGTGCTTCCTCGGGCGGGAGCAACGCCTTCCCTACGACATCCCGAGCCTCGTTACCGCGTGCGCGCCCAAGCCCGTCGCGCTCGTCACCGCCCAGCTCGATTGGGATTCGCCGCCCGCCCACGCCGCCGGCGTCCTCGAGGCCGCACGCCCCGTCTACGCCCTTTTCGACGCCGATGAGGCCCTCGTCCACCTCGTCCCCGAGGACTACAACCGCTTCGACGAGGCGATGCAGGCCGTCGTCGTCGATTGGCTCCGGCGTTTAGAGTAACCCACAGGTGTGTCATAGAAACCTGTGGCACAGTCACTGTGCCACAAGAGGAAATTCCCCCGGGGAATATTGTATAATGCCGGGTGTGGCGGGGTCGATTTTTGTCCCCGCCACGAGATCATTACGGCAAGGTCCCGCAGGCATGGCCGGCATGCGGGCGGCAGTGAAAGGATAGTCTTGTGGCAGCGGTAGTGGATATGGACTTGTGCGCGGGTTGCGCCGCGTGCGTGGAAGAATGTCCCACGGAGTCGATTACGCTCAATGATGACGGCCAGGCCGTCATTGATCCGGAGACGTGCAACGACTGCGGCGCGTGCGTCGAGGTGTGCCCGAGCGAGGCAATCAGCATTCCGTCGTAAACTCCCGGCGGCACAGGTGTCCGACCCGTGATTCAAGAAAATCATGGGCAATATTTCCATGCCACTTGAATTGCAGGCGATCTGCTCATGCCACGCGGAGAAGACCGCTTTGGCGACGTCGCGCGCGGTTCTTGACGTTTGTGAGCGCAGGAAGGAAGACACGGGATGGCACGGCCTCATCCGGGGGAATCCGCCGCAAGCGGACCGGATACCCACGTCCGCGTGATGTTTCAGCCGCACGGACGCGAGGCGTCGGTGCTTGCGGGCAGCAGCCTGCTGGAAGCGGCGGCGTGCGTCGGCTTGACCATCGAGACGCCGTGCGGCGGGGGGGCCCGCTGCGGCAAGTGCCGCGTGCAGATTACGACGGGCGCGCCTGATCCGGGCGCGGCTGAGGCGGCGGTGTTCTCCGAGGCGGAACTGCGCGCGGGCTGGCGGCTCGCGTGTCAAACCCACCTTGATGCGTCGGCCACGGTGTATGTGCCGGAGATGTCGCTCTTCGGCAGCCGACACCAGATTCTGGTCGATTTCGAACGGGCCGAAACGGGCGCGTTGTGTCCGGCGGTGCGCAAGGAACTTGTGGCCATGGAGGCGCCCACGCTCGATGACGATGCGCCTGATCTGATGCGCCTCGAACAGCGCCTGGGCCGCGTCAGCGTCGATGCGGCGCTACTGCGGGAACTGTCCCCGAAACTGCGTCGCTCACGGTTCCAGGGCACGGCGGTTCTCGCCGATCATCGCCTTATCGACTTCGAATCCGGCGATACGCGCGACTCGTGTTACGGCGTCGCGGTCGACGTGGGCACGACGACGCTGGTCGGGGCGCTTGTCGACCTGAGCACGGGCGTCGAGCGGGCCATCGCCGCGCGAATGAACCCGCAGGTGCGCTATGGCGACGACGTGCTGTCGCGCATCCGCCATGCCTCGGAAAAGCCTAACGGCCTGGACGAGTTGCGCGATGCGGTAACCGGCGAAGTCTCGTCCATCATCGCCGAGCTATGCGAACGCGCGGGTGTGCGCGCCGAGCATGTCTACGAAGCCACGTTCTCCGGCAACACGACGATGGAACACCTGTTGTGCGGGCTGTACCCGGCCGCGCTGGGCCAGGTGCCCTTCACGCCGACCTTCGCGCGGGGCCTTTGGTTTCCCGCCGCCGACTTGGGTCTCCCGATACACCCTCGCGGCCTCGCCTATGTATTTCCGGTCATCGGCGGATTCGTGGGCGGCGACACGGTCGCGGGCATGCTTGCGACGCATCTCGATGCGCACGAGGGTCCAACGCTGATGGTGGACATCGGCACAAACGGCGAGATAGTGCTGGCCCATGACAGACAACGCTGGGCCGCTTCGACGGCGGCCGGGCCCGCCTTCGAGGGCGCGCGCATTTCGTGCGGCATGCGGGCAACGCGCGGCGCCATCGAGAAGATCGTGATCGAGGACGACATCCATTGCAGCGTCATCGACGACGCACCGCCCGTGGGGCTTTGCGGCAGCGCGCTCATCGACGCCGTGGCCGAGCTATTACACCACGGCATCGTTTCGTCGCGGGGCAAGCTGCTCGATGCGGACGAACTGCCCTCCTCAGTGCCCGACGCGCTGCGGCGGCGCTTGTGCACGAACGCGCAGGGCGAACCGGCGTTCCTCCTCGCGAAGGGCGAGGCGACCGTGACGCTCTCGCAGCGCGACATCCGGGAATTGCAGCTTGCGAGCGGCGCAATGCGCGCGGGCATAAACATTCTACTCAAGAACGCGGGTATCGCCGCGGCCGATCTTGCGCGCATCCGCATCGCGGGCGCGTTCGGGAGCTTCATCCGCCGCGGCAACGCGCAGCGCATCGGCCTGCTGCCCCTCGAGGTCGAGCGCAGCCGCATCCAGCACGTGGGCAACGCCTCGCTCAGCGGTGCGCGGTGGGCGCTGCTGTCGACCGAGGCCCGCGCACGCGCCGAGGAACTCGCCCGCGCCACACGGCACATCGAACTCTCCCGCGATCCCGACTTCGACATCGAGTTCGCCATGGCCATGATCTTTCCCGATCTCGACTGACGTGGCAATTCTTGGCCCGAGAACCGCGCCATCGCGCCCGAGAAACCCAAGCGACTTCAAGTCACCCGACCGATCGCCTGTGCGCCCGTAGGTCCCGCGCCGTGTCCCGCCGCGTGGAGGCGTCCCCGCGTTCTGTGTTATTCTTGAGACGCAGTCAAGAATCGCCGTCACGGGGCGTGGCGCAGCCCGGTTTAGCGCGCTTGGTTTGGGACCAAGAGGTCGCGGGTTCGAATCCCGCCGCCCCGACCATTCTAAAGCAATGTGCGCCAGAGACTTGCGTGACATAGTCTCTGGCGCTTGTTCATTAGCTTAACAGACCGTAAGCGCATGCTAAGCGCAAACAGAACGAGAAGATCGGTCTGCTCGGAATCCCGGTTACACACCCGATCTTTTCCCGATGCTAATCCGGTTGTCCTCCCGATAGACCTTCTTGTACCGTTCGGTCAATGTGAGGAAGGCGTTTCCACCGCGCCCATGGCATCCCCTCCCGTAACGCCCAATTCCGGTAGCTTCCCGCATCGCCCCGGAGCCGTATCGACCGCTCCGCGAACATCATATAGTGTCCATGCCCCGAAACGCCCGCAGGCCGCAGGCCGGGGGAACACATCGCGCGCCCGGAGGCAGCGCGTTACTCTTCCGGCCGGAATATGAGCGTTGTCGCCGCGGTTGATTCGATGTCAAGCCAGACAATAAGGTCTGTACTTGTCTGGGTGTGCCGATGGCCGAAGCGGAACGCAGATCCCCGTTCCACCTGATGCCCGTCGCGTTGCAGTACAACACCATGGCCGCCCCAGTTTTGGATGACAAAGGCCGGATTGAGAAGCGGGTGTCCCTCGTCCGCGAGCAGGCGCAAGATGAGCGGCATCGCCGTTTCGTTTTGGGTTCTGGTTACGTGATAGGCGCGTTCGGCCGGATCATAGCACTCCGTGTTGTACCCGGCGCTGTCCACCGTCAAAGGGGCAGCGTTCTCCCATGATTTGGCAAGCGGCACGAGCGCGGCAACATCCAGATGGGTCATGCCGTGCAACATGATTTTGGTTCGCCGGTTTCGGTCCTTGGAATGGAAGTTCCAGAGGTCGTCCCGTTGATGGGCCATGTGTACCAGCGAGGAATGGGAAGGCCGCCGCGCCGATTCGGCCAGCCTGCCGTCTGAGGCATCGGTGGAGACGGGCCAATGGTCCCAGAAGTTGAAGCAGGAACCTTTGCCATGGCCGCGAAACGGCGTAACCACAAGACCGTTGGCTTCCGGACTGGACGGAATGATGGCGAAGGGGCTCTGTGCGGCTTTGATGTTTATCTTGAGGATGGTGGCGTTTTCGGGCGGTGTGCTAAACGGGGGCGGTCCCTGCGGGGTCCAGGTGAAGGTTTGGTCTTCCCCCTTCAGGTTGGCAAGAGAGACGGCCGCCAGCTCGATGTTGTCTTCCGGCATGGTTCCCGGTTGATTGAGGACAATGGCCTCGTGCCATTCCATCCACTTATCGGGCGCAGAGGTATGTACCGTAATGCTACGAACGCCAACGGCATCCGGGTAGAGGTAGTAATACTCGTCGACCCAGTCGCTCCAGCCCGTGTTAGGGTCCGTAAAGGGGTGGTTATAGCCAACATCGACCGGTGCGTAGCGCCAATGGATTACGGCTCGGGCATCCGTGTTTTCGATGATACGCACATGGGAATAGCGGCATTGCTTGTCCGACATGGGTTCACAACAGCCTTGAGTGTTCGGAGAATCCTTGCCGCTTCTTTCCACGAACGCATTCGTATACCAGATGCCTGTGCCGGTCACCCAGCAAGGGATGTAGCTTGTACCGCGCCAGAAAACGAATTTGTGACTGCCGGTGTCGAAGCGGACTACTACATCCGCATGGGGCCCGATGCGCCAGGAAGCATCCCAGGCCTCTTCGTAGCGGAGGGTGGTGTAATACGCGCCGAAGCGGCCCGGCCCATCCGGTCCGGACGGCATGCGCGGCAATTCCTCCGCCTGGATCACACAGGCCAAAACAAGCAGCATGCTCCAAGCGGCGATCCGATAGTACGCGTTGAAACCAGACATCCATGCTTGCATGAGCACTATCTCCTGTACGAGCGACGCCGTATATTCAGAACGAGATGCCACAGCAGCACGCCGTCGTGCGAGACGCCCGGTTTCCGAGTATCTCGGTCCAGTTTTCGAAGGGCAGGTTCGTAGTGAGGATAACGCTCTGTTGTTCGTAGGCGCGGCTGAGCACTTCGAAGAGGAGTTCGGCGCCGGTCTTGGAGAAAGGGACATAGCCGAACTCGTCGAGGATGAGGAGGCGGCATCGGGCCAATCGCTTGAAGACGCATTCGAGTCGGCGATTGTCTCGGGCCTCGATGACCTGGGTGACGAGCGCGGTGACGGTGCGGAAGCGGACGTGTTCTCCCTGGGCGCAGGCGGCATGTCCGAGTACGGTGCCGATGTGGGTCTTGGCGGTGCCGGGGTTTCCCATTACCAGAATGTTCTCGTGCTCCTCGAGGCATTCACCGCGCATGTCCAATTCCAAGGGAAGCAAGACATGAGCTCATTGTATTATCCTTCTCATAAGGGGGTATAACCAGAAGTTGTGTGTAGATAAGAAGAGCGTATTCTGTTGGCAACTACGCCAAACCGGCTCCGTGAGCCTACCCGCGGTTATCGTAGTGGGTGGTGGCGGGGTGGTTCAACTGCTGACTTGGACGAACGCTTGCGTATTGTACAAGGTTGTGGCAAACTAATCTCATCGGGCGAAGGTAAGGCTGCCCTTGCCGACGAGTGGACAGTCAAGGGGCATGGCGGTGCGGGTCGTCGGGAATACGGACACCGTATAGCGACGGAACGTACTTGAGAGTAGTGTTCTCATGTCGTCCGGTCTTGTCACAATGATGGATTACCCATAGCTCTATGAACGCGCAAGGTAACGAGGACTACACTCCGCTTGTGGTCGCTTGGGAGAAAGCGGCTGTTGTCCAATGTCCGCTGAGCCGTAACGGGTCTGAGTTGAAATACGTGGCAGGGAGAACATCTGATGAGCCTGGGTGCTTCTTCGAGGCTGATGTTCTTTGTCTCGATTAGTCTTGCGTGGTGTTCCACTGTCGTGTGGGCACAGAACGCGGACATGAACACTAACACGTCGTGGCCGAAGCGCACGGACGCGTATGGTGACATCATCAGCCGCACCGACTCGACGCCAACCCTGAACGACGTGCCGCAGGCCGCGCTCACAAGCGACACCCTCGAGGTGGACGCTGCGATATCGGCAAATAGCGTGAGGCGTGTGTGTCAAGATGGCACACCGGTTACGGAGACGACGGGTTCCGTGTGGTATGTGGCGCGAGAGAGTTCGGGCACGGGGAACGGCACGACTTGGGATGGGGCATTTAATACTATCCAACCCGCTATAGATGCCGCATTCGCCGCGGGCGGGGGCGAGGTATGGGTTACCAGGGGCGTCTACGATGAAGTCCGACTGACGCTATCGGGCGCACTGTCAATGGCTCCGGGAGTCCAGGTCTACGGTGGATTTATCGGAACGGAGACCGCGCGCGACGAGCGAGACTGGGAAGCCAATGCAACCCGAATCGACGGGTCGCAAGCCCGTGCCGGATCGTCCGCATACCATGTGGTGGTCGGCGCGGAAGATGCGATGCTCGACGGATTCGAAATCACGGGTGGCCGCGCCGTCGGCGCGGGCGATGACGATCAAGTCGGCGGCGGCATGCTGATCAAGAATGCCTCGATGACCGTTGCGCGCTGCACGTTCTTCGTAAACGTCGGCGGTTGGGGCGGCGGCTTGGCTATCGTGACTTCAGCCTCTCCAACAATTGAGCGATGCATCTTCGAAAACAACCAAGGCACCGTAAATGGGGGTGGCGTCCACGTCTGGGACCAATGCGCGCCGTTGTTCCGAGACTGCATATTCACGAATAACAGCGCGGAGCGGATGGGCGGAGCGTTGCTTGAAGGGGGCGATTCCGCCTCGACAATCTTCGGTTGTTATTTCAATTTGAATTTTGCCCGCAACCTTGGGGGCGCGATTGGCGAATACGAGGGAGGCGCTTCGCGGATCGTCAACTGCGTATTTGTCGGCAACACCGTGCAATCGGATCAATGGGGTGGCGGCGGACTGGGATGTTGGCAATCCGCACCGATCGTGATCAACTGCACATTTTCCATGAATTCGAGTCCGTTTGGCGCGGGAATCTACCAAGACGGGCCGCCCGCCCCGATGCGCGTCATAAATTCGATTCTCTGGGAAGATGTCGGCGGTGAACTCAACGGTTCTTTTGACATCACCTACTGCAATGTTCAGGGGGGCGCGCAAGGTGAAGGTAATCTGTCTCCTCCCGAGAATCCATTGTTCGTCGATCCCGAAAACGGCGACTTCCGTCTTGCAGCGAATTCCCCCTGTATCGACAGGGGAACTCTTTCCGAGGCGCCGACCGTGGACATCATCGGTACGCCGCGTCCACAGGACCAAGGTATTGACATGGGGGCCTATGAGTACGCACCCGGACAGGAAGGTGAAGGCGAGGGCGAGGGCGAGGGCGAAGAACCGCCGCTGACGCCGTGGGTAACGGTGGCGATCACGGAGGCGAACGATCTGTGCCGGGTGTATCTGAATGGGGAACTTGCCGTGGAGACGGCCTGGGGCGAGGGGCCGGGCGGCATCGAG
>JAKQEQ010000158.1 GCA_029556545.1 Candidatus Hydrogenedentota bacterium
CCGATGCGGTCAGCACGGATCCCCAGGGCCGCGTGCACACGTTCTGTCACTCGGTGCCGGGCAAATGGCACGTGATGGGCGTGATGCTGAGCGCGGGCGGATCGCTGCAATGGTTCCGGAACACGCTGTGCGCCATCGAACGCGCCGTCGCCATCGAGACCCGGAAGGACCCGTACGAGTACATCACGGCGGAGGCCGCGCACGCGCCCGTAGGCGCGGAGGGGTTGCTGTTTCTGCCGTACCTGACCGGCGAACGGACGCCGCACAAGGACCCGTTCGCGCGCGGGGCGTTCATCGGGCTTTCGCTGCGGCACACGAAGGCGTATATGGCCCGGGCCGTGCTCGAGGGCGTGGCGTACGGCATGCGCGACAGCCTCGAAATCATCCGCGAGATGGGCGTGCCGGTGAGCGAGGTGCGCGCTTCGGGCGGGGGCGCGCGCAGCGCCCTGTGGCGGCAGATCATGGCGGATACGCACCGGGTCCCCTTCAGCACGATCAACGTGGACGAGGGGCCGAGTTACGGCGCGGCCATCCTGGCCGGTGTGGCCACGGGGATGTACGCCACCGTCGAGCAGGCGTGCGACGCCATTATCCGCGTGGTGGACGAGTGTCCGGTCAACGAAGAGCATGCCGCCGTATACGACCGCTGGTTCCCCGAGTACCAAGCGGCGTACCGCGCCCTCGCGCCGGGCTACAGGCGCGCGGCGGGATTGCTTGGATAGGCCGTTATGCCGACGGCGTTCTATCCCGCGAGTTGGGTGATCTTCGCCAGGATGCTGTCGGGGTCGAGGCCCTGGTGCGGGATGTGCTCGCTGAGGCCGCCCCTGCCGATCTTGCTGACGCCCATCGCGGCGAAGCGGGGCGCGTAGCCGCGTTCGAGGAACCACGTGCCGAAGCGGCTTCCGAGGCCGGTCTTGACGTTCTGGGTTTCCGCGACGATGACGAAGGGGGCGGCGCCGAGGGTCTTGATGGCGTCTTCATCCACGGCGTTGAGGGTCGGCTTGTTGACGAGGCCGACGTCGATGCCCGCGTCGCGCGCGCGTTCGACGGCGTCGAGCGCGCGATAGAGGAGGTCGCCGTAGGACACGACGTAACCGGCCGAACCGCGGCGGATGAACTCGTCCTTGCCGGGGGTGAAGCGATAGTCGCCGTCGAAGTACTTCGATCCGTCCTCCTTGAGGATGAACGGGACCTTGCTGCGCGTCGAAAAAATGAATCGGATGCCGCCGTCGTTCCAGACGGCGTGGACGAGGCTCTTGAGTTGGAGCGCGTCCGCGGCGAAGTAGAGGCGCGTCGTGTCGCCTTCGGGCAGGCCGTTGTCGGCGTAGAAGATGTTCACGCCGTAATGGCAGGTGTTGTCGGCCATGTCGTCGATGCCGGCGTGGGAGAAGTGGCAGATCATGTTCGCCCGGTTGAGTCGGGCCATGGTCAGTTCGGAGACGACCATTTCGAGGAAGGCGGAGAAGGTGCTGAATATGCCTTGCCTGCCCTGTTCGAAGCCGAAACCCGCGGCGGCGGAGAAGTTGCCGCGCTCCTGCACGCCGCCGTTGATGAAGACCTCGGTGTGCTTCTCGCGGATGGTCTTGAGGCCGGTCGAGCCTTCGAGGTCCGAGTCGATCACGAGCACGTTGGCGACGCGCTCGGCCTCGGGCATGCCGTCGAGGATTTCGTTGACGATCTTGCCGAATTCGGAGCGGTTGCTCGCGGAGTCCGCCGAGGAACCTTTGAGTTGGCCGCCGCCGCCGACTTTTTCCACGCCGTTGAGAAACGCCACGGCGTCGTTCAGGCCGCGTTGCGTGAGATACGCCACGGCGTTGTCCTTGCCGATAACGTCGTGGCCGGCGTGGGAGGCTTCGATGCCGGGGACGCCGGGGGCCATGACGCGCTTGTTGATGAGCGCGACGGGACCTTCGGTGCGGACGGCCATGAGCATGCGGGCGAAGAGGGCGTCCACGTCTTCGCCCTCGCCGACGTCCACGGTGAGGCCGTGGCCTTTGAGCGTGCGCGCGAGGTCGAAGCCGGGCAGGTACCGCGAGGGATGACCGGAGATGGTGACGTCGTTGTCGTCGATACAGATTTTGATGTTCAGTTGCTGCGCGACGGCGAGGCGCGCGGCTTCGGCGTCGTCGCCCTCCTGCTGGGAGCCGTCCGAGCCGAAAAGGAACACGACCTTGTCGGGGTGCGCTTTGGCAACGCCGTTGACGAAGGGCCAGAGGTGGCCGAGGCGGCCCGAGGCGAATTTGATGCCGAGTTCGGGTTCGAGTTCGGGGTGCCCATAGAGGCCCTCGTTCGCGGCGCGATAAAGGAGCAGTTTCTCGAAGGGCATTTCGCCGTTAAACGCGGCCATGGCGTATTGAATGGCGACGCGGTGGCCGCCCTCGTCGAAGTAGACGGGGTAGATTTTCTTGTTGCCCTTCATGAACGCATCGGCGATGAGGACTTCGGGCACGATGCTGTACGCGCCGCCGGTGTGGCCGCCGAGGCCTTTCGCGCCCGCTACGGCGGTGAAGAAGATGATTGTGTCGCGGACGATCTGGATGTTGGTGAGCAGTTGCGCGCGCTGAGCGGGCGAAATCTGACCGCCGAAGGGGTCGATAGCCACGGGCTTGTAGCCGCTCACGTCGATAGGAAAACGCATTGGTTCAGATCTCCCGTGCTGTTTTTCAGGGCGCGCAGCGCGCCGGACAGAGTACCCGCGCGATCTTGAGAAGTAAACAGCGCGTCCATGACGACGCCCACCACGCGCCTGCGACGTAACGAATGCCAGGCGGGCATCGAAAACCACCACTACCGGAGCGATTATAGCAGAAGGCCGCGCGCGATTTCCCGTGGACCGGCGGCAGGCGCCGATCGCGCGGCTTGGGTCAGTCGCCGGGCGGGTTTTCGTTCACGACGCGCGCGCCGCGGTTTCGGAGTCGCGCGACCCACCGCGCCACAGTGGCGTCGTCGGGCGAGGCGGAAGCGGCGCGCCGGTCCGGGTCGAGTCCGAGCCGCGCGATCTTGCTTTCGCCCAAGGGATGATAGGGGATCACCTCGATGCCTTCGAGGCGGGGCAGGTCGCGGGCCAGCGCCGCCAGCGCGTCGAAGTGGTCGTCGCGGTCGTTGTAGCCGGGAATGACGGGGCAGCGGAGCAGGATGCGCGCGCCGCCGGCGTGCAGGGCCCGGAGGTTCGCCAGGATGCGGTCATTCGAGACGCCCGTGAATTCGGTGTGGCGCGCGGGATCGGTCTCCTTGATGTCAAAGAGGAAGGTATCGACCAGCGGGAGCAGCCGATCGAAACGACTCTGGTCCGCGTGGCCGCAGGTTTCGATGCAGGTGTTCAGGCCCTCCTCGCGCGCAAGCCGCAAGAGCGCCTCGGCGAACGGGAACTGGAAGGTCGGTTCGCCGCCGGACAAGGTCATGCCGCCGCCGGAGGTCTCGTAGAACACGCGGTCGCGAAGCACGAGGTCGATGGTTTCGCCCGCGGTAGTCTCGCGGCCAACCAGTTCGAGTGCGCGGGCATAGCACTCTTCGGTGCAGGAGCCGCACACGGCGCAGACGCTCCGGTCGAGTTCGTGGCCGTGATCGGTGAAGCGGTGGGCGTTGCGGGGACACACGCGCAGGCAGTAACCGCAGCCGATACACTTGCTCGGCGTGAAGGACAGCTCGGGCTTCGAGGAGACGCCTTCCGGGTTGTGGCACCAGCGACAGCGCAGCGGGCAGCCCTTCATGAAGACGGTCGTGCGGATACCGGGGCCGTCGTGTACGGAGAATCGCTGCACCTCGAAAATCATGCCCGTGACCGCGCGGAGGTCGGTGACTTGAGCCGTCATGAGGCGAGCCCCCGGTGAGAAGCGCGAACGGGCGCGAACGCGCGCAAGGCGGTCTCCCGAACGCACCGAGCGGTAATGTGGTTAGAAACGGATTTCATAGCCGACGCAGAGATGCGGTTCGAGGGGATGCTTCTCGATGATGTCGTATTTGCGCTTCACGAGGGGCCACTCTTCGGGCAGGCACACGCCGTAGACGTACTCGATGCCCACGCGGTCGCGCAGGAAGCAGTCCGCCGCCTCCTGGGGCGCGCGGGCGCGAAACCGGTAATGCCTGCCGATTTCTTTCAGGCCGATGCGGCGATAGAAGCGCTGCGCCGCGCGGTCCTGCGTCCAGTATTCGAGGCGGTGAAAGCCGTTGCGCCGCGCGTCGGCGATGGTGGCATCGATGAGGCGCTTGCCGATGTTGTGGCCGGCGAATTCGGGCAGACGCCCGAATTCGAGCACGTACCCGCCGCAACTGTCCTTGAGGAAGCAGAACTCGCCGGACCGGTTTTCGTATTGCGCGTCGGTCAGCCCGATGATGCGGCCCTCGGCGACGGCGACGAGCCGCGTCGAGACGTGGTCTTCGTAAGCGGGCCGTTCCTGGATACAGTAGTTCCAGGCGTGGGAAATGGTCATGATGATGGCGTGGACCCGGAGCCATTCCTGCTCGTCTTGGGGGCGGTATTCGCGGATTTCGATGTCCATGCCCGTCTCGCGGTTCGGTCGAACGTTGATAATCGAATCGGCGTTGCATTGCCGAGAATAAGGGACCTAGAGGACTTAAGCGACCTGAAAGACGAATACCATGAACCGGCGGTGCGTCGTGGGGGCGCCGGTCAGGCGCGGCGCTTTCTTAGCGGCCGCCTTTGGCCGTCTTCGATCCTTTTCGACGTTGTTGTTCTCCAGGTCGTTTCTTTGTCGTGCCGCGCGCGGCGAGCAGCGCCGCAATCTCGTCAAATAGCGCCTCGGCGAGCGCCTCTTTCGATACGCCCGGCAGGTCCCGGACCGCGCCCGAGGCCGCCAATAGATGCGCATCGACGCGGTCCGCGCCGATGGCGCAGGCGGCGCCGCCGACGGCGTTGGCCACGATGAGGTCGAGGCGTTTGTCCCGCAGTTTATTGCGAGCGTGGTCGAGGAGGTCCTCGGTTTCGGCGGCGAACCCGACGGCCACCTGATCGGGGCGTTTCGCGGCGCCGACGTGGGCCGCGATGTCGGGGTTCGGCACGAGCCGCAGCGCAAGCGGTTCCGCGCCGCGCTTGCGCTTGGCGATCGCGGGGTGTTCAACGCGGTAATCGGCCACAGCGGCGGCGCTGATGAAGACATCCGCGATCTTGATGCGCGCCTTGACTGCCTCGAACATTTCGAGCGCCGTCTCGACGCGGACCGTTTCCGCTCCGTCGGGCAGGGCGACGGTCGCGGGGCCGCTGATGACCGTGACGCGGGCGCCGCGTCGCAGGGCCTCGAGGGCCAGCGCGCGGCCCATCTTGCCGCTCGAGCGGTTGCCGATGAAGCGCACGGGGTCGATGGGCTCATGATTCGGGCCGCTGGTGATGAGGACGCGGCAGGTGGCGAGGTCTTTCTTGCGGCACAGGAGCACCGCGGCCGCGTCAAGAATGGCCCGGGTCTCCGCGAGCCGGCCCGGGCCGGTCACGCCGCAGGCGAGGCGGCCCTCCTCCGGCTCGACAAAATGGCAGCCCCGCGCGCGCAAGGTTTCGATGTTCGTCTGTGTCGCCGGGTGGGCGTACATGTTCGCGTTCATGGCGGGGGCGAAGAGCACGGGGGCGCGCGTGGCCAGCAGGGTGGTGCTGAGCCAGTCGTCGGCGATGCCGTGGGCGGCCTTCGCGAGAATGTTGGCCGTTGCGGGCGCGATAAGGAAGAGTTCAGCGCGCTGGGCCACGGCGATGTGCTCGATTTCGGGGCTGTGTAGCGGCTCGAACATCTCGACAATGGCGCGCCGGCCCGTGATGGCCTCGAAGGAGACCGCGCCGACGAATTCGAGGGCGTGGCGGGTGAGGACGGGCGTCACGCGGGCGCCAGCCTCGATGAGGCGCGACGCGAGATCGCACGCCTTATACGCGGCGATCGAGCCGGTAACGCCGAGCACAATCTCCCTGTCCGCGAACAGCCCGGCCATGCGTTATTCCGCGGCGTCGAGGAGGTTCTCTTCGTCGTCCGCGCTGGTCGTGTAGCTCACTTTGCCTTCGAGTACCTCTTCGAGCGATTGAATCGTCGGTTTCCTGGCGCGGGAAGCGCCCACGAACCCGTGGGCTTCCGTCTTGATCTGGTTGGCGCGGCGCGCGGCCACGATGACCAGCCGGTAGAGGCTGTCGATCTTGTGGGCGAACTCGTCGACGCTGAACGGTGTTGGCATTCAGAAGGCTCCTTTACTTGCGTTCCTTGTTCACATTCACGGCGTTCCGGGTTCGAGCGGCGCGTTCCAGCCGGAGTACTTCGATAAACTCCCGGGCAGCCTGGTCCAAATCATCATTTACAATAATGTAATCGCTTTCGTGGCGCGCCGCGATCTCCTTTTCCGCGTTTCGCAGGCGCACGGCGATGTCGGCCTCGTCGTTCAGGCCGCGTTTTCGCAGACGGCGTTCGAGTTCCGCGATGGACGGCGGCATCAGGAAGACGCTGACGACGTCGTCCCGCGCGCGTTTCAGGGCGCGCATACCCTGGACGTCAAGTTCGAGTACGACGTCCCGGCCTGACTCGATTCGATGATCGAGTTCGGACTTCAACGTGCCGTAGAGGTGCCCGTGCACCTCGGCCCACTCGACAAATGCGCCCTCCGCAACGAGTCGGCGGAATGTCGCTTCATCGACGAAATGGTATGCGACTCCGTCCGTCTCGCCGCGTCGCGGCGCGCGCGTCGTGGCGGAGACGGTCTCGACCAGGGGTTCGCCGAACTCGCGGACCCGCGCGATAACGGCATGCTTTCCCGCACCGGACGGGGCGGACAATACCAGCACCAGGCCTCGTGGGTTCACTAGGCGTCGCCCTTACTCGAGGTTTTGCGCCTGCTCGCGCAGCTTTTCGAGTTCGCACTTTACCCGGAGCACCTCGCGCCCCACGTCGCCGTCTCGAAGTTTCGACCCGAGCGTGTTCGCTTCGCGTTGGATTTCCTGGGCGAGAAAATTCAATTCTCGCCCGATCGGGCCGCCTGCTTCGAACAGCGCCATGGTCTGGTCGAGATGACTGCGCAACCGGACGATTTCCTCCGTCACGTCGGCCTTGTCGGCGAGGAGGGCCAACTCGACCGCGAGCCGATCCTCGGGCAGGCCGATTTCGATATTCAACTCTCGCATACGCGCGCGAAGCCGATCGGCGTATCGTTCGGCCAACTCTGGAAGTCTGGCCTCGATCTCGGCGATGCTGGCACGCATGGCTTCGACGCGGATCCGCAGTTCCGCCGCCAGCGAGACACCTTCGGCCTCGCGCATGGCGTTGAATTGGCGCAACGCCTCGCCGAGGGTGTGCTCGAGTATCGCTTGCACCCGATCGAGGTCCTCCTCCCGCTCGTCCTGATAAAAGACGCCTTCCATCTGCGCGACCACGTCCAGCGAGATGGATTGGGTCGTATTCATCAAGGCAGCCAATTGCCGGGACGCCTCGATGTATTCCCGGGCCGTTTCGGCATCAAAACGTACAGTCTGACTCGTCTGCGCGCCGCGCTTTCGACCGACGTAAACGCTGACTTTGCCGCGTTCAACCTGCTGTTTCACCACTTCGCGGAGGACCGGTTCGAGCAACGTCCAGCAAGGGGGCAGGCGAAATGTGCAATCGAGGAAGCGGTGGTTGACCGAGCAAATCTCGACTGAAATGAGATCGCCGTCCAACTCCGCGCTGGCCTTGCCGAACCCGGTCATGCTTCGCGCCATAGCGGTCCTCATCTTGTGGAAGTCAACAGAAGAGGGAGTATAGCAAAGTCGACCCGACATGCGCAAAGTGTTGTCCGCGCGCAAGTTGCGCAATGCGGGCATTCCAGGTGCGCGCTCCACGCGAACCGGAGTTGTTTCGCACAACGGGCGCTTACGACGAAACCCCGACGGTCTCGTGAGGCCGCCGGGGCGGGTACGAGCGTATCGGAAATCCTGCTCAAACGCGTTCGTCGAAGAGCAGTCCCTGAAGCTTGCGGAAGCGCGCCGCGATCTTCAGGAGTTCCTGTGGCGGAATCTGTTTGATCACCTCGTTATTCTGGTCGATAATCTGCGCGACAATACGACGTGTCACCTCGTCGATACGCATCCGCGTCCCTGTGCGGCGACGTACTTCCTCGACATCTTCGACCTTCTTCTTTTCCTCACGCTCTTGGTCCGCCTTCGGCGGATTCGGGCACGCACTCGCTTGCACCCGCCGCGGGCCGGCGCTTTCCTCGGTTTCGATAGGCAGCACGGGAGCAGAGGAACGAGCGGCAAGAGCGGAGAGCAGACTCAGGAGAGTATGGTCCGTCTGGTTTTCTACTCGCATGTTCATACTCGCTCGCGGCAACCAGGGACGGCATACCCATTTCCCCTCCAGGATCGCCCTGTAGCACCCCGATGAGGGGAATCAGCATGGCGTCCCTGGGCTTTCTTTAACCCAATAACAACAGGGCGGTCTGGGGCACGATATTCGCTTGGGCGAGCACCGAAGTCCCCGCGCTGACCAGGATTTGGTTGCGGGTGAACCCGACGGTTTCCTGCGCGATATCCGCGTCGCGAATGGCGCTTTGCGAGGCCGCCGCGTTCTCCTCCTGGATGGCCAGGGTGTTGATGGTGAACTCGAGGCGGTTCTGGTAGGCGCCGAGCGAACTGCGCAGCGTGTTCACGCTCTGGATTGCGTTGTCGATGGTGCTGATTGCCGAGACCGCAAGCGCCATCGTGGATACCGAGACGGTGTTGACGCTCAGGTCGTTCGTCTTCGCCCCAGAGACCGTGACGGCCAGCACCTGGCTCGTGTACGCGCCCGACTGCAGCGTGATGGTCTGAGAGGAACTCAGTACGCGAATGCCGTTGTAGTCGGTGTCCAGCGCGATGCTGTCGATCTGCGCGAGCAACTGCTGGACTTCGGCGTCGAGCGCGGCGCGGTTGTTCGTGCTCTGCGTGCCGTTAGCCGATTGGACGGCCAGTTCGCGGATGCGCTGCAGGATGTTGGTGGTCTCGCTGAGGGCGCCCTCGGCGGTCTGCACGAGGCTGACGCCGTCCTGCGCGTTGCGCTGCGCGACCTGGGTGCCGAGCACCTGGGATCGGAAGGCCTCCGCGATGGCCAGCCCCGCCGCGTCGTCCGCCGCCCGGTTGATGCGCAGGCCGCTCGAGAGGCGTTCGAGGCTCTTGTTCAGGGCCTGCGTGGACCTGCCGAGCTGGCGTGACGTATTGATTGCCGGGATGTTTGTATTGATTCGAAGTCCCATGAGCTTACCTCCTTGAATGGCGTTAAGAGCCTCCTTGGCCCAACCAACGAATCATGACAAGCGGTTGCGGGAAACGCGCCACGAGTCCCGCCGTGGCGTCCCGGAGCACCGCTGTGTCGGACACATCCTTTCTCCCGCGCGCGAATATGGATAGCAGAGCCCACGACGCGCCGCGCGGTCTTGCGCGCCGTGGCCCGCACTCTATCTATCGAGCAGCTGCCTGGTTACCGAAGTAACTGAAGGGCGGTCTGCGGCACGATGTTCGCCTGGGCCAGCACCGAAGTGCCCGCGCTTACGAGAATCTGGTTGCGCGTGAACTTCACGGTCTCCTGCGCGATGTCCGCGTCGCGAATGGCGCTTTGCGAAGCCGCCGCGTTTTCCTCCTGGATGGCCAGGGTGTTGATGGTGAATTCGAGGCGGTTCTGGTATGCGCCGAGCGAACTGCGGAGCGTGTTCACGCTCTGGATCGCGTTGTCGATGGTACTGATCGCGGAGACGGCGAGCGCCATCGTCGAGATGGACACCGAATTGACGCTCAGGTCGTTTGTCTTCGCGCCCGACACCACGACCGCCAGAACCTGACTCGTGTACGCGCCCGCCTGCAACGTAACGGTCTGCGAGGAACTCAGTACGCGGATGCCGTTGTAGTCGGTATCCAGCGCGATGCTATCTATCTGCGCGAGCAACTGCTGCACTTCCGCGTCGAGCGCGGCGCGGTTGTTCGTGCTCTGGGTGCCGTTTGCGGACTGGACGGCGAGTTCGCGAATGCGCTGCAGGATGTTGGTGGTCTCGCTGAGCGCGCCTTCGGCGGTCTGCACGAGGCTGACGCCGTCCTGCGCGTTTCGCTGCGCGACCTGGGTGCCGAGCACCTGGGAGCGAAACGACTCCGCGATGGCCAGTCCCGCCGCGTCGTCCGCCGCCCGGTTGATACGCAAGCCGCTTGAAAGTCTTTCGAGCGATTTGTTCAGGGCGGTGGTGGACCGCGCCAACTGGCGCGACGTGTTAATGGCGGGAATGTTCGTGTTGATGCGTAATCCCATAATCGTAATCCTCCTTGAATGACCCCCGGGCATCCAAGCCCAGGTCCTCCCATAAAACACCGTTTACTTCGTCACCATCGAGCGACGCGACTCGCCCGAGGCAACACTGAGGCAGACCTGCGGATCACCTCCTTTCGGTCCCGCCACGAGGGCGGAACCCGCGCGTTGGCGGCCGGACGCCTACGGGGCGTCCGGCCGCGGCCATGAACTATGTAGAACGGCGCGCCTACCCGAGGAGTTGGAGCGCCGTCTGCGGCACGATATTCGCCTGCGCCAGGACCGACGTGCCCGCGCTGACGAGAATCTGGTTGCGCGTGAACGCCACCGTCTCTTGCGCGATATCGGCGTCGCGGATGGCGCTTTGCGAGGCCGCCGCGTTCTCTTCCTGGATCGCCAGGGTGTTAATGGTGAATTCGAGACGGTTCTGGTACGCGCCGAGCGCGCTGCGCAGCGTGTTCACGCTTTGGATCGCGTTGTCGATGGTGCTGATTGCGGAAACCGCGAGGTCCATCGTCGAGATGGTGACGGTGTTGACGCTCAGATCGTTTGTCTTCGCGCCCGACACCACGACCGCCAGCACCTGACTCGTGTACGCTCCTGACTGCAACGTCACGGTCTGCGACGAACTCAGCACGCGGATGCCGTTGTAGTCGGTGTCCAGCGCGATGCTGTCGATCTGCGCGAGCAACTGCTGCACTTCCGCGTCGAGGGCGGCGCGGTTGTTCGTGCTCTGCGTGCCGTTGGCCGACTGCACGGCCAGTTCGCGGATGCGCTGCAGGATGTTGGTGGTCTCGCTGAGTGCGCCTTCGGCGGTCTGCACGAGGCTGACGCCGTCCTGCGCGTTGCGTTGCGCGACCTGGGTGCCGAGCACCTGGGAGCGAAACGACTCCGCGATGGCCAGTCCCGCCGCGTCATCCGCCGCCCGGTTGATACGCAAACCGCTCGAGAGTCTCTCGAGCGATTTGTTCAACGCGTTCGTGGAGCGCCGCAGGACGCGCGCCGTGTTTAGCGCAGGTACATTGGTGTTGATTCGAAGTCCCATAGCATTGTCCTCCGTGAATGGTTTAAGGCGGCGCTTCCATGCGCCTCCTCGTTGCGCCGTTCAGCCCGCAAAGGACTGAACTGGCCGCATCCCAGTGATACGGGAAGTCTCGCCAAGGGTCGGCCACGATTCCCGACCGCGCCCGCGCGCTCCGGCACGTCCCTATGTCAGGGCACACTGGCGCTTGCCGGGAAGCCGGCCCCAAGCGGCCCTTCCCGCCGACAGCCGGCGTCCGCTGTCCCTGCGCTACGCCGGTAGCCGCACCCATCAACTGTCGCAACCCCGATGTCCCCCGCTCCCATTCAGGTGTCGGCGAGGCCCATTCCGGGTTACCTGTCGGTTTTATCGGCAACTTTAGCGGAAACTTTAGCACTTTTTTCGGGGTGAAAGCGGCAGCCGTAAACCACTGAAAGCAAATATCTTACGCAAATACCTCAATCCGAGCGGCATTATCGGGGTGAAAAAAGAATCGCTTCATTCCGCCATTTTCAGGCAGGCGACCGCCTCACACTTGGACCGCCAGTGGAATTCGACCGGTATTGCGGGTAGCATGGGCGCATCGGGCGGTTTACTCGCCTCAGAAGGGCCTATCGTCATGCGAGGAAGCAGTCATGATACTACGCTAATCGAAGTGGGGCCGCAACGAGTGTTCGCGGGGCGGCATTTGGACCAGATCGCGTTTCCCCTCGGCGGGATCGGCACGGGGTCCGTATCCCTGTCCGGGCACGGCGGGCTTCGGGATTGGGCCATTCAGAACCGGCCGGATTTCAACGGTTACGTGTCGCGGACCTTTCCGATGGTGTACGCGCGGGAGGCGGGCAAAGCACCTGTGTGCCGCGTGGCAATGGCGCCGCCCGCGCCGCCGTACATTGGCGGCGGCGGCGGGGACCCGCACGATTGCGGGCAAGGGTTCCCGCATCTGGACAATTGCCGGTTCCGGGGAGAATACCCCTTCGCGTGGCTGGACTTCGCCTGCGCGAAGCTGCCCGTAACGCTCTCGCTCGAAGCTTACAATCCGTTTATCCCCGGCAATCCGGACGACTCCGGGTTTCCGGCGGCCATCCTGAAATACACGCTGCAAAACCGCAGGCGCAATCCCGTGGACGTGACTATCGCGTGGAGCGTGCTGAATCCCGTGGGCGGGCTCGGGAAGGCCGCGGCTTCGGACCCGGTCTTGGGCGGGGTCGCGCAGGGCTACGGCGGCAACGTGAACCGCTATATTGAAGCGGCGGGTCTGCGCGGGCTTGAATTCGCATCGGAGAAGTGGCCCGAGACTCACCCGCGGTACGGAAGCGTCGCGCTGCTGACGCCCGAGAAGAACGTGACGGTCATGCGCTATTGGTCGCGCAAGGGCTGGTTCACGCCGTACCATGAGTTGTGGGACGCCTTCTCGACGACGGGTCGCCTGCCGGACCATGAGTACGACCCGACGGAAGACGGTCAGACCGCGGCGGGCGCGCTGGGCATCCGTGTGCGGCTTCAACCACGCGCGGCGAAGACGGTCACGTTCTACATCACGTGGTATTTCCCGAATTTCGAGAAGTACTGGCACGACGCGGCGTGCGTCAGCGAGGCGCTGCGGTCGGGGTGCTGTGCGCCGAAACGCGAACTGCCGACGTGGAAGAACTACTACGCGACGCGATTTTCGAGCGCGGTCGATGTCGCTGCGCAATTGCACGCCCGGGAGAAGACGCTGCATGCCGCAACCAAGCGGTTTCACGACGCGCTGTTTTCGAGCACGCTGCCGCCGTATGTGATCGACGCGGTATCGAGCCAGGCGGCTATCTTGAAGACTGCCACGTGCCTGCGGCTGACGGACGGGACGTTCTACGGTTTCGAGGGGTCCGCGCCGGTGGGCGGGTGCTGCGAAGGGTCCTGTACGCACGTGTGGAATTATCAGCAGGCGCTCGCCTTCCTTTTCCCGAGTCTCGAACGATCGATGCGTCTGGCTGATTACAAGCACAACCTGCGCCCGGACGGCAGCATGGGCTTCCGGCTGAACCTGCCGATCGGCGCGCCGCCTAACGACTTCCTGCCGTGCGCCGACGGCCAACTCGGCGGGATTATCAAGGCGTATCGCGATTGGAAGATCAGCGGCGACGACGCCTACGTCCGCCAGTTATGGCCGTCGTTGAAGCGCGCTCTAGAATATGCCTGGCGGGAGTGGGATCCGGATCGGACCGGCGTGCTGCGAGGCAGACAGCACAATACCTATGACATCGAGTTCTACGGCGAAAACACGATGACCTCGTGCTTCTATCTTGGCGCGTTGCTTGCCGGCGCGGAGATCGCGGCGCACCTCGGCGATGACGAGGCGGCGCGCGCGTACCGGGAGGTCTACGGGCGGGGCAGCGCGTGGATTGACACGGAACTGTTCAACGGCGAGTATTATGAGCAGCACTATGACCCCGAGGACGCGCCCGAGTATCAGTACGGGAAGGGGTGTCTGGCGGACCAGGTGCTGGGCGTCTGGCTGGCCGAGGTCGCGGGGCTTGGCCCGGTGATCGACGCGGAACACGCGCGCAAGGCGCTGCGGGCGATATTCCGCCACAACTGGCGGGCCGATCTGCGCGAGCACGCCAACGCGCAGCGGGTATACGCCCTGCATGACGAAGCGGGGCTCCTCAACTGCACGTGGCCCCAGGCCGGGCGGCCCGCCGTGCCGTTCCCCTACTCGGACGAGGTGTGGACCGGCATCGAGTATCAGGTGGCGAGTCATTGCATCCTCGCGGGGCTGGTCGAGGAAGGGCTGACCATCGTGCGAGCCGCGCGCGACCGATACGACGGACACAAGCGTAACCCCTGGGACGAATTCGAGTGCGGCCACCACTACGCGCGGGCGATGGCGTCTTACGGGCTGTTGCTCGCGATCAGCGGGTTCCGCTACGACAAGGGCGCAGGGGTCATCGGTTTCGCGCCGCGTATTCACACGGGATCGGACGAATCGGACGGATCACCCGCGGGGGACATCGGGTTCGCGCCGTGCGTTCGCGCGCGCGATTTCCGTTGTTTCTGGGCGCTTGACGGGGCCTGGGGCGTCTACCATCAGCGCGCCGGCGGCGCGACCTTGACGGTCCTCTCGGGCGAGCTACCGCTGAGCCGTCTCGACCTGCCGCATCTCGCGGGGGCGAAGTCCGTCGCCCTCGCGTATGGCCGTCGCCGGTTCAAGGCGGCTGTCGACGAGTACGGTTCGATCACGCTGCCGACAACCCTGCATCTTGTGGCCGGCAGGCCGTTGGCTGTGAAAGTCAGGAAGTAAGGGAGGCACGTTCGAGCGTGTGCTCGGCGCGGCCTACGTGTGGAGAGTTGCCGCACCATGGCGAGTATCAGCGCGGTGCTTATCGTGAAGAACGAGGCGGCCCGGCTTGCGCGGTGTCTCGAAGCGCTTCGGTCCGTGGCGGATGAGATCGTGGTGGTGGACACGGGATCGACGGACGCCACCGAGGCCGTGGCCCGTGCGTTTACGTCCCGGGTGTATTGTTTCGCGTGGCGCGACGATTTCGCCGCCGCGCGCAATGCGGCGCTGGCGCACGCCACGGGCGATTGGGTACTGAGCATCGACGCGGATGAAGTTGTGGACGCGCCGGAAGATGCGCGGACGTTATTGTTGTCGTTCGCAGCGGCCAACGACCCGACTGCGGTGGGGACTATCGAAGTGTTGAGTCCGACGGGTCCGGAGGACGACGCGCCGGCCTCGCGGGACCATCTGGAACGTTTCTTCCGCCGTGGCGCGTATCGTTTCGCGGGGGCAATTCATGAACAGCTAGTGCCGACGGGGGGCGGCGCGAAACGGGCCGCTTCGACGGGCGTGCGCGCGTATCACCACGGCTATGCGCAATCGCAGGACGCGCCGGATCACAAAGCGCTACGCAATCTTCCGTTGCTGTTGCGGGAACTGGAGGCGCAGCCTGAGGACGAGTACCTGATCCATCAACTCGGCAAAGCGTACTACACGCTCGGGCGTTACGCGGAGGCGGCGCACGCGTTCGAACGCGCGCTCGACGCAGTGCGGTTCACGCCCGGCGGCGCGCCGGAGGGCAGGTTCGGGCCGGTTTCGCGCGCGGTGACGACCGATCTGGTCGTCACGCTCGCTTACGCCTATGTGAACGTCGGCCAGACAACGCGGGCGCTGCGCCTACTCGAAACGCATGCCGCGATCGACCATCCGGGGACGCGGCGCGCGGATTTCGCGCACGTGCTGGGCTACGTGCATCTGATGCTCGGCCATGTGGCGGAGGCCAAGGCGGCCTACGACAAGTCGCTGGAATACGGCGCGGCATGTGAGGACGTGCTCGGAACCGGCACATTCAGCAGCGAATACCACCTGGGTCTGCTCAGCGAGGCCGAGGGCGACCTCGCGGCGGCCTGGGAGCACTACCAAACCTCGCTGCGGCACAAGCCGGATTATCGTCCCACGCTGGCGCGGTGCATCGATCTCGCCGCTGAACGGCACGCGCCTCTCCCCCACGCTATTATCGCCGCCGCCGACCCGACGGCACTCGAACGGGTCCGCGCGGAAAAGGCGCGACGCAGGTAGTGCGCCGGTCAGGGCGCGCCCGCCTCGGGGGGCCAGTGCGCCAGTACGAAAGCGCGCGCGTCGTCGGCGGTGGCGAGCGTGCCTTCGAGTTGGGCGTCCTCGACAGCGCGCAGGATGCGCCCGAAGCCGGGCCCCGGGGGATACCCGAGTGCCATCAGGTCGCGCCCGTTCATCAGGGTTTTCGGCCGGAGTTGTTCCTCGCCCAACCCGGCCTTGTACCGTTGAATCCATTCGATCATGCCGGTGTCGCGGTGGCTGGCGAGGCAATCGAGGCGGCACAGTTCGAGCAGTTCGTCGAAGCCCTCTTCGCGCACGAAGCGGCGTCGCCTGCTTTCGCGCATTTTCGGGAGGGCCGTGACGCGCATGTGTCGCTCGACCAGCCAGCGGATGCGCTCGATTTGCGCGGCGGGAAAGCGCAGGCGCTTGCAGATGTTCTCAGCGATGCGCGCGCCCACCTTATCGTGCAGGTTGAAACGGATGCGGTCCTCGAAGGTTTGCGTTTCCGGCTTGCCTACGTCGTGGAGTAGCGCGCCCATAGCGAGCGTGGGCGTCGGGTTTTCGAGATGTTCGAGCAGGAGGAGGGTATGCACGAACACGTCGCCCTCGGGATGAAATTGCTCGGGCTGGGCGACGCCCTTCATCCGCGCGACCTCGGGCAGGGCGTGTTCGAGGAGGCCCGTCGCGTCCATGAGTTCAAAAGCGCGGCGGGCAGCGCCCTCGGTAAGAATCTTGAGCAGTTCGTCGCGGATACGCTCGGGGCTTGTCTTGCGGATAAGCGCGGCCTTCGCGCGGATGGCTGCGAAGGTCGCGGGATCGATGGCGTAATCGAGCCGGGCCGCGAACCGTACCGCGCGCAGCAGGCGCAAGTGGTCCTCGTCGAAGCGTTCCGCCGGGTTGCCGACGGCGCGGATGATCTTCGCGCGGAGGTCGCGCACGCCGTCCACGTAATCGACGATTTGTTCGGTTTCGGGGTCGAAGAACAGGGCATTGACGGTGAAGTCGCGGCGTTGCGCATCTTCTTCTTCCGAGGTGAACGCGACGTAGTCAGGATGCCGCCCGTCGAGATAGGGGCCATCTTGGCGGAAGGTGGCCACCTCGAACCGACCCTCGGGGCGCACGACGACGAGCACGCCGAAGGCCTTGCCCACCTCGATGGTCTTCGGGAATAGTTTCAGCACGTCGAGGACGTGCGCGTCGGTGGCGATATCGTAGTCCTTCGGCGGGACGCCCAGCAGGCGGTCGCGCACGCAGCCGCCCGCGAAGAGGGCGCGGAAACCGCGATCGCGCAGACGCGCGCAAATCTCTCGCGCCGCCAGTTCAAGCGGGTCCATCGTGCCGGACGACCTCCGGGTTTGCGGGCCGGGCCTCGGGCCGCGCGCGGCCGCGCACCCAGGAATAGACCCCGGACACGGCGAGCAGCACGAGGCCCGCCGCGCCGAAGACGAGGACCTGTTGCAGCGGGGTCAGTGCGCGGGTCATCGTGAACGCACGAAGGACGGTGACGGCAAAGAGGAACAGGGCGGCCCAGCGATAGCGGCTCTCGTCGCAGAAGAAGCCGAGCAGTATGGCCGCCACGGCCAACGCCAGCAGCCCGAGGATGAGCAGGTGGCGTTCGGTCCAGCCGTGCAGTCCGGATACGCCGATCAACGCCGCGGCCGCAATGAGTACGGTGCGGAGTCCCTGATCGAGGCTAGGCGCGGTCGGCACGGCCCAATCAAAGGCGGCAATCACCCGCTCCAGCACGACAACGACCGCCAGCAGGAGCAGGAACGGGAAGGGAAACAAGAGGGCGCCGGTCTCGGGCGCAGCGTAGAGCGCTTGATAGAAGCGGAGCACGCCGACGCCGAGCGCCAGCAGACTCGATGCTCTTATGGCTTGTGATCCTGTCACGCGGGCCGCAAGCAGAAGTAGGATCGCAAGGGCGGCCTGCGCGGGCGGCGCGTAGGCGGCGGGCAACGCCTCTTCGCCCAGGGTGGTGAACAGGAATGTCGCGGCCAGATAGGGCAGCGAGGCCGTGACGTGGTGCGACCAGTCTTTGTCGCCGAAACGCCGCAAGTACCGCTCCCAGAAGAACGCGCCAAGATAGGTGTATGCGGCGAGCATCGCGGTAAGCGTCACAAAGTCCGGTTGCGCCCGGAATTCCTCGACGGGAAGCGAGCGGAACAGGTGAAAGCTCACGTGTGCCGCCGCGAGCAGCAGCGCGCTGGCCGCCTCGACGGGCCGCGACCGCAGAAGGAAGCCCGCCCCCGCCATGAGGGCAGCCTCGACACCCAGCAGGTACGGCAGCGTCATCGCGGCGCTTTCGAGGGCCACGGTGGCCGCGAGGAGCACGAGCGCCGCCGCGACGGCGTGCAGCAGGGTCAGCGTCTCGGGGTGGGCATCGAGCAACGTGCCCCGGAAAAGGGCGGGAGAACGCCGTGTCGTATCCGAGGGCGCATTCTCGCCGATGCGGTCGTAGACGCGCGCGGCCAGCACGAAGAAGAGGGCGACACCGACGGCGGCGAACCACGGCGCGGGCACGACATAGGCCAGGATTTGCACGTCGCCCCCCATGCGCGCGACAAACAGCGCGGCCGCCGCCGCCACGAGCATGAGCACCAGCCCGAGGACTTTGCAGGCCGTCACGCGGGTGTAACGAAAGGCGAGCGCGAGCGCCAGCCCCTCGCCCGCGAGCGCGACCAAGGCGACGGGCCCGCTCAGGGACGCTTCGAGCGTCACCGCGAGCACCAGGGCCGCCTTGGTGAAGAAGAGTTGTTGGAGATACCGCGCGCCGGGCCCCGACCAGGCGAGCAGGAACGTGAATCCGGCAAGAACACCGGTCAACCCCGCGCGGTACAGCCAGACCCATTCGGGGTGCGCCTCGCGGAGGGCCACAGTCATGAACACGTAGTACGCCGCCGTGTTCAGCAGGGCCAGCAAGGCCGCACGCCGCCGCGCGCCGCGACGCCGCGCGCTTAGCAGCACGCCCGCGCTGAAAAGGAGGTACGCGGCGGTCAGGAAACCCGCCGGGGCCCAAAAACGCAACGGCGTGTCGGGGGGCCCTTCGGCCGGACCGCCCGCGAAGAAGAGTGCGTAACATGCATACGCGCCAAGCATTGCGGTCCACGAGAGGAACTCCCAACCGTGAACGGCGAAGAGAAACATGGCCATGAGCGCCAGCAGCACGCAGGCCGTCATGGCGTAGCTCAGTTCGACCAAGGTCGATTCACCGACGCAACTCAGCGCGACGGTGTAATACGCGAGAAAAACGCCAATGCCGGCGACGGTCCGGCTACGCAAGGCGTGGGCGGCCCACCCGAACGCGAGGAGGCACGCGGCGAGCAGCGGCAGCGCGCGTTCGGGGGCGGCGAACGCCGCGAGCCGCATCGGCGGGATGAAGCAGGCGGCATAGGTGGTGAAGTAGAGGATCGCCAAGCCGCAGGCCAGCACCGCCTGGGCATACGCGCCGTGGCGCTTCCGGAGAAACAGGCCGCCGCCAATGAAGCACGCGGCCGCGGCGTATCCCAGCAGGACCTTCGCGACGGGGCCGATCTCGCCGCTGTAGAGCGTGGCGCGCGCCGCAAAGGCCAGGGCCGTCATAATCACCAGCACGGCGAGGCGGCTCAACCAGACGGTCCCAATGTGGGATTCGATGGTTTCCTCGGCGTCGCCGTGCAGCAGGCCGCTAACCCGTTCGCGCAAGTCTTGAATCAGGCCCGGCTCGCGCAGGTGGACGGGCGTGCGGCGGCGCTCGACGAGGGGCGCGGCGTGCGCGGGGTCGGCGTTGTCCTTCGCGTCTCCGGGCGCGACGCCGCGCTCGTGTAACAATTGCCACACGACGCCGCGCAGCTTGTTCAACTCGCGCTCCAGTTCCTCGATGCGCTGTTCCGGATCCATGGTGGCTGCATTCTATTCCGGTGTCGGGGCGATTGCCAAGGTTTGGACATCGGGCGGATCGGACGGATCGGACGGATCGGGCAAATCCCCAGGGGCGCAGCCGCGATCCTTTTGATCGTTTTTCCTATCACCTCTATACTGGTCCCGGAGGAACAGCTTACCATGAAGATTAAGGTAGCAAGGCCCGAGCGGCGCAAGGTGGTGCGGCGCGTCGGCGAGGGCCGACTCGAACGCCATGAAGGGACGTTGGGCGCGCTGCACGTCGTCCACGTGTGCGGGGATCCCGAGGAGATGGGCGCGCAGTACGGGGCACTCGTGGGCGACGAGACGAGGCGCATTGCAGAGCTTCTCGTCGGTCTTTTCGCTGGAACGGGGCTGCCGGAAGCGCTGGTGCATCATTTGCTGGACGCCTGCTGGGAACACCTCGCGCCGCATGTCCCGGATCGTTTTCTGGCCGAGATGCGCGCCATCGAGACGGGCGCGAAGAAGAGCGGTATCGACCTCGCGTTCGACGACGTCAAACGCATCCTGGTCATGACGAACCTGGACATGTACAAGCGGGACGAGCGCATCCCGGAAATCCTGGGCATCCCGCCGGAGGAACTCGCGGCGGCGCTGGGCGAGGCGCGGCCGGCGTGCACGATGTTCGCCGTGTGGGGATCGCGCACGGTGGACGGCAAGCTGTTCTCGCTGCGCAACCTGGACTGGGTGTCGCAAACCGGCATGGACGCACACCGTCTTGTGAGCGTATACCGTCCCGAAGGCCGCCACGGCTTCGTGAGCATGGGCTACGCGGGTGTCATCGGGTGTCTCGCGGGGATGAACGAACGCGGCATTACGCTGTCCGAGGTGGGCGCGTTCAGCGTGCGCGAGGAATTGGACGGCACGCCGTGGGCGATCATGGGCCGCCGCGTGCTCGAGGAATCCGATTGCCTGGAAGACGCCATCGCCGTTATCGAGAGGACGCGACACACGATCGGCTACAACTATCTCATCGCCGACGGGGAGCCGGACACCTACGGCACGCCGGAATTCCGGCCCCGCGCGGCGGCCTTCGAGACAAATTACGAGTGTTGCGAGACTTTCTTCGACGACGATCCGAAGGAACATGCCGCCACTTGGAGCGACGCGCAGGGCGTCGAGCACTTCTATGGAAAACCGCTTGCGGAGGCCGTCATGCGCGCGGATACGGCATTCGGCCCGCGCGCGCGCGCGCTCCAGGCCACGGACGACGGCCCCGGAGACCCCGCCAACAGCGGCAATCCGCATGGCCGCGATTTCTCGGGCTCGACGTATACCACGTGCCACCTGCCGATGCACGACATGGTCCGCGCTTACGAGACAGGCGCGGAATATGTCTTCCCGGTACGCGGAACAAAAGTCATTGACGCCGGCGCGCCGCGCAAGATCGGTCCCGACGAGGCAATCACCATCGCCGCCACCGTCGCGCATAATGCCGAGATGCTTCCCGAGAACGACTGGAACGTCATGAGCGTCGTCTACGCGGCGACGGACCTCGATTTCTGGGTCGCTTACGAGACGCGCCACGACGACGGCGCGTGGACCAACGCGCCGGACTCCGGCTACTGGCGGTTCAACCTGTGGGCACTGCTGGAAGGGACAGGGCATTGAGGACGGATAAGGGGACGCCATGACGAAGAAGCCGGTGAGATGCGATGGCGGCCCGAAGCGTACCAGCCATCGGCACCTTCATCGCGTCGCTTGTGGAAAAGAAATGAGACAGGTAAGACGAAACAGCGTTCTTCGCCGCGCGCATACGGCGAGGTCATCTACGCGCAACTGTAATAATGCGGCACGAGGGAGGTGAGCACCCCATGTTCTTGATTGCAGGCATAGTTCTTGTCATCGTCGGGTTCGGCGCGGCGGCGGTTATGAATCTCATGGCGACGCCGCCGGAATTCCTGTTCCAGATGCCGGGCGGAATGCTCGGGTGGGTCGGTCTCGGGTTTCTCGGAGTTATTTTCCTCGTGCTGGGTCGACGGCCCTCGGATTGAAGCGGCGAACGTAACGGATGACGTGCCGTTTGGCGCGCGAACCGAGCATTGGATTGCCCATGAATGACATGTTCTTACGCGCGGCGCGGGGCGAGCGCACGGCGTACCCGCCCATCTGGCTGATGCGGCAGGCGGGGCGCACGGATCCGGAGTACAACCGGCTGCGCGAGACGGCGGAGATGCCGCTCGAGGCCTTGTTCGCGTCGCCGGAATTGGCCGCGCGGATTTCGCTGTTGCCCAGGCGTCTCGGCGTGGACGCGATCATCATCTTTCAGGACATCCTCACGCCGCTGACGCCTATGGGCGCGCCCTTCGTGTTCCGGCCCGGGCCGACGCTGCCGGAACCGATTCGGACCGCCGCGCAGGTCGATGCGCTGCGTCTCTTCGAGATGGAGACGGGGCTGTCCCACGTGCGGGAGACGTTCGGGATCATCCATGAGACGCTCGATGGGGCACTGCCGGTCCTCGGGTTCGCGGGGGCGCCGTTCACGCTGCTGGTGTTTCTGGTCGAGGGCAAGAGTTTCGGCGACCGGGCGGACGCGGCGTTCGCGTTCTTGCGCGAGGCGCCCGCGCTTGCGCACGCGCTGATCGAGAAGCTCACGGCTATGACCATCGACTACCTGCGTTTTCAGGCGGGCTGCGGCGCGCACGCGCTGCAATTGTTCGAGTCGGCGGCCTTCTTGTGTTCCTCCGATGTCTATCAGGAATTCGCGATCCCCTATCAACAGCGCATCTTCGCCGCGCTGCGCGGCGCGGCGCCCACCATCTTTTTCGCGCGCGAATGGAACGCGCTCGAAGACCTCGATGCGGCCGGTGCGGACATCATCAGCCTGCCCTCCTCGATTTCGATTGCACAGGCGCGGGAGCGTCTGGGCGGGCAACGCGTGTTTCAGGGCAATCTCGACAATGCGTTGCTGGCACGCGGCGCATGGCCGGACATTGAAGCCGCGGCGCGGGCCTGCGTAGAATCGGGGGAACACCGTGGCCACATCTTCAACTTGAGCCACGGACTGCTGCGCGAGACGCCGTTCGCGCATATCGAGCGGCTGGTGCGGTTCGTTCACGAGTGCCGCGCGTAGGCGCGATGCGGCCTCGAAACGCGACCCGAAGGAGGGAGAACCATGGCGCACGTCGGCTACGGCATTATCGGTTGCGGCAACATCGGCCCGGTGCACGCCGCCGCGATCGCGGCGGTGCGCGGCGCGAAGTTGGTCGCGGTCTCGGACGTGGTGGAGGCGAGCGCGCGGCGCCTGGCGGGGCAATACGGCGCGACGGCGTACACCGACTACCGGGCAATCCTCGAACGGAAGGACGTGGACGCGGTGTGCCTCTGCGTGCCGAGCGGTATGCGCATGGACATCGCGATCGTCTGCGCGGCGGCGGGCAAGCACATCCTGTCCGAGAAGCCTCTTGAAGTGACGACGAAACGCGCGGACCGCATCATCGCGGCCACGGACAAGGCGGGCGTCATGCTCGGCTGTGTATTTCAAAGCCGCTTCGCGCGCGGTTCCCGTCTCATCAAGCAGGCCATCGAGCAGGGCCGCTTCGGCAGGCTCGCCTTGGCCAACGCCTACATCAAGTGGTATCGGTCTCCGGCATACTACGCGAGCGGCGCGTGGCGCGGGACGCGGCGGCTTGACGGCGGGGGCGCGCTGATGAACCAGGGGATCCATCAGATCGACCTGCTCCAATGGTTCCTGGGACCGGTGAAGCGGGTATACGCGCAGGTCACCTGCATTGCCCATGAGGGTTTGGAAGTCGAGGACCTCGCCACGGCCATGATCGAATTCGAGAACGGTGCGTTCGGCACAATCGAGGGCAGCACGGCGCTGTGGCCGGGCCATCCGGCGCGCGTCGACATTCACGGGACGGCCGGCGGCGCGTGGCTTGAGGACGGCAACCTCAAGTATTGGAAATTCACGAAGCGGAAGGCGGGCGACGCGAAGATTGAGAGCGAACTTAAGAAGGAGTCCGAGCTGGGGTCCGGCGCGGGCGATCCGCTGGCGAGTCTGAAGGTCGAGGGACACCGCCGCCAAATCGAGGATTTCACGCGCGCGATCCTGAAGGGGACGAGGTCGTTCGTGGACGGACGCGAGGGAAGAAACGCCGTCGCGATTATCGAGAAGATTTACGAATCCGCGCGCAAGGGCAGGCCAGTGACGATGTAGAATGAGACATTGGTGTTCGTTCAAGACACATATCGCATGTTCTCTGGATTTCCGCTTTCGCGGGAATGACGATATAACAGACCGGAATGGTCCCCTCCGTCATTCCCGCGAAAGCGGGAATCCAGCAAGTCTCAAGCATCTGCCAAGAGGTATATGACACGAACTTGAAACGATTATCGAATGCGACGAGACCATACAGGAAGGGACGCTTGCGGGAGTAATCGCGGACATGAGCAAACCGAAACGTATCGAGGTTACGATCATAGGCGGCGGGATGATCACGAACGACCTTATCCTGCCGTCCGTCTATCATTTGCAGCGCGGGATCGTGGGCGAAATCCATGTCTGCGCGCTGAATGCGCCGCCGCTGCGAGCGCTGGCGGAGAACCGCGAGTTGCGCGAGGCGTTTCCGGGCCAGACCTTCACGCCGCACCCGGCGCTGGATACGCCCGCGGACGCACAGTTTCCCGAATTGTACAAGAAAGTGCTTGCGGCGATGCCGCCGCGAAACGCGGTGATCGTGGCCATGCCGGACCACTTGCATTACCCGGTGGTGATGGAGGCGCTGCGCTGTGATCAGCACGTGCTTTGCGTGAAGCCGCTGGTGCAGCAATACGCGCACGCGGTGGAGATCGAGCGGATCGCGTTCGAGAAGGGCCTTCTTGTCGGCGTCGAGTATCACAAGCGCTTTGACACGCGGGCGTTGATGGCGAAGAAGCACTACGCGGCGGGCGATTTCGGCGAATTCGTCATGGGCGAGGCCAAGATGATCGAGCCTTACTACTACCGTCACTCTAACTTTCAGAATTGGTTCACGTGCGAGCATTCCGACCCGTTCACCTACGTCGGATGCCACTACGTGGACCTCGTGTATTTCATCACGGGGCTCAGGCCGACGGCGGTATCGGTAACGGGCGTGAAAGGCCGGTTCCCGAACGGCAACGAGGGTTATCTCTGGGCAAACGGGCGTGTAATCTTCGAGAACGGCGCGGTCTTGTCGGTGATCGACGGCCTGGGTTACCCGGACGAGGGCGCGGGCAGCAACCAGCAATGCCTGGAGATGTTTTTCGAGGGCAAGGACAAGTCGGCCACGCTGCGGCACGATGACCAGTTTCGCGGGGTGACCCACTGCTATCTCGAAGGCATCGGCTGCGCGGGATCGACCTTCAATTTCGTGAGTCCGGACTTCTTCCGGCTGGTCCCGTGGGAGGGCGAGGGCCTCAAGCCGGTGGGCTACGGGTTTGAGTCCATTGCGGCGACCCTCCGCGCCATTCACGGGATCGAGACCGACGTGGCGGGCATGGGCGACATGGAATCGCTCGAACGGCGGCGCGCCACGATTCGCGCGGTCGACGCGAAGGGGATCATCGCGACGCCCGCGAATTCGAGCGTCAATGAACTCGTCATGGAGGCCGCGCGGCTCTCGATTCTCCATAACGGGGCGTTTGCGACAATTACGTACGGCGACGCGCCGCGGGCGCGGTTGCGCGATCAGTAGAGGTCGGGCGACGGGGATCAGGTCCGCCGTCGGAAGGATCGCTTTTTCCTGGCGGGCGCGTTCGCGAGCAGTTCGATGGCGGAATCGAGCGTTACCGCCTCGGGGTCCACGTCCTTCGGAATGGTGGCGTTCTTCGCGCCGTCGGTGACATAAGGACCGTAGCGCCCTTCGAGCAGGTCGATGGTCGCGCCGCTCTCGGGATGCGCGCCAAGGGACCGAATCACCTTCTTCGAGGCGCGAGCGGATTTCGGCGCGGCGAGCAGCGCAACCGCGTCTTCGAGCGTGAGCGATTCGAGCGGGGTCTTCTTGGGAACGGTCGCGTTTGCCTTGCCGTCGGTGACGTAGGGCCCGAAACGGCCTTCGTAGAGGGCGATGGTCGCGCCGGTTTCCGGGTGCGCGCCGATTTCACGGACGAGCCGTTTTGTGGCGGATCGGCGCGCCTTCGGCGCGGCCAGCAGCGCAGTCGCCCGTTCGAGAGTGACCGCATGCACGTCGTCGCTGTCTTCGAGGCTGCGGAATTCCTTGCCGCACTTGACATAGGGACCGAACCGGCCTATGCCGGCACTGACCGTCTCACCGTTTTCGGGATGCGCGCCTAGTTCTCGCGGCAGGGCCAAGTACTTCAGCGCGAGGTCGAGGTTGACGGATTCGAGCGGCAGTTCCTTGGGGAGACTGGCGCGCTTGGGCTTATCCTTGCCGCGGCCCGTTTCACCGAGTTGCACATAGGGTCCGAAAGGACCTTGACGCAGATGGATATCGAGGCCGGTGGCCGGGTCTCGACCGAGCACGTCGCTGAACTGCGCCTTCGTTTCGAGCAGTTCCCGCGCTTTCTCCGGCGTGAGGTCCTCGAACAACAGCCCCTCGGGGATCGTGGCCGTGTTGCCGTTGCCGCCATCTCCGCGCTGCACATAGGGCGTGTTCTTGCCCAGGCGCACGCACAGCGGGTCGCCGGTCTCGGGGTCGGGACCGATGGGGATGGCCGGGAACTCGATGCGCGTCAACTCATGCTGAATCTGGCGTTCGAGACCGTGGCCATAGCCGCCCTCGCCGCGGTAGAAGCCCGCCAGGAACGCGGTCCATTCCTGGCGGCCCTCCGCGATTTCGTCGAGCACGTCCTCCATGCGCGCGGTGAACTTCACGTCAACGTATTCGGCGAAATGACTCCGCAGCAGGTGCGTGACGGCGATGCCGAGGTACGTCGGCGCGAGCGCGCCGCCCTTAGGCAATTTCACGACGTAGCCGCGCTGCTGGATGGTGGAGATAATCGGCGCATAGGTCGAGGGACGACCGATGCCTTCCTTTTCGAGTTCACGGATGAGCAGCGCCTCGGTGAAGCGGGCGGGCGGCTGGGTTTCGTGGCTTGCGGGCGCGATGGCTTCGAGTTGAATTGGCCGGTTAGGCCCGACCTGGTCGCCTTCGCGAATCTCGGGCAGTTCCGTGTCGCGGCTGTCGCCGTTGGTCAACCGCAGGAAACCGGGGAACGTAACAACGGAACCGGCGGCGCGCAGGACCGCGGGACCTCCCTCGCACTCCGCCTCGAAATCCGCGGTGGTCTTGAGCAGTTCCGCGTCGCGCATCTGAGAAGCCAGCGCGCGGTTCCAGATCAGCCGGTAGAGACGCAGTTGATCATGGTCGAGGTACCGGGCCACGTCCTCGGGCCGGCGGTCGAGATGAGTAGGCCGAATCGCCTCGTGCGCCTCCTGCGCCATCTTCGATTTCGTCGTGTAGCGGCGGGCCCCCTGGTAGTACTCGTCGCCGAAAAGGTTGCGGACGACCCGCCCGGCTTCGGCCAGCGCCTTCTCCGCCAGCGTGACCGAGTCAGTGCGCATGTAGGTGATCAGACCTTCGCGTTCGCCGCCGCCGAGGTCCACGCCTTCGTACAACTGCTGCGCGACGGCCATGGTGCGGCCCGGCGCCATGCCAAGCGCCGCACTCGCCGCCTGTTGCAGGGTCGAGGTGATAAACGGCGGCTGGGGCCGCTGCCGCGCTTCCTTCTGATCGACGCGCACGACGCGCCACGGCAATCGATCGCGGAGTTGATCGGCGAGCCGGGCGGCGTCGGCCTCGCGCAACCAGACAACCCGGTCCGTCTTAAGGCCGCCCGTGGCCGGGTCGAAGTCTTTTCCCTCGGCAAGGCGCTGCCCGCCGAGTTCGACGAGCGTCGCCTTGAAGGTCTTGCCGTTCGCGGCGAGGGTGGCCTCGATGTCCCAGTACGCGGCACGCTTGAACGCCCGGCGCGCCTCCTCGCGCTCGACCACGAGCCGCACCGCGACGCTCTGGACGCGCCCGGCGCTCAACCCCGAGCCCACCTTGCGCCAGAGCACCGGGGAAAGGGAGAACCCGAAGAGCCGGTCGAGAATGCGCCGGCTTTCCTGCGCGCGGACGAGTTGCTGGTTCACCTCGCGGGGGTTGGCGACCGCTTCGTCGATGGCGGACTTGGTAATCTCGTGGAACACGATGCGTTGTACCGGAATCTTCGGCTTGAGGGTCTCGACGAGGTGCCAACTGATGGACTCGCCCTCGCGGTCTTCGTCCGTGGCGAGCACGAGCGCCTCGGCGTCCCCGAGCATCGCTTTCAGTTCGCTGACCCGTTTCTTGCTCTCCTTCGAGACCACGTAGTAGGGCGTGAAATTCGATTCAACGTCCACCGCGAGGCGGGCCCACGGCTTGTCCTTGATGGACTTCGGCACCTCGTCCGCCGAACTCGGCAGATCGCGGATGTGGCCGTAGCTCGCGGCGACCTTGTAGTCGCGCCCGAGGAAACGGCTGATGGTTTTCGCCTTTGCGGGCGACTCGACAATCACCAGTTTCAATAGTCGTTCCTTGCAGTAGGTTCCGGTACGCCTCCCAGCGGACAGCCCCAAAGAACATCCACAAACGGACGGGCAAAGTCAAATGAGCCTTCCCCGCCGCGCGTGACCGCCCCCACATGCCGCCCGCCAGGCGCCTTCGGAGAACACCGGAGAAGTCCGCCCCATTCCGGGGCGGGCGGCGCGGTCAGCGGCGCGATCCGAGGCGGGAAGACACGGCGGGGCGACTCCTGCTATGCTTGCGCCGTAGAGAATAGATCCCGGTAGCGCGGAGTGTGCGCGGCGTGCGCGCTTCGGCGCACTCGATACGAGGATTTCGGCGGCGGTATCTTATGGAGAACGCGATATTAGAGTTGGGCAGCGTGATTGCGCTGGGCATCTTCGCGGAATGGATCGGCTGGCGGCTGCGGCTGCCGTCCATTCTGTTCCTGCTCGTGTTCGGCGCGCTGCTGGGCCCCGTGTGGGGGCTGGTGCATCCCGACGCGCTATTCGGTTCGCTGTTGATGCCGTTCGTATCCGTGTCGGTGGCGCTGATCCTGTTTGAAGGCGGGCTGAGCCTGCGGCGGGCGGAACTGGTGTCGATGGGCCGCGTCACGTGGCTGCTTGTGACGGTGGGCGCGCTTGTGACGTGGGTGCTGCTTTCCGCGGCGGCTTCGACGCTCCTGAATATGGAACCGCCCAAGGCGATGCTGCTCGGCAGCATTCTCGTCGTGACGGGGCCGACGGTCGTGGGGCCGCTTCTACGCCACATCCGGCCGCGGGGCCCCGCCGGACCCATATTGAAGTGGGAAGGCATCCTAATCGATCCGGTGGGCGCGGCGATGGCGGTGCTCATCTTCGAGGCGGTGACGGCCAGCCAGTTCGAGGCTGTACCGGTCATTATCGCACTCGGGGTGCTCAAGACGCTGGTCATCGGCCTCGTCATGGGCGGGGTGGCCGCGGCGGTGCTGGTGGTGCTTCTGGAACGGTACTGGATACCCGAGCACCTGCAGACGCCGGGGACGCTCGCGCTGGTGGTGGCGGCGTTTGCCGCGTCGAACGGCCTGCAACACGAATCGGGCCTGCTGACGGTCACCGTGATGGGCATTCTACTGGCGAACCAGCGGCGGGTCGAGGTGCGGCACGTCATCGAGTTCAAGGAAAACCTGCGCGTGGTGCTGCTGTCGGCCCTCTTTATTGTGCTTGCCGCGCGGCTCGATCCCGGCCACTTGGCGCACATCGACGGGGGCGCGTGGTTGTTTCTCGCCGTGGTGATTCTGCTGGTGCGCCCGCTGTCGGTGGCGCTGTGCACGTTGGGGTCGCGTCTGAACTGGCGCGAGCGCGTCTTCATTGCGTGGATGGCGCCGCGCGGCATCGTGGCCGCCGCGATCGCGTCCGTGTTCGCGCTGCGACTCGAAGCGGCGAATTTTCCGAACGCGGAGCAATTGGTGGCGGTCACGTTTCTGGTGGTCGCGGCCACCGTGCTGCTCTACGGCCTGACTTCCGGGCCGCTCGCGCGCGCGCTGGGCGTGTCCCGCCCCCATCCGCAGGGCGTGCTGCTGGTGGGCGCGCATCCGTTGGCGCGGCAAATGGCGCTGGCGCTGCACCGCGAAGGCGTGACGACGGCGCTCGTGGACAGCAATTGGGCGAACGTGGCCGCGGCGCGCATGGACGGCTTGCGGGCTTGCATCGGAGACGCGAATTCCGAGTATGTACTTGAGGACCTCGACACGGAGGACTTGGGCCGGATGATCGCGCTGACGGCGAACTCGACGGTGAACGCGGTCGCCGCGCTGGTCTTCGCGGACGTTTTCGGCAGGAGGGAAGTCTATCAATTGTCCCCCGACGCGCCGGAACCGGCGTCGCGGGGAGACCGCCTGCCGGGACATCTCCGCGGCAGGACGCTCTTCGGGGCTGACTGCACCTTTGGCGCGCTCACTCGCCGCCTCGAAGCCGGCGCACTCATCAAGACCACCAAGCTAACCAAGGAGTTCCCGTACGGCGTTTTTCGCGCGCAGTACGGGGACGCGGCAGTGCCGCTTTTCGCCGTGCTCGATAATGGGCAAGTCCATATCTTCACTTCCGACGACGCCTTTACGCCGCAGCCCGGAAGCCGCGTGATCAGTCTCGCGCCGCCGCTGCCTTATTGAGACGCGGTAACGGACCACGAATCGGCGACGGCAACACGGGGGCAAAGTGGAATGGACATGCCGTAATTCGTAGGCTGGTGCATATTTCGAAACGGGGAGTCCGGACATGAGCGGAAAAGCATTTGCGGAGCGGGCCTTGGTGGCGATCGTACTTGGCGTTGTGGCGGGTCTTTGCGGGGCGGCGGAAACAGCGAGTGCTCCCCCCGATCCGACGTGCGAAGACGAGACCGGCGCGAACCCGGAGTCGCTCGCGCAGTGGCAGGCGTGGCGCTTCGGCATGTTCATCCACTGGGGGCCGGTGTCGTTGAAGGGCACGGAAATCGGGTGGTCGCGGGGCAAGCAAGTGCCGCGGGCGGAGTATGATGAACTCCACCGTCAATTCGATCCGGTGCATTTCGACTCGCGCGAGTGGGTCCGCATCGCCCGGGACGCGGGCATGCGCTATCTCGTCATCACGTCGAAGCACCATGACGGCTTCTGCATCTGGGACTCGGCCACGACGGACTATGACATGATGGCGACGCCGTTCCGGCGCGATATCCTGCGCGAGTTGTCCGAGGCGTGCCGGGAAGCCGGGCTGCCGTTCGGGACGTATTATTCGATTCTGGACTGGTATCAGCCGGACTACAACGTCGAGGGACTTCAGGGTGGTCCGGGCTACGCGCTTCCCGACGGTGTCGCGCCCGACATGGACCGGTATCAGGCTTACATGGAGGCACACCTGCGCGAGATTGTGACGCGATACGGCCCGTTGCACAGCATGTGGTTCGACGGCGAATGGGAGAAGCCGTGGACGCCGGAGCGCGGGCGGCGGTTGTTGCGCTTCTGCCGGGAACTCGACCCGAAGATGCTCGTCAATAACCGCGTGGGCGGCGGCCGCCACGGCATGGAAGGGGTCACGAAGGCGGGGTTCGCGTCGGGCGACTACGACACGCCGGAGCAACAGGTCGGCGCGTTCAACATCGAGCGACCGTGGGAAACCTGCATGACCATCTGCCGCCAGTGGGCGTGGAAACCGAACGACGAACTCAAATCGCTCGACGAGTGCATCCGCATCCTGGTCCAGACCGTCGGCGGCGACGGGAACCTGTTGCTGAACGTCGGGCCCATGCCGGACGGGCGCATCGAGCCGCGCCAGGTCGAGCGGCTCCGCGAAATCGGCACGTGGCTCGAAGTCAACGGCGACAGCGTCTACGGCACGCGCGGCGGGCCGTTCCGCCCCGGCAACTGGGGTGTCAGCACGCACACAGGGGCGACGGTTTACCTTCATGTGCTCGAATGGGACGGCGAGCGCGTGGCGCTGCCCGCGTTGGAGCAAAGTATAGTTTCCGCCGCGTTGCTGGACGGGTCTCCGGTGAAATTCGAGCAGACGCCCGAACAGACGGTGGTGACGCTGGAGAAAAGCAAGCACGACCCAATCGACACGATTGTCGTCTTGACGCTGGACGCGGCGGGAGGATGAGGGGGATGCCCCTCGCCCCCATCACTCGGCGCAACGGTCATAAGGTTCGTCAACTGGAAAGTTTCTCTCCGCAAGAGGCACAAACGAAGCAATGATTAAGGAACTTGATCGCGTGGTGCTGACAAGGCCCGTGCCCGAGGAAGGTCTCGAACCCGGCGACGTGGGCGCCGTCGTACACGTTTACGGCGACGGAGAGGCTTACGAAGTCGAGTTCACGACGCTGGATGGCCGCACGGCGGCGGTAGTCACCCTCGAAGCCGACGCTATCCGTCCCGTGACCGGCGGCGACATTTCCCACGCGCGTGCGCTCTCCACTTCGTCATGACCTGCGCAGTCGCACGCTCCCGCAACTCCGGCAATGTCGTTTTGCTCCGACACGTTGCGATGGACCGGCGCTTAGGTCAGGTGCGTGCCTCTTCTTCCCTCTGATAATACTCCAGATTTGCTTCTCCCGGCGTCAGAAGAAGTAGCCTCGCGCACTTCGGACACTTGAGCAACGACCCGACAAAGGTTGCAGACCGAGCGAGCTTGCGAAGGCGGGCGTCGGGTTTGTCAGAGCGCGCCGCCTTCATTTCCGCCTTCAGAAACTCCTGATACTCCACATCCTTGATCACGGCATATGATTCAAATGGACGTGGTTCTTGAAGCATCATCTGACCCGAGAAAAGAAACCCGCACTTGCAACGCATAATGCTCTCCCGGGTCCAGGCTATGAGGACTTCTTACTCATCTTCGGTAATTGGGATACTGTCAGGCATGGGCGTTCCCTCCGCGCCGTCCAGGAGGGTATTTCGCGCGATACCGCGGTGTCGCGCGAGTTCGCGATCCCGGTCCCTCACGGGTTTCCACTCGCCGCGGTTGAAGGACTTCAGGAGCGCGCGTTCGTCTTGGTCCATGCGGTACTTTTTCACGTCGCCGGCGAGCCTTTTACAATAGTATCCACGTACTGTATAGGTGCGTACGTTCGTCACAGGCCCATTCTGGATTCCCGCTTGCGCGGGAATGACGAAAAAGTACGCGACTTCCGACCCCTCCGTCATTCCCGCGCAAGCAGGAACCCAGCGTCCTATGCATAGACGCGATACCATGCATATTCCTTGTCATTATGCTCACACGGGCGGCTTTCCGTCACTTATGGCGGGAACCGCTTCGAGCATGGCGTCGGACCGGCAAGCGCGGCTTGCCGGGAAAAAGCGCAAGCGAGCCTGCGCACGTCACACGCGCGCCGGGCGCGTTCATGCAATGCGCCCCGGCGTTCGGGCATACTGGGCCGCGGAAATTACGCCATGAGGGCGCGGGAGGTTTAACCATGCTGGACGCAGCCATTTCCAGACGGGCATTTCTTGCGGCAACGACCACGACGGCGCTTGCGGCGGGCTGGGCGACGCGCGTGAACGCGGCGCGGGTTGTGCCGGGCAAGACCTCGCCGAACGAGAAGCTGCACATCGCGGGGGTGGGCGTCGCCGGGATGGGCCGGTCGAACCTCGGCGCGTGCGAAACGGAGCATATCGTGGCGCTGTGCGACGTGGACGAGGCGCACGCGGCGGGGACGTTCGCGGCGTATCCGAAGGCGGCGCGGTATCGCGATTCCCGGCGGATGTTCGAGAAGGAGGACGGGCACATCGACGCGGTGGTCATCGCGACGCCGGACCACACGCACGCGGTGATCGCGATGGCCGCCATGCGGCTCGGCAAGCACGTGTATTGCCAGAAGCCGCTGGCCCACAGCCTGGAAGAGACGCGGCGGCTCACGGAAGTCGCGCGAGAGACGGGCGTGCAGACGCAGATGGGCAATCAGGGGCACTCGTCCGAGCAAATCCGGCGGTTGTGCGAGTGGATACAGGACGACGCCATAGGTCCTGTCCGCGAGGTGCATGCCTGGAGCGACCGACCCGTCGGCGGCGACCCGTGGTCGGACTTCCCGATCATGAAGCGGCCGGACGAGACGCCGCCGGTCCCCGAGTCGCTCGATTGGGACCTGTGGATCGGCCCCGCGCCGCTTCGGCCCTATCACCCGATCTATCATCCGACGACGTGGCGCGGCTGGCTCGATTTCGGCACGGGCCCGCTCGGCGACATGGGCTGCCACATCCTCGACCCGGCGTTCTGGGCGCTGCGGCTGGGGCATCCGGAGAGCGTGCAGGCGACGACGACGCATCATGACAGAGCGATCAGCGACGAGACCTATCCCCGCGCGTCCATCGTCCGCTACCGGTTCCCCGCGCGCGGCGCGATGCCGCCCGTAAGCCTCACGTGGTACGACGGGCGTCTGCTCCCCCCCATTCCCGAGGCGATTGGGGCCAACCCGAAACTAGGCGGCAACGGCGCGCTGCTCGTCGGGGATCGGGGCGTCATCCTGCACGGGTCCCACGGCGCGGGCGGCCTGCAACTCTTCCCCGAGTCGCTGCGGCGGGAGTATAAGGAGCCGCCGAAGACGCTGCCGCGCGTCAAGGAGGGCAAGGGCGCGCATGAACAGGATTGGATTCGCGCCTGCAAGGACGGCAAGCCCGCGAGTTCGCGTTTCGAGTACGGGGGCGCGCTGACGGAGATGGTGCTGCTCGGCGTGGTCGCCATGCGGGTGAAAGACCGGCGTCTCGATTGGGACGGGAGCGCACTGCGCATCACGAATGACGACGAAGCCGACCGGCTGGTGCGCCCGGCCTATCGCGAGGGGTGGACGTTATAGAGTGGAGTAACTGCAACTTGAGGCGATTCGCGTTAGCATGTTGTCGATTGAGGTGTAACGCGCATGTTGAAATCTCTTGAAGCCGTCATCGACGAAAACGGGAAAGTGCGGCTGGTTGAACCCGTGACGCTCCCACATGCCTGCCGCGCCATCGTGACGATCATCGAAGACAGCAGCGCTGTGGAAACTGCATTACTCAGCGAGCAGTCGCTCGCGAGAGATTGGAGCCGCCCCGAGGAAGATGTGGCATGGTCACACCTTCAGCAGGCTCAATAGTCCTGATCCGCTTTCCTTTTTCCGATCTTTCAAGCACCAAGATCCGCCCCGCCGTGGTCCTGGCCTCCGCCGATAATGACGACTGAATTCTCTGTCAGGTCACGAGCAATCCATATGGCGATTTGAACGCGATCCAGATCGATGCCGACGCCTTCGAGAGCGGAACGCTCGACCGCGTCAGTTTCGTCCGTCCAGGCAAGCTGTTCACGGCCAACCTCTCCGTGATGACCGCGGTGATCGGGCGTCTTCGCCGCGCATTGTCGGAACTCCGGTCGGCCTACGGCCTCCCTCCTTTCCGACAATGCCTGCACCCCGGAGCCACGACCCGAAACCAAGGCAAATACTCTCATTCAAGTTGGTACATAAAACGGGGGCAGGTCATTACCGGTCGCCCGCGCGGGGTTCGAAGACGTCCGGGCCGGTTCGGAATTGGTCGAAAGGCCCGGAGGACGGTTCGAGCAGTTCCTTGAAGTTCGGGAAGGCGGGGTCCGTGCGCAGTATGCGCCAGACGCCGTCGCGGTCGGTCCACGTAGTCCAGATATCGCCCGTGTCGCCTGCGGGGAACGATACGGGGACATCGGCGAGGCGGCCCGTGGCGTCGGTGAGGGCGTAGCCGGTAATGCGGCAGTAGAGCAGCAGCCGCGCGGTGCGGTCGGCGTCGTATTGCGCGAAGTCCCAGGCGCGAATCTGGCGGTGCATGCGTGTGGCGGTGTACCGCTCGAAGAGCCACTGGTAGGCGCGGCGGACGTACTCGAATCGCCAGCCCTGCGGGTCTTCGTAGTCGGTCGAGTACACGTCGAGGACCCCGTCGAGGTCCCGACGCAACACGGCGCGGTCCCATCCCTCGATGCGCTCGACAATGCCCATCGCCATCCCCCGCCGCGTGTCGTCGAGACCATCGTAATCGGGCCACCACGGCGTGGAAGCGGAAACGGGTGAAGCCCCTTCTTCGATGGGCCGTGCTTCGGAGTAACTCTGCACGGACGAGACGAGCGCTTCCTCGACGATGCGGCTCTCGACGACGCTCAGCGCCAGGTATTCGCCGTGGTCCACCGTGGTTTCGAAGGGCTCCTTCTCGTTGGTCAAGGCCGTGACGGCGTAGGCGACGGCGAGGTCGGCGGGCACGTCGAGATCGGCATATCGCCGCTGATCGAGGCCGCTCGCGACGACGGTGTATCGCAGTTCAGGCAGGACGCGTTTGTACACCTTGTACGACAGGTCGCCCTCTCGGAACGGCCACGTCAACGAGACGCCCTCGTTTTCGCGACGCGCGATCAGGCCACGCACCGGCGCGGGGGCCTCGGCCACGCGCGCGGTCTGCGTTTCGGCCACGTTTTCGCGGGTGTTCATGACGTAGATGCCGCGTCCCACGCGGCAGATGAACGCCGTGCCTTCGCCATCGGGACGGCGGTAGGGCGCCAGGAAATCGACCCAGCCTTCGGCGCTCGTCACGTCGCCGGGCCGCACGACGCGCGCGAAGGCGCTCAGCGCGTCCTCGGGCGCGTGGGCCGAGACCACCGGGACCCAGTAGTAGTCGCCGCGGTTCAGGATCAGTTCCGGGACCTGGCCGGGGCGCTCGATGCCGTAGGCGGCGTGGGCGAAGAGCCCGAGATCGCAGACGCCGTCGAGATCGCGCAGGTTTCGGTGGAATTCGAGGGCATTCGCGGCGGGCGCGAGTTGATAGGCGAGCCGCGCCTTCTCCTTCACGAAGTCCCGCCGTGCGATGAGGCCCTTGTCGATGAGTTCCTCGAGGGTCGGGCGAATCGCCATGTCCCAATGATGCCGCGCCGGGCCGAACCAGAGGTCGCGGTCCATGGGGAACGCATAGACGGTGGCCCCGGTCATCGCGCCGTTGAGCATCATGGCGCGGCAGAGCGCGCTCGGCATCTTTTCGACGCCGTCCGCGCCGCCGAAGCGGCCCAAGCCGTCGAAGCGGGCATCCGCGTACCACCGCGAGTCAGGCGCAACGCCCCAATACTCGGCCGCGCCTTCGAGCCAGAGGCCCATCGCCGCCGGAAGCTGCGTGGTCGCGTGGGGACCCCGGTAGGCCACGCCGGGAATGGCGTAGCCGCGACACTCTCGCAGGGTCGCGTACAGGGGCGCGCACGCGGCGTTCGCCATGACGCGCGGCCAGCCCAGTTCATCGAGGCTGATCCACGCGAAGCGGCCATAGCGCGCGGCCGTCCTGATTGTATCGGCAAGCCAGCGCACGAGCTGCGGCGGGTCGAGTCCCGGGGCCTTGTCGAGCGGGTCGTATTCTTTGAAGCGCATGCCGCTGACGGCGACGCCCTTGACGCAGGTGAAGTCGTGCAGCAACTCGGCCAGATGGGTGACGGGGTAGTACCGCTGAGGGTTGCCGTCGGCCACGGTGATGACCGTGGGCACGTCGGACGCCTGCAGGGCGGGGAGTAGCGTCAGGTACCGCTCGTGACGGCTGATGAGGTCGATGCCGGGCGCGTCGATCGCGAGCGCCGCGTAAGGCCGCAACGACTCGGGCAGCGCGGCCCACGCCGCGCGGACGTGCTCGATATAAAGGGTGGTGTCGCCGGCCGCGGGGTCGCGGACGGTGAAGAGCAGCAAGGGATGTTCGGGGCTGATCTCGACCTTGAGCGCGGGAAACTCCGCGCTCGCGCAAAGGTTCGTCGCAAGCAGGAACCCCGCAAAGAACAGCCCGGCCCTTCCCCATGTCGCCTCAATCACTCGTGGCATGGCTCCGATTCTACGTTAGGCCCGCGAAAACGCTCAACCGACCCGGCTTCCTCCCCGCGACGGGCTCGCAGCCTTGGCCTTACTATCCCTTTACGCGGGAAAGAGTTGCATAGGAGACCGGTCGGTGCGGTGGTGCGGTTTCGCCTTCGGCACGCGCCAGCGGACTACGGCGTGGCAAGCAGGAAACTGGCCACAGCGGAGGAGACCTACGGTCGGGCCGGTGGCTCGGTCAGGAGACCGGCCACAACAGGGCCGCCGGGAGACCGGCCACAACAGAGGGGCGGGTTGAAGATCTGGTCATGAATTGAAGAACATGGGCAGGATGGCCATGCCACGGAGAGAATTACGGGCAGGGTGCCCATGCAAGGAGGGTCTATCATGTTGATGTGGAATCGCAGTGTCGGTCTTGCGTTTGTGCTCACGTCTTGCTGCGCGGCGGCGCTGGCGCAGGCGCTTGCCGTGCCGAATGCGTCTTTCGAGGCCAGGGCTGCGGACGCGGATGCGCCGGAGGGGTGGACGGTCTCGGGCGGCGAGGGCGCGTGGGGCGAAGACGCGGCGGAGGGCGCGCGTTGCATCACGGTTACGGGCAACGGGAAGCCGGGCGATAACAATTACTGGCGGACGGCGGACCTGTCTTTCGCCCCGTTCTCGGTGTACCGGCTGCGGTTTCAGGCGCGGCGCGGCGCGGGCGGGGGCGGCTGCCCGACAAGCGGGCCGGTTTTTTGCAACCGGGACCTGTTCGACCTGACGCAATCCTGGCAGGAATGCACGTCGATATTCGTCACGCCGAGCGAACTTGCGCCGGACCAGCAGTGGCTGCGCTTCGGTCAGTGGGAAGTCAACGGCACGGTTGCGTATGACGCCGTTGAATTGACGGGCGCGCAGCCGGTGTATCGCGTTGCGAACAGGATCGCGCTGGGCGAGGGCGAAAGCATCGCGGGCGACGAGTACGTCTTCCGCGCGCCCTTCGATACGTTGTGGACCAACCACGCGCGGCCGCTCGCGGTGAACCGCTGCGTATTCAACACGTCGCGCTGGGTCTTCGCCACGGACAACGAGGTCGTCTACCGGCACGATATCCGCGACATCGAGCAGACCGAGGCGCGCGTCGAAGTAAACATCGGCCACCACTCCGCGGGCACGCTCGTTGTCGAGGCGTCGCGGGACGGTGTCGCCTGGGAACCTGTCGGCACGCTGCCCGGCACGGGCGTAGGCGCGTTCGACGTGCCCGCCGGCCTGTTTCCCGCGCGGGAACTCTGGGTGCGTCTCGGCACGCGGGCCGCGCGGGCGCTCGCGGGCGACTCGGACCCAGGCGCGTTTCAACTCTATGCGTATACGTACACGGCTCGCCTGGAACGCGCGCCGGGCAATATGCGCGGGGCCACGCATTACCTCGCCGTTACGGAAACCGATCCGCGTTTGGAAGTCGAGGTGCTGTCGCTCGGTGACGCGATACCCGGCGGCGACAACGTGTTGCGCGCGCGCGTGCGCAACCTCACGCGACGCAATATCAAGGCGCGGCCCAGGCTGGCCCTTTCCGCCGCCGATATCGAGACGCGCGAGCGGACCGCGCTCGAATTGAAGCCGGGCGATAACGACCTCGCGCTGGCGTATCCGGTGCGCGCGACGGGACGCAACGACGCGGTCTTTACGCTCGGCGGCGGCATCCGCTATCGCGCGGAAACGCGATTCGAGGTGTCGGACCTGTACAACGCGGACTTCGGCGCGCGATTGCCCGCGTCGAGCGACGCCGTGGGGCTCTGGTGGGCGTCCTCAGGCTGGAAGATCAGCGACTCGCGCCCGCTGCCGGACCGAAAGGACAAGGCGCTGTGCATCCAGGCCGCGCGGAACGAAACGGAGGCGGCGCAACTGGTGGTGCGGCCGCGCGCGGCGCTGCGGGGCTTGACCGCGTCGGTCGAGCCGCTGGAAGGACCGGGCGGCGCAGCGATTGGCGGCGAAAACGTCGAGGTGCTGCGCGTGCGGTATGTGCCGGTCACGCGGCCCACGGACCGCACGGGCGCGGTGGCGCCGTGGCCGGACCCGCTGCCGCCGTTCGCCGGGCCGATCGACGTGGCGGCGAACAAGAACCAGCCGCTGTGGGTGCGGGTGCGCGTGCCGGAAGACGCGCCCGCGGGCGTATATCGCGGCGCGGTGGTGGTCCGCGCCGAGGGCTACGAGGCGCGCGCGCCGGTCGAGGTCGAGGTCTTTGATTTCACCCTGCCGAACCGGAAGACGTGCGTGACGGCCTTCGGCTTCAGCGCGGGTCTCGCGTTCCGGTATCACGGCGTGACCGGCCCGGAGCAGAAACGGCAAGTCCATGAGCAGTACCTCGCCGCGCTCAGCGCGCACCACATCACGCCCTATGATCCCGCCGCGCTCGATCCGATCGAATACGCCTGGCCCGAGATTCCGAAGGACCGACCCTTGACGCCCGAAGAAGTCGCGGCGTTGAAGCCGACGTTCCAATGGGACGCCTGGGACCGCGCCATGACGCGGGCCTTCGATCAGTATCACTTCACTTCGTTCCGGCTGGGCGTGCCCGGCATGGGCGGCGGCACGTTTCACTCGCGCCACGAGCCGGAACTGCTCGGCTTCCGCGAGGACACGCCAGAGTATCAGGCGCTGTTCACGTCCTGGTGCCGGCAGGTCGAGGAACACCTGCGCGCAAAGGGTTGGCTCGAAAATGCCTACGTGTACTGGTTCGACGAGCCGGACCCGAAGGACTACGCCTTCGTGATGAACGGGTTTCGCAAGCTCGCGGAGGCCGCGCCGGGCATCCCGCGCATGTTGACCGAGCAGGTCGAGGAGGAACTTGTCAGCGGCCCGAATATCTGGTGTCCGGTCACGCCGGAATATAACCACGAGGCCGCCGAGGCGCGCCGGGCCGCGGGCGACCGCTTCTGGTGGTACGTATGCACGGGCCCGAAAGCGCCCTACGTCACGCTGTTCATCGATCATCCGGGGACGGAGATGCGGGTGTGGCTGTGGCAGACGTGGCAGCGCAAGATCGACGGCATTCTCATCTGGCAAACGAACTACTGGCACAGCCCCGAGGCGTATCCCGATCAATTGCAGAACCCTTACGAGGACCCGATGGGCTGGACCACCAGCTACAGCACGCCCTCGGGCGCGCGCATCCCGTGGGGCAACGGCGACGGGCGTTTCCTCTACCCGCCCGAGGCGGCGGCGGACGGCAATCCCTCGCAACCGGTGATCGATCCGCCTGTGGACTGCATCCGCATCGAGATGATCCGCGACGGCATCGAGGACTACGAGTATCTGGCGCTGCTGCGCGGCCTGATCGAGAGCAAAGGCGACGCGATCCCGCCGCAAGAACACGCGGCATACGAGGCACTGCTTCTCGTGCCGGAGGACATTACGGCGAGCATGACGGAATTCACGAAGGACCCCGCGCCCATCGAGCGCCGCCGCGAGGAGATCGCCCGCGCCATCGAGCGCCTCAGCCGGTGAAGGACGCGCGGCCGCGCCAAGAGCTGAAAAACGGACCTATGGCCCGAATACGGCCTTGACGGCTTCGATATAGGCCATGCCGTGAACCGTATCGGGTTCGAGGTAACTGCCCTCGGTCCATTCGTTCCAGCAGTTGATGGTCAGGACCCGTTGGTTCTCGGGACGCGAATCGAGGAAGCGGCGCGCCGCTTCGAGCGCTTCGCGAAACGCCTCGGGGGTGTTCCCGCTCATGCCGGCCATGAAGGGATAGCCTCGGTTCTCGAACGGGTCGTCCGCGGCGCAGCGAGGACTCGAATCCCAGCCCATCGTCACGTTCGGATGATACGGGATCGAGAAACGGTCTACGGTTTCCCGCCAGTGCGCTATCGCCTTCTCCATGACGTAGCGGTAAGGTGTCTGGGGAAATTCCGGCAAGGCCACGTGGTGGACCCACACATACGAGGTGATGCTGTCGAAACCGAGGTAAGTCGTCAGTTGCTCGGGGTTCGCGACGGCCGTCTCGTTCGGCAGGATGCGCACGCCGAAGAGCACCGCGTTGAGGTGCAGGTCCGGGAATCCGGCGGCGCGCGTCTTCTCGCGGAATCGCTGCAGGGCGGCCCTGGTCGCTTCGGACGACCCGAAACTCTGGATAAGCGTGTGCAGTTCGTACACCGAGAAGTAAGGACAGTCTTCGATGCGCCAGTACGACGGATGACGGAAGTACTTCTCGATGATGTAGTCGGTCATCTTCTCGAAGGTCTCCGGCTTCACCGTTCCCGGATACAGGAGCGCGGGCGGATGTTTCAGCGTCGCCGGATGAATGTCGATCCAGTCGTGGTTCGCCCACATCAGGCCGAAACGCAGCCGTTCCGCGTTGGGCGCCCTCATGAAGCCCTGCTCGACGCCGCGTTCGAGGAATGGCCCGTCGTCAAACCAGTACCAGTCGAAGATGAACGCATCGACGCCGTGGTCCGCCGCCGCGTCGATCTTCGTGGCCATCACGGCGGGGTCGGACTCATCGGTATATCCCCAGAGCGGCACATTGGGCTGCCTGTGGCCGTCAAAGCGCGGCCGCGCATTCTTGACCAGTTCCCATTCGGTCCAGCCCTCGCCGCGGGTCTTCGCGTTGCGCGCGTCGGGGTGATAATTGGGGAAGTAGTAACTGGCCACCACGTATTCCGGAGTCTTCATGGGCGGTTCCTCCGCCGACGCCGCAGCGACAGCGAGTGCGAGCAACGCGGCGGACACGGCCCGCCTTACTACCATTCCAGCCATTGAATTCCCTCCTTCGTCGCGCGGAACTTCCGGGCGCGGATGCTCGATCCCGCGCCTTCCTCGTAATACACGATCAGGATGCTTCCGTCCTTGAGCGTCGCCATGCTCGGGTACGCGCCGCCGACCTCGTCGATGATCACGTTCTCGCTCCACGTGACGCATTCATCGGTCGAGTAGTGCAGGCTGGTGTTCGGCAGCCGGTGCGCACAGACGATGACGCCCTCGGGGCTGCGATGCAGGTGCGGGCAATGTCCTGGGAAACCCATGGGCTTCGAGACCGACCACGTCTTGCCCCGGTCCTCGGAAATGGCGTAGCGCATGGATTCGCTCCGGGTGCGCTGCGCCGCGTACAGCCGTCCGTCGGCAAGCTCGATGATGTCCGTCTCCGCGTCGAGCCGCAGGCCGCCGTTGTCGATGTCGATGGGCGCGCTCCAGGTCGCGCCCATGTCCTTGGAAAGGGTCACCGCGCCGTTCGCGTCGTCGCCCGTCTCGCGGTAGAGACCGAGGATCAGCGTGCCGTCCGAAAGGATGCGGATGGGCGCGCTGCAATAGTAGTCCTCCGCAATCCGGCGCGGCTCGGACCACGTTTTGCCATTGTCCGTGGACGCGACCAGCCAACTGCCGAGTCCTTCCCACTTGCGATCGCCGGTCTTCCGAAGGGAGAAGAAGTTGCAGAGGATGGTCCCGTCCGGCAACTGCACGACCGACGGATCGCGGTCGTCGTCCGGCCCGTCGTAGATGGTCTCGGCGGACGTCCAGGTACGGCCCTCGTCCGACGAGTAGCAGCCCGAGACACGCCCGCCGTTCGGGCGCGCTTCGTCCGGCAGCGAGACATGTTCCCAGCCCGCGTAGAAGACGCAGAGCAGCCGTCCGTCCCGCAACCGGCACACGTCGGGGAACGCCTCGTATGCGCCCGCGCCCGCGTCCTCGCACACGTAGATGAACGAGCGGCCCGCCTCGCGCGCGGCGTCCGCGCCATGGCCCGCCGGCGCAAGCGCGAATGCCGTCAGTGTAAGAACGAGTGGTGTTCGCATGGTCATAATCTCCTGCCGTGTCGCCACAGTCTCGCCCACGGCGACGCCCATATGCAAACCACAACTTCCGACTTCTTGAACTCCGCGCGCGTTCCCGGTACCGTGGGGCGGGCAAGTGCACGTAGGAGTACGAGTGCGAGGTTTTGACGAGATCAACCTGGCGGTTCGTGCTGAAGGTTATTAGCGAAGGAACGGATGGAGAATGCAAGATGGCGCAAAGCATCGCAATTGTCGGGGCGTCGCCGGACCGGAAGAAGTACGGAAACAAGGCGGTGCGCGCGTTCCTCGAGGGCGGCTGGACCGTCTATCCCGTGAATGCCAAGGCCGAGACCATCGAAGGCCTTCCGTGTTACAAGTCACTGGCGGATGTCCCCGACCCTGTTGACCGTATCTCGTTGTACGTACCGCCGGAGGTCGGTATCACGCTCCTGCCGGAGATAGCGCGCAAACCGCACAAGGAATTCTTCCTCAATCCCGGATCGGAGTCGCCCGAACTCCTCGCCAGGGCTCGCGAACTCGGTCTCGAACCGATTCAGGCATGCAGCGTCGTCAATATCGGCCTGCGTCCGGAGATGTTCCCGGACGAGTGATGCCTGCGGCGGATGATCGCGGTCTCGATACCGCGCGGCGAACCCCTCCGGTTATGATTGACCATTACGCCTTGATGCCGTTAGAGTACGTTCTCTTGGCGGGGACGGAGTCCGCCGGTGTGCGAAGCACGACAAGGCGTGTTCTGCGCAGCGGCCGATTGGGAGGACGCAAGCACGTGACTGTCGCACGGATCATCGGGGTCTTGAAAGCCGCCGCGCTTCCGGTGATCCTGCTTTTCGGCCTGTGGGCGCTGTGGCCCGCCTCGGGCGACGACGTGGTCACGCTCGGCCCGCGCGATTACGGCCCGGAAGTCAAGTACGTACTCAAGGTCGCGCCCGGCCCCATGTACATGCCGGGCGTCGAGCCTTTCGGCATCGGCAAGCCCCTTCGCGGTTTGGCCGACGTCATCCGCGCGTTCGAAGCGCGTTTCCCGGACACGCGGGTCGAGTGCATCACCGTCCCCGTCATGCGGCGGGAATTCCTGATCACGCAACTCAGCAGCGGCCAGGCGCCGGACATTATCAACGTGAACGTCGAGGATGTCTGGATGGATATTCAGAAGGGCTGGTACGTGCCCCTGGACCACTGGCTCGAACAACCCAACCCGTTCGTGGTCGAGAAGGGCGATCCGACCGCGCCGGGCGCCGTCCAATGGTGGGACATGTTCGAGTATCAGGCGATCAGTCGGGGAAAGGCGGCGCCGGACAATCTAAACTATTGCGTCAGTTTCGACATGATCGAGACGGGCATCTACTATAACAAGGATGTGTTCCGCAAAGTGGGCGTGGACGTGCCGGAGGATTGGGAAGGGTTCCTGGAAATCATGGGGAAGCTGCGGGCGGCGGGGTACATTCCCCTGTTGATGATAGTCGGGCTGTTCAACGACTGGGCGACGGACCTGATCTTCGATCAATTGTATTACGAAGTCTTGCCGGGCATCGATCTCGTGCAGGACCCGACGCGCGAGGGGTATCTCGAGGGATACCTCGACTGGGACGAGATCGCGTTCCTTTACGAGAAGGGGTTTTTCACGCCGCGCGACGCGCGTTATCGCGAGGTGTTCCGCATCATGAAGGACCTCCGGCGCTACGCGAACAAGAACCTGACCGGGATCGACATGCTCCGCGAGTTCGTGACGCAGCAGGGGGCCATGCTGTGGCACCCTTGCAATATCATTTACCGCCTGAAGGCGGACAAGTCGCTCGGCTTCGAGTGGGGCGTTTTCTATCTGCCCGAGTTGACGAAGCGCACCTCGAAATACGCCTCGGACACGCCCATGTGCGTCATCGGCGGATCGGCGGTCCAGTTCGAGGTGACCAACACGGCGGTCGGCGACACGCCGGCTTCGCTGCCGCTCGGGGAGCGGATGCGGCGGTCCACGCGGCTCGAGCGCGTCATGGCCCTGCTGCAATTCCTGTGCGTCCCGGAGAACTACGAGCGCATCGTGAACGAATACGAGGCGCTGATCCCGAATATCCGGGGCGTGACGCCGCTGCCCGCGCTGCGGCCTTTCGTGGAGATTCTTCAGCGCCGTTACACCACCACGAAATGGACCTTCACCTTCGATCTCAAGTTCAGCGAGGTGCAGCAGCGCCTGCTCGATCTGTATCTGAACGACGGGGCCACGCTGGACGAGTTCATGGAATTGCAGAACGAAAACCTGGCCTACGCGACGAAGAACGCCGTCCTACGCAAGAGACTTGATCTCGAACGCCTCGAAGGCAAGTGGCGCGAACTCGCGCCGATTCGCGCGACCATGGAGGACCTGCCCTGTGACGACTGAGCGGACCGGCTGGTTCGGCTATCGCGCGCGCCTCACGTTAAGCTGCTACGCGCTGCTGGCGGCCACGCTCGTGCTGCTCGCCGTGTTCGTCTACGTTCCGGTCGTGTGGGCGTTCAGCAACTCGTTGTATCAGTTCGAGGTCGGCGGCGAGGCGCAATTCATCGGGCTGCGCAACTACCAGGAGTTCCTGTTCGAGGACGCGGTGACGTGGCCGTCGTTTCTGAACATGGCCCTGTTGACGCTGATCGCGGTGGCGGCGCGGCTCACGGTGCCGCTGATCGTGGCCAGATTCATCTGCTCGCTGCCGCACGAGCGCGGGCGTTACTTCTACCGCTTGCTCTTCCTGATTCCAATCGTCGTGCCCGGCGTGGCCGTCCAACTGATCTGGGGCGGCCTCGTGTACGCGGAACGGGGCCTCGTTAACGAGACGCTCGCCGCGATCGGCCTAGCCGACTGGGCGCGCGGCTGGCTCAGCGACCCGCGCACGGCGCTGGTGGCGGTGGCCTTCGTCGGGTTTCCCTTCGTGTTCGGCTTCGAGGTGCTCATCTATTACGCGGGCCTTTCGAACATCCCGACGAGCGTGAATGAGGCCGCGCTGCTCGAAGGTTGCACGGGGATCAGGAAGTTTTTCCTCATCGACGTGCCGATGGTGATGAGCCAGCTCAAGCTGATTCTCATACTCACCATCATCGGCGGCATCCAGGGCTTCGAGGGGCTAATCATCCTGACGCAGGGGGGGCCGGGTTTCAAGACGACCGTGCCCGGACTGTGGATGTACTACAACGCCTTCAGTTTTCAGCGCTTCGGCTATGCCTGCGCCATAGGCGTGTGCCTGTTCGTCATCATCTTCGGGCTCACCGTGCTCAACCTGCGCTATTTCCGCTCGACGGAAGAGCTGGAGGGCGCGCGATGAGCCGCACAACGCGCATCTGGCTGCACTTGGCGCTGATCTTGTTCGCCGTGTTGACGCTGGTCCCGTTCGCGTTTGTGATCAACAACTCGATGCGAAACAACACCGAGATTTACCATTCCTTCTTCGGCCTTCCCGAGGCGTTTCGCGGGTACTCCACGGCGTGGTTCAGCCGCTTGCGAGGCGACGATGCCCCCGTCCCCGTGAAACTGGACGACGGCGAGGTAAGACAGGCGGCGCCCGCGGAAGCCATGAGCATCTATAAGGAACGCGCGGCCACTGGGTATCGCAGCGCGTGGCGGATGATCCGCCCGTATATGGTCAATTCGCTGGTGGTGTCGCTGGCGACGGCCTTCGGCGTGCTACTGCTGGGGTCGATAAGCGCGTTTGTGCTTTCACGCTATCGATTTCCCGGATCGAAGATCGTGTTCTTTTTTGTCATCAGCACCATGATGTTTCCGGGCGTGCTCACGCTCGTGCCGAGTTTCCTGCTCGTGAAGCAACTTGGCCTGCTCAACACATACTGGGCCATGATCCTGCCCTACGTGGCCGGCGGACAGGTCTTCGTCATCTTCATTCTCAAGAGCTTCTTCGACGGCCTGCCCGAGGACCTCTTCGAAGCGGCGCGGATCGACGGCGCGGGCCACTTCGGCCAGTACCGCTTCATCGTGCTGCCGCTCTCGAAACCGATCTTCTCCGTCGTGCTGGTGATGAACATCCTCGGCACGTGGAACAACTTTCTGTGGCCCTTCGTCGTCACGACCGACTCCAGCTACCACGTGGTCGCGTCGGGCCTCTACGTGCTGGCCACCTCGGGCAACGCGCAGAACATCGGAACACTCTTCGCGGCGTATGTGCTGTCGAGCGTCCCCCTGCTCGTGCTCTTCATCTACGCGACTCGGCCCTTTATCCAGGGGTTGACCTCCGGCGCCTTCAAGGCGTGATACCCTCGGTGGCGCCGGCGTCCCGCCCGTGATCCAATTCGCCTGCGGCAAACATGGGCAAGATGCCCATGCCACTTCGAAATTGCGTCTGTCAGGCTATCGTACGGACTCCGCGCCATGAATCAACGGCCCGGCCGCCCACGCGACCGAGCCGTTTGATCACGTACTCGCGATGACTAATGTAAGGATCCGTGAACTGGGGCTATGCCAGTCCCGGGCAGAAGCCGTCCTCCGTGCCCTCGTCCGGGCAGTAGTGGTAGCCGGGGAAGTTGTAGAACTGGATCACCCGCAGCAGCTCGGTCAGCGCAATCTGCCAGTTATGCGGCGCGTAGTCGCTCGCGTGCGGGCAGCAATCCTGGTCCGCGCCCGGACCCGGCACGTA
>JAKQEQ010000169.1 GCA_029556545.1 Candidatus Hydrogenedentota bacterium
GGTGGTGAACGGTGATTTTGCCGACGGGCTGGCCGGCTGGGATGTGGCGCCCGCAGCCGACGGGGCGGTGCGCGCCGGGACCTTGGCGGGCTACGGCAAGAACAGTCAGGGGCGCTGGGGGGGCGGCAAGGCGGGCGACACCTTTTGCCTGCTGACGCGTCAGCCGGGCGGCGCCAGCCGCGTGAGCCAGACGGCGCGCGGCTTGACGCCGGGCAAGAGTTACTGCCTGCAGTTTGTCACCGCGGATCACGCCGATATCGTGGAGAAGCGCTTCAACCCGCGCCGGTACGGGATCGAGGTGGAGGTGCCGGGCGTCGAGCGCAACGCGGCGCGAAGTTTCGTACACATCGACCGGCGCAAGGGCGGCCGTTACGCGCACAATGACAACGTGGCCAAGGTCAACCTGCACCGCATCGTGTTCCGGGCTACAGCGCCGACGCTCACGCTCGTTTTCCACGATACGCCGGCGCGTCCCGGCGAGACGCTGATGCTGAACTTTGTGCAGATGAAGCCGTACCGCGAGTAGGCGGCACAAAAAAACCGGGGCGGCGTCACAGACGCCGACCCCGGTCTTTTTGAGGCGAAAGGATTACTCCTTGTCGAAGCCCTTGCCCGCGAGGTACTCGAGCACCTTGCCGACCGACGTCAACTTCTCGGCGTCCTCATCCGGGATCTCGGCCCCGAACTCCTCTTCGAACGCCATGATCAGCTCGACGGTGTCCAGCGAGTCCGCGCCCAGATCGTCGATGAACGAAGCTTCCGGGGTGACCTGCTCGGCGTTGACGCCCAGTTGCTCAACGATGATCTCTTTGACCCGCTCTTCGAGTTTGCTAGCCATTTGTCTCTCCTTGACCTAGTTTCTCTTGTTACACAGTTGCGGCACATGCCGCGCCAATTCATCACATGACCATGCCGCCGTTGACGTGCAGCGTCTGTCCGGTCATGTAGCTCGACTGCTCCGAGGCGAGGAAGACCACCGCATTCGCGATGTCTTCGACGGTTCCGAAGCGGCCCAGCGGGATCCGCGACAGATACTGTTTGCGCACGTCCTCCGACAGCGCGTCGGTCATTTTGGACGAAATGAATCCCGGGGCGATCGCGTTCGCCCGGACGCCGCGCGCCGCCAGTTCATTGGCGGTGGATTTCGTCAGGGCAATCACGCCAGCCTTGGAGGCCGCGTAGTTCGCTTGCCCGGCGGTGCCGATGATGCCGCTGATCGAGGCGATGTTGACGATCGCTCCGCTCCGCTGCTTCATCATGTGCTTGGCCACGGCGCGCGAGAACAGGAAGGTGCCCTTCAGGTTCACGCGCAGGACCGCGTCCCAGTCGTCGTCCGACATACGCACCAAGAGCGTGTCTTTGGTGATCCCGGCGTTGTTGACCATGATGTCAACCTTGCCGAACACCTTGACCACCTCATTGATGCAGGCGTTGACGGTCTCGCTGTCGCCCACGTCCACCGCCAGCG
>JAKQEQ010000178.1 GCA_029556545.1 Candidatus Hydrogenedentota bacterium
GCCGAATACGAGATGATGTAAATTCAGGGAAACGGGGAGGGCTCATGTCCATTTTCGGATTGGTCGAAGACATCACGGGCATCACCGCATCCCGCGAGCGCGAGAGACAGAAAAACACACTCGCCCAGGAACAGCGCGAAGAGATCCAACGCCGCCTGGATGAGCAGGCGCGCACCCGAGCGATCGAACGCAACCAGCGCGGAGTCGGAGCGGGCGCCGCGATGCTCTCGCGCCCCGTGAGCGCCGCCCAGCTCATCGCGCCCGCAGCTCCGGCGTCACTGTCCGCGCCTCCCGCGACGGCGCCCGGAGGCCTCAACGCTCGCCCAACGCCTTCGCCGAATCTCAACCGCTCCCCCCTGCTGGGGCGATGATGGCCGACGAACTCGCAACCGCCATACTCACGCGCCTAGGCCAGCTCCAGAGCCGCCGCGCCTCGTTTGAGGAGCAGTGGAACGCGATCGATGAATACGTAGCTGGTGCTGCGCGCTTCGGTCGCGGAACCACGCCAGGCGAAAAGCGTGGGCTTAAGATGTTCGAGTCCACCCCGATCATCGCTGTGAACCGCCTTGCCGCCGCGCTGTCGTCGCTGATGACCCCGCAAAACGAGCAGTGGCACCGCCTGGAGATGGAGGGCGAGGACGACCACGCTTCGAAGGTCTACGCCGACGAGGTGACGCGCCGCCTATTCAAGGCTCGCTACGCCTCGACAAGCGGGTTTTCCACCCAGATGCCCGAGTGGTACAAGTCCCTGGCTCGATACGGTACGGCCGTCGGAATGGTGATGGACTACACCGGGATCAAGTACCGAAATCTGTCGCTAGCCACGGTCTACATCGACGAGAATTTCCAAGGCGAAGTCGATACCGTATATCGTCGCTACGCCCTCGACGCTCGCCAGGCGCTGCAGCAGTTCGGCGATCGCGCACCAGAGAAGATCCGCGCCGCCGTGGAGGCCGGGAAGGACGACAAGTTCTGGTTCATCCAGTGCGTGTGCCCGAATACCGATCGCGACCCCGGGCGACGCGATGCGAAGGGCATGGCGTTTTCGTCGGTGGATATTTGCGAGGACACCAAGGATGTGGTGTACGAGGGCGGATACCGCTCGTTCCCGTTTTTCGTCGCGCGGTTCTCCGTCTCGGACGGCGACATCTATGCCTACTCGCCCCTGATGGAGATTTTGCCGACAGTCAAACTCGCCAACTCGATGAAGAAGACGACCCTGCGCGCTGGCCACCTGGCGACGGATTCGCCGCTCCTGACGGCCAACGACGGCGCGCTCCAGCCATTCCAGCTGGTCCCTGGCGCTCTGATTCGCGGCGGAATGGTCGACGGGAAGCAAAATGTTGCCCCGCTCTACACCGGCAAGAATGTTCCGTTTTCCCTGGAGTTGATGGACCGCGAGCGCCGCACGATCAACGACGCGATGTTCGTCTCCTTGTTCGAGATTCTGGCCGAAGACCGCCGCCAAATGACAGCCCAGGAAGTCCTGCAGCGCGCCCAGGAGAAGGGCCAACTGCTTGGCCCCGTGGCATCAGGCATCGAGCCGGCGCTCGGCATGATGATCGAGCGCGAAATGGACATCCTGGCCGCAGCCGGAGCGCTCCCGCAGGAGCCGGATTCCGTCCGCGAGGCTGGCGGCTACTACCGCGTCCGCTACACCTCGCCGATCACGCGCGCGCAGAAGGCGGGCGAAGGCGTCGCCGTGATGCGGATGATCGAATCGACAGCGGCAATCGCACAGTTTGATCCTACCGCGCCCAAGCGCGTCAAGTGGGATGTGGCGCTTCAGGTCTTGGCGGACGCCCAAGGCCTGCCGTCCAAGGTGCTGCGGTCGGACGAGGAGATGCGCTCCATCGAGGCGCAGGATGCCGAGGCCGCAGAGGCGCAAGCGATGCTCCAGGCGGTCCCCGTGGCCGCGCAGTCCGCAAAGTACCTCGCCGAGGCGCAAGCGCTGGCCGGATCGCCTGAAGGCAGTTCGTTCTGATGTTCGATGGAGACGAAACTGAGCTCGCCCGGCGCGAGCAGCAGGAGCGATCCGCGATCCGCGAAGCGTTTCGCACAACCTTTTTCTCCCCCGGCCCCGCGTCGGAAATCGTCCGCAGGCACTTGGCGCGGTTCTGTTGCGCCGATGGGTCCACGGTTCGAATTTCTCCAATGTCTGGCACGATTGACCCCCTCGCCACCGTGATGGCAGAGGGGCGGCGCGAGGTGTGGCTTGCGATCCACGCAGACGCCGGGATTGATCCGATCACGGGAAAACCAAAGGAATAGACCATGGCCGACACAACCGGATCCGCCGCCCTTCTGGGTGCGGGCAACCCTGGCGACCCCAACGCGGGCGCAGGCCAACCCGGAGCCTCCGCTCCGCAACCAAAGCCAGCTCCTGGCGGCTCCTGGCTTGACGGGATCGAAGACCCGGACGTGAAGGCGTGGGCCACAAAGAAGGAGTGGAAATCCCCTGCCGACGCCCTTCTTTCCCACCGGGAGCTCGAAAAGCGGTTCAGCGGCGAGAAGGTCGTGGTACCGAAGGGCGAAGATGACGCCATCGGCTGGGAGGCATACTTCAAGGCTGGCGGTCGCCCCGACACCCCCGAGGGCTACGAGCTGGACAAACTCGAAGGCATCGACCCCGAGAACGCCAAGGCCGTGGCCGCAAAGTTCCACGAGCTCGGCTTGCCTGCCATGAGCGGGAAGAAGCTGGCCGGGTGGCTCGAAGAGCAGCGGGCCCAGCGCGCAGCCCGCGAAGACGAGGACTTCCGCCAGCGCTCCGCCGCCGAACTCGCTGACGTTCGCCGCGAGTGGGGCGGAGCGTACAAGGCCAAGGAAGAGGCTGCAAGGCGCGGCGCGATGCTGATGGGGTTCGACGCACCTACCCTTGAAAGGATTGAGCGCGTCGTCGGAACCAAGGCGATGATGGAGCGGTTCGCGGAGCTTGGGCAGAAGATCGGCGAGGCCCCCGCGCGAGGAGTCCAGCAGGGCGGGGCATCGGCCTACATGACGCCAGCCGACGCCGACGCAAAGATGAACGAACTGCAGACCGATGCCGCCTGGGTGAAGCGGTTCACCGATGGCGGAGCCAAGGAGCGCGCCGAATTCGACCGCCTTCTGAAGATTTCGGTGTCCGGTGGATAAGTCGCTTGCGGAAATCCGCTTGGAATGCTTACGTTTAGCCTATCGCGCCGACCAGGTCCCTGACCAAAACGTCGCGAGAGCGGAAAAGCTATTCGAATGGGTGACGGTAAAGGGCAAACCGGAAACGGACCCACCAAAAACGCCGAAGCCCAAGAGCTGATCCGCTAGAAATACGGTCCCGACAGCGTCGGAGAAGCCTCAGCCAATGACCACACATCAAAGGAGGGGGCTATCATGCCCGACGCAATCGAACTGCGGACAAAGCAGTACAACAAGATCCTGGAGCTGGTCGCACAGCAGACGCGCTCCAAGCTGATCGACAAGGTCGAGACCGGATCCCACACCGGCACCAGCGTTTCCGTGTGCGACAAGCTCGACGAGTTCGAAATGGACCCGGTGACCGCCGTTGGCGCGCCGATCATCCATTCCGCGCAGAACTACGAACGTCGCTGGGTTCGCCCCGTGAACTTCTACAAAGCCTTCCTGCGGGACACCTTCGTGCAGCTCGAGTCGGAGATCGACCCGCAAGCGAAGCTCATGGCCGCGTCCATCGCCGCCATCAATCGCGCCCAGGATGACCGGATTATCGCCGCGTTCTTCGGTGACGCGATCACCGGAGCCGACGGCACCACCACGACCACCTGGGCAACGGAAGGCTCCAGCTCGGTCGTCCCCGTGGAGGAAGGCGGCGGCGGATCGGCCGTCGGGCTGAATGTCGCCAAGCTCAAGGCTGCGCTCGAAATCCTCATGAGCAACGACGTCGACATCGAGTCGGAGCAGATCTACATCGGCTACAACAGCAAGGCTCACAGCCACCTGCTCGCCGAGGCTCAGATCATCTCTCTCGACTACAACGAAAAGCCCGTGCTGAAGGACGGCCGAATCATGTCGTTCCTCGGCATGAACTTTGTCCACACCCAGCGCGTCACCAGGGACAGCAACGGCTACTACCGCCTGCCTGTGTGGACCAAGAAGGCCATGCACTTCGGAACCTGGAAGGCTCCGCGCGGCGATATCTCGCAGCGCAAGGACATCCAGGGGCTCCCGTGGCAGGTCTACCTGGACGGGTCGTTCAACGCCACCCGCGTGGACGCCAAGCGCCTCGTGGAAATCAAGATCACCGTGTCCTAAGGGGGGGCAAAATGGCAGTCGTCAACATCAATAGCACCGACGTTGCGGCCATCCTGGCATCGGGCGCCACGCTCGTCGCGCCGGGTCATGCCGTCCATGTGTTCGTCGGAACCGTCGAGTCGGCCAACGGGGATTCCGCCGGATCCACCTACCGCCTTGCCACGGTCCCGTCGAACTTCATTCCGACCAAGCTCGATCTCGCCTGGGACGCCCTTGGCGGGTCGTGCGCGGCGGATGTCGGGGTCTACGAGTCCTCGACCGGCGCGGTCATCGACGCCGACGAGTTCGCTTCGGCGGTCTCGCTGGTCAACGCGGGCGCCTGGACGAGCGAGCTGGAAGAGGCAGGAGCCGCCGACATCGCCAAGATCGGACAGCCGATGTGGCAGCGTATGGGCCTGACCGCCCAGCCCGTCCCCGGCAAGTCTTACGACATCGTTGCTACCCTCACCGCAGCTTCGGCGGCGGCGGGGACTCTGGCGATGCGCTTGACCGGCTACTACGCCAACTGATACACCGGGGGAGGACATCACTCCCCCTTCTTTTCGGAGGGCTTCAAATGGCGTACACGTACATCGGCATCGACCCGTCCAAGGGTGCGGAAGACATCACGGTCGGTTCTTCGACCACCAGCAAGGCGATCGAGCTTCGCGTTGACACCGCGAAGATCACGAGCCGCGCCGAGATTACCGCTCTTGTGAGCCTCCTCAAGGATTACATCGAGACGGTTCCGCTCTAGCCTAGGCGGTTCACGGTGTAGATTTTAGGCACGGAGGGAACTCATGGCCTCGCAAGTCGACATCGTGAACCACGCCTTGACCAGGCTCGGCGAAGCTCGGATCCAGGACATGGGCGAAGACTCCAAGGCGGCGGAAGAAGCGTCCGCCGTCTGGGACCTCCTGCTCGACGCGGAGCTTTCCGCGAACAACTGGAAATTCGCCACCAAACGCGCTTCTCTCCCGGCATCCGCAACGCCCCCGGCGTTCGGCTTCGCTCGCGCATTCCCGGTTCCCGCTGATTTCCTCGCGCTGTCCTACGTGGTCGGGCAGAACGCGCAGGACACTTCCGACTATCGCCCTGACGCGCTGGCGACATTCGAAATCGAGGCGGGGCAGATATTGACGGATCTTCCGGCGCCGTTGCGGATCGTCTATGTAGCTCGCGTGACCGATCCGAACCTCTGGGACTCTGGATTCCGTAACGCATTCGCGATCAAGATGGCGCAAGCCTTGTGCTACACGCTGACCCCGCTTCGCGAGGGCCGCGAACAGCTCCTGTTCCGCGAGTACCAAATGGCCGTCGAGACGGCAAAGCAGAGATCCGCGATCCAGGCACCCCCGCAGTTCGCCCAGGACTCCACTTGGTTTGCTGAGAGGGAATCGTAATGGGTGGCACTTCGGCGTCGTACCTCAAGGCGTCATTCAACGCTGGCGAGCTGTCCCCCCTGTTTGGTGGCCGCGTCGATCACGTCAAGTACGCCCACGGTCTGAAGCGGTCTCAAAACGCGATCCCCGTGGTGCATGGCGCCGTGACTCGGCGACCAGGAACCGTGTTGGCAAAGGACAACGGCGCAGGCGTCGACGACTCCAGCGCTTGCCCCGTGCTCGTGCCGCACGACGTATCTGGCGACGAGGCGTGGATCTACGTGATCGGCAAGAAGTCGGAGCGCGTGAAGGTCTTCCGCAATCGCGCGGAGGTGCCGGTTTGGTCTCTCAGCTATCCGTTCTACGAGGATGCCCGGCGAGCTGACGGAACGTCGAAGATCTCGCGCGCGCAGAAGGGCCGCGACCTCTACATGGCCGACGACGGGAGTTCCCCCGCCATCGTCCTGACGAACAACGAGTCGACGGTCATTCAGTTCAACCTGTTCAACAACACCGGGCGCCCGCACGGCGTTCTTAGCGACTCCAATCCGACGCCATACGTCCAGAACTACGACACCCCGCCGTTCCAGGCTTACGAGCCCGAGAAGAACGTCGTCATCGAGACGGCTGGAAGCGTCGAGATCGGGAGCCTTCCTCTCCTGAACGAACTCATCGCGCCCACCGGCACGTTCGCTGGCGCGCTGGGTCGGCGGATCGTGTTCAACCCCGACGATTTCGAAATGAAGGACGACGCCGGAAACTTCACATTCAAGGAGTGGGCGAAAGGGCTCGTCGTTGACCATGGCCAAATCGTGCGGCACCAGGGAAGATGGTACCAAGTGCTCGTCACGGTCAGCCCGTACAAAGCGGCGCTGAACACCGAGCCTCTCCATGAGTACGGCGCCATCTACTCGCCCAAAACGGGTGTCGGATACAAGGCGCAGATGGGCTACATCGGGAACGGCCATTTTTCATGCCAGATCAACTCGAATCCATCGGCGGTCCCTGGTCGCCCTGGGTTTGAGTCGGTTTCCGTCTATTGGGACATGACCAACGCGCCGAAGTTCAAGACTTCGCGCTGGGCGTGGGCCGCGGTTGCTACCGGCAAGAATCCGGAGCCCGGCGCGGCCTATCCCGATAACCTGGCTCTTTGGCGCTCTCGCCTCGTCCTGTCGTGCGGCGGTAAACTGTTCTTCTCCGTCGCTGGAAAATTCCGCAGCTTCCGCCAGTACGACGGATCCGGACACATCACGGCCGACCAATGCGTATCCGTGGAGATCCCTTCCCGCCAGCTCGTGTCGACCGAATGGATGGTCTCGCAAGACTCACTCATCATCGGGTCGAAAGTTGGCGCTTTCGAGGTGCGCGAGGCGTCCGACGCCGTGTTCGGCCCCGGGAACGTGCGCATCGACCAGGTGACCACGTTCGGCTCGCACAACGTCGAGGCGGTCACGGTCGACAACCATATCCTCTACATCGGTAAGGGCGGAAAGCGGCTGCATGCATTGGGGCGAACAAGCGAGGGATGGAGGTCCATCGACCTATCCGCCATCGCCGACCACATCGGAGCCAGCGGATTCACGGAAATGGCCTGGCAGAACGAGCCATGGAAAGTCCTCTGGCTGACCACGGGCGCGGGCGACCTCGTTGGCTTGACCTGGAATGCCGACCAGGATGTCTTCGGGTGGCATCCTCACCGAACCATCGACGGAGACAAGATTCGAGGCATAGCGTGCATACCGTCTCCATCCGGCCTGATTGATGACCTCTGGCTCTCGGCGCTCCGGTACAGTAGCGACGACGGCGCTGGCGTGCCGCAGTACCGGCGCACAATCGAATACCTTGCGGATGCTCACCAGGACGGCGGCGACCTGCGCGAGGCACGGTACAGCGATTCGCTGATCCACTTCGATGGATCCGTGATCGGCGACAACTACGGGCTGAACCTGACGGGCGGCACGCTCTGGGACGAGTCCGAGCTCCTGACACTGGAAAGCGTTGCCCTCCTGTTTGGCGTGGCGGGATCCGCGTTCACAGCCGACATGGTTGGCGACGTGGTTCGGCTGGTCGAGAGCGCCCCCGGCCCGATCCCTGGCCCCAAGGATAGCGGCGAGTATATCGACTTGCTCGTGGAATCCTTCGCGTCGGCTACCGAGATCGCAGTCCGGCCCCTGCGCGCGGTCCCGGAGCGATTCCGCGCCACACCCGCGCAATGCTGGCAGATCCGACGCACAGCGTTCGCGGTCGCACACCTGGATGGGCGGACGGTGGATGTGCTGGCCGACGGCTGCGCGCATCCGCAAGTCCAGGTGGTCGACGGGGTCGCGACGCTCCAGGAGCACGCATGCAAAGTCACAATCGGAATCCCCGCGTGGGAACTCCTGGAGACGATGCGGATCGAGCTTGGCGCGGAGACGTCCACCACGATCGGCAAGATCAAGCGAATCTCACATACGACGCTCCGGTTCCTGGAGTCTGTTGGGTGCTGGATCGGAAACGGGATAGCATCCAGGGAATTCACCTTCCGCAAGCCGTCCGACCGGATGAACGCTCCCGTGCCTGCTGTGACCGGCGACGACCGGCGCGACTTCGTGACCGGCAACGGGCCGGACGGAACGATCGTGATCGAGAACCGCCAGCCGCTGCCCATGACGATCATCTCGATCGCTGCTGACCTGATTTCCGACACGTGAGGTGCGATAGATGGACCCTCTGACAATCCTGGCAGGAATCAAGCTCGGATCCTCGATCCTCTCGACCGTGGGCGGGCTCTCGCAGGGCTCCGAGGACGCGGCAGCGCAGCGCCTGGCGGCCGAACGTGCGCAAGCGAACGCCCGCGCAGCAATCCGCAAGGGAGAGTCCGACGTCGGGATGGTCCGGCGCCAGGGCGGGCGAGTGATGGGCGCCCAGCGGGCCGCGATCGCCCAATCTGGACTAGGTGCAGGCGGGACCAATGCCGCGCTGGTGGCCGAGTCTGCGCGCAACATGGAAGCGGACGTAGCCAACACGCGGATGGAAGCGGCGCTCCGGGCGGCGGATGCAGCCGACCAAGCGCGCCAGTTCAGACAGCAAGCGTCGAACACCAAAAAAGCCTCGTACATCGGCGCGGCATCGAACATCCTTTCCACCGCGTCCCGTTTTTACGGAGGCTGACCGATGCCCAAGATTCCGACCTACGAGCAACATACGTCCACCCCGTCCGGAGAGCGCCGCGTCGCTGTTGGTCCGACCGACCAATCCGGCGCGATGCTGACCGGCCTTGCCAATGCCGTCACCGATGCGGCCAGCGTGGCGGGTGCCACGATCCAGCGCAAGCGCGATGCGCAGGCGGCGGCGCTGGACGCCTACGACCGCCAGCAGGATGCGCTGAGGCGCGTGGAGGCGAAGGAGTGGGCGGACAACGCGGCAACGGATGCCCTGCTACGCAAGCACGAGCGGATGGCCGAGATGAAGCGTCAAATCCCAGCCGGCGCCGACTTCCTGGAAGAGTGGCGCAAGGAAGAGGCCGCGATCGACGCCGAGGTGAAGGGTTCTGCGCCGGCGGGAAATCCGTACTTCGGGAACGCCCTGGATTCGCAACTTTCGAACCAGCGCCAGTCCTTCCAGCTCGCGGCGCTCCAGTACCGCGAAGCGTCGCGCGCGGTCAAGACGGAATTCGACTTCGAGAAGAAGATCGACACGAATCGGAAGATCCTTCAAAAGCTCCCGGCCCTTGATGCCGACGCCAAAGCCTTCGAGCTGGTCCGCGAGATGGAGGCGGACGCAGGGCTTGCTCTCCTTCCGCCGAACCAGGCCGAAGCGCTGGCCGAGAAGAAACGCCAAGACCTGGCCGAAACCGTCTTCGAGCAACATTTGCAGAATCCCGAGGATGCGCAAAATCTGCTCAACGCCATCGATGGCGCTGGCAGCATTCACTTTGTGCGCAAGGCTGGAACCAACCGCGCCAACGGCAAACCGATCTCCGGCGGGAAGTGGGATTCAAAGCTCCGGGCGGCGGCGGAAAAGTACGACCTGGACCCGTCCATTCTGATCGCGACCATGATGCAGGAAAGCACGGGGGATGAACGTGCCGTCTCGCCAAAGGGCGCGCAAGGTCTACTTCAACTCATGCCAGGAACCGCCCGCGACCTCGGCGTGGACCCGTCCGACCCAGACCAGAACATCGACGGCGGCGCCCGCTACCTCGCGCAGCAGATCGAGCGTTTCGGATCGGTCGCGAAGGGCTTGGCGGCCTATAACGCTGGACCTGGAAATCTTTCGAGCGCGATCCGCAAGGCGGAAGCCGCAGGCCGCCCGAATGATTGGCGCGAGTTCCTTCCAAAGCCGAAAGAAACCGTTCCATACGTCGCCGAGATCATGAATCGCGCGGGAATCAAGGGCGACGGATCCGACCAGTACGAAGCGATCCAGGAAGAGGGAATCAAGATCCAGGCGCTGGAGTACGCCACCCCGGAGCAGATCGCCAAGTTCCGCAACCAGGCGGAAAGCTACGTCGCGCAGGCGGCACGAGCCCGCACCCAGCAGAACCGCGACGAGCTGCACGCGCGGGAAGCGTCGACCAAGACCGCAGCGGCCACCGGTGCGGAGATCAAAGATCCCGTCACCATCGACGACTACCTGGCCGCAGGTTACGACCCGCAGGCCGCAGTGGTGCGCATGGCGTTGCTTCGTCCGTACCAGGAAATGGCGCCGTTCGTTCGCGAGATGGCGAACATGCCAAAGGCACAGCGTGACGCTGAAGTCGCCAAGCGCGACCCGGCCGGGACTGGAGCGGCGGGATACGACTTCGACGCCAAGAGCGATGCCTACAAGCTCGCGAAGGCCGCAAACGAGAGCATCGACAAGCAGATCGCGGCCGATCCAGCCGGGTACGCCGTTCGGCATAATCCGTCAGTGAAGCGCGCCAAGGAAACTCTGGATATCGTGCTCCAGACGCCAGGCGTTCCGGCTGTCAACATCCGGGCATCCGTCGACGCCTATGTCGCCGAGGTGTCTTCCTTCCAGACGGCGCAAGGCGTCGAAACCCCCGCGATCCTCCCGCAGAACGAGGCAGACGCGATCAAGTCCAGCTGGTACGGCCAGGCGGACGGCCCGCTCCGTGCAGCCGAAACGATGTCTCAGCTCGCCACAGTCTACGGCCAGCACTACGGCGGCGTCTTGCGCCAGCTTGCGAAGGACCTCCCATCTGAAGCGCTCTGGGTTGGCCAGCTCGCCAGCGATCCCGCGACACTTGGCGTCCGGCAACAGCTCGCCGCAGCGTCGAAGACGTGGCCCACGCTGACGGATATCCCGGCGCGGAAGGGGATTGAAAACGCAGTGGACGCAGAGTTCGCGGTCTACCAGAATTCGCTCCGGTCCACAAGCGCCGACGGCGGCGCCAGGGCGTGGGCGCAGCTCCGAGACGGCGCAGTCAAGCTGGCGGCTCTCAAAGCTGCGCAGTCCGGAGCGACGCCCGAGGTGGCCGCGCGCCATGCTTTCGCGGAGTTGGTGGGAAATCATGTGGAGTTCTTCAAGGCGGATCGCGCGATCTCCGCATTCGGTGGCGAGGCAGTCTACAACAGCGACGTAATCCGCGTTCCGAAGACGTGGCGCGGAAAGGCTCTCAATCAGGAGCCCGAAGACGTCGTGGACGGCGCCAAAAAATGGCTGCGCCAAGTCCTGCCGGCAATGGAGTTCCAAGCAGACCGGTCCCAAGCCGTTTTCCGCGCCGACATCAAGGAACGGGGCGGGTGGGTGACCTCTCCCGAAGATGATGGCCTCGTGCTCATGCTTGGATCCGCGCCGGTACGGACCAAGGACGGAAAGCTGGTCAAGATCTCGTGGGCCGAGGCGGCGGATCTCGCGGAGATGCCGGAGGAGGACGGCCCCGGCTTCGTGTCGCGAGCTTTGGAAGCTGCGTCCAATTGGTTCATCGCGCCGCCGACGCCAGACGCGAAGCCCGTGCCAGAGCCGATCCCGCGGCAGCGCAATCAGACCGGGCGAATCCCGGAAGGTATAGATTTGAGGAAGCCAATGCAGCCGCTTCCAGGAGCGCCGCGAGACCGCCAGTTCAGGAGATAGGATGCAAACCTTCGTCGACGCCTCAAGCTACGATTCGCCCGATCCCCAGCGCCTTCCTGCGGGATTCGGGCGCGGCCTTGTTGCGTCGTTCGAAGAGACCGCGATCTCGGGCCCGGTGTTCGGCGGCTACTTGCTCAACGAGGTGCGCAAGGCTGGCAAAACCGGGCGCCTGCTCTCCCAGGAAGAGGCGAAGGCGTACATCGCCGCCGAGGGCTTCGCGGACATTGACGTTCCGGAAACCGGGCTGACCGACGCTCAAGCGGAAATGCTCGTCACCTTGCGCCGCGACCGGCAGGAAGGCGAAGACGTGATCTCCCGCGCGTCCGGCGTCGCAAACTTCGTCGGCGGCGTCGGAGGCGGATTTGCTGATCCGGCGATGGGCCTCCTGAACTTCGTCCCGATCGTTGGCGCTTCCCGGGAGGCCGCGATCATCGCCCGCGCATCTGCACGTTCTGGAGCGCTTGGCCGTCTCGGCGCGCGCGCGGCTGTTGGTGCCGTTGAAGGCGCAGTGGGCGGTGTGATGTCCGCGCCGTTGACTGGCCTCGTCAAAGAGGGCTTTGGCGACGACTATACCATGGCGGACACGCTGGCCGAAATCGGCACGAGCGCGATTTTTGGTGGTGCGATCCAGGGCGGAACCGGAGCGCTTGCAGATGCCGCCGCCAAGCTGGCAGACCGATCTTCTCGCGGATGGATCAAGAAGCATTTCGGTACCGAATCGCTGGAGTGGAAGAAGATCGAAGATCAGGACAAGGCGCTCCGCGAAGCATTTGCACCCGAGAAGGCGGCAGAGATCGACGATGAGGTAGTGCGAGCTGCCGATGACGCCGAGGCCGTGGTGCGGCTCGAGGAACCTGCAGCGACGCCGGAGCGCGTTTCCCAGGCTGTCCGCGATGCGTTAGGGGATCGCCCGATCCTTCGCGCTGCCGACGAGGGCGCGGATCCGTTCTCGGTCTCCGTGGCCCGTGCGATCCAGGCTTCCCAGGAAGCCGTCGCCGCCGATCCAGCCGGGATCATGCCGCTGGTGAAGGTGTTCGACGCCATCGCCAAGGATCGCCAGAAGGGTCTTTCCGTCGCCGAGAGCATCGAATCCGGCGCGCTGTCGAAGATGGGGCCGACCCAGGTTGAAGCCGCTCGCGTGGCGATGGAGATTCATGACCAGCCGGAGCGGATGCAGCGTTTTGTCTCGTCGTTCGTGGAGGCGCGCAAGAACTGGAACAGCAAGATCGCGTTTGAAGAGGCGATCGCGAAGGTGTCCACGCTGGACGGCCCGGCCGAGAAGTTCCGCGCGGCGCCCGAAGCGACCCGCCAGAACGCCGAGGCGGTCGCTTCGTTCCAGGAAGAGGCAGGGACCAGAATCAACCCCGAGCGCGTGATCGACGCCGATGTCAGAGCGGAAGGCGGCGGCGCTCCGGAGGTCGCCAAGGAGATCCAGAAGGCAGGAGACCCGGAATACCGCTACGACGCCCGCGACCTCAAGGATGCGTCCGAGAAGGCGCGCAAGGCGGAGGCCGAGCCGGTCCGCGACGACTACGACGCCATGGCCGACGAGCAGGAAGAGGTCCTGCGCAAGCTCCTGGAGGAAAGCGGGGTAGAAGCGAAGTTCGCCGAGGGGAAAGAGCTGCCCGAATCCATCGACATCGACGGCGTACAGCGCAGCACGAAGGATTCCACGGGGCGCAGGCTTGGGCGGACAGAGGAGGAGGTCCGCAACTTCTGGAATTGGTTCGGTGACTCGAAGGTGGTGGATGAGGCGGGGAATCCGCTGGTAGTTTACCATGGGAGCCCCACGCCGGAGGGTATTACGGAATTCTCCCCGGGCGGCAAGCAGGGTTCTCGACTGAGCGGGGACGCTTACGGCGTGGCCAGTTACTTCACGTCCTCCCCAGGTGAGGCCTCAATCTATGCTCGGGATGATGGGGCGGTTTTCCCGGTATATGTCCGGGGCGAGATACTAGACGTTGACTCCAAACTTTCCGAAGTGCAGTCGGACAGAGTTTCACAGCTTGCAAGCGAGGTGATGCTGCCCTCTGACAAAGCTAGATTCGCAATTGGTCGAGAGGTTCGGAGTTTTGACGACGTCCGAGACGCTCGTGACTTCTTTGACGCCCAGCGTAAGAACTGGGAGGCTTTTGGCGACGGCATGGATCGGGCCAAACCAGAGGCTCGCGCGGATGGTGGGGAATACCAAGTCGAGTTCACAAATTTCGACGCGGATGTGAGGATCGAAACCGGCGAAGACGCGTTCACCCTGTTCAAAGCAATCGGCTTTGACAATATCGCCGCAGCGGGCTTTGACGGGTTGATGTTCGCTCGGGACGGCGGGGCGAAATGGGTCGTTATGCAGCGCCCGGAGACAAACGTCAAATCCGCCATCGGCAATCGCGGCACATTCGACCCAACGAACCCCGACATCCGCATGGCCGAGGGCGCGACGGAATCTGATCTCCGCATCCAGGACGCCGCCGCCGCAATCGAAGAGCGATTCGGCGCCGGAACGATCGAGACGGCGCGCAAGGCCGGATTCGAGATCGTTGCCGCCAAGGATCTCCCTGAACAGGCTCAGCGCGCCAACGTGGTGGGCGTGACCGTCGGGAAGAAGTCCTACCTCGCCGCCGACCGCATGAACCGCCAGGACGCCGCAGCGTACTTCCTGCATGAGTACGGCGTCCACGTCGGCATGGAAGGCATGCTGGGCGCCAAGGGCTTCGCGGACATCCAAGCGAAGGTCGGCGACCTGCTTTCGCGCGACCCGGATCTACAAGCCGTTGTCATGTCACTGGTTCCGACGACGACAAAATCCGCCCACATCGCCGAAGAACGCCTGGCCTACCTCGTGCAGCACATGGAAGGCGTCCTGTCTGGGCGTGAGGACTGGCCCAAGGGGGCCGCGTGGCTGCGCGTGGCCGATCCCGAAACCCGCCGCGCCATCGTGGAGCTGGTGCGCGAGATCGTCGCAAAGGTCAAAGCCTACCTCTACTCGGAATTTCCGGCCTTGCGCGGGATGGAACTTTCCGCCGAGGACATCCACGCCATCGCGGTGCGGTCGCTCCAGCACGGTGCCGAGATGGACCGGCGCGCGCGGTTCGCCGAGTCGGGCGGCACCCCAGAGCTGGACGAGATCAAGGCGGCAAAAGAACTATCCAAGCGCGTGCGCGACGTGTACCGCAAGGCTTACGACAAGGTTGCGTCGGTGTCTGACCAGATGGACCGCGAGCAACTCACGGCGGCGGCTATGTCGGCCGGCCTGGACGAAGCTGAGGCGCGCGGACTGGTAGACCGGTTCCGCAAATTCCAGGGAGACGCCAAGGCCGCAGCCGATGCCCACGAGTCCGAAGTGGCGCTCAACCGGTACCGCGCCACCCTGAACGCCGTTCGCCTCCACGAAGGCATGAGGATCATCCTCGGGTTCAAGGGGCGCGAAGCTGAAGGCGCGCTGGCGCTTGACGGCGGATCAGAGCACAACCGGTTCGGCGCGCGTGCGAGCGCGGACTACTGGCGCCGCTCCTGGAAAGACATCCTGCAGAACGGCGCGGCCCAGGAGATGCACAAGGCTGGACTCTGGAAGCTCGCGCGGCGCAAGGAGTTCTCGCGCAACATCATCAATGCGCTCTATGACGTGCAGACGAACACGACGGAGAACCTCGGGAAGACCTACACCAAGGATCATCTGGCCGTCGCGAAGATCATGGAGAAGTACCAGCGCATCGGCTTGATGGAGATGAAGCGTCACGGAGTCGACATCGGCCAGCTCGAAGGCCGTATGCTCCACCAGGATCATGACGCATGGGCCTTGCGCAACTTCGCGAACAACGCGCGCACTGGCGCAACCCGTTCAGCGATTCGAGGCTTGTTCCCGTCTAAGAAGCGGATCAACATCGGCGACCCCAGGCATCGTGAGGCGTGGATCGACTTCGTGATGCCTCTGCTCGAGGAAAAGACCTACGACGGGCGCGTGGTGGACCGCGAATACCTTGCGGGCGTCTACGACCTCCTTGCGGGTTTCAAGGAGCCATCGCAAGACGCCGACCTCCTGGGTGGGCGCTACGGGCCCGGAGGTGTGAAGGGCGAAGCCGAACGGCGCTCAGGCATGGCGCGCAACTTGAAATTCAAGGGGCCGGACGAGTGGGCGGCGTACCAACAGCGGTGCGGAAACCCCGACTTCATGTCGAACTTCATGGGCGAACTGGACGGAATGGCGCGCTCCATCGGAATGATGCGGGTCTACGGGCCGGGTGGCGAGTTCACGCGCCAGATGATGCACCAGGCCGTCGGGCACCAACTGAGCGGCGTATCGGCGCTGAAGTGGCAGAACTCCAGGAAGGACCGCGAAACGTCGCTGGCCGTGCTGAACGGCTCCGTGAATATCCCGGCGTCCGAGGTGATCGCGAACGTGGCCACGAACACGCGAAACATCTTCAAGGCTTCCATTCTGGGCGGGGCGATCCTCTCGCAGACCGGTGACTTCGTAAACGTCGGGAAGGCCCGCGCCCTGCGGTTCAATCGCGGCATTGGCGGGGTGTACGGGGAGACGCTTTCGCACGTGCGCGACTTCATGCGGACGATCAAGCCTGGAGCCGCGCAGAAGGCCGTCATTGAGGCGTTCGGCGCGGACATCGACGCAACGATCGGCGGGCTCTTGCGCGAGGTCGAGAGCGGCGACTCCAGGGGCTTCACGTCGCGTCTGGTCGAAAAGGTCTACCAGTACCAGGGCGCAACCTGGCTCAATCGCCACAACCGGCAGGCGGCGGCGCTGGGGATGTCGAATTGGCTCGGGAGCGAATCGCGGCGCGGCTGGAATGAGATCGAGCCGACGACGCGCGAATTCCTGCAGGAGCACCGATTCACAGAAGCCGACTGGGAGTTGATCCGCCGCGGCGAGATGATCGCGGACGACGGGCGAAGCTACCTCACCCCGGAAAGCGTCGCGGCGCTGTCGGATGAGGCGATCGCCGACCATCTGCGCGCCACCGGAAGCCAGGCGACAGAGCGCCACGTTGCGGCCTGGCGCGTGGACACGGCCAACCATATTTCGGCGATGATGACGGACTACGTTTCCCAGGCGCTGAAAGAGCCGTCGATCCGCTCGCGCATGGTCACCACGGGCGGAACTCAGGCGGGGACATGGTCGGGCGAACTGGTCCGCTCCATGTGGGATGTGAAGTCCTTCATGGTCTCGCAGGTCCAAAATGAGATCCAGACGGAGCGATTCGGGCGGTCAAGCGACCCTCGGGCGCGGGTCAAGGCGGGGTCGGCATCGCAATATCTCGCCATCGCCAACTACATGGCCGCCATGACGATGGCGGGGTATGTGTCCTACGTCCTCAAGGGGTGGGCATCCGGCGTAAGTCGTCGCGGACTCCTGGACCAGAACAACGAAGACGACCGGATCTTGTGGTTCGACCTCCCGATCTTCGACGACCGCGTTCTCTTCGCGTCGATGGCCCAGGGCGGCGCGCTGGGCATCTACGGCGACTTCCTGTTTTCCGATAATGACCGTTTCGGCGGCGGATTCCTGCAGACGCTTTCTGGCCCGTCCATCGGCAAACTGGAGGACATCTACAAGATTTGGCGCGCCTGGAAGACTGCTGGCGACGACACCGACCCGGAGAAGGCGGAACGGGAGCGCGGGGCGTTGGCGAACCAAATGGTGCGAATGCTCAAGGGATCCATTCCCGGCTCGAACCTGTGGTACTCGCGCCAGATCTTGGACCGGTACATCTGGTGGAACATCCAAGAGGCCATCAATCCCGCTGCGCTGGACCGGCTGGAGAAGTCGGCGGCGAAGCGGGGGGATGATTACGTGTTCACCCGCCCCACAGACGCGCGGAACTGAGTAGATTTTTCGAAGGGGTGAACCATGACCGTCGCGACGCAAGAAACTCTCATCGAATACGCCGGGGATGCATCTTCGACGGTCTTTGCCCTGGACTTCCCGTTCGTTGACGCGACGTGCTTGAAGGCCGTCAAGATCGACGGCGCCGGAATCTCTACCCCTGTGACCATCACGGACACCAACGGCGGGAGCCAGCGGACGGGGTGGGATGTCACAATCTCCGAGCCTGTCGGTATAGGCTACACCCTGCGGATCTACCGGGACACCCCGATGATCCAGCCGAAGGTCTACACCGAGAACGACCCTTTCCCTGGGCGCTCGCACGAGATTGGCCTGGACCGCCTCACGATGATCGTCCAGG
>JAKQEQ010000183.1 GCA_029556545.1 Candidatus Hydrogenedentota bacterium
GCCGACGTGGTGGGCTTCATGAACTACCGCGTCAGCCTCGCGAAGGCGGACGTCGGCTTCAACAAGAAGGTGGCCCGCGGCGTCGGCGGCGGGCAGCGCGTCCTCTACCTGGAGGAGCGCCCCGGCTTCATCGCCAAGAACCGCTACGGCGCCCCGGCGTCCCTGGACCTGCCGAACACGCAGGAGCCGGAACAGCTCTGGCACGCCTTCGCCCAGCATCTCCCGACGGCAGAAGCCGCGCGTGAGGCGGCGTGATGGAAGAGCCCCGTCGATGGGAAGACGCAACGCTGGAGGAATGCGAGTTCAGCGTTCGTGTCGTCAATCAACTGGGCCGTTGGCGGCCCGGTATTACACTTGGCGAACTTGATCAGACGCCGGACGAGGTTTTGCTCAAGGTGCCGCACTTTGGCAGGAAAAGCCTGCGCGAAGTTCGCGAACTGATCGACAGTGTAAAGCCTCGCCCGCCTAAGCCGTTTGCCCGCGTCGACATCGTGCGCGTTCTTCGCTTGATCGAGTATGTCGGCCCGCGAAACTTGGTCGAGCAGACCGTGGCCCGGTCAATCCATGGAACGTGGCCCAAGACCGACGCCGGCCTTCGGATCACTGCCGTCACGATCGGGGAATTTCCCGAGAGTCTTGAAGCCTACGCAGCTAACCTGAAGCAGGACTGAAATATCATGGCACAGCTTGGTGGAACGTTCGACGCGACGCAGGTCGCACCCTCACAGCCGTTCGAGGTGCTGCCCCCGGGCAAGTACAAGGTCCAGGTGGTGGCGTCCGAGATGAAGGAGACCAAAGACGGCGCCGGCCAGTATCTCTGGCTGGAGTTGGAGATCCTGGACGGCGAGTTCCAGGGCCGGAAGATGTGGGACCGGCTCAACCTCGTGAACAGCAACCAGCAGGCGGTCGAGATCGCGCAGCGGTCCCTGTCCGCGCTCTGCCACGCCTGCGGCAAGCTCCAGGTCTCCGACAGCGAGGAGCTTCACTTCATCCCCGTGGTCGCGACCGTGAAGGTCCGCCCGCCCAAGGGCGACTACGCCGCGAGCAACGAGATCCGCGGCTACGAAGCCGCCGGCAACGTGACGCCCATGGCGCGCACGGCTGCCGCGTCTGCCCCGGCTGCCGCTCCTGCAACCAATGCCGCCGCGCCCTGGAAGAAGCGCGCCTGATGTAGCCGGGGCGGGGGCTCCAGTCCGCCAAGAGCAGCGCCCCCGCCCCTTCCGCCCCTCAGCGTGAACCGAAAGGCGTCGCCACTATGGCACCGCTGCCTCCGCCCGCACAGCCGACCGTGGACGCGATCTATCGCGCCTACGAGGCGGCATCGCGCGACGGCTTCCGGGCTCACCTGGGGGCGTCGGTCATCGGCCACGAGTGCGAGCGCCACCTTTGGTACTCGTTTCGCTGGGTGAGCCAGGCGCAGCACGCGGGCCGGCTCCTGCGGCTGTTCGAGAC
>JAKQEQ010000185.1 GCA_029556545.1 Candidatus Hydrogenedentota bacterium
CAGCCTCGGCATAGGCCTTAAGCGGCCAGTGCGAAACGCTCATCGTTGGCGTTTATGGATTTGCGCGGATTACGTCCGTCGCCTCTCGGGTTGCCTGCTCACCTTTGCCCGCCCTGTCGAAACCGGTACACCCCCACCCAAACACACTCCCGAATGCGCTTGGGTGGAGGTGAGGGGAATCGAACCCCTGTCCAGAACGCCTCCAGATTGCCGGGATTACAACCATGGCCGTGATCTTACGCAGATCGCACCCCGCATTCAATGGCTTACGCACAGCACGTTTGTAAGCAAATGCGGACCCCGACCGGCGCCACGCCCCCGATCCGCAAGGGAACGCGCCGCAGGCGCACGCGGAATTCCGACCGCCGCGGCGCACGAGCGCACCACGCTAGGCCTTGGGCACTCGTCCCATCAGGTAGAAGGGCTCGTTGGGCGGCGTGCCGGTGAGATGCACGAGGCGGTTGCTCATGCTGAAGAAGGCGGTGATCGCGCCGATGTCCCAGATCGCCTCGTCGTCGAAGCCATGCGCGCGCAAGACCTCGACGTCGGCGTCCTCGACCTCTCCGCCACGGGTGCTGAGCTTGAGCGCGAAGTCGAGCATCGCGCGCTGGCGGGGCGTGATCTCGGCCTTGCGATAGTTGGTGGCGAGCTGATCGGCGACGCGCGGATTCTTCGCCCGGATGCGCAACACGGCGCCGTGGGCGACCACGCAGTAGAGGCACTGGCCCGCCGCCGAGGTTGCGACGACGATCATCTCGCGCTCGGCCTTGGTGAGGCCGACATCCTTCTCCATCAGGGCGTCGTGGTAGTCGAAGAAAGCGCGAAACTCAGCCGGCCGGTGGGCCAGCATCAGGAACACGTTGGGCACGAAACCCGCCTTCTCCTGCACGGCGAGGATGCGGTCACGGACGTCTTCGGGGATGTCGGCAAGCTCGGGGACTTTGAAGCGGCTGATGCGTTCGGTCATGCAGGATCCTCCTGAGGTGTTCTTGGGCAGTTCTGGACAGCGATCGGCGGGCGCCCCTGCCCGCGAGCGGTGCGCGAACCGTGACGCCCTTTGCGACGCCAGAGTGGGAGCGTGTATCGTCCTTCTCGATCAGCATCGCCATGCACATCGACGCTCCCACCGGACACGCCCTTCGCCCTTTTTCCAGTCGAAGGCGAATGGTAACCGAAGCGCCGGACCGTGCTGCAGCACTGGGCTGAAACGGCCTGTCGGGTGATAATGTCGGACTGCCGAATTAACGGACTCGAAGCAATGAAGCGTGTTGATGACTTCCGCCTGAAACTGGGTTCCAGCGAGCTCGTGCCGATCATGGTGGGCGG
>JAKQEQ010000187.1 GCA_029556545.1 Candidatus Hydrogenedentota bacterium
CCGCCATAGCCGCCGTAACCGCCGCCGCCATACCCCCCCAAGCCGCCGCCGTAACCGCCGCCGACATAGCCGCCGTAACCGCCGCCGCCGAAACCGCCGCCACCAAGTCGATTGCGCAGGACTATCTTGAAGAGCGTCTGCTGACCGGCGTTGCGCAATTCATAGAATCGGGTTTCAAGCGGCTCGAAGGTCTCTTTCCGTATAACGCTCGATGTACTAATCCAGAGAAAACTCTTCTGGACGGCATAGTCTAGACCGAGTGGTCGCAACAAGGCGCGCAGGGCGTCCGCCAGACTGACGTTGTTCAAATTGATGTAGGGCACCATGCCATCGGTGCGGAAACCCTGGTATCCCCCCGTCGCGGACTGCTGCTGCTGGGCCGCGACGCCTGCGGCCAACCCTTGCTGCTGCGGCGTGGGATAGGTCGGATAGGTCGGGGCGGCCGCCGGATACGCCGTGGGCGCGGCCCCATACGGAGCGGGCGCCGCTCCGTAGGGCGCCACGCCGGGCGCGCCGGGAACGGCGCCAGGCGTGCCGGGCGCCGCGGGAGCAGCGCGGCGCGGGGGCGCCACAACACGGTTATCAATGACGATGTTGATGTCCCAGGTATCCGAAATGAACTCGACAATCTCGCTGATGTGGATGTTGTCGAACTCGATATTGACCGGGGATTCGAGCGCCTTTTCGATTTCCGTCTTCTCGACGACTTCTTCGAACTTCTCCTCGATGAGCGGCACACGCAGCGTGTACGGTTTGATGCCGCGCGCATCGGCGCCTTCCGGCGGAAGTTTCGAGTCCTCGAGGTACTCGCGGACTTTCTGCCGAAATTCCTCGACCTCGCGCTCCCGCTCGACGATGCTCTGGCGGCTCACCCCGATGGTCGCCTCGTGAAGGCCAATCTTGGCTTCTTCGTTTGTAGGCTCGATGAGCAGCACTTCCTGGTAGATTTCCGCCGCTGTCGTGTACTTCTGCGCTTCGAGGTATTGCCGCCCCCACTCCATCAGTTGCCGCACCCGGTCCCGCTTGATTTCCTCCGCAGTCGGTCGCGGTGTCGCGTCCTCTCGCGAAATCGCGTCGGGATCAAGAACGACGAATGACGACGGCGCCTGCGGCGCGCCCGAGGCGGTCAGTTGGAGCTTCGCGTTGCACATGCCGACGTATTCGCGCGCGCGGGCGTTTTCCGGTTCGAGGGCGAGCGCCCGGTTGAATTCCGACAGGGCCTCGCTGTACAACTCGCGGCTGTAAAGGGCAACGCCGCGACGCACGAACTCTTCGGCCTGAGACACGGCGACCCCTTCGACCACGGGCGACATCTCCGCGAAGGCGTCCGGCAGTTCCGCGGGAGACGACGGTGTTTCCGCCGCGAGAGCGGGCACGTCAACGGCTTCCGTGGTCTCCTGCCCTGCGGCCGGCCAGGCAAACAAGAGCGCCAAGGCCAGACAGCCCGCCCACATCATGGGGAACTCTTTCCTGTTCATTACGGCTTCGTCCTCCCGCTTAATCAATAATACTATATCGAATCTCGACAGAATACTCAAGATATTATCCCCGCCCGATTTAGGGCGAGATTTCCAGCACCTTGCTCTTCTTGTATTTCGAGGAATAGACGGTGCATGTGCCGGCCGCCATGTCGATGTCCTGAATCTCGTATTCCTCAAAACTGTCGCCCAGGTCAAACCACTTGGTCGCCGACAGGGTCCGGATGCGGGCACGCACCTTTCCGGGCACCGGTTCCTGCAACTGCAGTAACTGGATGTCCCACCGCTCGCCCTCTTCGCCCGGGCGGCCGCTGCCGGGCGCCGCATGGAACCAGAACGGGTTGCGATCGATTAACGACCCATAAGCGCCGGGCGGCCTGCGGGGCGGCCCCTTGCCTCCAGGTCCAACGCCCTCTGGTCGGTCCGGCGGGACAATCTGCCGCTCCTGCGCATCGTCTGGAAGGACGTTGCTGGGGAGGATCAACGGTTCTTGTGTCTCTTCGACCTTCTCGAACACCTGCCGGACCCGCATCCCGAGATAGACGAGCATTATGACAAGGATGAGCCGCTCCTTGTTGAACCAGAGCCATTTGGCGATTTTACGCACCCGGTCGTTCATGCATGCTTCCGGATTTTACTGAAAAACTAATTCATATATAGATAGTTTCGCTTGAACCATTTCCAAGCTTTCGCGAACATCCCGGGTTCCGCCTCCTGAACTCGGCCGCGGTCGCCAAGCTGGTCGGCGAGCGTCCCGGGCGTGCCGGGCGCGCCGGGCTGGCCGGGCGGCATCGCCGCCGCCACCACGGGTGGGCGCGGCTGTTGCGGACGTCGGTCCGGCGGAATCCACAGCGCCTGGGTGAGCAACATCTCGACGTCGAGCTGCGGCTCCCACCACGAGCGCAGCCACGTGATGCGCATCGCGTCCACGGTGATGTACCGATACTCGGCACTGAAAGTCTCAAGCAGGTTCACGAGGTCCCGCAGCCGCATGGAGAAGGCGAGGCCCGAGGTTCGCAGCCGCACCCATTCTCCGAAACGCGGTTCCCTGCGGGCTTCCCAGAGACTGATATCGTCGATCCGAAGGACGTTATGGTCCAGTAACCGCTCGAAGAGCGTAATGCCGTAGCTCAGTTTCGCAAGCGCCCGCCGCGCCACCTCCTCCGTTACGTCATCCTGTGTTTTCCAGTCTTCGAGGCGGGGCACGCCGAACAACGCGTAGATGTCCTGCGGAAACACGAGATTGGGCTGCGTCTGGATGATCTTGACGCGCAAGTTGCTGAGCAGCCTTGTCGATTCCTCATCGTACCAGAACTTCGGGAACTTCTCCTCGGACCGCGGTTCGAAACGGTCAAACCAGCCATCCATGTGAAAGACGGCGCCCCATTCGTCCCGCGCGTCCTTCCAGGGTTGTACGCGCGACTCGATGGCCTCGATCAAGACCTTGGGTTTGACATCGTGGAACGTCGTGCGAAACTCTTCGAAGGTGGCGAGCAGATGGTCGGCCGTCTGCTGGTCCCGCGCATATTGTTCGAGTTTTGCCCAAAAATAGAAGTATGTAACGACCGTACACCCGAGCACCAAGGCCAGGATGACCAGTGCGAAGATAATCTGTTCTTTACTGACACGCATCAGCCGGTGCTCGGTCCCGGGGGGTGTCCCGCTTGCGCGCCGGCAGCCCGGTCCGTTACGGCGGGCTCCGGCGGCGGGGTGGGCAGGTCACGCCCCGTTCGCAACATTACAACAACGCGGAAGGAATACAAAATCGCGTCCTTATCCGCAAAGGGACTGACTTCCCGGGCCTGGGGGTCCCATAGCACGGCGAAGGGGTACTTATCGACGTCGCGGTGGTCAAAGACGACTTCCGCCACCCAAAGGTACCAATTGGTGGGCAACTGAATGTGGGTCTTCTTCAGGTTCTCGACAAAATTTCGAATGAGGTCGGTGTTCCGCGCATAGCCCGTCACCTGAACCCCCTCCGCCAGCGGCAGCACGTATTCGCCGGTACCGCCGGGTTGGGACGAGGCCGGCTGCGGCCCGCCGCGTGCAGGGGACGCGCCCCGCACGACGCCTGCCTGCAGTTCCACCGGCGGGGCGGTACCTTGGAAACCGACGAAGTTCGGGGCCATTGCGGGCCCGGTTGGCCCCGGGGCCCCCGCCGCGGCCGCAAGGCCGCGCGCGCCGCCCGTGCGGCCGGCGCGTCCCGCGGGTTGGCCCTGTTGATCTCGGACCCTGGTCACCGTCTCGAAACTCGTGAACCACATATCGCCGGCCACGGGCCGCGCATCGCTGAGCAACTTCATCGCGTCGGTCCAGAACATGCAGCGCCGGTACGCGAAATTGAGCGCCGCGCACTCATCCCGCGGCTGCTGAATGGCGGCTCGGGCGCGATTGAGGTCCTGGACTTGAGGCGATTGCTGGATGGTGCGGGTTACGTCGTCGCCGAAGAGGGGGTCGTACTGGGCCAAGGCGGCCTGGACTCTTCGGATGCGGGCCTTGATCATTTCGTTCTGGTTGGCGCTGATGGGGATGATAGAGGCGAGTATGAGGGCGAAGGTTACGAAGATCATGCCCCAATACAGAGCTTGTTCGCGACGTCGCGCCGCCTCGAGAACGCGTGGAGGAATGAGGTTGACCTCGATCGGCACCGTCTCGTTGCACCGCAGCGCAAGCCCCAATGCCACGCAGGTCTGCTCGGGGTGCTCGCCCGCGGCCTGCGCCGCCGGGGCGAGCGCGAGGCCGGCGAGCGGCTGGGCGATGCGTACATCGACGCCGAGTTGGCGCTGCATATAGGGCACGATGTTGCGCAGGCATGCGCCGCCACCGCACAGGATGACGCGATTGACGGCGCCGCCGCCGGGCAGCGAACGGAAGTAGGCGAAGGATCGGATGATCTCGTTCACCATGCGCTGCAACACGTCGCCGATAACCTTCGCGCCCTGGCCATCGACCTTCGGGTCACCGGTGGGCGCGAATCCGCGCTGCCGCTTCAATTTCTCGGCGTCGCTGAAAGCCATGGTGAACGCGCCCGCGATAGCCAGCGTGATGTCGTTTCCGCCGACGTTCAGGGGGCGCGTGAAACGGAACTGGTTCTCCCGCTCGATGATGATGTCGGTCGTCGCGGCCCCCATGTCGATGAGGGCGACGCAATCGCCGGCATCTCCGAATTCGCCTGTGTGCTTGAGCCAGTTATAGGCCGCGAAGGGTGTGACATCCACCACGTCGATGCGGCGCTTGACTTCGCGCAGGATTTCAAGATGCTTCTCGACCACGTCCACCTTGATCGCCGCCATCATCACCTCGTAACCGCCGCCTTCGCTGCGGTCGAGAATCTGGTAGTCCATGGCAATCTGGTCAAGCGAGAAGGGGATCTGCTGCTGGATTTCGTAGCGGACGATCTGCGTGACCTTGTATTCGGGGACGGGGGGCAGCGTGCGGCTGCGCGTGAAAACCGACTGGCCCGGGACCGCGAAGATGGTTTTCGTTGCGCGAATCTTGGCGTCTTTGAGTACCGCCTCGACCGCCTTCATCCGCAGTTTCTTGCGTTCAAGGTCCGTAAGGCTTGGGTCTGAATTGAACTCGGCCTGATAGTACTTGGTGAGTTGATACCCGGTCTTGGTCTGTGCCAACTCACACACGCGCACGGCGCTGGCCCCTAAGTCAAGCACCAACCGCCGCTTGCGGCCTCGTTTCCATATGGCCATACGTCTGCCGCCAATTCCGGGCGTCCTCGTGAGACGCCGTTTAAGAAGCTACGCGAGTCACTCTGTCGTCATGAGGGTGCACAGGCACCCACACAGTGAATACTGCTAACTGAGCACGACTTCGAAATGCCATAAACCATTGAGCTATATTGTAATAAAGCAAAAAATACTTGTCAAGACATAATCTTCTTGACAATAATTTTCCCTCGTCTTACCGTTGTTGCCCACGCGGCCCGTCAAGGCGACGTCGCCCCGTCCGGGTCGCTGGGCAGATCCATAACACACCGGAATCCGTAGTCCTTGCGTGCGGCATCCATCCGGTCAAAATGCCGCCGGGCGCAACGGGCCTCGAAGCGCTGGGTGAGGTACGACCCGCCACGCAGCACCCGATACACTTGCCCGTAATCCTTTGTAATGAGTTCATTACCCGGATAGGCCTCGTACCAGCTCGAAGTCCACTCATAGACGTTTCCCGCCATGTCCAGGCACTTGTACGGGGACGCGCCGAGCAGGTAGCGTCCACTGCGCACCGGCTTGCCCACCGAGGATTCTTCCACATTGCAGAGCTGTTTGTCGAATACGTTGCCCCAGGGGTACTCGCGTCCGTCCGTGCCTCGGGCGGCCTTCTCCCATTCCGCCTCGGTGGGCAGGCGCTTTCCGACCTTGGCGGCATAGTCCATGGCCTGGCTGAACGATATGCCGGTCACGGGAAAGTGGTCCTGGCCTTCAGGGTAGAGATGGAGCGGATAGGCCTTGCGGTATTCGATGTTCGTGATCTCCTGCCGGTCGATGTAATAGGCCTCGAGATGGACCTCGCGCTGGGGCGCTTCGTCCGGGGCGCCGCCGTTCTGCCCCATGAGGAACGGCCCGGCCGGCACGAGCACCATGCCCTCGGGCGCCTCGCCGGGGAGCATCGTGAGATCGACCTTCCGGTCATCGTTCGGGCCAAGGACGACGACTTCGTCCGCGCGGAGGTAGCCGCCCCGTTGGACGGCGACGGTGTAGGTGCCGGGCGCGAGTTTGAAACGGGCGGGCGACTTGTCGGCCTGGCGCTGTTCGTCAATCCAGATCGTGGCGCCGGTGGGGCGCGACATGACGGTTAGGGTGGCCTGTAGCGGGGACAACTGATGGGTGAATTCGTATTGGTAATTGGCCTCGACTTCGAGGGTTTTCTCGGCGGGTAGGAAGTTCTCGTGCCGCACGACGTAGGTGTGTTCGCCGATCGGGACGGCGACTCTGTGGATCGGGGTCTGGCCCAGCGGCTCATCGTCGAGGGTCACTTCGGCGCCTGGCGGGTCCGATTTCAGCGTGACGAAGCCGACGAGGGGCTTGAGCGTGACCGTCTTCGTTCCGTTTTCACCCGCGACCAAGGACCATGTCGCGTAAGTGCGTTCGTGCCGATCAAGCGTAAACATGACCGTGGTCTTGCCCGGTTCGAGACTGGTCAATCGCAGCGGTGTCACGCCGCACTCCCGGCTCTTGATCGTTACAGCGGCTCCGCTCGGTTCGCTCTCAATCGTCACGGCCGCGTTCATGGGCGTCTTGGAGGCGCCGCATCCCGCCAACAGCACGAGCAGGAACGCGGCGGCCCAAGGCCGCTCGCATCGGCCTATGCACGAGAGCATTCTCGCGATCCTCCCCTTCTACATACGCTCGCGCCTGCCCCGCCGGGCGTGGCTCGTGTCCACAACACCAGCATCTTGCCCGTATCCGACGCATCGCGTCAACTCGGCCCGTGGCATGGACAGCCTGCCCATGATCCCGCATCACAGGCGGGACGCCTCCGCCACGACCCGTCTATTCCTCGCCTCGCACGAAAATCTTGAACGGCTGCTCGTCGCCTGGGTCGCCGCCCGGTCCGCCGGCTCTTCCTTCCGCGGCGCCGCCTTCGGGAATATACACGGTGAACGAAATAGTCGCGGGCGTATCATCCAGGGTCGGCGGCGGATAGCCTTCCCCGAACACCGCGACCGCGCGGAACAAATAGGTCCGCGTGTGCGCCCGCTGCGCTTCATCGCCCAAGACGATCCCCGCGTCCGCGCGCAGGCGTAAGATTACCGTCTTCTCGTTGTCCGGCACGCGGATTGCGTCGACTCCGACTTGTGCCCCATCTTCGAACAGCTCCCAGTTGACAAACCGGGGCGCGGTGAGTGTTGGGGTTTCGACGACGATATCAAATTGGGCCTCGACGTGGAGACCACTGTTCTCCGAAGGCAATGGAATCCGCGTACTCGTACCGAAATCGCGCATCAGATCGCCGGCGTCGTCCACATGCCAGAAGTGTGCCGTGACGATGGTATCGATCTGCGCCGCGCCGCCGCGATTCAACCAGTGTTCGTAGGCAATCCGGCGGCTCTCGGGAATGGAGAAGCCCGAGAAGCTATTGCCCGCCAGCGGCCCCGCCTGGTGCACGTTGCCCGCCTCGTCCGCGCCCATCACGGTGATCAGCATGCGCTTGTTCTTGTACTGATCGTTATTGAGGATCGTGTTCGGGATCGTGACGCTCTTGAGGCGGTCCCAAGGGGTCCACGGCCCGACCGCGGCCCATTGTGCGGATCCGGGGCCTACTCCGCCACCGACGGACCACAACCGGTAGGAGAACAGGGGATCGGATGGGCTCGCGTTGCTCGGCGCGGCGCCTTGGCGGTCGAGGTCCCAGGAGAACGATGCGGTCGAAGTCGAGGTCGAGGTCATTTTCGTGCCCGGGGCGAACGGCATCCACCACAACTCGAGTGAATTGCCGCTCTGGGAACTCACATTGCCCGCCCGGTCCATGGCCGCGAAGCGCCACTCGATGTTCCAGTCATTTGCCTGCGCGCGATTGTCCGGAATGCCGGAGACCGTCCACATGGCGTCGAGTTCGCGCGCGCCCGGACCGGCCAGAAGGAAATCCGCCATGACGGGGTCGTCCGGTTCAATGCCTTTTGTGTGCATGAACCGGCCGACCCAATAGGGCCGGGGGACGGTGTCCGACGGGTTAAGCAGGTCGCCGGCGGCGGCGGTGCCCGAAGCGGCCTCGGCGATGGCCCCGTCAAATCCGGCGACGACGATATTCGCGCCTTCAGGCGGCGGGTCCTCGAACCGGGCGACGACGGTAAACCCGAGCGGTCCCGGGCCGTTCAAGTACATGGCCGCGTTTCCAAGCGTGGTCGTGGCATCGACGAGGACCACGCCGTTTGTCGGGGTGAGCGATTGCGCCGGGGGCCAGTCGCCGGGGAACGGGCTGCCCGTGTCCGACGATGCGAGGAAGACGTCGCTGCTGCCGATGATGAAGCGGTCGGCTGTGGCGTCCGCGGGGATTTGGAGGCGGGGGGGCATCGTATCGAGGACGAGCAGGCGGCTGTTCAGCAGCGCCTGCGGCGCCACGCTCCCCGGGTCGGTATTGGCTCGAACGCCGTACACGTCGGGGCCGTTTCGGAGATAAACGGTGGCGTGACCGTCCAGGACCACGTTACCGAGGGACGTGCTCTGGAGCGTGAAGGTGGCGCGCCCGACGCGGACCGCCGTCGGGTCGGTGACGCTTCCGGGGTCCAGGGAGAGGGGCAGATCGAGGGGGCCACCCAATAAGTTCAACGGATCAAATTGTCTGGTCTCGGGCACGAGCAGCACGGAAGCGTCCGCGCCGAGGTTTCCGATGATCACGATCTCGAACACGGCGCCTTTGCCTATGTAAAGGCGGCCATCGCCGTAACCGGCACCGGTCGGGCCCGAAAAGAGCGCGTATTGGGTGTCGACCCAGACCATGTCGGTAACGCCGCCGCCTTCATGGTCGGCCCCAACCTGCGGGTCGTCCTCGACCTGCGCGGCGAAGCGCGGCTCATACTCGAAATCATACGTTTTATACGGCTCGGCGGCACCGGGAAGCGATTCGAGCCCCGACGCCGGAATGCCCGTTGCCAAGTCACCCGGCCATCGCATTGGCGTAGCCAGGTTGACCGTCGCTTCGATACGGCTTTCGATCAAGCCCGCGGTGTCGTTGTTGTTTTCCTCCGAGACGCAGTATCGCGCGGTGAGCACACCGCCCGTGTTCGGGGTCAGCGCGTTTCCGGCGTTACGGTAGAAGAGGCACGCAATCGCCTGGACCTCGCCGCCGTTCACTTTGATGGCGTCCGATTCGCCGTCGATAAACGTGGACTGCACCACTACCACGTTGCCACCGGTCACGTCAAGCGCCGCATCCTTGCTCCCGGTGAACACGCTGTTCGCGATGACGCACGTCGCGCCGTTGAAACTGAGTCCGGGACCGCTGACCGAGTCTTTCACCAGACAGCGGTTCAGGACGACGTTCGCGAGGGACCCGGTAACGCTGATGCCGGCCGAGCGCCCGCCCTTGATGGTCAGACTCTCGAAAATGACCGTACCGGCCCCCATGATGGTGAAAACGGGGGTTACCAAGCCGCTGTTGGTGACCACGACATTGTGAGGGTCCTGGAGACAACTGCCGGCAATGGTCAGCCGCTTGTTGGGCTGGAGCAGGTTGATCTGGATACCGGAGGTCTGGAGGAACGGGTCCGCCGCGTCGCAGTCATCCACTTCGAGCGTGATCTTGATTTCGGAGGACAGGCTGGCGACGGCCTGCGTCACTGCCTCCGTCAACGTCAGCGGGCCGTCCGGCGACACGGTGAGTTCGAGTTGCCCCAGGGCGCCGGGCGTCCAGGCAAGCAAACAAGTTACAGCGCATAAGGTTATGCGCGACAGTGCTCCACGCATCGTCTTCTTCTCCTCTGTCCATGCGCCGAGGCTCAGTCCTGCACAGCCGAGGGCTGTGCCGCACACACCCTAATTGTGCCATGTTTTCGGCCCAATCGGGGGGCGCGCGGCCCCGAGCCTAGGGCGCCACGGGCGTTTACGGCGACGGGCGCGGCGATCTCCTGACGTAGACCGTCCGCACCTTCGATTCCGCCGTGACCACGAACTCGTCATCGCTTCGGTAATTGATGAAGCCGTCGCCGTCCATGTCGAGGCCGTAGCCCGACTGGGCCGTCACAATGATTTCAAATATGTCCGAGCGGGTCGTGGTCAGGTTTGCGATGCGTCGGAACCGTTCCTGAACTTGATCGAAGCGGAGTGCGGGGTCGCCCTCGTTGCTGAGCGGGAAGATACCGCGCGGGTCGAGGCGGTCGTCCGGCGGGAATACCGGATGGAGAAACGCGTTACGGTCAATCGCCATGTCGCCGGGCGACCGGTAGTAGCGCCCGTCGAAGTGCTCGGGCCGGCCCTCGAGCAAGAGCCCGGTCAACTGGAGCGACGCCCTGCGCTCAGGTGAAGATCCGGGACCGTCCTTCAACCGCACGTAATTCTCGAGCGCCGGGATGCCGGCCGTTTCCGGGGTCAGGCGGTACGGCGGTACCGACTGCTCACGAGCCATTATCGTAGGTGAAGGCCAAGCCATACCCTCCGGGACCGACATCGTCGGAGGATCAACAACATCCGTTGCGCTCACAGGCGTAACCGCGTCGACGATGCCGGGCAGTCCCATGAGCGGGCTGAACGGGTCATTTCTGTCGGTATTGCCGCGCCGTTGAAGTTGTAGTCCGGCTGTGTTCACGTTGACGCGGCCCGCGGTGCTCCGGCGCGGGGCAAGAACCACGTGGGTCAGCATGACGGGCTTCGCCGGCGGCGACAGACTGAGGACCCGCAACGCGAGGTAGTTGTCTCTGACTTTGACAACCTCCGGCTGCCAACCGTCATAGCCGTACAGAATATAGCCGCTAGTGTCGGGACACAAGAACGGCAGTTTGACTCCCCACGAAGTGGGGTCGTTTACGTCCATGGCGGCGCCAGTCTCCGCGCGACTCGTGTGGACCTCGATCTTGAAGGTCCAATCATTTGTTTCAGTGCTCGGTCGAACGCCATCCCAATAGGGGTCCGGGAGATGGCGGCCCACTTCCACCGTGCCCAGCGTTTGTCCGTTTACGTCAAATGCCTCGGTTTCGGCCAGCAGCGGCTCTCCGATCCAGGGCGGCGGCGTGACCCGCGGGTCCACCGGCAAGCTTGAGAGACTGGCGGGCACGACGGCGCGAGCCAAACCATCGGCGCGATTGAGGGCTTCGCGCAGGCCCGGAAGGAAAGTACCGATATACAGGACATACTCCCCGTTTTCCAGGCCGTCTTCGGGCCCCCACTCGAAGAGCGCCTCTGGATCGCGCGAAGTCGGATTCTTCGGATCATATGCCTCCGCTCGGTCCACCACATATGCGACGACACGTTTCTCCGCCGGCCACCGCTCGACAAAATGGCCCGGGGGATAACCCGCGCTGAACACCGGCCAGTTCGAGTTCCCTTCAGGCCAGAACAGGCCATCGCGATTGAACACCGCCGGAAATTGCGGCAATGCAAATCGGCTGCCACCCGCTGCCGCCGTATAGGTCACTGATACCAACGGCTCACCGGGAAATTCGAAGAGGTAGACCGGCGCCCAAGCGTTCGGTAGCCCTTGCGGACGCCACTGGTACATCGAGTTCAAGTCCGCCTCACTAAAATCGCGGGGATGCGGTCGGATCGGCCGAAATTCGGCCTGGCCGACGGTGAGCACGAGCGGTTGGGCCGCGAAGGCGTCCACGGCTTCGAGGAACAGCGGCTCGGTGGTTGCACCCTCGCCGGACTGGCCGAGGAGCGCCGTGCGCAGGGTTGTGTCCGCGCGCGCGTTCGTCCCGGCGCCCAAAATCTCGTTTACGGGGCTTGTGCCGGTGATCCAGCGCAGCGAAGGGTCGAACAGCGCCGGATTGAACGGGTCGAACGGGTTGAACAAGGGCAACTGGAAACTCATGCGCGGCACGTTCATCAGGTCGCCCGGCGACGCGAAATGCCCGTCGCGCACCGCCGCCTTCTCGAAGCCCCAATCGAAGTTCGGCGTGCGCCGTTGCGCCACCGGCAGGTCGGTGCGCCACGGCAGGTCGAAATCCGGCGCCGTCACGAATTGCCGCGTCCCGTCCGCCTGTTCCGGGTTCTCGAAGAAGCGCGCCGCGGTGTTCATGCGCAGCGGCGTCCCGGAGATAGCATGGCGGAACAGACGTTCGTTCTCCGCGAGCACGAGGTCGGCATCCCCGGACGGCAGAGCCGGGTCCAGGGCAAATCGGTAACGATAATTGTACACCGGGTTTTGTTCGCGGTCTATCGTTCGGTACGGCCAGACATTCTTGTTTACGCGCCGCTCCCAGAGCGCGGGGCTCTCGGCCCAGTCGTCGTAGTTGCCGTCCGTAGCCTCCCACCGGTTCGAGGTACCGAAACGGTCCCCGTGATACAGCGGGTGCTTCCGTTCGAGGGACTTGTAGAAGTCGAGCCCCATCTGGTTTTCCGGCCACAACGTCGGATAGGCCGGGTGCAGCAGCGCACCGTAGGGGCACGGGGCCACGTCGTCGATGGTCCGGTTCACGATGTCCTGCTCGTTGTAGGTCAACCGGTCCGCCACCCGGCCCAAGTCCTCGGGGCCCTCGTAGAGGGACACGATCACGTTGTCGCCGGGATACCAGCGCCGCTGCGCGAAGGCCTTCCACGCGGGCGGATCGAGGTCCGACCCGATGTAGGGAGCCGCGATGGAAGGTGTGCTCGCGTCAAATCCCAGTCTCGCTATCCATCCCTCTTGGAAGAACGTCCCTTCAGGTCCAGCATCCAAGCCTTGCCCGTCCAGCATGGTCATCGCGGCTTTGTAAATGTCTCCGCCGACCAGGAAAAATACCAGCGGAATCGTTCCTGGGCGATACGAGCCCGCGCGCACGTTCCGGCCCTCGTCAATGCCCTCGTCCGGTTCGTCGATGACCCCGCTCAGGTCGTTGTCCACCATGTCTCTAGCGAGGAGGCCAGGCAGGATTTCGAGTACTGAATCACCCGTCGACGGGTCCTCCCGCCGCACGAGATACGGCCCATCCCCGTCGTTGTCTATGCCGTCCCACTCGGGATAATTCGGGAATATCCCGCCCTGGAGGACTAATTGCGCAATGCCCGACTCCAAGACATTTAGCGCCTCTGTCGCCACCGGGATTATACGGTCCCAAGGCTTGTCCGGATCGCCGACGGCGTCGCTTGAGCGCAGCTTCGCCTCGATAACCGATGCGGCCGTCGGATTGAGCAGGGTTCCGCGCGTTCCATCGGTGAGAAACGACGCGGGGATATCATTAAGCCCGTCGCCATCGCGGTCAATGTAGTCATACAAGGACGCCTGCCAAAGAACGCCGTTGTCTGCGGCATCCTGCGCGGTCCAAAGAGGGTTGACATACGCCGGGCGCCCGAGAGTATCCGTGACGACCAGCCGGTCGAAGACGTTGCCCGTGACATCGCGATAGGATGGCGGAGTGTCCAACCACCTATCGACAAACGGGGGTACGGTCACATTCGCCAGGAAGAATGGCTGAAGAACGCCGGGCATGTAGCCGCGCGTCAAACCTATCCCGTTGCGTTGCGTAATCGAGGCAGGACGGGGGTCGGTCCACTGGAAATAATCCCATTTGCCGAAATTTTCGTCGCCCTTCGCCACCGGCGTGAGCAGGACCATGCCTTTCGGCGCGATGACGCTCCCGTCGGGCACCGTCAGCGTGACCTTGTTTAGGTCTGGCTCGATACTGCCGGCATCCGAACCCTCGGCGTTCGGGATGCCGACGACCAGTTCCCAACCGCTGATGTCCACCGGCTCGTCGCTCACGTTGACCAGTTCGACCCATTCGTGATTCGGCTCCTGGCTGAAGTCGAAGAAGTTGACGTTCAGCGCGGGGATGTCTTCCTGGTTCGGGTCCAGGTTCAAGTCGAGCATCAACGCGACACACAAAGCCCAGCCGGGTATCTGGACAGGATTGTCGTTTTCGTCCAGAAACGCCCGCGGCGGCGGCGGCACGAGTACGGTGTGCGTCGGGCCCGCAAGCGAAGCGAAAGGCGTATCGAGCAAGAACCCCTGGTTCAACGCCTCTTCGTAATAGCCGATGAAACCGGCAGCCGCGGCGTTGCTGCTGAGTTGTTCGCGGCTTCCATCAAGGAAGACCCAACCCGGCGGTCGGCGGTCCGCGCCCAAGCCCATTTCCGCCTGGGTAACCGGCGCGAAGAGTGAGGGCGGCGCGCCGGATCCCAGCATGTTATTTTGCCAATTCCTCCACCAGTCTCGTTGTTCGTTTGACAAAGGCGGCGGGGGCCGGGGCGCGGAGAATGCCGCTATCGATGTCACGTCAGCGAGGATAGTGGGCCCCTGCGGCTCGATGCCGCCGTCCGGAGTCAGAACCACCGGCACGTACTTGATCGCGTAGCGCAGCTGGTTATCCGCGGTGATATCGAGTTCGGCGCCGGGCCCGCGGGTGACGTTCAGGGTCAGGTAGTAACGGCCTTCCGGCAACCCTTCCGAAGCCACAAAGAGCCATTCGACGGCGTTCGGCACGTTCACGAGGGGCTCAAAGGCGGAATTCGTCGGCAACATGCCGCCGGTGTACTGCCACGAGTCGTTCGTCAGGTACGTCGTCTCGCCCAAGACCGCACCGGCCGGCGGCGCAAGCCAGACGGGGACCCGTCCTTGCGTGCTCATGTCCCTTCGCTGCATGATGAACTCGGGCAGTTGGCTGCTGAGCGGGGGCGCGTTCAGGGGGAAACCGTCGAGGAATTCGGTGAAGGGCGTCGGGTCGAGCAATGGGTTATAGGTTTCGCCGAAGTTCGCGAGGTCGGGCGTGGCTTCGGCCTCGACGCGGCGGACGGGTCGGACCATGATCTCGTTGATCCGAATGGCTTCGAGTCCGGAAACGGTATACGAGATGCGGCGTTCCTCAGGTCTCACACCGTCAGTGACAAATCTCGCCCACCATTGATCCTTGATTTCAAGAGGCGGGTCCTGAACGGTCTCGCGGATTTCCTCAACATAGTGCTGCACGCTTCCGAGATGAATGAGTTCATCGGCCGGCACCCGCCGGCGCGGGCGCTCGACATATTCAGTCCTTTCCGTAGTGAGTACGGATCGGGCGTGGTCTCGGTCGCGGTTATCGACGATATCGACGGCGGTCTGGAGCGCGGCGAGTACGTCGTCGGCGGGAACGCGATGGAAGGGCGCGAGCGTGGCGGGGACAACGGGATTGCTTGCGTCGCCCGTGGCCTCGAAGAGGAGGCCGCCGCGCCGTTGTCCGGTGACATTGTCAATCCACTCCGGGGCGAGGACATCGGTGTCGGCCTGTGCGAGCCCGGCGGCGAATCGATGTCCATCGGGGGTCCTGAATTCCTCGGTGCGGTATTGGGTCAGGGTGAAGTCGCCGAAGAGGAGGAGCGCCGCAGCGATTTGCTGGGGCGTGGCGTAGTTGTAATCGAGCTTGTTCAGGGTCTTGATGCTGTTCAGGGCGCGGACGTATTTGAGGTTGCGGTCCGCGCCGTGAACCGAGATGTGATTCCTGAGGGTATTGAACCTTCCAGCGCCGATCTGGTCATCGATCATAATCTGTTCGCGGGTGCGCAGGGCGCGGTCGCCGAGTTCGCCGAGGGGGTCGACGACGCTGTCGCCGGAGTTGTCGATGCCGTCGCGCTCGGCGAGGAGGTTGCGCAGGGGGCGGAACCGCTGGAGTTCGGCGGGTTCATCGATGCCTTCGAATGCGCCCAGTCGGAGGAAGTAAGTAGCAAAGCCCTGCGCGATTTCGTTCACGATATCCTGCTTGAATGCGCCGAGGTGATCTGTCGACTCTATCCGCCCGGTCAAGTAATCGAGGGCGAAGGTACTCAGCGGTGGGAGGCGCAGCCCTTCGTCTATGAGCGGCTTCCCAAACTTGTCGATAGTGGCGTTGTCGTTAACGCGGTTCAGGGCGAGGATCAACGCGTTCGCGTTGTCGTCCACGCGGCCATAACCCGGAAAACTCACGTCAAAGTCGAACTCGTCCCGGGGTCTCTCCTCGTCCGCGGCATATGTCACTTGCAAAGGCACATTGGGCCCGGACACGCCGGTGAGGAGTCCCCACAATCGGAGGCTCAGAGCCACGCCGACATCCGGCAGCATGCGGGTCTCGTACTCGGAAGTGGTGACGCCGTCTCCGAACGCGCGTTTGAGATCGCCTTGGGTCGGGGGCGAGTCGGGGAGTATCGGGTTGTAGACATGCGCGCCAGCGACGTTGACGTTGACTTTGCTCTGTTCGTCGTTGATGAAGATGGCGGCGCGGCCGGCGATGACGCATGCGGGCTCGCCGGTCATGGTGATGCGGAGGCGCTGGAAGGCGTTCAGGTCTGGATCGAGCCACGATCCGTCGGGGAAGGGGTTCCTCTCGTAGAGGTTGGGGAAGTAGGCCTGGGTGTTGATTTCGTTGTAGCTGAGGCCGATGGCGGCCTCGATGCTATTGAGCATGTCGCGCGCCGCGGCGCGTGCGGCGGGGTTGCCGAAGGGCAGGCCAAGCCACGCGAAGGCCTGGTCTTCGCAGGCGGCCACGCGATCGGCCTCATCCGCGGGAACGAGCGGCGCCCAGTAGTTCGTGCAGGCCTCGAGTTTCTCTTTCCAGTGGTTCAGGTGCCGCCACTGGGGCATGGGCCAGGGGGCGAGGTAGGCGTATACGGCGTTGTTGTTTACGAGGAGGTCGTAATCGTTGTCGATGGCGTCCACGTCCACGTCGGACATCATGAGCGTGATGTACGAGTCGTCCGGGAAGCGGAGCCGTATCGGGATTTGCGGCGGCAGGATGACGGCGGCCGGCGCGGCCCTGAACTCGCCGGGGTTGTCCGGGTCCGGGACCGGGATCATATCGCCTTCGTCGCCGACGATGCCGTTTCCGTTGAGGTCGACGGGGATGCGCATGCCGGGCAACTGGGTGGCGAGCATGAAGCCGAGCTTGCTCTCCGGACGCGACGGCGCGACGGCGGTCCGCGGCGGGTTCAGCGGGTCGTAGACGGGGTCAAACTCGTAGGGCGGCTGGGCGGCCGGGTTGAGCGGCGAGTCGTCGCGATCGACGAGGCCGTCGCCGTCGTTATCGAGGCCGTCGTCGCCGGCGTAGTAGACGAAGAGCCCGCCCTCGATGGCCTCGTCCGGATCGAGGATGGGCTGGCCCGCGACGTCGAGAATGGGGAAGCCATCCGGGGCATGCAGATAATCGGAGAACTGGCCGTCCGGCGGATTATTGCCGTTGTCGTCGAAGGCGTTGTCCTGCCGCTCGTCGATCAGGCCGTCCAGGTCGTTGTCCACGCCGTCATTGGGGAAGTATTGGTCGATGGGGATGGGAATCCAGATCGAGTCCTTGAGGCCGTCGCCCGAGTTGTCGACGTCCGCCCAGAGGTCGACCTGTTCCTTGGCGTACGCGAGGCCGTCGCGGTATTCGGCGGGCAGCGGGGCGGCGGCGGGGTTGTTCGGGTCTTCGCGCCAGGGCGGCGGGAAATAGGGGGCGCCGTCCGGCATGGTGACGCGGCCATAGAGCCTGGGGGTGACAAAGGGGAAGTAGCGCGGGGGCATCAGATTGAGGAAATCGGCGTCTTGCTCAGCGTCCGCGTAATAGAAGTAGCGATACGGGGAACTGGGATGGTCCAGCGGCACGGGCCTTCCGTCGGCGGTCATGAGTCCGGCGCGGGGGCGATTGATTGGATCGTAGAGGTTGTAGAGGACGGCGGTGAAGGGACGATCGTGCCCCCCGAGGTGCTCGATGCGGGGGATGAAGAGCCAGTTGCGCGTGCGGGGCCCGCGGTAGAGCGGTTCGTCGGGGATACCGTCGCCGTCCCAATCGACGTAGACGTCCTCGCGCCCGCCGCCCAAATCGACCTTGAAACTGTTGAGGTTGATCTCGGGGATACCCGGCGGTCCCGGCACGAGGGGATGCTTGCCGGCCCAAAGCGGGGCGCCCTTCCGGCGGGTCCACGGTTTGCCGACGAAGGCGGCGCCGCTGTAGATCGAGCGCCAGGGGTGGTCGGTCGAGGTGACCTCGGGGTGCTCGAGGAAGTCCCGGTTCAAGGTGGCAACGGCCATGGCGATGCCGGCGTCGGCGATGTACTCGACGCGGACCGTGTTGGTCACGTTGGTGGCGGTCTTGAGTTCGAGGCGGGTGACGGCGAAGAAGGTGAGCGCGATCGCGAGGAGGATGGTCATGATCGCGATGGCGATGATTAGGGCCGCGCCGCGGCGGGTATCCCGCCCGCCGTTATCCCCTGGAGACGTTTCATTCAATCCCGGTTTCCGCCGGGGTTGTCCGCGGGTGGAAAGCGCCGCCAAACCCGGTTCGCCCGTGAGGATATCGCCCCGAAGGGGCCGCAACATGACAGCCCGGGGCAACGCCCCGGGGACACGGGCATGCAAGGATAAGAAGCCCTGAAGGGGCGTAGCGGTCTGTTGCGCCCTTTCAGGGCTGCAATTGGAACACGCTCGCTTTCCCAGGGCGTTGCCCTGGGCTGTCATATCAAGGGCCTTCGGCCCGGGAACGCGGTCCACCACGGGCGGGAGGCCCGTGCCACGAGGCGACTGCAACTGCTCAACACGCGCGTTCATAGGCGCTCCCGGCGCGTCAACACGGACTGCATATCCCGGCCGGCGGCGGCGGGCACCTGGATTTCCATCGCGAACCAGCGCAAGAAGTCTTTCGAGTTGACCCAACGGCTCGGCGTGGCCACCCAGAACCCGGCGCCGATGAAGCCGGGCAGCCGGGGCGCGAGGGGCATGCCCTCGAACACCAGCGAGGGCGTCTGCGCGGAGAGGGCGGTCACGAGGCCATCGTCAATGCCATATAGCGACCCAACGTCAGGATTGAACACGAACGCGGTATAGCCGGGGATCAGCCGGACGTCGTTGAAATGGGGCGGCTTGGGTTCCTTGTTGACGGTGATCCAATAGGTGAACAGCGGCGGGGATCCGGACAGGTCGAATTCGGGCAGCCGCGGATCGTAGATGCCGAACAGGATGTTTTCGGCGAGGACGTAGTGCTCGGCTTTGGGGCGCGGATCGCTCGGATTACGCGGGTCGCCCCAGAAAGCGGGAAGCCCGGGCTCCCCGGCGAGCATGCGAATCCACAATTCGCGCCGCTTCGCCTGGATAATCCCGTTCACGTCATCATGCGAAAGCGCCCGAAGCGAAGCGTAGGCCTCTTGCTGCATGATCCGGCGCATGTCTTCACTGTCCCGGACGTTCTGCAGGACACCGGCCAGCGACTCGCTGTCCGCGGGCAACGCGTCAAAGGGCAGCACACGCGGGTTCACGCCATCGAGCATTCCCAGATACAGGCGCAGGTTGTCTGAATCTCCGGAATCGTACCGGTCGAGGGCGGGCTCGATGCGGTCGAGCGTGGGCCAAGTCAGCCGCGTTCCGTTCGCGCGCTTGATCTCGAAGGTATCGAGGTCGGTGCGGCCCGGCTCGACGTAGCGCACGAGCGACTGCGTCACGACAGTAACGGAGTCAATGTCGACGATATCGCCGCGTACGTCGCCGGCGAACACTTCCTCGAATCGACTTTGGAGCGCCGCACCGCCCTGATCCCAGGCGCGTTGGCGAAGGGTTTCGTAGGACTCGGTGTAGCTGCTCTGGTAACGGATGGAATCGACGGTGGGATGGGCGACGTAGGTGACGCGGGCGAGGCGTCCCTCGACAACGCCTACGAAGCTGAAGCCCTTCGGGCCGCCGTAGAAGGCGTAGTAGTCGCCGAATTCGCGGGCGGTGAACGCGCCGGCCAGGTCGCGTTCGAGTTGGGTCATGCTGCTGCGGGCGCGCTCGAAGGCCTCCTGGTTGACGTAGCCGGTGCGCACGGCGTCAATCGCACCGCTGAACAGGAGCGTAATGCCGGCCAGCAGGACGATGAAGATCGCCATGGCGACCAGGATTTCGACCAGCGACATGCCGCGTTCGGCGGCACGCGCGCCGGCTATCGGCTCATTCCTTGTGTACATAAGTCAAGAACGACTCCAGGTGGCCGTCCGGCACGTAGGCCGAAAAGGTCACCTTGCACTTTAGGGGTGCGCCCGGCAGGCCCGCCTCGCGGTGAATCGAGTATTGCCAGCCGCGATACAACTCGTAGACGCGCTCGATCTCGGCGAGGGAACGCAACGCGCTCAATTCAGCCCAGGGCCGCAGCCACGCGAAATCGGGGCCCGCGCCCTGGAGGAGCGCGTCGATTGGGGCGTCGCCCGTCGAAACGGCGGGCGCCGCCGCGCCGCCCGCGAGGAGATACACGAGCGCGCCGCCGATGATCGCGCCGGCGACCAATGCCAGCGCGAGCGCCGGCAACGGCGGTTTCGTCTTTTCCCGTTGCGCCTCGTTGGCCACTGTTTCCGTCACTCCTTTTCGGCATGGGCAACCGGCCCATGTCTTCTCACGGGCGGGACGCCCGTGCCACGGTGTTCAGTTCTGCGTGATATAGGTCACGAATTCCTCGTCACGTCCGTCGAACATGCGCACGCTGAACGTGACGCGGTAGAGGTCGACGTCGCCGCCGATGCGCTGGACCGATGCGCGCCAGCCCTCGTAGAGGGCGTAGGCCTGCTGCGCCGTGGTCAAGGTCTTCAGGGCGTTCTCGGCGATCCAGCTTTGCAACTGCTGTCCGACGCCGCCGGCGCGCACTTTGCCCAGTTCGGTCTTGGCCAAAGACGCCACCACGGTCCGCTCGGCGGCCACGCGCGACTGCGACATGGACGCGGGGAACAACTGCATGATGGCGACTATGCCGACGGTGAGGATCGTGAGCGCCACGATGACCTCGACCAGCGTGAAGCCGGCGGCGTTGCGTTGTCGCATATGCGCTTGCATGGCGGTCCTAAGTCCCTTGTTCGTCGAGTCGTGTGTCGCGAATGCGCGCGCGCCCCGTGCTACGGTATAACTCGAGGGGCACCGTCCGCAGTTTCGCGAGGGTGGCGGCATCATCATAGCGGTCCTCGACGGGCGCGTCCGGCCTCGGCGCCACGTGCAGGGTCACACGCTCGGGGCTGTCTGGCGCATGGAGGGCGCCCGACGGTTTGAATACGTGCGCGATGAACGGCGTGGTCGCCGTCGGATTGCGATTCTCGCCGTCCGGCCCGGTACCTTCGAGGTAGGCGTCAATGATGCTCATGCCGAGCCTGTAGACTTGCTGCACGTCATTCGCGTCATCCGGCGGGGCGACCCGCGGCCGCTTATGCACGTAATAGGGATTGAACGGGGCCTCGGGATCGTTCAGCAGCACCACAGTGTCGCCGGGAAGCTGGCGAAACTGGCCTTCCACGCCGTCGACGGGCACGTACCTGCCGCTGTAAAGACCCGCCGACGGCGGCAATTGCCGCATAACAGCCACGTGCGTGATCACGCGCATGAACTGTCCCGTACCGCTGTCCATGATCGGCTCGGGGAGCGTCGCGTTATTTTGCGGGTCCAGGCTGATCGGGACGAAGTTGTCGAGACTGTAAACAACGGCGGTGTTGACGCGATGTGTGGCGGCATAGGCCCGCGCCCACTGCAGCGTGGTGTACAACTCGCGCGACGCGCTGCTCAGGTCCTCGCTCGGCATCATGCTCAAGAACGCGGGTACCGCGAGCACGCCGAGGATGGCGAGGATCGCCATCACGACGAGGAGTTCCACGAGCGTGAAGCCGCGGTCTCTATCGCGAGCCATGCGCATCAGGCTACCCGTTTCCTTGTGGACGTTGTTGTCGGCGGCGCGGTTTGCCGCGGTCGATCAACTGTAGAACCGCTGCCACGTGAAGCTCGGGTCCCAATTGTTGATGTCGTCACCGCCGCCCCAGAATTCGAGGTCCTGCTCTGGGTACTGCAACAGGCCCTCCGTAACGACGTTACGGTAAATCAACTGGCCGGAAATGAGATTGGCGCCGTAGGAATAGATGAACGCCACGCCGGGATTGCGCCCCGCCGGGAACCCGATATCATCGTTGTCCTCGTTCTTCGTGACATAGGCGTCCGTCTGGTCCGCGAGCGTTGTGCCGGGCAGCACCCTGCCTTCCGGCGCGACGCGCTGATACAGGCGGTAAATGATCGGATTGGGCATGTCCACGCTGCCGCGGCCCCAGGGCGCCGGGAAAATCTGGTAGAGATTCTGCCCCCACGGGTCGAAACCGATTTCGAGATATGAGGTCCCGAGTTGCTTGGCCACTTCATTGCGAAGAATGTCTCCATACGGGAAGCCGAAATCGGGGTCCACCGCGGTGCGCGCGTTCCGCCCGGCGCGGAGCAGGGCGTAGAACGTGTTCGTGTAGATGCTCTGGATGCGCGCGAAATGGGCGGCGCTCATGGTCGCCTTGCCCTGGTGCACCGGAAACGCGCCGACCTGAGCCACCAGGAGGGCACGCACCTTATCGGGGTCGAGCAAGTCATTGAGACTGTTCCTCCCGACGTCGGAGAGCATCTTGGCGAGTGCGGTTTCGATGCTCTGGATTTCGGCCTGGGCGCGGGTCATGCGGGCGCGGCCGATCCAGCTGACGATGTTGGGCACGACGATCGAGGCCAGGATCGCGATGATCGCCATCACCACGAGCAGCTCGATGAGCGTGAAGCCTTGGTTCCGTTTCATGTCTCACGTCCTCCTAACTTCCGTGCGCCGTAGCGCCTGGGTTGACCTTGGTTTCCTGGTCTCTAATCCTTAGACTCCTGATATTGCATCGCCCAACGTGAAGATGGGCAAGTACAGCGAAATAACGATGAACCCGATAATGCCGCCGAGCACGATAATGATGACGGGTTCGAGCAGCGCGAGCATGGCGTCCACGGCGGCCTCGACCTCCGCGTCGTAGATATCGGCCACCTTCATGAGCATCGCGTCGAGACTGCCGGTCTCCTCGCCGACGTCGATCATGTTGACGACCATGGGAGGAAAAACCTTGGCCTCGTCAAGCGGGGCGGCGATGGTGTCGCCCTCCTTGATGCTGTCATGGACCTTGTCGACAGCGTTCTGGATAACCTCGTTGCCGATGGTGTCGCGGGTAATGCGCAACGCCTGGAGAATGGGGACGCCGGAGGTGATGAGGGTGCCGAGGGTGCGCGCGAATCGGGCCACGGCCACCTTCGTGACGAGGTCGCCGACCAGCGGGATCTTAAGGACAATGCGGTCGGTGACCCGTTTCACCGCGTGGCTCTTCAAGAGCAATTTGACCGTGATAATCGAGCAATTGACAAAGACGATCAGCTTCCACCACGAGTACACGAGGAAATCGCCCGCGGCGATCAGGACACGCGTGGGCGCGGGGAGTTCCGCCTCGAAATCGGCGAAGATTCCCGCGAAGACGGGTACGACCTTTACGAGCAGGAACATGACGATGCAGGTCGCAATCACGATGACGGCGATCGGGTAGATGAGCGCGGCGCGGACGCGGCGCTTGAGGGCCTGGCGGCGTTCCATGTAGTCGGCGAGCCGGTTCAAGACTACTTCGAGCATACCGCCGACCTCGCCGGCGCGCACCATGTTCACGAAGAGGCGGTCGAACTGTTTCGGGTGTTTGGCGAGCGCCTCGGAGAAGGTCGAGCCGGACTGAATGTCGCTCGATATTTCGCGCAGGATGTCGCGCAGCTTCGAGGGCTTGAGCTGCGCGACGAGCACGTTGATACATCGCAACAGCGGAAGGCCCGCGTCGATGAGCGTGGCCAATTGCCGGGTCATGACGACCAACTGCTTTGTCTTGACGCCGCCGAAGTACAGTTCGCTTAGGCCGCGCTTTTCCTTGCGCGCTCGGCGCTCGTCGCTCTTGCGCGCCTCGCGCACCATGGTTGGGTAGAGTCCGAGCGTGCGCACGTCATTGATGGCGAGCGCCTGGCTGTCCGCCTGGACGACGCCGAAGACCTCCTGGCCTTCGTTGTTCAGTGCCTTATATGCGTATTTCGGCATGACGCCTCTCCCGAATTATACCGGTCAATCATCGTATTGGTCCGTATGCGCGATGATTTCATCCACGCTGGTGACCCCTTGGACACACTTGATAATACCTTCCTCGCGCAACGTGCGCATGCCCTGGTGCTTGCGCGCGTACCGGCGCAATTCGTGGGACATGGCGCGGTCGAGGATCATGTCGGCGAGTTGCCCGTCGATGATCATCAGTTCGAAGAGCCCGGATCGCCCCATATAGCCCACGTAGTCGCAGGCCGGGCAGCCCTTGGGCTTGAACATCTTAAGTTTTGGGTTTTCGCGGTAGGACCGGGGCAGCCCGAGTTCGTCCTTCTCGTCTTCGGTCGGCGTGTATTTCTCGCGGCAATGGCGACAGAGGATACGCACCAGCCGCTGCGCCATGATCGCCTCGAGCGACGCCGTGATGAGGAACGGCTCGACGTTCATGTCGAGCAGGCGCGTGATGGTTTCGGGCGCGCTGTTGGTGTGGAGGGTGCTCAGCACGAGGTGGCCGGTCAGCGACGACTCGACGGCGATCTGGGCCGTTTCGAGGTCGCGGATTTCGCCGACCATGATGATGTCGGGGTCCTGGCGCAGAATCGACCGCAGGCAGGCGGCGAAGGTGAGGCCCACCTCCTCGTGGACCTGGCATTGGATCAAGCGGTCGATCTGCAACTCGACGGGGTCCTCCGTCGTGATAATCTTGACTTCCACCTTGTTCAATTCGTTGAGGCAGGCGTAGAGGGTGGTCGTCTTGCCGGAACCGGTCGGCCCGGTGACGAGGAAGATGCCGTTCGGCTTGCTGATGACGTTCTCGACCTTGTGCAGTGTGTCCTCGCTGAGGCCGAGGCGGGTCACGTCAATCTTGACCGCTGTCTTGTCGAGGATACGCATCACGACGTTTTCGCCGAAGAGCGTGGGCAGCGTGGAGACGCGCACGTCGATCTCGGTGTCGCCCACCTTCAAGTTGATGCGCGCGTCCTGCGGTAGCCGCCGCTCGCCGATGTCCATGTTGCAGATGACCTTGACGCGGCTCACCAGCGCGATGGCCAGTGCCTTGGGCGGGTTGACGATCTCGTGCAAGACGCCGTCGACGCGTATCCGAATCCGGAAATGCTCCTCGTAGGTCTCGAAGTGAATGTCCGACGCGCGCTTCTGCACGGCCTCGAGAAACACGAGGTTCACGATCTTGATAATTTCGGGCTGCTGCGCCAGCTCGACGAGGTTGTCGACGTCGCTGACCACCTCCTGCATCCCGAGTTCCTCGAGGGTCAACGCGCCGCTGCCCACCTTCTCCTGCAAGTCGACGAGCATGTCCTGGATGGACTCGCCCTCGAACGAATAGTTGTTCTTCCAGGCGTTGGCCACGTCCGCCTGATTGCTGACCGCGCCGCGAACCTCGCAACCGAGGATTTGGCGCAAGTCATCGAGGATACGCAGGTTCAGCGGGTCGGCCATGGCCACCACGAGCACGCCGTTCGTCTCGCGGACTGGAATGATGTTGTAGAATTTCGCGACGTCCGCGGGCACTTTGCGGATGACGTCCTGGTTGATCTTGAGCTTGCTGATGTCGACCCGTTCCATGCCGTTTTGGACGGCGAGGGCTTCGACGACGTCCTGTTCTTCGCAGTAGCCCATGCGCACGAGCAGGCGCCCGAGCATGTCGCCGGTCAGGCGCTGCCGCTGGAGGGCTTCGTCCAGTTGCAGCGGGCTGATGACGCCCTGCTCGACCAGGATGTCGCCCAATTGTCTATCTGTCGCAACAGCCATAATCAGACCTTACCGGGCCGCGGCCGGTTCGCCGGGGGTTTGCGATTTCGCCGGGATTCCGGGCAGGCCGAGGGCGCGCGCGTTCGCCTCGAACTCATCCGGAATCTGCGCCTTCATAAAGACTTCTTCGTACTTACAGATGCCTTTGCGGTACAGCGCGAGCAGATGTTCGTCGAGCAGGTTCATGCCGTACTTGTGCCCGGTCTGAATGGCCGAGGTGATGCGGTACGACTTGTTTTCGCGGATCAGATTCTGGATAGCGGGCGTTGTGATCATGATTTCGAAGGCGGCCACGCGCCCGAACCCGCTCTTTTTCGGAATAAGGGTTTGCGAAATCACCGCTTTCAGGTTGCCGGCCAACTGCGTGCGGATCTGTTCCTGCTGGTTGGTCGGGAAAGCGTCGACAATACGGTCGATGGTGCGCACGGCGCCGGTGGTGTGCAGCGTGGCGAAGACCAGGTGGCCCGTCTCGGCGGCGGTAATCGCCGCTTCGATGGTTTCGAGGTCGCGCATTTCGCCGACGAGGATCACGTCGGGGTCCTGCCGCAGTACGCGGCGCAGCGCCTCGGCGAAGGTGGGCACGTCCACTCCCACTTCGCGCTGCGTAACCATGCTTTGTTTGTGCGTGTGGTAATACTCGATGGGGTCTTCGACGGTAACGATGTGCAGGTCGAAGTTGATGTTGATCCAGTCGAGCATCGTCGCGAGCGAGGTCGTTTTGCCCGAACCGGTGGGGCCCGTCACGAGGATGAGTCCGCGCGGTTGATTGATCACCTTCTTCAGAGTCTCGGGCAGGCCGATTTCCTCGAAGGTCATGATCTTGCGCGGAATCAGTCGGAGCACGATGCCGACGTAGCCGCGCTGCTTGAAGATCGAGACGCGGAAGCGCGCCACGTCCTCGAACGCGAATCCGAAGTCGGCGCCGCCCACCTCCTGCAACTCCTGCTGATTGTCCACGGACGCGATGCTCTTCATCAACCGCTCGGTGTCCTCCGGCCGCAGCGGGTCGTCGCCGAAAAAGTGGAGGCGCCCATGCACCCGCCCGACGGGCGGATTGTCCACCGCGAGATGCAAGTCGGACCCTTCGCGGTCGATGAGCATCCGCAACAAGCTGACCATTTCGTACGCCATACGACCCTCTCCTTCCTTCAAACGCCGACGAGCCGCGAGCCGGTCCGCAGGGGTTCGTCGGTGCGCGTTGCGCGATTCACTTCCTCGATGGTGGTGATGCCGTTCACCGCCTTGTACCAAGCGTCTTCACGCATGGTAATCATCCCGGTCATCCGCGCCCGGCGCCGGATAGCCGCGGCGGACTCGCCGTTCATGATCATGGTGCGGACTTCGTCGGTGGTTTGCATCAGTTCGTAGACGCCGAGGCGGCCCTGATACCCTGTCTCGTTGCAGTTGTCGCAGCCGGCCCCGTGATACAGCTCCAAGTCGGTCAGGTCCACCTCGAGGCCGAGGCGCTGGAATTCCCGTTCCGGCGGGGTATACGTTTCCTTGCAACTCGTGCAGATGGTGCGCACGAGGCGCTGCGCCAGCACGGCTCGGATACCCGCGGCCACGAGGAATGGGCGCACCCCGATATCGACCAGGCGGATGTAGGAACTCGACGTGTCGTTCGTGTGCAAGGTCGAGAAGACCAGGTGCCCCGTCAGCGCCGCCTTGATCGCGATTTCCGCGGTTTCGAGGTCGCGGATTTCGCCCACCATCACGATATCCGGGTCCTGACGGAAGATCGAGCGCAACGCCCGCGCGAAGTCCCAGCCGATGTCGTGATTCACCTGCACCTGGTTGATGCCCGCGATCTGATACTCGACAGGGTCCTCGACGGTGATGATCTTACTGTCGGGGGTGTTCAGGGTGTGTAGCGAGGCGTAGAGTGTGGTGGTCTTTCCGGAGCCGGTGGGCCCGGTCACCAGGACAACGCCGGTGGCGTGCTTGAGAATGCGCTCCCATGTGCGCTGATGCTCGGGGGCGAACCCGAGTTGGCCGAGGCCGAGCATCAAACCGCTCTTGTCAAGGATACGCATCACGACGCTTTCGCCGTAATACGAGGGCAGCGCGCTTACGCGCAAGTCGATCATCTTGCCGCCCATCATCATTTTGATGCGCCCGTCCTGAGGGACGCGCCGCTCGGCAATGTCCATGCCCGACATAATCTTCACGCGCGAAATGATCGCGGCCTGGGCCCGTTTCGGCGGCATCGGCATCTGGTGCAGCACCCCGTCAATCCGGTACCGAATTTTGACGTCGGTCTTGCCCGGCTCGATATGAATATCGCTCGCGCGCAACCGGAAGGCCTCGAGGATGGATTGATGCACGTACTGGACCACCGGATTGTCCGGGTCCTCGTCATCAAGATCCGCTCCGTGCGTCTGGATAAGGGTGGACTCATCCACGTCGAGGCCATCCATGCCGATGCTGCTCATCGAGATGTCGCTTGCGGAGAAGCTGCCAAGGCTGGAGAGCGAACTATCGAGCGAACTCACGTTCGACATGGTGCTCAACGTGCTCAGGCTGCTCGCGCTGCTCACGGTGGACAACATGTTCTCGACGGTGGACTCCTGCAGGCCGTAATACTTGGTGAGGCTGGCGGCGATCTCTTCGGGCGTGGCCAGCACGGGCTCGATCTGCCGATCGAGCAGTCGGGAGAGATTGTCGAGGTTGTTGATGTTTGTGGGGTCGGCGGTCGCGAGGACGATTTTGTTGCCGCTCTCGGCGATGGGAATCACGCGGTATAGCGTGGCCACACTGCCGGGCACCAGGTTGCGGATACGCTCGGGAATCTCCCGGTCGGAAATCTTGATGATGGGGATACTGAGTTGGTCCGCCAGCCCTTCCGTGATATGGCTGCGGCTCAGGTAACCCAGACGAATGAGGATTTCACCGATCTTGCGGTGCCCCATCGTCGTCTGTTGCTTGTGGATGGCCTCATCAAGCTGATGCTGGGTGATGACCCCCCGTTCAACCAGACGTTGACCGAAGAGGGAGTAGTTTTGCATACGCAGGGCCTCGCGCTACACACACTCTAGTTTTACCAGAAAAACGCCGGAAATGTCAATGTAAAAAGTGAGAGCAATTATTGATATAATTGGGCTTACAGCGTAAGTTGTCAACAATTTACCTCCCTTCAGAACGCTTTTCGCCTCTCTCGGACGCCACCGACACACCCTGCGCCAAAGCGGCGTCCCGCTCCCTTTGAGATGCGATTCAAACAAAACCTCCCACTGGCCTCCCCTGCCCGCGCACCGAACGCGCGAGGGGAAACCTGCATTCTCACGCGCTTTCTCTTGCCGACCCCCTCATTCTTGCGCACCCGCCACGCTAAGTCAAGCCCCCAATGACGCGCGGGCGGCGGGGGCATCCCTATCAAGAGCGCTGAGTACACGCGGGACGTCCATGCCACGAGAAGCGTCTTGCCGATGAGTTCGTCCGCCTGCGGCGGGCATAGGCGAGCGACTTACGCTTTAAGTGTAAGGAAGGAAAGGCGACAATCAATGCCGCGGTCATGCGGGCCGGGGCCGAGGAAATTCATGTTGTAGACCACGATGAGTTTCCCGCTCGCGTAGACGGCGTGGAGGAAGTCCAGGAGTTCCGTCAAGGTCATACCCTCGAAACTGACGTTCACCAGTTCGACGTTCTCGACGCCCCGCGGCGGGCTCTGGTTCTGCAATTGGGCGCGCCCGACCAGTCCCTTCTGCTGCACGACCTGGCTGAGGAAGGTCATCAGGTTAAAACCCACCCCGCGTTCCTGCATGGCGTTCTTGATCCATTTCTGCGCCTCGACCCGCTGCTCCTCGTCAACACGGCTCAATTGCGCAAGCAGCAGACCGCGCTGCAGGCTCTCGACTTCCTGGGTCGAGGCGCGATACCACTTCAGCGGTCCGGCGGGCATGTAGAGCACGCCGGCCAGGACCAAGGTCACGGCAAATGCGGCCATCAGCATACCGAGTCGCTCGCGGGGGGTCAGGTTGAGGTCACGCATTGCCGTCCCCCTCCTTGCGCTGAATGTTGAGTTCAAACGTGGCCGTACTGCCCATGCGCACGGACGGCTCCCGCTCGATGGCCATTACGCTGGATTGCTTGAGGCGTTCGAACGCGGCGTTGAGTATCGCCACGTCGGGCGCTTCTCCGCGAATCGTGATCCATGTCTTGCTTTGACCGGGTTGATTGATGCGGATTTCGTATATGGTTATCTCATCGCCGGGCATCTTTTCGCTCAGTTCCGCGAGCAGGTCGAGTAGGGACGGGTCGCGATAGAGCTGCATGATGTGGTCAGGCACGTTGGGCAGGCCCTGCTGCCGCAGCGCGGCCACCTCGTCGTTGACTTCGGCGGTCTGACGCCGCAATTCGTCGGCCAGTACTTCGTTCTTGGCCGTGCCTTGGTAACAGTAATAGGCCCAGCCGACGATCGCGACAAGCGCCAGGCACGCGGAGAACATGGCATGGGCCACAACTCCCCGCATGGCGACGCGCCAATCCCGCTCAAAGCGCTTGAAGTCGAAGGCGCTGCGCCCGCCGGCCGCGCCCACCGCTACGCCGATGGCCGCCTCCCAGACGTTGTCCGCGGCGATGTAGCCTTCGTCATCCATGGCCGCCTCGTGCCCCTTGAGGCGGGCGAGCAGCACCTCGTCGCGCACCGGCATGCGCAGGGCCTCCTCGAGGCGCTGCCGCTGATCCGGCTCGAACTCGATCCCCGTAATGTGGAGTTCCGTGATTTCGCCGCCGGCGCGCCATTCGGCGAGGAAGCCGCGCAGTGTATTCTGGACTTCGCGCACGACGCAGGTCGGTTCCTCGCGGACCTGGTCTCCGGTCTTCGCGATGTGCCGGAAGTAGACGAGGGACTTGTTGTGGGTCACGGCGAGGATGGCGCTGTGCTCGCGCACGTGCAGCATGGCGTTGAGGCCTTTCAGCCCCCTCCGGCCCGCCTGCCAGAGGGCCGTCAACCCGGCGGCGTCCAGCCCGACGGCCTCCGCCTCGACGCCTGCCGCTTCGAGAATGGCCAGTTGCTCATCGAGCAGTTCACGCCGCGATCCGACGGCCAACACCTCGGTTTCGCCGCCGCGCTCAGCTACGACGGTGAAGTCCACGAGCAGGTCGTCGATGGGAAAAGCGAGATAGGGTTCAAGTTCGAAGGGCACGGCGGCGGCGACGCGGCGTCGCCCCTTCAACCCGACGCGCAATGTGCGCACTACGCTGTAGGTGGTGGAGGCGCACAACACGAACGCGGCGGGATGCGAGCGCAATTGGCCGACGGCGGCGTCCACCGCGTTCACCAACGCCTCGAACCGCTGCTCCGGCGCATCATAGGCCGCTGTGGCCTCATACAATTCGAGCAGGACAGGCAGCCGGCCGCCGACCTTCACCACCACAATGCGGACGGTGTCGCCGTCGAATTCAATCGCCGCCACTTTCGTCGATAAGAACATGCATTACTCCCGGGATATCCAACATCCCTTGGTCGAGATAGCGGAACCGTGCCGCGCCCCGGCGCGCCGCGAGGCGCCTGCCAGTTACTGAATCACCCTCCAGGCGAGGATGCGGAATGGGTCCGTGGTGCCGCCGCCCTGTAGCGCGCTGGGGTCGAACGGCGTCCGCCATACGTAGGCCTCGATACGGACCATAGCATTATCGAGCATCCCATCGCCATAGATGCGGAACACATTGCTGTCCACCCGAAAGACGTCCTGCGAGGGACGCCCGGTCAGACTCCCGAAGCCGCCCTGCGCCGGCACCCCCGGCTGAGCGAACCCCGGGCTCGGCTGGGCCGGGTTCGAGAAGGACGCCTGCTTCGCTTTTAGCAGCGTTCGGGGCGCCACCGTCGGCGTGGCGCTCGTGGAGCCGCGCCGTCGACGGTCCTGGGGAAATAACCGGTCCAATTCCGTCACGTTGGTGATCGGCTGCTCGTTGTACTGGTACTCGAAAATCTGTTCGGCCACCAATTCGGGCGAATAACTCGCCCCCCCTTGCGTTTCCGCATATCCGGTCAACACCGCCATGAGAACGTCGTACTCGGCCGTATTGGCGTTCACCTTCCCCTGCCAGTCGCCGTGCACGGTGAGGAACTCGCTCAAGGGCAGCGGCTTATAGGCGTCCTCGCCCTCGACGTCCATGTCCGCGGCGTAGGCGGGTCTCCCGGCCGGTGGTTCGACCTGGTTCGGATCGCCGTAATATAACTCGGGTGTGATGCCCTTGATCAAGAGCAATTCCTCGATGGAGTCCATCGGTCCGTTCTTGCAGGGATAGGGAATCTCGAGGCCCTGATAATAGCTGTTTTCCGCCCCTTCCGGGCGTTCCTCGTCATTGTCGCCGTAGTCCAGCCAATCCAGGATCGCGTCCACGGGGTCATCTTTCAACTCGGGGTTGCGAAGCTGAAAGAAATTCCGTAGCGTCTGAATCAGCCACTCGTTTTCCTCGGCCGCCCCGCCCTCATTCATAATCAACAAGGCGTTGAGATTGATCTTGCCGCACTCGTCCGAGATGGTCGTTCGCATGACGGCGTCGTTCATCGGCTTGATGGGCGCGCCGTCGGCCCACGGCACGCCGTCGTAGTAACTGTCGTATTCACCGGGCGGCTGCATGCCCGCCGCCAGTTGCCCCTGCTGCGGCGTCCTCGGGACGGTGGTCGTACGTCCCGACGTCGTCGCGCCTTGACTGGATCCCACGCTTTCGAGCAGGTCCGCCGCAAGGAGCGCCATGCCCTCGGCGACGGCGGACTTCGCCGCGACCCACGCCTGGAACCGGTTGTCGCCGCTCATGGCGAGCGAGGCGTCCATCTGTGCGTCGTAGGTGAATTCGACCACAAGCGCGGCAAGGACGACGATGAACACCAGCGCGAGCATGAGGGCGACGCCGCGGCGGTCTTTGTCGTGGTTCATGGCCGGTTTTCCTCACGCCGGAACAGGTCGCGTTCCGCCTGCGCCGTGGCGGCGGGATTCAGGTCGAGGAAGGGCTCGCGCGTTCCGGCGCCTGCGGGAAGTACATAGCTCATCTCGAAATCGGGGTCCTCTTCCGGGGTTATGCCGGCGGCGCGGTCGGCGGCCCAATCCGCCTCGGACTTGCTGAAGTTGATCCGTATCGTGATTGCCCACGGGATCAGGCCTTTGTCGAGGGAATTCCACTCGGTTATCCATTCCTCCCCGTCGAAATAGGTCACGTCGAAGGAACTGACGGGCACGCGCCAACTCGCGTATTCCTGCTCGGTCGCGTCGAATCCGCCCAGCATCTGGTCGCCCTCGGCGTTCATGTCGACCGTGAGGGGCGACTCCCGGTACTCGAGGGCGAGCGCGCCCCGGTCGTTCCATTGGTCCGGCTCTTCCGTTTCGATGCCCGTGAGGCCCCCGCCCTCCTCCGCGCTCTCATCCATCACTTCGAAGGTAACGACCTTGAAAACGCCGGGCAGGGACTTGCCGCCCATGAGGGGAGTCGAAGAACAGAAGCGCAGTTTGTCGGCGGGTCCCATGGGGCCGGAAGCGTCTTCGCCGAGGACCTGATAGGCCTCGATCGAGACTGCGGCGTCGGCGTGCAGCGTGGGTATCACCTGGTTGAAGTGTCGCAGCAGGAACTGGTGCAGCCGGAGATTCTCCGCGACGTCGCGCGCGACCTCGGATGCCCGCGTGACGCTGCTGAAGCTGATATAGATGATCGTGACGATGACCGTCAGAATAGATATCGCCACCATCAATTCGAGCAGCGTGAAGCCGAGGCGGTGTCTGGAAGCGCGGGCGGTCATTTGCTCATCTTCTCCTGCACCTCGGCGCTCGGGTTGTACGTGAGGAATGAGATCAATCTCTCGACGCCGTCCGGCGCGCGCACGGTCACGTTCACCTCATACAACTGGATGAGTTCGTCCTGGCCGACGAGCGACGATTCGAAGGACCAGACGTACTCGGGGTAGCGCATGCCGAAGTCGCCCTCTTCACCAAGCGTACCGGCGAGGACTTGCAGTTCCGCGTAGTTCATGGTGCGCTGGAGCAACTCGCGGATCATGGTTTCGCTGCACGCGGTATCGTAGAGCCGCAGCGCGCTGTAATGAGACTGCAAGAGAACAAAGAGGCTCATGCCAAGAATGGCGAGGGCGGCCATGATCTCGATGAGCGTGAAGCCTTGTGCATTGTGGCGCGTCATGCGAAGGACCGCTTCCCTCGGTAGGCCTTGGCCCCGCCCAGCAACGGGTCCCAGACTACGGTGTAGTAATCCCGCGCGTCGTTGACGAAGTAGAACACCACCATGGACGCCAACCCGAGCGGGGATAATTCGATCTCGACCAGGCCCCGGGAATGGGAAGCGCCGTCGACTTCGATGGATTCGAGGTACACGCCCTCGGGTATCGACGCGCGCTGAAGCAGCGGGTTATCGAGATCCATCTCGACGGGTTCGTCGCTCTCGCCCAGCGTAAACTCGTATCCCTCGAATAGATCGATTTCGTCGAGGAACCCCTCTTGCTTTACGTTCTTTACACGGGCCATGGTGGCGCGGCGCACGAAGGCGTCAAAACGGTCGCGCATCTGCTTGTCCGCCAGCGCCGTGTCGAAGCCCTCGGGCGGTTCGCCGAAATCCTCGAAGGTGGACAGGTACCGCTCGAAATCGCTTGCCGACCCGGGGAGGCGGCGCGCGGAGGTGCCGCGCGCGCCGAACCGCTCGACCGCGTCCGAGGCGCCACCGCCGCGCATGGACGCGAGCATGGCGATCATGTCCTCGGGCGCGTCCTGGCCGGGCTTCAGGAGCGGCTCGGGCTCGGGCACTGCCCAGCGGACGGCGGTGAGTTCCTGCTCTTTGAGGTCGATGCGCACGGTGATGTCTTGTTGGAGCATCATGGCCTCGGCCATGACACCGCGCCCGTAGTTCGCCATGTGCGTCGCGGCCCGCTCGAGCTGCGTGAAGGCGATGGCGGGATAGAAGTTTGGAAAGGTAACCGCCGCCACGACGCTGATGAGCGCCACGACGACGAGCAGCTCGATGAGCGTGAACCCCGCCTTCGACCGACTCAGGATCATTTGATCGAGTCGCTCGCTATATCCGCGTTCTCGCCGTCGCCGCCAGGCGTCCCATCGGCGCCATACGAAATGATGCGGAAATTGGCGCCGTCCGCCTGGAAGACATACTTGTTCCCCCACGGGTCGGCGGGAATCTCGTTCTTGTTCAGGTAGTTGCGCTTCGGATTGTTGATCAGCGTCTCGAGGTCGGACGGGAATTTTCCGTTCTCGAGCTTGAACATGATGACGGCGTCCGCCAGCGACTTGATCTCGGTCTTGGCGGCGGCGACGCTGCCTTGGCCGAAAGCGCCCAGGACGTTGACGCCCACGACGGCGGCCAGAATGGACAAGATGGCGATCACCACCATGAGTTCGATCAGGGTGAAGCCGGCCGCCGCGCCGCTCCCCCGATGCTGTCGGGCACTGTGCATGGTCTCAGCCTCCGATGTTGGTGCTCATGTTCAGGATGGGCAACAGAATGGCGAGCACCAGGAATCCGACAAAGATGCCCATCAGGATTATTATAACCGGTTCGAGCAATCCGACAAGGGCGTCCACGGTCAGGCGCACGTCGTCATCGTAGGTGTCGGCCACTCGAACGAGCATGTCCTCGATCTCGCCGCTGCGCTGCCCCAAGTCGATCATGTGGATCATCATGGGCGGGAAGATGCCCGTCTCCTTGAGAGGAACGGCCAGGTCACGGCCGCGCCTCACGCCGCTCTTCACGTCCTCCATGCGCAACTGAATATGCCGATTGTCGATAACCGTGCTGACCACCTCGAGGGCGCGCATCATGGTCAGGCCACTTTGGAGCATCGTGCCCAGGGTGCGGGCCAAGCGAGCGCACACCAGTTTGAGGTGCAGATTGCCGTACAGCGGAAAGCGCAGTTTCCAGCGGTCCCAGCGCTTGCGCCCCTCATCGCGAGCAATCCACAAGCGCCACAACATGACAACGCCAAATCCGGTCAGTACGATGACGGGTGCGTAGCGCGCGAGAAACTCGCTTGAATTGATCAGGATTTCGGTGAGGACCGGGAGTTCCTGCTCCTGCTTCTCGAAGATGACCTGGATGCGCGGCACAATCACGAGCATCAGGAACACGATGATGGCCACCGCGAACAGGGCCATGAACGCCGGATAGGCAAGCGAGGACGCGATTTGCCCCTTGAGTTTCGCCTGCCGTTCGAGGATGTCGGCCAGGCGAAACAGGACGGACTCGAGGGTGCCGCTCATTTCGCCCGCGCGCACCATGTTCGCGTAGAGCGTCGAAAACACGCGCGGGTGCTCCTCGATAGCGTCGCCGAGGCCCGCGCCGCTATTTACCTTGTCGCGAATCTCGAAGATAATGCTTTTCAGGCGGGCCTTGCTCGTCTGTTCGAGCAACGCGCCCAGCGCCTCGATGAGCGGCATGCCGGCCTGGAGCAGCGTGGCCAGCTGCCGCGTCATAAGGGCGAGGTCGCGCGATGAGACGCCCCCGCGCGACCGGCGCAACCGCCGCACGCTGCGTTCGGTGGGGTCCGTCTGCAGACGGGCGCTCTCGACGATTTCGGTGGGATACAGCGACAGTTCGCGCAGCTTGCCACGCGCCGCCGCGAGCGTGTCGGCATCCACGACGCCGCGGGTCTTCTTGCCGGTGCCCTTCTCGATGGCCGTGTACTCGAAGACCGGCATGGCGTCAGGTCACTTCCTCGAGCAGATCGTCGCGGGTGATGCGCAGGACTTCCTCGACTGTGGTAAGCCCGCGCAGCACCTTCTGAGCGCCGTCCTCGCGCAAGGTGCGCATGCCGTCCTTGCGGGCCTCGCGCTTGATGATGTTCGAGTCAGCCCCCTCGAGGGCGAGGGTCTGGATGTGCGGGGTCATAACCAGGAGTTCGAAGATGCCCGTCCGGCCGAGGTAGCCGCGACTGGCGCAGGCGTCACACCCCTTACCCTGCCACACGGCATCGACTTCCCGGCATTTCTCCGCGGAGAACCCCAGTTCGCTGAGGCTTTCGGCGCCCGGCGGATAGGGCTCCCGGCAATGGGTGCAAATACGCCGCACGAGCCGCTGCGCCTGAATCGCAATCGTGGAGGAGGTCACCAGGAACGGCTCGATGCCCATGTTCACGAGGCGCGTGATCGCGCCCGCGCTGTCGTTCGTGTGCAGCGTCGAGAACACGAGGTGGCCGGTAAGCGAGGCCTGCACGGCCATTTCGGCGGTTTCGAGGTCGCGGATTTCGCCGACGAGGATGATATCGGGGTCTTGGCGCAGGATGCTGCGCAAACCGGCGGCGAAGGTGAGGCCGATCTTCGGGCGCACCTGAATCTGGCCGATGCCGGGTATCTGGTACTCGATGGGGTCTTCGACGGTAATGATGTTCTTGTCCGGCGAGTTCACGCGCTGGAGCGCGGCGTAGAGGGTGGTGGACTTGCCGGAGCCGGTCGGGCCGGTAACCAGAATGATCCCGTGCGAGTTCTGGATGAGCTTGTCCATGTGCTTGTGGTCGCGCTCGTCCATCCCGAGTTCTTCGAGACTGAGCAGGAAGCTGCCCTTGTCCAGGATGCGCATGACGACCCGCTCGCCGTGGGCGATTGGGATGATCGACACGCGGATGTCAATCTCCTTGCCGCTGAGCCGAATCTTGATGCGCCCGTCCTGCGGCAGCCGGTGCTCGGCGATGTTCAGGTTCGCCATGATCTTGACGCGCGAGACGACCGCGGCCAATTGTGAGCGCGGCACGTTGAATTTCTCGTAGAGCACGCCGTCGATGCGGTAGCGCACGCGGACCTCGCGCTCGAACGGCTCGATGTGGATATCCGAGGCGCGCTCCTTGATGGCGCCGGAGATCACCAGGTTGATGAGCTTGATGATCGGCGCTTCGTTCGCGAGGTCCAGCAGGTCACGCTCGCTCTCGACGGTATCCAGGGTGTGGACCGTTGTCCCCTCGCCGGCCTCGATGGTCAGGCTGTCGATCATGTCGGCGGCGTTTTCGCCGGTCTGGTCGAAATAGGCGTCGATGATCTGCTGGATTTCCTCCTTGCGGCAGAGCACGGGAATCACGGGTCCGCCGAGGAGCAGGCGCAGGTCATCGAGCGGCAGGAGGTTGACCGGATCGTTGACGGCTACGTAGTAGGCGGCGCCGTTCTGCTTGTACGGCACCATGTGGTATTCGCGGATGAAGTTGATCGGCGCCTTTGTCGTGAGGGCGGAATCAATTTCGCCCTTGAGCGAGGGCACGTAGGGAATGTCGAATTGCTCGCTCAAGGCGAGGAGGATGGCCTCCTCATCCACGTAGCCCAGGTCGAGCAGGATTTCGCCAATGCGCTTCGGGCGCAGTTTCTGCAGTTCGAGCGCCTCCTGCACCTGTTCGAGGTGAATCCGCCCGTCGCGGATGAGGATTTCGCATAGCTGCAGTTCCTGGCCCGTACTCATCCCTTACCTCTTGATGTCGCCGCGGCCGAACCCGGTCGCCGGTCCGGTTCCGACCAGCGCTTCCGTGCGCTGGGCCGTGGGGCGGTGTTCCTCGCGCATCTCGCGCTTACGCTTGATCCGCTTGAAGAAGCCCTTCTCGAACAGTACGTCGATGTTCGCGTCCCGGTATTCGGATACCTTGTATTGCGTGACCCGATTCAGGTCTATGCCTTCTTTAACGATGTGAGGCGTCACCAGGACGACCATGTTCCGCTTATTGCGCGTGTGCGACTTGGACTTGAAGGCCCAGCCGACGAGCGGCAAATCGCCCAGGAACGGCGCTTGCGTGACCTTGCGGCTCTTGTTGTCGCGGATAAGCCCGGCGATAACCGCCGTGCCACCGTCCTTCACCACGACCCGGTTCGCGATGAGCGACTTATTGGTCGTGGGGCCGAGGATATCGACTGTGCCGACCTGCTGCGCATCGAGGTCGGACACCTCGATTTCGAGATTCAGCGCGACGTAGTCGCCCTCGCTGATCTGGGGCGTCACCTTCAACTTGACGCCGACCTCTTCGCGCTGCACGCGCGTGAAGCCGGTCGAGATCAGGTCGCCCTCGCCGCTGGTGCGCGGACTGGAGGTGCCCACCACGAACGGCACCTCCTGGCCGACGACAATCGACGCTTCCTCGTTGTCCACCGTCAGCAGGCTGGGCTGCGACAAAACCTCGACGTCCGTCAATTTCTCGATGGCCTGGAACAAGACCGGCACAAAGGGCACCTTGAACTTCCTGCCGTTGAACTCGAAGGACATCTCGTCGAACACGCCCGTGGTCAGGCCGCCGCCGGCGCCGAGACCCAGTAACGCCGCGCCCGCCGCCAAGCCCGATTCCGGACCTAAGACAATCTGGTTTGCCGCAGTCGCGGTGCCGGCAAGGGCCGCGTAGATTTGCGAGATGTTCGTCGTGCTCGTGAGGCCGAAGCCGTCTTCGCCGGTAATCGATGCCATGTCCACGGTGAGGCCGTAATCGTCGGAGATCGTCACGTCCATGACCACAGCGTCCACGTGCACCTGGCGGGGCGGCACATCAAGCCGGGAAATAAAGACTTCGAGGAGCTTGTAGTCCTGTGGCGAGGCCACCACGAGCAGCGAGTTGGTCTGGTCGTAGCGGGTCACCTGAATCTTTCGTTCAAAGGGTTGTACTTCCGTGCTTTGGGCGGCTGCGGCGGCGCCCGCGGCGCCGGGCGCACCCCCGCCGCCCCCCCCGCCGCGCGGGGCGGTGCCGATCACCCCCTGAAGCGCTTGCTCCACCTGTTCGGCGTCCGCGTGCAGTAACTCATAGATGTGCAGGTTGTTCGCTTCGTAGGGCGTGGGCGTGTCGAGGCGCTTGACGAGGTCGCGCACGCGCTCCATCATGCCCTCCGAGGCCACCACGATGAGTGCGTTCAGGCGCTCGTCCGGCACCATGCGCAGGACCTCCTCGCGCGTGCCGATCACCTGCGACGGCATTGCGCCGGGCACAGTGGGCCTCACGGTGCGCGTCGGCGTGGGACGCACGGCGGTGGGCTGCTGCGGCATGGCCAGTCCCCGCGCTGGGCCTCCCCCGGTGTCCAACAGCACCTGCTCGATTTGCTGCTGCAGCACTTCGGCGCGGGTGTACTCGATTGTGAAGATCTCCATGACCGTTTCGAAGCCGGGGATATCCACCTCCTCGATGAAGGAGAACATGCGGCGCAGGCCGTCCGCCGTATCCGTGATAATCAGGGTCTGGGTCGGCACGTAGACATCGATGCGGGCGTTTTTCGAGCCGAGCCGTTGCAGGACAGTGGACAAGTCGGTAGCGTCCGCGTACTTGATGGCGACGATGTGGGTGGAGAGCGTGTCAAAAGACACGGGAACTCCCTCAACGCCGCGCCTGAGCGGCGTCTTATCCGAGGGTATCGCCTCTCCCGTCGCGATGATTTTGATGAGTTTCCCGTCCAGGGTTTCGACCATCGAGAACCCGCGTGAGGCGAGAATGGATTCGAGCACCTCGAACGCCATCTCGGCGGGAATTTCGCTGTGTGTGATAACCGTAACCGGGGTCGAGCCGATGTTCGGATCGAGGTCGAAGTTCCGGCCTGTGGCCGCCGCAATCGCGGCGATGACCTGTGAGAGTTCCGCGTTTTCGAAGTCGAACGAAACCGGGCCGCCGATGGTCTTGCCGTCCTTCTTCCCGTTTTCGGCGGGGCCTACCTTCGGTTCGGCATTTGGCTCGGCCTTCGGCTCGGCCTGTGCCGGCCGGGGCGCGGGCGGCGTCACGCGCTGCGGACGGGCGGCGGGCGTGGGGCGCGTCGGTCGTGGGCGCGGCGTAGGCGCGGGCGCGGGCTGTACGCCGATGCCCCCGGCGCCGCCCGGGGGCGCGACAGGCGGCACGTCCTCGGGCTCGATCACAAGGGGCTGCTGTCCCTCCTGCATACCCGGCTGAAGCATTTGCTGCGGCGGGACATATTCCCCCTCGACCACCTCAAGATGCTGCACGCCGGGATCGACATACACCATCTCGCCGGTCGTCTCGTCGTACATCACCTCTTGCTGCTGCGCGCGCGCGGGCGTCCCCACCGACCCGGCCATCGCGAGCGCCACAACCCAGCGCGCCCAATTCATTCTCCGCACTGTTCTTCCTTCCTGATGATACTGTGTGACCAACCGCGCCCGTAAGCGAACCCTCGACGCCTCCGGGGATTCCGTCCCCGGCGCTTCTAGTGTATACGGGATTACCCGCTTCGCGCCATTCAAGCGGCTTCCCCGTCCCGCTACTCGAGTCTGTAGGTGATAACCTGCGGCCTGCCGTTGCGGAGGATGCCGATGCGGAAGGCCGAGGCGTTCCGGTAACGCTGGAACAGTTCCATGACCTTCTGTTCGCTGTCGATCTGCTCGTTGTTGATGCTTTGCAGCACGTCGCCGTCCTGAAGCCCCAGCTTCTGCGCCAGCGGCACTTGCGATATCTGCTGCGCGGTGAGGCCGACCACGTTGCCCGCCGCGTCCCGATAATACTCCGGACGGATGATGGTCACCAGATCGGCGTAGTTCTGATAGAGTTCCTGAACGAATTCGTCGCGATTGATTGTGATCCGATTGGAGCTTCCGTCCGCGGCGGCGGCGGTCTGTACGGGCAGGGCCGGGGCCGGCGCCCCCGGCTGCGCGTCGTCCATCGAGAGCCGTTCCCGGGTGGGGGGATCTTCCTGAGCGTTCAGCAGGATCACGGAGCGGGGATACACTTCGATGAGCGTGACGTTGCCTCGCGCCTCGTCCTGAATAACCGCCTCGTTCAGCAGGTACGTCTTGCTCGCACCACGCTCGTCCATGTTCAAGATGATCGCCGACGCCAACCGGTCGGTCGGCGAAGAGGCGGTGGTGCCCACCAATCGCAAATTGAAACTCGTAGCCACCACTTCGGCTTCCGGCTCGGGCTCGGGGACAGCCGCCGCGGCGGGGTCAAATTGGCCCGCCGCCCCGAAGAGTCCTCGCTCGATGATCGTGTCGTACCGTGTACGGTCTCCGACCTGGAACGGCGAGGCATCATTGGCCGCAGTCGCGGCGGAGGGCGCCGGCATGGCCATGACTGGTGGCGCCTCGAACAATTTCATGCCGACGGCGAGCGCCGTGGCCACCACCACGGCGGCCAAGGCGAGGTCTATGAGCACGAATATCTGTCTTATGAACAATCCGCGGATCATGGAACCGGCATACTCCGTAAGCGGTCACCCGCGCTCTCGGCGTCCGGGGCGGCCGTACCCTGTCGCCGCGCCGCCGGGTAAGACGCCTCCATCACGCAGAAGCCGTGGAACCGCAATGATTTTCAGGCCATTGATGGAAACGGCGCCTCAAGGTCCAGAGTTGACATCCCGCGCGGCCGGGCAATCGGCCCTTGCCGAACGTCGCGACCTCGAGCCGCCCTAGTGTAGCCGAACCCTCCGCACAAGCGCAATGATGATTACGCTTCGCGGCCCAGTCGCGCGCCGGCCGACTTGCGGCGTTATTTCCGCGCCGCCTCGGCCTCCTGCGCCCAGGCCACGCCCCGGAGATAGTCCAGGTAAGCATCCAGCGGGATGCGCGGCGAGGCGTCCTGCTGCTTGCCGCGGTTTAACGCCTCGGCGTCGCGCTTGAGATTGACCGCCTGCAGGTCTGAGGCGGCATAAACATACTTCTCGCCCGTTTTCTCTTCCGTGCCGATAGGCGTCTTGCCGCGCGAGCCGCCGACTACGACGTAGCCAAGGCTTGGGGCCTCGGCAAGATACAGGAGCACCTCCTCACCTACGGCGAACTTGGCCAAGCCGCTGGCGTAGGTAACCACCACGCCGATCTGGCCGCCGGGTACGGTGAAAGATAACGTCGCGCCTTTGTTCAGGCGCCCCTTGGCCGTGTCGGCGACTTCGACAGCAATGTCGGTGACAATGCGTTTACCTCGGGCCGACTGCACCCAGCGGCTCTCGACGCTGCTTACGTGTCCCACGACAATCGCGTCCGCGTAGGAGACAAGGTCCTCGGTAGTTGCAGGAATACCGACCGAGGCTTGCGCCGGCACCGCCCCAAATGCGAACAGGATCAGGAGCAGTCCCGCCGCAACGGCGGCACGCGCCCGGCGCGTGCGCCAGACGCGACGCAGGAGGAGATAGAGCGGCGGCGCCAACAGCAATAGATATAAGCGAAGTTGCACCGCCGCCTGGCCAAGTTGCCAGAGGCCCGCAGCCCAACGCAGCCAGCCGTCATTGTCCGCCAGCACCCCGCCGAGACGCGGGGAAAGGCTGTAGTAAAGGTCCACGCAGGCCGCGCCGACCGCGGACTCCAGCAGCGTGTTGTCGCGGAGGGAACGCAACGTTTTCGTCAACGCGCCCGTGTCCGCGACGCCGCCGACGATAACGTTGAACGGGCAGGTGCGGTTGGGGTCGCCGAACATCGGCTGGCCGCGATTCGGCAACATTTCCGCCAAAGTGCGGTTCGTGTCGGCGCTGACGATCGCCCGGCGGCCGCTGTCCCACTTCAAGGGGGTTCCGACATCATGATTCGAGAGGTCGATGATATTGCCGAACTCGTTGAACGTCTCCGACAAGAACAAGGGTTCGGTGGGCGGCGCCGACCCGACGATGGACTGGAAATCGGCGGGCAGATAGGGCGGCGGCGCCATGCGCTCGAAGCCGATGGCGCTGAGGGGGCTCAGGGTGAGCGTGTAGGTGGCCTCGACCTGTCCCACCGTGCCCTCGACCTCGATGCGCTTGAGCAAACCAAAGAGGTCAAAGTTACCCGCCCGCGTCACTTTGCTCGCCGGCTGATACAGCCCGGTCATGGTGGACATGATCGGCTGGCGGGCCGTGGTCGGGTCGTTGTCGTGATCAATCCACGCGGTGATAACGGCCCCGGACAAGGGGAAGGACGGAATGTCCACGCGACTCTGGCTGCGCGCTTGATGTTGGATACGGAAGAAATCGCCCAGCGTGCCGCGCGGGTAAAGGAACGAGATGCCGGCGATGTCATCCGGCGCCAAGTCCGCCGCGCCCGCGCGGGCCGGCAACCCGCCGACGCGCTCGCGGGTGGTGAAGTATATCGGGAACATGGTCGGCGTAAGGCCGACGAAGACTTCCTGGCCTGTCGCGTCGCGTGTCTTGAAACTAGCGGTCTCGATCAGGTTGATGTCTTCAAGGCTGACGGTGCTGTTCGGGGTGTGGTCCAGGCCGAAGAAATGGCCGAGTTCGTGCACGAGCACATCCTTGAGCGAAAAGGGCGGTTGGCCGCCCGGCGTAAGCGGCCGGTGGAGAATCCCGTCGATTACGATGTCAGCGTCGAGAATCGTACCCGCGCTGACTTGGGTGGTGATGCCGTTCATTGTAACGGTCGTATCTTCGGTGACGTAATCGATGAAGGTTACGCCGAGGATGGCGGGGTCGCTGATAACCCCGACCTGGATTTCCGAGGGGTCCAACGGCACCTCCATCTGGATGGAGTTGATGCCGTCCGGCACCCCGGCCAGAATCAAGTCCTGATACTCCCCGACGATCCTAATCCCCGCATAGGAGGTCGCCACGTCCCGCCATACGTCGATGGCCTCCTTGACGATCTCGATTTCCTCGGGCGTGAAACCGCGCAAACCGGCCTCGATCAACACCTCGACGCCCTCGTCCGGCCCGATATCCCCGTCGTTGTTCGAGTCCATCGCCCCGAAACGCCACGTTGCGTGACGCAACACCTCGAAGGTGTCGAACTGGCCGATGGGAAAGAACGCCCAAGCTCCCGGGCAGGCCAGGAGCGCCACGCCGGCGGCAAGGACCACGCTTCTTCGCATGACTGCGTTCACGAGACTGATTCTCCTTCTCGCATGGGCGTTCCGCCCATGTTTTTCCATCACGGGCGAGACGCACGCGCCACGGCGCGTTGCCGCGACCATCCCCGGGCAAGCCACAGCGCGCCCGCCACCAAGAGTAACACCAGCGCGTCCGCGGCGCGCGAGGCGCCCGGGCCGCCCGTGTTGTCCGGACCGCAGAACAGCACCTTCGTGGGCCGCCATGCGGGGTTTACAAACTCGAAGGCGTCCACCGCCACGTCTTCCTGTCCCGTGGCCGTGTTGCGCACCGAAACATCCAGCTTGCCAATCTTGGCGATTCCGCCAGTCGGGAATCCCACCTGGATGCGCGTGGCGGTCAGCGACTGCACGGGCATTCGCGTGGTCCCGAAGCGGACCTCGACGCCGCCCTGCGCGTCAAAATTCTGGCCGCTGATGATCACGGGGAATTGATCGCGCGTTGCCCTGCTCGGTGATACGGCGGCAATCAGGGGTCGCGGATCCATCGTGCCGGGCACGAGCTTGAAGAGGTCGGTGCGGCTGGCCTCGTTGCCCGTGGCGGCGTTGCGCACGAGCAACGCGATAGGCTCCGTAGGCACGCTTTCCGGTTTCACCGTGATGGTAACGGATATTTTATCGTCTTGCGCGCTCGTGACGTTCACGTCGTACCCGCTCAGCATTACTTGCGGCGCGGTCCCGAAGCCCTGGCCGTAGATGGTGAAACCGACGGTCTGGCCCGGCAGGATTTGACTGGGCAACTCGGTGAAGCCCTGACTGTTAACCGGCGAGGTCGAGTCGATAACCACCGTAAGCGGGCCGACCGGCTGGCTTCCCGCCGTGAACACACCGCTGCGCACTTTCCTCGCGGTCACGGACCGGATGAAGTTGATGCCGCTGGCGTCCGTATCCGCGCGCGCCACGGGACCGTCCATTCGGTACATCACCATGGGGTCCTTAAGAATGGTGATAAATCCCAGCGCGTGCTCCGCCCATGGGAAATCAAGAAACTTCACGAACTCGTGCCGCTGTTCCGCCGGCAACCCGAGCGAGCCTGGCGGCAACCAGGTGGTCGTCCACACGTCCGGGTCGGGCGCGCTTGGCGTATTCGGGCCCCACGAAACAAGGCCGAGGCGGAACGCGTCATACTCGCTCAAGTTGCGCGAGGGACGCAGGACGACGAAGAAATCGGGGCCTGTATCGGGATGTGAGGTTGTTCCGTCGCCGAAGGTGTCCTGTATCCATTGCCGGTTCCGCGGCTGATTCGCCCGCGGGATCGGGAAGTTGTCCGTGCCCGGCGTCGAGAAGACAAACCGCACCTGCGTCGGCTCGCCCGCCTGGCCGATGAAATCCGGTTCCGCGTCGAGCATCAGGGGGATGTCGACGCCCGGGTCAAAATAGCCGTTGCGGTTGGCGGGGTGCATGTCATTATCGCGGTAAAGCGCCACACCGCTGATTTCCTGGTCGCGGTCCAACGGCAGCAGGTCGTCCTCCGCGTTAAAGCCGCTTGCGCTGCCTGTGATCAGGTCCACCTCCGGATACAGCTCGATGACCACCTGTTCGAGGAAGGACGGATTGCGCACAATGCGCCAGCGTCCGTTGCGGGGTTTGCCGCCCAGCAATGCGAGCGCCGTCGCGGTATTGCTCACAATATCGTAAGACTCATAACCCACGTCGATCAGAAGGTCGCCGGCGAAGGCGTTCGGCGTCCAACCGGCGTTCGCCACGAGAAACGCCCCGTCGGCCCCGACCCCGCCCGTACCGCTGGCGACCGTGTTCTCGGGCTGGTTCGTGGCAATATCGAGCCCGAAGACCGCCTTGGCGGGCCCGCCGGGAACCAGGGTGTCAAATTGGTTGCCGTAGGTTACGATCTTGACCGGCACGTTCACTTCGATCGTGTCATGGCCGTAATAGTCCTGCACCGGGTCTTCTTCCGGATTCACCTTCACGAAGGCGTCCGGCGTCGTCTTGACCTCGGGAAAGAACTGGATGCCCGCGCGCCGCGCCGTGCCGGAGCGCTCGGGCAGCGTCGCCGGAATCATGGCCCGAAGCTTCTGGAAACGACGGGCCTTGTCCGAGAACCGCACGGAGACGAAGAGGTCGTCGCCCGGATTGTCCGCCAGCGGGTCCAATGCCTTGGCCTCGTCTTCCGCGGCCTCCTCGGGCACAATGAGCCGCCCCCGCTTCCGCGCGCCGGATGTTTCCCCGCTCTTTTCGCCCAGGATCTCCTCGATATCAAACTCGAAGGCGTTGCCGTCTAAATCCGGGAGTTCCCAAAGTTGCTGCGGCACCAGTCTCACGACCCAGGCGCGATCGCGCGAGTCGACCACGCCGTCGCCGTTCATGTCATCCGGTACGCCGTCGCCGTCCAGGTCTATCAATTCCGGGCCGGACGGCCAGGCCAGATTGCGCAGCGGCACAAGTTCCTCCACCGTCAAGAAGGAAGGCAGGATGTCCCGCAGGGGGGTTCCGAGGAACACGCCGTTGGCGTCGGTGTCTTCCCAGAGCAGGAGGCCGGCATCCAGGTCCATGCCTCGTGCGTCAAGCGGCGCGAGGTCTTCCGGCTTGAAGTCAGGTCCCCACAGCGCGACGGTGACCTGGTTTAACTTCACCCGGTCCTCGTTCACGCTGGGGTCGCTGACGCCCACGAGGTTGATCCCGAGTAGCGCGACGTGCTCGCTCATGATATCGGTCTTCTGGTAGAGATAACGGGTCTGCCGATCCGCGGGGTCCCAGTCCGAGATGCCGGGATACTTGTTCGGCGCCGTAACTCCGGACCAAGTTTCATAATCCGGCAGGGTCGGCTGGGGCGGCGGGTTCGGGTACAGGTTAGAACGCGGGCCCGCCGCCGTCAGGTCGTCGTCGGAGAAGAACGGGGCAATCTCGAAGGGGAAACACCCGACCGACGCGTTGTCACTGAGCAGGAATGGAAAGCCTTGGTAAGCCACGGAAAGGTTGGTGTACCAGCGCGTAATGTCCATAGTGTACTGGTAATAGAATTTGGCCTGCTCGAGGCCGAAGGGGTCAATCCATTTGTCAAAGCTGGACAAGGCCGCCTCGAAGAAGGGAATACTATATCCAAAGAGTGTGGAAATGCCGTCCACCTCCGAGAACGCCCCGCCGTGGAGGAAATCCGTGACATAGCTATACGGCGACTGGGACTCATACAGAAGCGCGAGGTCGTGTACTTCAACGCCGGCACGCAGCGGCTTTGCGACGCTTGCGTTCATGGTGCGCTGATTCCACCACGGTTCATCCACGTACCAGCGCGTATCATCCTGCCATGGCGTATCGAGTGTGATCGAGCCGTCTCGCCAGCCAATGCCGGGAATCATACTATTGATGTAAATGCCGCCATCCTCCGTACCGGTGACGGGGTTGTAGCGACGGGGTTCGACGAAGACCCGGAAATCCGCGCCCATGGGCATGCCCACGCCGTCGCCCACGATGGTCGAGGTGTCCCGCAGGCCGCTGTCCACGCGTATGGTAACGAAGTAATCCGGCGTGAACTGGCTGTACTTCTCGCCGTCGGGGACTGCTTCGACGTAGCCGGCGATGTTGTCCTCCTCGCTTGCTTCGCTGCAGGGCCGGCGGTGCCCTTCGAGAAACCGCAGCTTGATTTTCCACCACGGATCGCCGCCGCCCGGCGGATACGGCACGTATTCCCACGCCCCGTTCGGGTAATCGCTGGAGTAACGGCTCATTGGGAACAACGGGAAGTCGCCGTTGAAAGTTACCCCGTTGCCGGTGGAAGTTGGCGGGTCAAACTGCCCGTTGTTGTTCGTGTCATGCCAGACCCACACACCGTTGTAGGTGACATCGCTGCCGACGGCGTTCTCCGCGGCGACACAGTTCATCGCATCGATGATAACGTCGAATCCGTCGCGCGGGTCCACGCCGCCACTGCCCGCGACCGCCGGGTCGCCGCCTATGTCAGTTACGACAATGTTGACTTCCTGTAGCTGCGCCGCCGCCTTGTCCAGTCCGTCCCTTCTCAGCACCCGTGGCTGGCCCGGAAACTGTGTAAGGAATTCATAGGCGTCAAAATGCAACGCCTTGGTCGAATGGAGGTTGATGCCCAGCACCGGTTCCCATGTCTCGAACGGTGTAAGGCTGCGCATGTCGATCAACATGGCCCCGATGGTGCGGAAGGTGGAGAGGGGCGTGTTCCAAACGGGCCGCACCCACTCCGCAGTCGGCGTATAGCCGAAGCGGGGCCGGTTCCAGGTGTCGTAGAATATGGGCCGCCACTCGCCGGCTGGGGCGCTCGTCGTGTCCATGACGGTGAAGCTCGAACTGTATGCGATCTCGGAATTGAGCGGGAACTCGGGCAGGGAATCGATAGGCTCGCCGTCATCGTCGCGCGGCACCTGGCCGGTCTGCACGTCCACTAACACGCAGTCTCTGACATCGCACGCCAAGGTTACGCCGCTCTGCCAGACGGCCGAGGTGCGCACAGCAAGAATGTAGGAATTGCCGGGGATACCCGCGCCATCAATGTTCGGTCCCGCTTGGACCGGGTTTGTCGGGTTCAAGGGCTGGCCCAGCGCGTTCAAGAATAAGACGCTGTAGGACAGAGGTGAGAAGAGATCGCCGTTGGGAATCGGGGTGCCGGTCACCGTCGCCTGGACACGACCGAAACGGTCGTTGCCGGAGGAATCCCACGTGATGATGGGCTCATCATAACGTTCGTCCAGAACCAGGTTCTCTTCCGCGCCGTCGCCTGCGTCCCGCTCTTTGAACAGGCCGAACTCGAGAATGTCCGCCCGCGCGGGTCCCGCAATGTTGCGGTAGCCCAGATCGTCCAAGCCGCGGCTGTCCGCGCGAATCGTGTAATCAAGACGTTGCACGTAACGCAGGGCCGGTCCTTGTTCCTCGTCGAGGTCGTAGCCCACCGTGAATTGCCACAACGGCACCCAGTCGCACAGGGGCACCAACGCCTCCTTGTCGCGGGTGAGTTCCGTGAAATCCAGGGACGCCGTCGGCGGCTGCTCGGCCTGGCCAGGCTCGGTCACCACGACAAAACCCGGCTTGAGAAACGGCGGCGCGGGCGTCCCGTCATTGAAGAACCGCGGCGGACACCACTGGCCGTTGACGCGGATGCGCATGCCGACGTCATAGGCGCCGGGCTCCTCGTAGGTGTATTGCAGATTCGCCGTCGGCGGCAACGAGATGCTGCCTCCGTCCGCTCCGGTCGGAAACCACTCGACCACTTCCACGGTACCGACCTGCGGCGGAACCGTGCTGGTATTGGTGAATGTGACCGTCAGAGGCGCCTCGCCGATCGCCGGGTCGGGGTTCGAAGTGAAATCGAGGTAAATGACGTCACATACAGATTGATTGATGAGGGCGCTGCGCGCCAGGAGGTTGACCAGCGTGGCGGAAGTACTCGCCACCTGGAACGGCTGGGGCGCCCGCGCGTCCCTTTCGCCAAGGAGCGCCGCGGCGTCGTCGCGGAGCGCTCCAATCATGCCGAGCTGGAGCCATAGCGCCATGCCCAGACCCAGGACCGCGCAACGTTTCCCGTTCACCGTGTCATACCTCCACTCTCGCGTTCAGGCATTCCCGCGACGCGGCGCGACGCCGCGCGGGATCCCTCCGCCACGGCGGCCACACTACAACAATAAACGACACCCGCCCCGGCGTTACGCGCGACGCGACAGGTCATCTTCATTGTACAGTGCTGCATTCCCGAGGTCTAGAGGCTGCATTCTCCCTTCAGGGACCCGCCGGTGCGCATCCCTGTTTGTTCGTTCTGCTTTATATCACAGGGCGTCTGTAGTGTCAACAAAGAAAGGCTATGCAATTCCCCGGAACGCTTGAAGTTAAGGGGGCTGCGTCGCGCGCCCGGCCGCGTGTATTCGCGGTATTTGTCAAGAATTTACCGGCGCGCAGAACGGCGTGATGGGACTGATCGGACGGATCCGACAGATCGAACTGATCTGACCGGGCGGACTTGGCGGGTCAACGCGGCGCGGGGCGCACGCCGCGCAACGCCTCGCGCACCCGGTCCAGCACGTCCTGCCCGATCAGGTAAATCCCGTCGCGACCCGAGAGCATCGCGTAGCGGGTTCTCGGCTGCTCATGCGCGGGCGCGCCCACGAACAACGGACCCAGCGCGGCGACGTATCCGGGTTGTTCCGGCAGAATCACTTCCACAGTGACGGTCAGCACGGGCCGGTCAAGACCGTAGACGGCGAGGTCTTCCGGCACGACGAGGTCGGCCTCGGCCTTCAGCGGCGAGAGGGCATCGAGCAACAGACGGGCATCGCTCTGGTTCTGCAGCACGTGGTCGGCGGGGAGCGCGACCTGCCATACGCCGGCGCGGTTCTCGATCACGACCTGACGGGCCTCGATCGCGATGGCGAGTTTCACCGCGTGCTCCTTCGAGAAGCGCATCAACTCGAAAGATTCGAGGTCGTCGCTCGAGCGCCGGATTGCCGCCAGCGCCTCCTCGGGCAAGAGCACCACCGCGCCGGTATCCTGCGTGGCGAAACAGGCGTCCCGTCCCTCGGGACCGCCCACGAAACCTATTTGCACCATGTCGCTCTCGCCCTCGAAGCCGAGCCAGAGCGCAACGTCGGGGTCGTTGAGGCCAAAGTCCTCGGGCGCGCCCACGGGAAAGTCGAGGGCGGTCATGCGCACCAATTCGCCGATCAGCGTCGAGACCGCGACCTGGTCCGTCTGATCTGCGGGTGGCGACACCAGCCGCCAGCCGAGGTCGGGGTCTTTTTGCAGAATGAACTCGTCTTCCCGCGAGACGTATCGCAGCGCGTTCAGCCCGCGGACGGGGCGCGTGATGAGGCGCGCATCGCGGAAGTGCGTGCGCGTCAGGGGCAGGAAATTCACGAAGTACGGGTCAAGCAAGCAGACGGATTCCTGGTCCGCCCGCTTCGCGAACAGCCCGCCGTCGCCCGCGAGGTCCGCTGCGCCGAGGTAGAGGGTTTCCGCGGCATCGCCGTCGCCCGCGAGGGTGAGGCGCGCCCAACCGGGATTCAAACCGTAGTCGCTCAGGTCCTCCGGCTGATCCACGTAATGGTCGCCGGTCAGGTTGGGGAGTTCCTGAAGCAGGGCCGCGACGCGATCCTGGTCCGCAGGCGCTTCCACCGGTTCGACGACTTGCCAGGGACCCTCCGCCGTGTTGCGCACTACGGCCACGCGGCCCAGTTCCGTGCCTAGAGGCGGGGTTTCGCCCGGCGCCTCGTTTGCTGGATTCCCGCTTTCGCGGGAATGACGGAAAGCGGCGGGAGCCTCGCCTCGCCCGTCCCAGAGACGCGCGAACTCGATGCGGCGCACGGCGTCGGGCGCGAACGAGAATATGCGCCGGTCGCGCAAGTCCCTCAAAGACCGGTTCAACCGCAGAAACGAGCGATCCGAGATGAGCACTACCGCTCCGTCATTGACGCGCGCGTAGCGGTTCACCTGTATAGGCTCCATCTTGCCGAAGGCGACGCTCAGACGCGCGGCGTCCGCCGTTTCCGCGCCGACGATCAGCGTCGGCGCATCGAGACCGAAGCGGGCCAGGTCGGCGGGGGCTTCGTCGATGATGCGCGCGCTCAGCAGCGCGGCCATGTTCGCGGCGAGGCCGTTCCATCGCGCCTGATCGGCGGGAATGCCGCCCAACGGTTCGGTTATGCGCCATGCGCCCGCGGCGTCCCGTTCCGCCGCGACGGTCGGCCCGTCCGCCGGGCGCACGGTGATTCTGCACACGTTTTCCGCCGTGAAATCCGCCAGCCGCCTTGCCTCGATGGTGCGGCGGACGGTCTCGATTTCGCGGCGGGTCAGCGCCCAGTAGGCCGCGCATAGGATCGCGAGCAATAGGGCCAGCACAATGGTCGCGCGGATGCTCATCGGTTTCTCCCGCGGACCAGGTAGATGATGCCGCCCGGCAGAAGGAGCAACTGTAACGCAAGCAGAATCGCAATCCACGTCACCGCGCGCTCCTGGGTGGGCGTCAACACGAGGGCGACGGCCGTCTTTCCCGAGGGCCGGATGGCGATCAGGTCTTCGCTCTGCGTGAGCCACGCCACGGCGTTCAGCAGGAAGTTCAGATTGCCGCCGGCCACGGCGATTTGCGCGTTCGAGGCGAAGCCCTCATTCGCGACCACGACCAGCCGCGCCTCGCGCATTCGCTGCGTATCGCCCAGGGGCGTCTCGGTGGTCTTGCTCACCGCCACGGCGACGGGGAGCGGTCCGGCCCGTTCGCCTTTGTCGCGCTTCGCCTCGCCGGTCTTGGTGAACCCGGCGATGTCCTCCTCGGCCCAGTAGTTCGGGGTCGTGCGCAGCATGTCGGTCACGGCGACGCCGCGGGGCGCGGACTTGGCCTTGCCCGCGGTTCCCGCAGCATGGAGCAGCATCAATTGGTCGAAACTGCGCGTCAGGGCGTGTTGCGCGTTGTAGCATCCGTGGTAGACCCCGGGCGTCTCCTCTTCGAGCCCCTGGAACGGCCCCTGGTCCGCCGTCAACTGGACGCGCACGCGATTCTGCGGCTCCTGCGTCACCTGGCGATCCTCGGGCACGGCCAGGATCAGGTCCGCACCCAGCGCGACGCCGTAGCGATCGGCAAGCCACGTGCGCAGCCGCTCGCCGCCCGAGGGCAGCCGCGCGAGCGCCCACGGCTCGACAAGCAGCAAGAGCCGCCCGCCGTGGTCGAGGTAAGCGTCTATGGCCCCAAGTTCCTCGGGGTACAACTCGGCGGCGAGACCGTTAATGACCAGGAGGTCGCAGTCTTCGGGCACTTCCGGGTCCGACATCTTGATGGCGACGGCCTCGGGCCGGTAAGACTCGCTTTTCAGAAACTGGTGCAGCAGCGACGCGCCATGGACCGGGTCTTCGTCGTTGATACCGCGCTCGCCGTGACCGGTCAGGAAGCACACCTTCGGCTCGGCGTCGCGCAACACGTTGATCAACGCGTTTGTGAAATCGCGCTCTTCGAGTCGCGGGCTGCCGCCCGTGAACCAGATTACCTTCTGCCGCGCGCCGGACTTTACGACGACCGTCCCTTGCGGCGACAGGTGCGTGATGCCCATTTCGGTCAACGAGGCCTGGTCGATGTGGGGGTCAAGCATTTTCACCGTCAGGAGGTCGGTGTACTTGCGGCACGTATCCAGGAAGCGGAGCGTTTTTTTCTTGGATATTTGGGCGAGCTTGTCGTCGATGTCGGGAAAGAAGCAGATCGCCTCGACCTCGCGTGTCATGTTTTCGAGCACCTGCACCGTCTGTTCGGCCAACTCGCGGCGGCCTTCTTCGGTGAGGTCCCATGCGGCGTCCGGGTAGCGCGCGAACACGTAGGCCATGACGCACACGCCGAGGAAGATAGCGGACGCCACTACCGCGTTCACGGCGCCGACCGCGCGGCCCTCGAGCGCGGCGCGCCCGCCCGCGCCGATGAACGCGGCGGCAAGCCAGCCGACGGCGAGGATCAGGGCGAGGCCGAGGGTGACGTAGAGCCAGACCAGCGTACGCTCCCAGATCAGCACATTCGCGGCGACCAGGAACAGGAGCAGCGTCGCGCCGCCGAGTATGGTTTTCGCGCGCCGCACGGTTACGCCCTCCAATTCCGGCTTTCGAGCGCGCGAAACGTCAGGAACAGAAAGAACGCGGCGAACAGGACGTGATAGACAACATCTTGCGGCCGCACCACGCCAAGGGTGAGTTCCTCGAGGTGCGCATCGGCGGCCAACTGCTGCAAGAGCGTGCGAATCACGCGGTAGCCCCCGATAAGTATCGGCTGCAACGGGCCGACGCCCTCGACGGCGATCTCCTGGGCTTCGGGCAGGTTCTCGGCCATGTTCCCCGCGAAGAAAAGGGCCATGATCAGGCCGAAGGTCACTGTTGCCGCCGTGATCTGCGTTCGTGTCAGGCACGAGACGAAGAACCCGAGGCTCAGGAACGCCGCGCCCATGAGGAAGACGCCGACGAGGCCGCAGACTAGCGCCACGGGCTCGATATCCACGAAATAGGCCACGATGGCCAGGTGAACGCCGACCACGAGCATCATGACCGCCAGCATCGCGAGGGCGGCGAGATACTTGCCGAATACGATTTCGCGGTCGCGCAGCGGGAGCGTGAAAAGTTGCTCGGCGGTGCCGCGATGCGTTTCCTCCGCCATGAGCCGCATCGTGATCAGCGGCGAGAGAAACACCACGATCATTCCGGCGAAAACGAGGTAGGGATGCAGGAAGAACTCCCCGAAATCGGGTACGGTCGTGAAGCCGTAATCCGTGGGCGCCTGGGACATGCGCGCGTATTCGAGCAACAGCGCGCGGAAGCCCAGACCGGCGATCAGCGCGAAGATGCCGCACACGACGTAACCGATGGGCGTGAGGAAATACGCGGCGAATTCGCGCTTGCAGATAGCCCACGTGTTGATCATGCCGCGGCGTCCCCGCTCACCGCGCGCAGGAACAGGTCTTCGAGGGATGGGCCCGCCGCGTCGACGCGGTGTTCCGCCGCGATACGCCCCTGATGAATAATGATCACGCGCTCGCAAATCATCGCGACCTCGGGCAGGATGTGCGTGCTGAGCAGCACCGTATGCTCGGGCGCCAGCGCCTTGATCAGCTTGCGTACTTCGATGATCTGCCGGGGATCGAGGCCGACCGTCGGTTCGTCGAGGATAAGGACGGGCGGATTGGCCACGAGCGCCTGCGCCAGACCGACGCGCTGCCGGTAACCCTTCGATAAGTTGCGGATCAGCCGCCCCGCCATCTCGTCCACGCCGCAGCGCGCCATGACGCGCGCGACTTCCGCCCGCCGGATGCCGCGCCCAACGCCCTTCACCTCAGCCACGTAGCGGAGAAATGCCGCCACGGTCATTTCCTCGTAGAGCGGCACGCGCTCGGGCAAATATCCGACGCGGCGCTTCACTTCAAGCGGTCGCGCGTGGACTTCGTAGCCCGCGACCGTCGCGCGGCCCCGCGTCGCGGGCGCGAAGCCGGTGAGGATGCGCATGGTCGTGGTCTTGCCCGCGCCGTTCGGCCCGAGAAACCCCACGATCTCGCCGGGCGCCATGCGGAACGTCACGTCCTCGATGGCCGCCACCGCGCCGTAATGTTTGGTCAACCCTTCGACTTCGATCACCCCGTCGTTTCTCCTGTATCGCGGCACTGGAGACAACGCCCACCCTTCAGCAACCGATGACGCCGTTCCGCCGCGATGCCGCAGTCTACCAGTGAGTAACGGGGATGCGCCACCTGCATGCCGTGACTTGCGGCTTAGGGGGCGAGTACGAGGGCGGGGGCGAGTCTAGGGGAGCGAGGCGCGTTCCCAGGCGTAAGCGGTGCTCGATCGCAAGTAGTTGGCGGGAACGAACCAGACCAGGACGCGCCGACCTTCGAGGTACGCTACGCCTTGCTCGGCCAGTTTCTTCGGAATACCGGGGCCGGGTTCTTCCACAGGCAGGACGGAGACGGGGAACCGCAGTTCCTTCGAGAGGTGCGCGGTGAGCGAGGCGGCGTCTTCTTCAAACAGGCGCGCCACGTCGCCGGCGAGCAGGATGGGCGAATCAGGCGGCGGCGTGAAGGGCTGTCCCGTCGCGTCCCTCACGGCGACGACGGCCTCCACCTCGTCCACGAAATCCGCCTGCTGCTCCGTGTCCAGTCCGCCAAGGAGCGCGCCACGCCAGGACACGTTCCTGCCGACGGTCTGGTATTCGGGGCGCGGCGCGGCGGGGTCCCGTAAGAAGGCGTATCGTTCGAGACGGGGCGCCAGCGCGCGCGCCATATGCCGGACCGCCGCGTTCGAACAGCGCGTCTCGGTGCGAAAGTAGATGGTGTCGTCCTGTTCGCGTTGCTCGCGGAAGACACCTCCCAAGTCGAGCACCTCGACGTCCATTTCGGACAGGGTTTGCATCAGCTTGGCAAGCTGGGGCGTCACGTCGAGGTCCGGCGCCGTACCGGGTACGAGCTTGTCGGGGTACATCTCGCCGCGCGCGGGGACGGCAACAAGAATCAGGTCGATGCCCCGATTGCTTAGTACGCGATCAAGATCGACGATCCCCGCGCAGGCGTCGAAGTACGTCCCCTCTTTCTGATACACCAATTCGCGTTCAAGGAGATACAGCGTATCGAATCGGGAGAAGAGATACCCATCCTCGCCCAGCATGATGTCGCTGCCCGCATCCTTCAGAAGGTCCAGGGTTTCTTGCAGTCCTTGCCGGAACGGCACGACCTGCTCCCGCCATGCCGCGTACCCCTGCCGCGCATTGACCAGGTCTTTGATCCGGCGCAATTGGCCGTCCACCTGTAGCCGCCGGACGTCACGATCGGCCAGTGTCGCGCGGACGGCCGGCGCGCGGTCCTCGGGCACTTCGAGCAGACGCCATTCATGCCAGGTTATGGACGCGGGCAGACGTGACGCCACCACGAGCAGGGACGCGATCACGGCGGTCCCGCCCCGTTGCGTCACGAAATGGCCGATGTATCGCGCGAGCCCGACGCCGCCCGCGACAAACACGGCGCACGGCGCGATCTCGATAGCATTGCCCGCCTCGTCCGCCTCGAAGACGCCCAGCCCCGCCAGCACGCCGGCATCGCCGTTCGCCAGGGCCTCGATGCGGTAGAGCGTTTCCGGCTTCAGCCCGTGCGCTTCCGTGCGGAAACGAACTTCGAGCCCCGCCGTCACATCCGGTTTCTCCCACGTCTGCAGCGCCGCGAAATCCGACCCGCCCGCCGCCGGCGCGCCGGGCGTGCGACGCACCTCGGAAAAACCGCCCGCGGGGACGTGAAAGCCGGACGGCGCGGTCGCGCCGGCCCAGAACTCGCGAAAGTCGCCATTTTCGATAAGGGGCGCTTCCACCGGCGCAGCGACCGCCGGAGCGACGCTGACCACACGCATCGTCCCCGGCGTCACGTCGTCCGGCGTCGGCGCGGGCGACTTGCCGCAGCCCACGAGCAGGCACGCCCCAAGACCGAGGCACCACGCCGCCGACGACGCATGACGACGCCATCGGGTCCGCAGACACATTGTCTGTTCTCCGTCCACGTTCGGCACGACGCCGCGCTCGGGGGCAGCCCGGACAGCGTCGCCGTACCCGCCTCAGAATAACAAAGCGGGTCGGAGTGAGGGAAACCGCACCGGCGGCCCCGACGTCGGATGAATCGGACGGATCAGACGGATCGGACGGATCGGCGGCGTGTCCGGGTCCCGGTGGACGCGACTGATCATGTGCTCGGGTTTCGATTCGGTTCCCTTGTCTTCTTCAGTCCTCCCCCCTCGATGGAACCTCCAGCCGCATCTGGTGTTACACAAGACGAACATGCGCAAGGCGGCAGGGATCATGACGGATACATGGTTCAGAAAGGCCGGAGACGGGTTCGCCGGAGCGGGCCGCGCTGGGCTACACTCCGAGGCGGCCCCACTGGAGCGCGCCTTCGCCTCCGGAAACCCGGACCACGGAGCAACAACGCCGATGCCGCCTTCGAGCGACTGGGACCTCGTCGCCCGCGCGCAGCGCGGGGAACTCGAGGCCTTCGCGGAGATCGTGCGCCGCTACGAAAGGCCCGTGGTCCACTTCTGCCTGCGCATGGTGGGGTCCGAACAGGACGCGGAGGACCTCGCGCAGGAAAGTTTCATCCGATTGCACCGGTACCTTGCGCGGCTCACGCCGCGCGCCAGCTTCTCGACCGCGCTCTTCGGCATCGCGCGCAACCTGACGCTGAATCATCTCCGGGACGCGCGCCGGCGCGGTCAAGACCGGGCGCAGCCGCTCGATCAGGCGCCGCTGGCCGACCCGGCGCAGCCGCCGCCGGACGCGCACGCGCGCTTGCGGGAAACGGAGTTGCTGGTCACGCGGGCGATCGAGGCGCTGGCCCCGGACCACCGGGAAGTGCTGCTCCTGCGCGAACTCCAGGGACTGGACTACGCGAGTATCGCAAAGATTGTGAGGTGCCGCCGGGGCACCGTGAAAAGCCGCATCGCCCGGGCGCGCGAGCAGTTGCGCCTGCGCCTGGCGGAGGCTGGAGTCGAGTGGCCATGAGAAACGAACAACGAGCATTCGAGGAGTTGTCCGCATATCTGGACGGCGAGGCGCGCCGGCCGGAGCGCGTGGCGGAACGTCTCGCCCACGATCCCGCCTATGCGCGCGAGGCCGCGGCGCTGCGGCGCCTGTCCGAGCAGGTGCGCGCGTTGCCCGCGCCCGCGCCGCGCCCCGATTTCGTCGCGCGGGTCTTGTCGGGCGCGCAAGCGACGCTGGCGCGACCGGCGCGCATCATGGTGTTCTGGAAACCAGCGCTGGCGTTGGCCGCGACGGTGATTATCGTGCTCGGCGCGGTGCTTTATGCCCGCGTGCCCGACACTGCGGCGCCCGTCGAGCAGCCCGCGGCGGCGGCCCCGGTAGTCCTGGCACGCTGGGAAAACGACGAAGAGATTGTGGACGCACTCGCGCAATTGGCGGAAGCCGGCGCGGACCTCTCGTTCTTCGAGCCGGTCCCCTTTGCGCCGGAGCCGCCGGACGAATCGCTCGCCGCGACGATTCTCGAATCGGTAGTCGCCGCGGCGTGGGACATAGACGCCGTATCGCCTTACGCAGACGCGCGCGACACCGAAGCATTGATCGAGTCGCTGGACGCGACCGATACGAATACGTTGCGGGAGTTGATGGGCAACTCCGCAAATGGAGGACGCAGGTCATGAGGCACAAGACGGTTCTACTTGTCATTGCGGTGCTTGTCGCCGCGCCGGCCGGTGCTCAAGGCCCGGGCGGACTCGGGCCGGGACCCGGCGGGCCGCCGGAACGCATGGGAGCGGGGCCGGGCGGGCCGCCGGAAGGCGCCGGTCTGCGGCGGGGATGGCAGGATGAGGCCGGGCCGTTGGGGCCGGAGGTCCGGGAACTGCTCGAGCAGGTGTTCGTGGCGCGGCTCTCGCGGCGGCTCAAGCTCGACGACGGCCAAACGGTCCTGATGGTGCGCCACTACATGGATCATCGGGAGAAAATCCAGGCGCTGCGCGAGGAACGGATGCGGCTCATCGAGCCCCTCCAAAGGCTCGCCGAGGAAAACGTCAATGAAGCGGAAACGATGACGCTGCTTGAAAAGATCGTTGCGGTTGACCGCGAGTTGGCCTTGGCGCGGTTCGCCGTCTTCGAGGAAATGAGCAAGAGTCTCACGCCCGCGCAGAAGGCGGGGCTCTACTTGTTCGTCAGCGATTTCGAGAACGAGTTGCGCCGCTGGATGACCCAGGTGCATCGCCGGCGTTTCGAGGAGGGTCATCCACCGTTGTCGGAACCGGGCTCCCTTCTTGACCCGGAGATGCCGCCGCCCGCAGGCGGCCCCGCCTTCGACCCGGAATTCCAGCCCCCGCCGCCGCCGGACGGCCCCCGGATGCGCGATGGCGAATTACCTCGCCGCCCAGGGCCGCGCGGACAGGGCCGCGGCCCCATGCAGCAGCGACCAGTGCCGGAGACCGGCGAGCCCGCGCCGCCGCCGCCTCAATAGGCGAAAGTCTCGGTACGGCTGGTCCCGCCGCAGCCGTGAGTCAGGCGCGAATAGAATTTCGGCGTCCGGGCTTGATATCCTAACGATATCCAGCCCGGTCGTCGCGCTCGCGTGTCGTGCCTTGCGCCGGTATGATCATCACCCGCCCCTGACCTCGACACCGATGGTCAAGGGGGTCCGCTTCCGGGCGGATTCACGGTATGGCGGCGGCGCGCGGCGGTTTGCTTCCCGCGAATACGCATAGCGCGGGATCAAGGTAAGGAAGCAGTATCATGGACGTGGCGGCGGCAGAGAAGGACGAATTCTTATACCGGTTGCGGCACTCGCTGGCGCACATCATGGCGCAGGCGGTGCTCGAGGTGCGCCCGGACGCGAAGCTGGCGTTCGGCCCGCCGGTCGAAAACGGTTTCTACTACGATTTCGATTTTGGGGAAACCCCGATCGGCGAGGCGGACCTCGAAGATATCGAGAACCGCATGCGCCGGATTATCAAGCAGAAGCAGCCGTTCGCCCGCGAGGTCAAGTCACTCGAAACGGCCGAGCGGGAGCTGCGCGACCGCGGCGAGCTCTATAAAGTCGAGTACGCGCGCGAACTGGTCGAGACCGGCAAGGCGGAAAACGGACATCTGTCGTTCTATCGCAACGGCGGCTTCGAGGACATGTGCGAGGGGCCGCATCTCGAACACACGGGCGAAGCGCCCAAGGGCTGCTTCAAGCTGGACCGGATTTCCGGCAGCTACTGGCGGGGCGACGAATCGCGCCCGATGTTGACGCGCATCTACGGGCTGGCCTTCGCATCGAAAGAAGAACTCGACGACTTCCTCGCGCGTCGCAAGCTCGCGATGGAACGGGACCACCGGAAACTGGGCGAGGAACTCGACCTCTTCTTCCTCGACCGCGAAGTGGGCGTCGGGTTGCCGCTGTGGATGCCCCACGGCGCGGTAATCCGCGACGAACTCGAACAGTGGGCGCGGGAGGAGGAGTTCCGCGCGGGGTTTCAGCGCGTGGCGACGCCGTGCATCACCCGCGGCGACTTGTACCACCGGTCGGGCCACCTGCCGTACTACGCCGAGAGCATGTACCCGCCCATGACGCTTGACGAGCATGACGAGTACTACCTGCGCCCGATGAACTGTCCGCACCATCACAAGATTTACGACGCCCGCAAACGCAGCTACCGCGAACTCCCGCTGCGGCTGGCGGAATACGGCGACGTCTTCCGCTACGAGAAGCACGGATCGCTCGCGGGCCTGCTGCGCGTGCGCGCCATGTGCATGAACGACGCGCACATTTATTGCACCTACGAGCAGGTCGAGCAGGAATTCGTCAGCGTCCTCGAAATGTACCACCGCTACTACCAACACCTGCGCTTGGGCAACTTCCGCGTGCGGCTCTCGCTCCATGACGGCGACAAGGGTAAATTCGTCGCGAACGAGGACCTTTGGATCAAGAGCGAAGACATGGTCCGCGCCGTACTGCGCAACCTCGGCATCGGTTTCGAGGAGGAAGTCGGCGAGGCGGCGTTTTACGGGCCGAAGGTGGACATCCAGATGAAGAACCTGCTCGGGCGCGAGGAGACCGTCTCGACCTGCCAGCTCGACTTCATGATGGCCGAGCGGTTCGACTTGACCTATGTTGACCGCGACGGGTCCGAGAAGCGCCCGTACATCATCCATCGCGCCCCGCTGAGCACGCATGAGCGCATGATCAGCTATCTCATCGAGTTCTACGGCGGCGCGTTCCCGACCTGGATGGCCCCGGTGCAGGTGCGCATGGTTCCCGTGAAGGAGAGCGTGCTCGAGTATGCGCACGAACTCGCGGAAGCGCTTCGCGGCAACCTGTTTCGCGCGGAGATCGATTTCACGGACGAGAGTTTCAACAAGAAGATTCGCAACGCCGTCACGCGGAAGATTCCCAATATCTGGATTCTCGGCGAAAAGGAAATGGAGCAGCGCAATGTGACTTGGCGCCGCTACGCCGTGAAGGAACAGATAAGCGTGCCTTTCGACAAGGCCTTGGACACGCTGAAGACCTTGCGCGCGGGCCGTGTCATGGACAACTTCCACGACGTGCCGCTGCCGACGCCGTAGGCGCCGCGTCAGGCCACCCCACGCCGCAGACCGATGTCACACGGGGAAGCCGTTGACTTGCGGAGATAGCCATGAAACGTTCCGGTCTCCTTCTTATCGGCATGACGCTGTGGTGGGTTCTTCCATTCTTCATCGGTCATCTGTTCACCTACCCGTTTCGCGACCATTTCTCCTCCCACCTCCTCTACCTCGTCGTGATCACCGTCGCGCTCCTGGCCGGCCTTCTCCTCAGCGCGCTCGACGCGCGAACGCGCCTGTGGACCAGACTCGGGTACTGGGGAAAGTACGCGCTTCTCTGCGGCGCGTATGCCGCGGAGACCATCGTCGTCCTTGTTCTGCTGATTGCCCTTGACGCCCGGCGCGTGTTGACCTACTTCGGCGGCGATGCGGAAGGAAGCGTTGGCATGCTCTTGATCCCGTCCATCCTGTTCCACGTCTTGGCGGGAACGATTCTTGGGGTTTTCCTGGCACTACATCGCCGAAAATAGACCTACGCCTTCCAGACGCCGCCCCCGCCTCCGCGTCGCTGCGTTGCAGCACCTTTTGCCCACGCACACCCCGCGCGCCCCTCCGCATTCCACATTCATGCCCATGCCGCCCTATCTCAAGCAACGACCACCCCCGGCGCGACTGCCGCAGCCGCGCCGGGGTACTCGAACCTTACTTGTCGGCCCCCGTCACGCCGGACCGGGGCAGAAGCCGTCCTCCGTCCCGTCGTCCGGGCAGTAGTGATAGCCGCCCGAGTTGTAGAACTGGATCGCGCGCAGCAGCTCGGTCAACTTGATCTGCCAGTCCGGACCCGAAGGCGCGTAGTCGCTGTCGTGGGGACAGCAACTCGTGTTCGCGCCCGGTCCCGGGGCGTAGCCGTCTTCCGTGCTGCCGGGGTCGTCCGCGCAGCGGAAGCCGCCCGAGTTGTAGAACTGGATCACCCGGAGCAGTTCCGTCAACTCGATCAGACCGCTGTGATTCTGGTCCGCGGTATGCCACTCGCTGAAGCACGGGTCACCCTCGCCCTCGCCCTCGCCCTCGCCTTCACCCTCGCCCTCGCCTTCACCCTCACCCTCGCCTTCGCCTTCGCCTTCCCCTTCACCCTCACCTTCGCCTTCACCTTCGCCTTCACCCTCGCCTTCCCCTTCCCCTTCCCCTTCCCCTTCACCCTCACCTTCACCTTCGCCCTCGCCTTCACCCTCGCCTTCGCCCTCGCCCTCGCCTTCGCCTTCGCCTTCACCCTCGCCCTCGCCGCCGGGCAGGAAAGACATCATGCATTCGGTCACCCACCAACCCGTGCCCGGAGGCGTGGTGCCACAGATACCACCTTCATGGCCGCAGTCGATGCCGTCCCACTGGACCAGCCACTGTGGATAGCCGGAGTCATAACAGACTACCGTGCCGGTCGTGCCCGCCATAATGCAGGGACTGCCGTCCGGATTATCGATAATCGACACGACCCGGTCGCCCGAATCGAACATGCCGGGCCCGTGATCGATGCACGGCTCGCAGATCACTTCAATCTGCGACTCGGCGACGTACCAGCCGGTTCCCGCCTGCACTGTGCCGCAGCCGCCGCCAGCGTAGTTGCCGTCGTGACCGCAATCGATACCGTCCCAGCGGACCAGCCAATCGTAGCCGAATTCGCCCAAGTAGCAAATGATGGTGCCTTTCGTTCCGGTGACGATGCACGAACTGCCGTCCGGGTTATCCACGGTACAGGCGACGCGCGCGCCCGGGGCGAAATTCTGCGGGCACGCATATCCATATACGGACATCACGAACTGCATGTTCGGGAAACCGATAGCCGCCATGATCGTTGGTTCCGTGATACCGCAATCCGCCGCGACCAGGTAGCTTGGCTCGATTTCCCCGGCGGCGTTCGAGCCAAGGAGGAACCAATGCCCTCCGCTCATAGCGTCGGGCGTGTAGATTTCGACCACCAAGTCATCCGCCGTCGGGTCCGCGACCGTGCCGCTCACGTTGCGATGCGCAAGGGTGAGGTCCATGTTCGGGAATGCGGGGTCCGTAACCGTGCCAATCAAGGTGAGGTTCGCAAGGGTAAACGGGGCCGCCTTGGGAATCGTATGGAGATTGATCGTTATGGGCTGCGGACCGTTCGACGCCATTTCGACGCCGAATTCAACGCAGGTTACGTCAAACGATTCGGTAATTCCATAAGCAGTCAGGTCGAAACGCCGCATGTAACTGTTATCCGTGTGGATGTTCCCTCCGTAACCACAGGCGACAGAGTTCCCCGGCGTTACGGTGACCGGGTCTGCGGACTGCGTGATGGTCGTATCCCCAATGCACTCGCCTTCGCCCTCGCCTTCGCCCTCGCCTTCACCCTCGCCTTCACCCTCGCCTTCACCCTCGCCTTCACCCTCGCCTTCACCCTCGCCCTCGCCGCCGGCAAGCGTCGCCAGCAGCGTGAAGTTGCCGGAAGCGCCGTTGTATCCTGACACACGGATCAGGTACGTGAGGCCTCCCGTCACCGACAGGCCCACCTCAGACCCCAGACCGCAAGCGTCGTCGTTACAGGTCAACTCGCCGCCGCCGCAGGCGTCGAATACCGCCAGGGTCGTGTCGTAATCAAAGAAAGTGCACAGGCTGACGGTCGCCAGACCGCTCGCTTCAGGCGTCCATGAATACCATACGTCTATATAGTCATTGGTGGCGCATGAAGTGATATCCGTACCCGTCGCGTCGATAGTGGCGCCGGACACGGGAACTCCGGTAGAGATGGCGACCGCATCCTCGCAGGCGTCATTAG
>JAKQEQ010000189.1 GCA_029556545.1 Candidatus Hydrogenedentota bacterium
CGCTGCTGCGGCGCTGCCTCGACCTCGACATGCGCTTCCACAACGAGAAAACGCCCGGCGAACTGATTGAGCGCATTGACGGCGACGTGTCGCAGATCGCTGCGTTCTTCTCGCGCTTTGTGATTATCATCCTCGGCAACGCCCTCCTGCTGCTCGGCATTCTCGTCGTCCTGGCCTTCGAAGATTGGCGACTCGGCCTGGCGTTTGCGTTTTTCTCGGCGCTCACCCTGTGGGCGCTGAACCGCGTGCGCGATCTCGCCGTGCCGGATCAGAAGGCGCGGCGGCAGGCGTCTGCCGAATTGTTCGGCTTCATCGAAGAGCAACTCAACGGCGCGGAAGACATCCGCTCCAGCGGCGCGGTGAGCTTCGTCCTGCGCGAACTCTCGCGGCTGCAAACGGTCATCCTGCGCCATGCGTACCGAGCCTCGCAGAAGGAATGGCTGATGGGGCTGACCGGCAGTTCCCTGCTGACCCTGGTGAACATCACCGTGATGGTGGCGGGGTACGCTCTTTACCGGGATGGCGCGATGACCATCGGAACGGTCTACCTGCTCATCAGCTACGCGAAGCTGTTGGCGCAGCCGATCTGGGAACTCTACCACCAGATTCGTGAATTCCAAGCCATCGGGGCCGGCGTGGAGCGGCTGCGCGACTTGCAGCGCGTCCCGCGCGAAATCGAGGACGGCCCAGGGGCGGACATCGCCGAGGGGGCGCTGGCGCTCGCGTTTGATGCCGTGGACTTCGCCTACGTCGCCGACGAACCGGTGTTGCGCGATGTTTCCTTCCGCCTGGAACCGGGCAAGGCGATGGGCGTGTTGGGACGCACCGGCAGCGGTAAGACGACGCTGGCGCGGCTCGTCTTCCGCCTGTACGACCCCGGTGCGGGCGCGATCCGCCTGGGCGACGTGGACGTGCGCGCCCCCACCCTGGAAACGCTGCGTCGCCGTGTGGGGATGGTGACGCAGGACGTGCAGTTGTTCCAGGCCAGCGTGCGCGACAACCTCACGTTCTTCGACTCCACCATCCCCGACGCGCGGATTCACGCCGTCATCGCCGACCTGGAACTGAGCGATTGGTACGCCGCGCTGCCGGACGGGTTGGACACGGAAATCGAGGCCGGCGGTCGCAGCCTTTCGGCGGGGGAAGCGCAGTTGCTCGCGTTCGCGCGCGTCTTCCTGCGCGATCCGGGCCTCGTCATTCTGGACGAAGCCTCGTCCCGCCTCGATCCGGCCACCGAACAGCGCATCGAGCGCGCCGTGGACAAACTGCTGCGCGACCGCACCGCCCTCATCATCGCCCACCGCCTCGGCACCATCCACCGCGCCGACGACGTGCTGATCCTGGAGCGAGGCCGCATCCTCGAATACGGCAACCGGGCGCAGTTGGCCGCAGCCCCAGACTCCCACCTCCACCACCTGTTGCAGACGGGGTTGGAAGAGGTGTTGGCGTGAGAGAATTACGAATTACGAATTACGAGTCCTAATTCGTAATTCGTAATTCGTAATTCGTAATTCGCAGGACAGAAGACCTATGGAAAAAGAAACCAAAGCCCCCACCCTGCCCGCCTGGAAAGTCATCCTGCGGGCGATCCGCTTCCGGCCCTGGTATTGGGTTATGGATTTGGGCGCGGTCACACTGGTCCGCACGTTCTGGCAGATCACCCCAGGACTGATCCTGCGCGCTTTCTTCG
>JAKQEQ010000190.1 GCA_029556545.1 Candidatus Hydrogenedentota bacterium
CCCCTTCGCCCTCGCCTTCGCCTTCACCCTCGCCTTCGCCTTCGCCTTCGCCTTCACCCTCCCCTTCGCCTTCTCCCTCGCCTTCGCCTTCACCCTCCCCTTCGCCTTCGCCTTCGCCTTCACCTTCACCCTCACCCTCACCCTCGCCCTCGCCCTCACCCTCCCCCTGACCCTGCCCCTCACCCTCGCCCTCGCCCTCACCTTCCCCTTCGCCCTCGCCGCCATCAGCTCCTTCGCCCTCTCCTTCTCCCTCGAATTCACCTTCGATGAACGAGCAATCGTCGGCGGTCCAGAGGGGGTGGGTCGTCGGTGGGGCCGGCTGGACCGTGGGCAGAAAACTCTCGTCCCAGCCGAAGGGGAAATTGAAGAGCCGGACCGTGACGGAGGTCTCTCCGTCCAGTCGGGGCAGCGGCGGGCATTCGGCGGGCGCGGCGAGGATCAGGTCGGAGGGCATGGTCATCGCCGCGGCTTCCTGTCCCCACGCCACGACGTGAAGTCGCGGAGTGAGCGACAGGCGCACGCTCGCCGCGCCGTCGCGGAGGACCACGGGCGCCAGCGCCGTCGCGAGGGACTGCACGGAAGCGGGCGCGACCAGTTGGCCTCCCAGTTCGGGGAGATGGCGCGCCTCCAATTCGAGGGTGGTCACGGTCGAGAATCGGGTTTGCAGGTCGAACGCGCCGGTGGATGCGGCTTCGACGCGGGCGGTCAGGCTCAGTGCGAGGGCGAGCGGCGCGCCGGGCAGCGACACGGGCACAAGACCAAGGGGAACCTCCCGCATCGCGGCCGGGAAGGGCCCTTGCGCGCTGACGTCCACGTCGAAGGTCACGAGGAGTTCCCCGTTGATCGCCAGCGCGATTTCGTCAACGGCGCCGTCCTCGATCCGCGCGGCGAATCGCCCCTCGGGCAGGAACCACGCGCGCCCGCCCGAGATGCGCGCGACGAGGCCGTCTTCGTCCACGAGGGTGCGGTCCGCCAGCGGCGCGGTCGGGAGGCTCGGCCCGTTCGAGTCGAGCAGGGCGGAGAAGGACCATGCCGCGTCGAGCCGGTCATAGACGGAGGTGAGGGGCACGTCGCGCGTGGCCACCCACAGCGTCGCCTGCTTATCGGGGGTATGGGGGGCGACATCGAGGACTTCACGGGCGAAGCCGCGACCCGGCAGGCCGCCGATGGCCTGGGCCGGCAATATGGCGGTCGTGCTGAGCAGATAGTCGCCCACCGCGATCGGTCCCGGCCCGTCGGATGCCACGAGCACCACGAGTCCGTCGGGCGCGATTTCAAGCAACGTCAGGCCGGGAATGCTTTCGAGGACCTTCGTATTCGCCGCCGGCGTTGCGTCCGGCGCAAGAGGGTCCCAGCCGTTAAGCGCCTCGTCGCCGTCGCCGAAGCCGTCGCCGTCCGTGTCCCAGCGCAGCGGGTCCGTGCCCAACTGCCACTCGCGAAAGTCCGAGAGGCCGTCGCCGTCGCTGTCTCCGCCCTCGGTTGCGACGATATAGGCGGTCTTGACGGCGGTGTTGTGCCCCACCGTGTTGCTTACCGTGAGCGACACGGCATATTCGCCGGGGGCGGTGTAGGTGTGGACGGGATTGGGCTGATTGCTGACGCCGCCGTCGCCGAAGTCCCATGTCCAGGTGCGGGCAAGGCCCTGAAGGTCGGACTGATCGGCGAACTGGACGGACAGCGGCGCCGCGCCGGTAAGCGGATTGGCGGTGAAGTCGGCGGTGGGCGGCGTGGGGCAACCGCGCAACAGGAGCGCGGTTAACACCAGTAGAGCGATGAGCGCGATCAATCCCCCGGTTGGCCCGCCGGGATTCGGGTTAGATTCCTGCTTGTCGGCTTCCGCGAAGTCCGGCTTCCAGCCGCCGAACAAGAGCCCCGCGATTCCGTGGATGGCGTTCATAGCGCTACCCCCGCTTCTTGGTCAGGAGAAAGCCTTCTTATGCTAGGGCTAGCATAGCACGTATTGTTTGGGGGGTAAAGTGATTTTTTGACGCGCGGGGGGGAGGCGAGGGTTTAGGGTTTAGGGTCTGGGGTTTGGGGTCTGTGTCCCGTCGAACTGATGGAGAGCGTCGGGGTTTGCGTCGGTCGCGTGTAATGAATGGTCGCGGCGACAGTAGTAATGAACGAGACCGGGCGGCGGACACGCCCGGGAAAGGCAACAACGAATGGAGGATAGAAAGATGGAATGGCTCGATGACCTCTGGACCAAGCTTGTCGATTTCTTCACGGGCATCTGGGAGGGTATCGTCAACTTCTTCGACAACCTGTTCTAGGTCCCGCCGCGTCCATGGGGCGCGCAGCAGGTAGCCGACTTCAGGCGGCTTGATCGCCGCCTGGGTCCGAGGGCGGCAGGCGAACCCGGCGGTCAAGGACGACCTCGGCGCGGGCCGCTCTCAATAAATCCGTTAGACAATCCAGCAAGAGCGCTTTAACGGACGTCGCCGCCCACCCGCCTCCCTCCCCCGGACGGCGGCGTCCTCCTTTTCGTAAGCGCGTAACAGTCTAGCCGATTGGCGTATGCGCCATCGTGACGCGGATTTTCCATGCTCCGTCATTCCCGCGAAAGCGGGAATCCAGAAACAGGGCGGACAAACAGCGGGGTTTTCTGGATTCCCGCTTTCGCGGGAATGACGGATTGGGCATGAAATCCACTCTGAGCCAGCCGGCTAAGCTGTTACCGGATTTTCACGCCGTTCGCTAAAGTCCCTGGGCGGCGTTGCCGATAGTAGACATGACGAAGTCTTGGCGATGGGGTATAATTGCGTCGAAGCGAGCGGTTGGCAACGGAGAAGACAAAATGGGCGGTTTGATCAGCGTGGGCGGCTTGATAAGCGGGCTCGACACGAACGCCCTGATCAGGCAGCTCATGCAGTTGGAGCGGCGTCCCGTCACGCGGCTCCAGGACCGTATCAACAGTCTCCAGACGCAGCGGGACGCGATACGCGGTCTGCGCACGACCTTGACCACGCTGCGGGACCGCCTGCGCGATTTCCGGTTGAACAACGTGTTCGACCAGTACGCGGCGGCTTCGAGCGAGGCGAGCATATTGACCGCGACGGTATCGGGCGAGAACCCGGTTTCGGGGTCGTTCGCGATTAACGTGATCCAGTTGGCGAGCGCCACCACGGCGCAGGGAAGCGGCGTGCTCGGGGCGTCGATCAACCCGGGGGCGGCCCTGGACGCCAGCGGCATCAATCAGGAAATCAGCGCGGGCACGTTCTCGATCAACGGGGTGCAGTTCACGGTCGACCCGGCCACGCAGAGCCTCGATGACGTGCTGGCGCAGATTAACGGCAGCGCGGCGGGCGTGACGGCGACGTATGACGCGGGGTCGGACACGGTGGTTATCGCGAACAGCGCGCCGGGCGACACGAGCGTGATCAATTTCGGCGCGTCGGGGGACACGAGCAATTTTCTGGCGGTCCTGAGCGTCACCGGGGCCACGCAGTACACGAATGACGACGGCTCGACGGAGGTGGCCGGCACGCGGCACCTGGGCGCCATCGCGCCCTCGGGCGCGCTCGCGGACACGAATTTCGCGGTGGGCGCGGTGACGGCGGGCACGTTCTCGATCAACGGGGTCGCGATTTCCGTTGATCCGGCGAACGACTCGATCCTCGATATCGTGGCGCGGATAAACGCCTCGGACGCGAACGTGACGGCGAGCTACGACACGACGACGGACACGATCCGGGTGGTGTCGAACACTCTCGGCAGCCGCACGATTCGCTTCGGCGCGGCGGGCGACACGAGTAACTTACTTGCGGTGGCGCGCCTGGACACCGCGATCCAGACGGCGGGGAATGACGCGGAGTTCACCGTGAACGGCGGTCCGACGCAAACGCGCGGGACGAATGAGATCGCGGACGTGATCGGCGGCGTGACGCTGCGCCTGCTGAGCACCGGCGCGAGCACGGTAACCGTCTCGCCGGATAACGACGCGATTGTCGAGGATGTGCGCGACCTTCTCGACCAGTTCAATACGGCATTGGGCGAATTGCGGGGCCTGACGGCCAACGACGGCGCGCTGCGCGGAGACGCGACGCTGCGGCAGATCGAAAACTTCCTGTTTGGCAACGTGTTCAGCCAGGTGACCGGCGCGGGCGGGAGCTTCACGACGCTGCTGGATATCGGCATCTCGACGGGCAAGGACTTCGACTCGACGGCGGCGCCGACGCTGCAACTCGACGCGGAGAAATTCCTCGAAGCGTTGCGTGAAGACCCCGCGAACGTGCAGGGACTCTTCGCCAACACGTCGAACAGCGGGATCGCGGACGTGCTGTTCGGTTACTTGGACGAGGTGACGGGTTTCTCGGGCTTTCTGAATCAGCGCGCGCGGGCGAACGGCGGGATCGATCAGCAAATCCAGGGCTTGAACCGTCAGATTGACCGGATGGAAGAGCGTCTGCTGCAAAAAGAAGAGCGCATGCGCCGCCAGTTCCTGCGCATGGAACAGATGTTGGCGCAGTTTCAGAATCAAGGAACCGCGCTGGGCAGTTTGGCGCAGCGCATCGGCGAATTCTGATCGAGGAGGCGACCATGGCGGCCGCAAATCAGCGGGTTGGCGCGTACCAGCGGGTGGACATCGAGACGGCGTCGCAGGGCAAGCTGATTGTGATGCTTTTCAACGGCGCCATCAAGCGCGCGGAAGAGGCCAAACGCCAGATTGAGAAGCGCTCGCTTCCTGAGGCGCACCGGCACTTGATCCGCGCACAGGAGATCATCGGGGAACTACGCGGCGCGTTGAACATGAACGCCGGCGAGATTGCGCAGGACCTGGACCGCATCTACGAGTACTTGCAGCACCTGCTCATTTCGGCGAACCTGCGCAAGAGCAGCGAGCCGATTGACCAGTGCGTGGAATTTATGACGTCGCTGCGGGACACCTGGCGGGAGGTCTTCGACGCGGTCGCCCGCGAGCAGGCTGCGGCGCCCGCGCCTTCCATCAACCAGCACGGCAACTCGGTGCTCAACCTGCGCGGCTGATTCGGTTGCTGCGTCACGCCCAGGTGATGAGCGTGGTTTCGTGCTTCTCGGCGAGGTCCGGGTGATTGGGGATAGCCCGCACCGTGAAACCCTGTTGACCGGTTTTCTCACAGACGACCGCGCCCTCGAAGTGGAAAGTTTCCTTGCCGGCCTGGCCGGTGCAGGTCATCTCGACGGCGCGGCCATGCGAGACCTGACCCTCGGGGTCGAGATCGCCGTAATAGATTTCGACGGTCACGTCGTTGTTGGTGAGGTCGCCGAGGACCACATCGGCGCTGACGGGCAGATGCGCGCCCCAGGGGAGCCCTTCGCGCGGGCCGCACTGAATGTTCTTGATGGCGACCTTGGACCAGACTTTGTGGACGTGTTGTTTCCACGCGGCGAGTTCGCGGGCCCGTTTGCGGTTCTCGTGCTTGAAGTCGCTGCGGCGGATCGAGCAGGGGAGATAGAAGCGGTCCGTATACTCCTGCACCATGCGGTGCGTGTTGAAGATGGGGCATATGGTTCGAATCGCGGCTTTCATGCGGGCGATCCATTCGCGGGGGAGTCCGTCGCGACCGCGATCGTAGTAGGTGGGCACGACCTCCTGTTCGAGGATTTCGTACAGGGCCTGTGACTCGACGTTGTCCTGTTCCTCGATGGTGTCATAGGTCTCGCCCATGCCGATGTTCCAGCCGTTGACGCCGGGTATGGCGGCCTCGCACCACCATCCATCCGGCACGGAGATGTTGAGCGCGCCGTTGGCGGCGGCCTTCATGCCGCTGGTGCCGCTGGCCTCCATGGGCCGGCGCGGGGTGTTGAGCCAGCAGTCGACGCCCTGGACCAGGTAACGGGCGACGTTGATGTCGTAGTTTTCGATGAACACGAAATGGGTGCGGATTTCGGGGTCGCGGGCGAAGTGCACGAGGTCGCGGATGAGGTGTTTGGCCTGATGATCGGCGGGGTGGGCCTTGCCGGCGATGATGAACTGTACGGGCATATCCGCGTGGAGGAGAATTCGGCGGAGGCGATCGGGGTCGCGGAGGATGAGGGTGCCGCGCTTGTACTGGGCGAAGCGGCGGGCGAATCCGATGGTGAGGGCCTCGGGGTCGAGCACCTCCATGGCCTGTCGGAGTTCCGTGCTCGGCGCGCCGCGGTTGGTTAGCTGGGCCTGCAAGCGCCGCCGGGCGAAGGTCACGAGGCGCTCGCGGCGGCGCTCGTGGGTGCGCCACATTTCCGTGTCGGGCACCTCGTCGATGTGTTCCCAGATGGATTGGTCGTCGGGGCTGTTGATCCAGCCCGGCCCGAGGTAGCGGTCATAGAGGTCCGCGAGGTCGCGCGAAATCCAGAATCGGGTATGGACGCCGTTGGTAATGTGGGTGATCGGGATTTCGTTTTCGGGGATTTCCTTCCACGTGTTGCGCCACATGTTTCGGGCGACCTCGCCGTGGAGCCGGCTGACGCCGTTGGCGCCGGCGGACAGTTTGAGGGCGAGCACGGTCATGCAGAAGGGCTCTCGCTTGTCCGAGGGCGTCTGCCGCCCGAAGGCGAGCAACTGGTCCGTCGTGATGCCGACGTCGTCGCAGTATTTGGCGAAGTAGTGCTCGACCATCTGGGCGTCGAACATATCGTTTCCGGCGGGCACGGGCGTGTGGGTAGTGAAGAAACTGCCGGCCTTGATGGTTTCGACGGCTTCGTGGAAGGCGAGTCCCTCCTGCTGGACGAGTTCCTTGGCGCGTTGCAGGGTCATGAACGCGGAGTGGCCTTCGTTCATGTGGTAGCAGGAGGGCCGGTGGCCGAGGGCGTGGAGGGCCATGACGCCGCCCATGCCGAGCATGATCTCCTGACGGATGCGCGTGTCGCGGTCGCCGCCGTAGAGTTCACCGGTGATGCGACGGTCTTCCGGCGCGTTGCCTTCGTGGTCCGTGTCGAGCAGGTATAACGGTACGCGGCCGACGTTGCAGCGCCAGACGCGGCCCTTGACGATGCGGCCCGGATATTCGACGTCCACTTCGAGCAGGCGGCCCTCGCTGTCGCGCGCGGGCTCGATGGACATATTGTAGAAGTCGTTGATGGGGTACTCTTCCTGTTGCCAGCCGTCGGCGTTGAGGTACTGGCGGAAGTATCCGGCGCGGTAGAGGAGGCCCACGGCCACGAGCGGGAGGCCGAGGTCGCTGGCGGCCTTGAGGTGGTCGCCTGCGAGAACGCCGAGGCCGCCGGAGTAGACGGAAAGGGATTCATGGATGCCGTACTCGGCGGAGAGGTAGGCGACCTCGAAGCCCTCGGGTGCGCCGGGGTGCTTCTCGACCCAATGTGCGCCGCTCATGTACTTCTCCATCTGGGCGACGACGCGGTCGAGGTGTGCGAGGAACGATTCGTCAGCGGCCAGTTCCTCGAAGCGAATCTGGCTGACTTCGCCGAGCATACGCTTGGGGTTTTGATGCAGGGCGACCCACATCTTGCGGCGGTCAATCCGCAAGAAGAGTTCAATTGCCTCGGGGTCCCAGCACCACGCCATGTTGTTCGCGAGATCGACAAGCTTCGCGATGCGCTCAGGCAGCTTCGGGACGACCGTGTATCGCAATACCGTGGCCATAACAGGTTACCTCCTCCGCGATGTCCGCCCCTTCGGGCGCGACGCGCCCGGAAACGCGCGTAAAATACCATTGCTTCGTGCGTGCGACAAGCGCCGCCCGCCTTTCACGGCGTCGGATCAGATGAAGTAGCGCCCGGCAGCGGCTTTCAGGCGCCGCCAGAGGGCCGCAAGCGGCCCGCGCCCCTGGAGGCGTCCGTTGCGGGCGGCGGCGCGAAAGGCCGCGCCGTGCCGCAGTACGCCGACGACGGCCACGAACTCGGGCGCGTTCACCGGGCCCGGCAGACCGGAAATCCCTTCGGGCAGTCCAATCCGCGCGGGCACCTGAAAGACCGCCTCGGCCAATGCGGCTTGGTTGCGGATGGCGCCGGCGCCGCCGGTCAAGACGATGCCGCGCACGAGGTGTTTCATGAGGCCGCGGGCCTGAAGATGCTGCCGTACCTTGGTCATCAGTTCCTTGCACCGCTCGAAGATGATCATATCGAGGTCGTTCCGGTCGACGATGCTCGGCGCGCCGCGCACGGCGCTCTTCAACTTCAACTGGGTACCGCGCTCTTCGAGGGACAGACGGCCCCGCCCGCCGTCGCCGGCCTCTTCCTCGTCGCTGTAGCGGTGGACCAGCGCGTCGGACACGCCGTATTCGAGGATGAGTTCCTGCGCCTCCTCGAAGGAGACCTGGAGGCCCGCGGCCACGTCGCGCGTGATGTGGTAGCCGCCCCATTCGAAGCAGGACGCGCCCAGTATCCGGTAGTCGCGGTATACGGCGAGGCCGGTCGTGCTGCGGCCCAGGTCCATGACGCCGACGCCGAGTTCCATGTCTTCCATGGTGAGGCAGCCGAGGGCCGAGGCGAGGGGCAGGAAGATGACATCTTCGAGGTCGCGGTTGAGCGACTCGATGCAGGTTGCGAGGTTTTCCTCGATGGCGGCGGGCATCCGCGCGAAGTGCACGCGCGCCTTGAGGACGCCGCCGCGGATGCCGATGGGGTCGATGACGCGCAATTCGTCGACGTACCATTCCTGGGCGGTCATGGAACTCACCACGTGCCTGCCGGGCGCGAGGATGTCCCGGGACGCGATGTCGAGGGCCTCCTCCATGTGGCGGAATTCGACGACCTCTTTTTCGAGCTTCACGTTGCCTTCGCGGATGAAGGTTTCGACGTTGCGCCCGTTCACGCCGCAGAAGAGCGATGACGCCTTGACGCGCGCCTCCTTCTCCGCGTGGCCCAATGCCTGCTTCAGCGCGATGCGCGCCGCGTTCAAGTCCTGGATTACGCCGTGGGATACACACCCCTTGCCCGGCGCCGTGCCGTGGCCCAGCACATGAAGGGAACCGTCGGAGTCGCGCCGCGCAATCAACACGCGCACATCGCGCGATCCGAAGTCCACCGCGCCGATTATTTCGCCCCGCTTGCTCACCCTTACACAGAACCTCCCAAACGTCACGCGGACGCCCCATGCGCCGGCGCACCCGCTCCCTCAGGTCAATTCAGAACAATTCATCGCGCGGCTCCGCTTGCACGGGCGCGCCGCCCGTCCCCCCGCGAACGGCCTCGACGGTCCGCGCTATCTGGGCGACGGATTGATTGCGCTGCGCCAACGCGGCAATGGCGTCGGCGAGTTCGGCCTCGTGATCCGTGCGCTGTTCGCGCATGCGAGCGACGCGCGCGCGCGCTTCTTCGAGGTGTTCGCGCGCGGTCTGTGTCACGTCGTTCAGTTGCTCGATCTCGGTTTGGATGCGGCTTTCTTGCGCCACCGCCTCCTCCTGATCGCCGCGCACGGCGGCGAGCCGATCGACCTCGGTCTGGCGTCGCACCTCGAGTTGCCGGATTTCCTCGTCAATTTCCTCGATCGCGCCCTGAATCGCGGCGATCTGGTCGTGCAGACCACCGAGTTGCGCCCGGCACTCGGCCCGTTCCCGCTCCCGTTCCGCGACCTGCTCATCGGCGGCGGTTGCTTCCTGCTCGCATCGGCGCACGCTGTCTTCCGCGGCTGCAATGGCCGTTTCGTTCTCCGCAAGGCGCGATTCGGCGCGTCGCATCTGTTCCTCGACGCGGTTCGCTTCGAGGCGTGCCATGTTCATGGCCAATTCGAGTGCGAACAGCTTGGCGTCGGCCACGTTGCCGCTGCTGATGGCCTGGCGCGTGTCTCGCAGCAACGCCTCGGCCATATTGACGTCGGACGGCGGCGTGGGCGCGACCGGCTCCGCGGCGGCGGCTTGCGGCGGTTCAGGCTCAGGCTGCGGCGGGGCTTCGGGTTCGAGCGGGGCGGGCGCTTCTTCTGCGGCTGCCTCTGTCTCGACAAGGTCCGTGGCGGGTTCCTCGAAAGGCGTCGTTTCTTCCGGCAGTTCTTCGAATTTCGGCGCACCGAGCGCTTCGTCCGCCGATAGTTCCTCGACCGCGTCGAAAGGCGCTTCTTCCTCGAGTTCCTCCTCGTCCGTCGGCGCGACAGTCTCCGTTTCCTCGATAAAAACCTCCTGATCCGGCGCGGCTTCCGCTTCCGCTTCTTCTTCCTCGATCAGTTCGCCGAGTGCCGGCAGGTTGCCGCCCTCTTCGGGTTCCAATGCGGCCGGCTCCGGTTCGGCGAAGACCACGGACTCGGCAACCTCTTCGATGGGCGTGACGTCGTCGCGCCCGACCGTTTCCTCGACGGGCGCGGCGGATTCGACCAATTCAAAAAGGGATGCCTGCTCGACGGGCGCGACGGGAGGGGGCTCCTGGGCGACGGGCGCGGGCCGCGGCTGCGTCTCCGGTTCCTCCTCCTCTTCGTCCTCGACCAGCGGTATCCCGAGGTCCCGCATTTCCTCGACGGCCCGCTGGAAGCGGTCCCGCCATTTCTTGGTCACGCCGGAACGCACATTATCGACGATGAGGTCCCCGACCATGAGGCAGAGAATCTCGTAGCTGTCCTGGAGAAAGGCAACGCATTCGCGCGCGCGTTCGAGGCGTTCATAGGAGTGGAGGACCCGCGCGGTGTCGGTCAAGGCCTGGGCCACGTTGCTCCAGTTCTGCTCCATCGAGAGTTCGATGCCGGTGATGAGCTGGTTCATGCACTCGTCGCACCACTGCTCCTGTGCGGCGCCGCTTTCGGCCCGCGCGACCTGTCGTTGGAATCGGCCTAGCGCAGTGAGCAAGCGGTGGGTCGGGTCTCCCCCCGAGGCAGGCCTCGGGTCGCCCAGGACACCGTCAAAGAATTCGTCGTCATTCTCCAGGAGAGCATTGCGTTCTTCCGACGCAACTCCCCCGGCATCCACGTCATGGCCGTCGCCGAACAGGCGACGCCCGGTGAGCCAACCCCGATTGCGCTTCGCAAATCGCACCGTATGCACCTCCCGAGCCGCCATTGTATCACAGCCCTTGGCCCCAGGCAATACATATTGTGGCGTCCACGTCCTAACACCCAATGGGTTGTTATGCCCGCCGCGCCGCCATATTATGGCGGGCGGATGATTGGGAAAGCCATTCTCGCCATGGGGACGGGACCTATGGGTCTCATAGGACCTATGAGTCCTATAGGCATTGTCGAACTGGCATGATAGGGTTGCGTCTTCCCGGCGCTGCGCGACGGCATTGATCACGGCCCGTGGACTGTGCTATCTTAATGGCAGAAAAGGGGTTAGGCGGGCTCGTTCGCGGGCGCGCCGGACCCCGGAGCGAGGCCGTCGTATGGTGTATGGCTTTGCTCGGTAACTGTGGAACAACGCAGGGCCGGACTCTCCGGAACGGTCAACGGCGCGTCTGAAAGGAGGGCCGAGACCAGGAAAGAACGGTGTAGGGTTATTGCCGCACGAGGCGGCTGCCGGCGGAGACGCCGCATGAGGACCGGCCCTTGCGTAAGCGAGGGTTTTTTCGTTGCGCCCGGCGCAACGTTCGTGAGACGTACTCAGCGAGCACGGAGGACTATGGAAAAGGAGCAACCGATAGAGGTCGAAGGTAAGGTGGTCGAGTGTCTGCCCAATGCCATGTTCCGGGTCAAGCTTAAGAATGAACATATGGTGTTGGCGCACGTCTCGGGGAAGATGCGGAAATTCTTCATTCGCATCCTTCCAGGGGACCGCGTGAAAATCGAGATGTCTCCCTATGACCTTACCAAGGGCCGCGTCACCTACCGCTTTAAGTGACGCAACGTCCGTCCTCCCTTCCCCGCGGACGTTGGCCGGCGCTCTCCGAATACGCTGAGAGCGCGAGGGGGTTCGCGTTCCTTGTCGCACCCTCCCCGTCATGCATCCATGCCGCCCCCGGCATCCCCGAAATTCTGGGGGCCGATCCCAAGCGCCCCGCACGTCTGTGGTATTATTCCGGTCGCGGAGGCGCAAGGGATTCTCCGCAACAGCAGGGCACGCCGACCGGCGGCCCGCTCCGTCGAATACGAAGTATGATAGAGCCGATGACGGAACAGCGCGACACAACACCGGGCGAATTTTCGCTCGTCTCGGATTTCAAGCCCGCGGGCGATCAGCCGCAGGCCATCGAGGATCTCGTGGCGCACCTCTCGGACGGGGCAAGACAGGTGGTGCTGCTCGGGGTGACGGGGTCGGGCAAGACGTTTACCATCGCGAACGTGGTGGCCCGGCTGAACCGGCCGACGCTGGTGCTGGCGCATAACAAGATTCTTGCGGCGCAACTCTATGGCGAATTCAAGGAACTGTTCCCGAACAACGCCGTCGAGTATTTCGTAAGTTATTACGACTACTACCAGCCCGAGGCCTACGTGCCTGCCACCGACACCTATATCGAGAAGGAGTCGTCCATCAACGACGAGATCGACAAGATGCGGCACGCGGCGACGCGCGCGGTGCTCACGCGGCGGGACGTGATCGTGGTCGCGAGCGTGTCGTGCATCTACGGCATCGGATCGCCCGAGACCTACCGCCAGATGCGGGTGGACATCGAGGAGCACGCGCCGATCAGCCGGGAGCGGCTGATCGAGGGGCTTGTCGCAATGCAGTACGCGCGCAACGATTATGATTTCCACCGGGGCACGTTCCGCGTTCGCGGCGACATTGTGGACGTGTTCCCGGCGCACGAGGCCGAGCGCGCCGTGCGTATCGAGTTCTTCGGCGACGTCGTGGACGGCCTCCACGAAATCGACCCGTTGCGCGGCGCGGTCCTGCGGCGGCTGGCCCGCGCGGAAATCTTCCCCGGCACGCACTACGCGACGACGGCGGACAACGTGCGCCGGGCGATCGAGGGCATCGAACACGAACTCGAAGAACGGCTGAAAACCCTGCGCGCGGAGGGCAAGCACCTCTTCGCGGAGCGGCTCGACCAACGCACCCGCTTCGACCTGGAGATGCTGCGCGAAATCGGCTATTGCCAGGGGATCGAGAACTACTCGCGGCATCTGGACGGCCGCATGCCGGGCACGCCGCCGCACACGCTGCTCAGCTATTTTCCGGAGGATTTCCTGCTCGTCGTCGATGAGAGCCATATGAGCATTCCTCAGGTGAACGGCATGTTCAAGGGCGACCGATCGCGGAAGGACAAGCTTGTCGAGTACGGGTTCCGGCTCCCGTGCGCCCGGGATAACCGGCCCCTGACTTTCGAGGAATTCGAGGAGCGCGTGAACCAGGTCGTGTACGTCAGCGCGACGCCTGCCGCCTACGAACTCGAACAGAGCGAGGGGCTTGTGGTCGAGCAGGTCGTGCGGCCCACGGGCCTCGTCGACCCGGAGGTTGAGGTGCGCCCCGCCGGGGACCAGGTGGACAACCTGCTCGAAGAACTCCGTGTCCGTGCCGAGCGGGGCGAGCGGGTGCTCGTCACTACGCTCACCAAGCGCATGGCGGAAGACCTCACCGAGTACTACCGCGACCTTGGTGTGCGCGTGCGCTACATGCACGCCGACATCCAGACGCTTGAACGCATCGAACTGATCCGCGAACTGCGCGAGGGCCAGTTCGACGTGCTCATCGGCATCAACCTGCTCCGCGAAGGGCTCGACCTGCCCGAGGTCTCGCTTGTCGCCATCCTCGACGCGGACAAGGAAGGCTACCTGCGATCGGACACGAGCCTTATCCAGACCTGCGGGCGCGCCGCGCGCCACGTGAACGGGCGCGTCATCATGTACGCCGACACCGTCACGGGGTCCATGCGCCGCGCCCTCGATGAGATGAACCGCCGCCGGAAGAAGCAACTGGCCTACAACCGGAGACACAAGATCACGCCGAAATCGATCCAGAAGTCCATTCGCGACATCCTCTCGAATATCTGCGAGCGCGACTACGTCACCGTGCCGATTGCCGCGGAGGAGCGGGAGGAATACGTGCCGTTTCAGGACCTCGACAAGACGCTCCGGAAACTGCGCAAGCAAATGAAGGACGCCGCCGACCGCATGGACTTCGAGAAGGCCGCGCAATTGCGCGACCGCATCCGCGGATTGGAGGACCGGCAAATCGAGACGGGGGTGTAGGGCGATACTGAATGCGACGACCTATTTCTTGCCTGTGCTTCTCGTTCCCAAAGTTGCACTTGGGAACGCGCTTTTCAGGCGAAGCCGGGCTTCGATATCCGGCGCACCACTGACGCGGGACACGGGACGGGCCTCGGTGAAGCGAAGCGCCCGGTTCCGGGACATGCTTGACAAGGCGAAACGCGAGCGCAAATCCATGTCGCTGGGGGCGTATCGCAAGTCCAGGGGGGTCTGACCCCAGGGCAATCGCATCAAAATCCGCACATTATGTCCACTGCGGAAACCGCGCGGTTTGCGCGATTTGGCGAAGGGCACGGCCCTGAAAGGGCCGGAGAAGACAGCCCAGGGCAACGCCCTGGGAAGAGGGATGGCTGCTATAAAGAGAAGCCCTGAAAGGGCGAAACACGACGGGAAGATTCCAC
>JAKQEQ010000191.1 GCA_029556545.1 Candidatus Hydrogenedentota bacterium
ATTGGGCCACGTGCTGCCCGCGCCCGCGCCCGCGCGGCTCACCGTCAACGTCCAGTCGCCGGGAACGAACTCCGCCGTCACTGTCCGGTCCTGGTCCATAATGAACTGCTGGAACATATTCTGCGGGTTGTTCTCAGCGGGCAGGTCGCCGCTCCACTGATCGAAGGCGTCGCCGCCATCCAGCAGGTTCGCGTTCACGTCCGCCTGGATGCCGTCAACGTAGCCATACGTGCCCGGATTCGGGAACGTGGCGCCGTTGCCGCTCACCTGAATCGTCAGGTCCCAGTCCGCCGGCTCAAAGAGCGCCGTAATGCTGCGGTCCTGGTCCATCATCACGCAAATGGTGAACTGGTTGGATGGCGCGCCGCCGAGGTCGCCCGTCCACCCCGCGAAGGCCGAACCGGGGTCCGGGATGGCGGTAATGCAGGCGCTTTGACCCTCGACATAGTTGTGCACGCCCGGCGCCGGGTCGGTCGTGCCCGAGCCCGAACCACCCACCCAAATCGTCAAGACGCGGCCGCCTTCCACGAACACCGCCGTCAGCGACCGGTCTTGATCCATGGTGACATCAAGCGGATTGTCATTCTCGCTGCCGGGGGGTACGTCGCCCTCCCAGTGATCAAACTGCCAGCCGGGATTGCCTCCCGCTTGCACCGTCACCACCGCGCCCGCGGCGAGATTGAACGACCCGGGTCCGATGTCGAGCCAGCCGTTCCCGTTGACCGCCGTGGTGAGCGTGTAGCCGCTCGACGCGAACGTGCCCGTTACGGTCTTGTCGCTGTCCACAAACACTTGAGTTGATAAGCTATAACCGGTCACGTCGCCGGACCAGCCGCCCCAGTACGCGCCCGGACCGGTGTTCGCATACAGGTTCACCGTCCGGTCGGCCAGGACGGCATGCACGCCCGGCTGCGGCGTAATCCAGCCGCTGGCCGCGCCCGGTCCCGTTTTGATCATCGTTAGCGTGTAGTCGCCCGGCGTCACGAACACCGCCGTCACCGTCTTGTCGCCGTCCATCAAGACGGCGATACTCTGATCCGTCCCCGAAGCATCGCCTTCCCAGTGGGAGAAGGCGTAGCCGCTTCCGGCAATCGTCTCGGCGGTGATAAACGCCGTCTCGCCCTGAGCGTAGGGATTTGCGCCCGGGTTCGGCCAGGTCGTGCCCGTCCCGACCACGTTGATCGTCAGCGTATAACTGTCGCCGCAGACCGCGTTCGACTGGACGCGGAACGGGTCGTTGAACTTGGCGCGCAGCGCCGGCAACTGGTTGCACGCCGCGTCCTGCGACAACGGGTTGTTGAGAATGTTCACGGAGTCGTCGCCGCCGAGGCCCGTGTTGTCCACCAGCGCCTGAATGTCCGTGATCTGGTTATCCTCCAGTATCAATTCTTCGAGGTTGACCAAGCCTTGAAGGGCGCTGATGTCCGCAATCTGGCATTGCTCCGCAAACAGGTACCGCACCGCGGTCATACCCGCAATGCCCGAAATATCCGCGAGTTGCGGGTTCTCGGAAAGCTCCAGTTGCTCCACGTTTGTCAAACCGGACAAGTCCGGCAGCGCAGTGATCCCGAGCCCCGCAAGGATTAACATCATCGATAGATTCGTGTAATTCGCGACCACGCTGACGTCCGTGACGCCCGGCACAAACCATAAGACAAAAGCCATGCCCGGGTCAATGGCGGTCAGCCCGCTGACATCCGTCAGGCTGAACTCGCCAATGAACGCGAGCGCTTGGAGATTCGTGAGGGTATTGATGGTCGCGATGTCGCTGTCCTGCACGCCGCAATTGATGACCGCCAGGAGCGTCATGGTCGCGGCGCGCGTCGTCAGCGGCGAGAAATCGGAAATCGGACTCGACGCGAGCCACAACTCCGCGAGACTCGACATGGTGGCGATAGCCCCGATGCCGGTCAACAAATCATTGCCCATAAGGCTGAGGTATTCGAGGTTCGTCAGCCCGCCCAGCAGCGAAATATCCGTGATGAGATTGGTGCCTGTCTGCATCGGGTCGAATTCATCCCCGCCGCCCGAGAACGGGTCCATTCCAAACCCCAGGTCGAGCCACGTCAGCGCCGTGAGGCCGCTGAGCGGCGTCAGGTCCGATATCTGGTTCACGCCTAAATTCAATTCCTCGAGAGACGTGCAGGCCTCGAGGCCCGTCAGGTCGGTAATGCCCAATTCGCTCGCGTCCAGTTGCGTGAATTCGGGGCGCGAAAGCTCCGTGTCCTGGGGCGGCGTACTCAACGTCCACCCGTTGTCCGTGAATACGTCCCGGATGGCTTGTTCCAAAGCCGCGTCGTTGAACGTTACGTCCGCCGCGTTGGCCGCGCCGACAGCGACCAGGACAGCACAGAACACCATCGCCCATGTGTTTCTTGCTTGCATGACTTAATTCCCTCCACTTAGTTCGCGATTGTTCCATCTAAACTATTTATTAAGACAGGATTGGCGGCGAGAAAGGGAAATCCCCGAAAGAAGACGTCATGAGCGACTACTGTCCGATCATGACCGCCGGTCAGCACGCAACCTTTCCCCGAGGTTCGTACAACCGCTTTGTGGCCGAGCGCCTGCATACGCGAGCCCATCAAGCTTTCCCGGATACCTTCCGTTCCCGGAAGACACCGAAAACTCGAGTCTTCAAGCGGGAAGCTTGCCTCTTCGCCGCCCGTCTTGACGACTCCACCACACAGCCAGTGCCTAAAACATCTGAAACAAGTATATTGTGTCCTTCCCGGAAAGTCAACCCGCGCCGACAAACAGCTACCCGCCTCTCCTGTTCAGGGCCAACCGTACGGGCGAGGCCCCGCGCTACACGCCTCAAATAACGCTATCCGGCCCATCGGGTATTCCCCGTTGCGCGCAGGCGGGGCTTCTGGCCCGCGATGCCGGGATCGTGATAGGGTGAATACCGCGTTCCCGGTTCGGGAATGCCGCAATAAGGAGTGCGGAAGTGGGTTTCATGAGAACGAGCAGGTCCGCGGGAACGTTTCTGACCGTGGCGTGGCTCCTGGCCGCCACCGCGGGCGGGCAGTGCATCGAGAGAGACGCCGTCGCGGACCGCTGGACACCGTATTTCGAGGAAGGCGTCTGGTGCGGCCACGACGGTGTCCTCGAAAGCACCGGAGACGCGGCTCTCTCGGGCCGGGTGGTCGACGCGCCCGACGCCGATGTCGCGGTCGAAGTCGAGGCGTGCGTGGGCGACTCCGAGCGGCGTAACCTCGGGATTGTATTGCGGGCGCGGGAAAACGGCGTCTGTGTTGTCGCACGCTACTATGACCGCCTCGATTGTCTGGAGATCATCCCGTATGCGGGCGAGAGACACGGGGAGATCACGAGGTCGGAGCCCGGCATCGGGATCGCGCCGGACGCGTGGTGTCGCATGAAAGCCGCCGCCGTCGGCGACCTCGTACTTGTGAAATGCTGGCCCGCCGACACGCCCGAACCGGAGGCGTGGCAGGTGCGCGCGCGGTACGCGAGCCGGCGTCCGGGCAGCGCGGGGGTGCATGTCCACGATGGGACCCGCGCGTCTTTCCGCAACGTGCGGGTTTGTTGGGGCGGCGAACTCGACGCGCTGCGCGCCTCCCTCGCGGCCGAAGAGGCCGCGAAACAACAACGCGCCCGCGATACGCTTCGGCTTGCGGTCGACGTGACGCCCTTCGTGATGCGCGCGCCGGACGCGCCGAAGCGGCGCATCCGGTTCCAGCCGATCAGCGACGCGGACGCCGTTCCGGTCTCGGGGCGCTTGTCCGTGGCATTCGGCGACATGCACGTCGACTTGACAATCGAGGCGGAAGAATCCGCGATGGGGCCGCTTACGCTCTATATCCCCGAGCCTGATACCCCAAAGGAACTCGAAGCGACCTTCCATTCTGACGACGGCACGGCGCTGGTCGAGCGAGTAACGGTCGCGCCCGCGCGGCGCTGGACCTTCTACATGACGCCGCACACGCATTACGACATCGGGTACACGGACCCGCAGCCGGCAGTCATCAACCGGCTCGTCGAGGAGATGAATGACGCGGTTCGCTTCTGCGAGGAGACGGTGGACTGGCCCGAGGACAGCCGCTACCGGTGGACGGTCGAGGTCTCGGCGCTGATGAAAGAATATCTCGCGCGGCGGCCAGCGGAGGAAACGGCGCGCTTTCTCGGACTGGCCCGCGAGGGCCGCATCGAGATTTGCGGGTTCTACCTCAACATGCCCACGGAACTTGTGGGCCACGAGGAACTCATCCGCTGCCTCTATTTCGCGGACGAACTGCGCCGAAATCACGACGTGCCCATCAACACCGTCATGATCGACGACGTGCCGGGCTATGCCTGGGCGCTGCCGCAAGTGCTGGCCGAGGCGGGGATGGGCCGCGTCTCGCTCCGCGCGAACAGCATCCGCGGCCAGTTCCTCTGGCATCGACCCGGGGCCGTGCCGCGCCCGTTCTACTGGGAAGGCCCCGAAGGCAGCCGCGTCTTCGTCTGGTATACGGACAGCTACCGCGAGGGCAACTTCTTCCGCGAGCCGGGACTGCACGAGGAGGAATTCCTCAAGATCATCCGGCGCAACGAGGAAGCGGGCGCGTGGGTGGACCTCATCCAACTGCGCATGGGCGGCGACAACCTGCCGCCCGACCTCGATGCGAGCCGGAACGCGCGCAAGTGGAACGAGCAGTACCTCTGGCCGCGGGTCGTCGTGGCCACGAACCGCGAGTTCCTCGACGCCCTCGAAGCCCTTTACCACGCGCAAGCCGAAACGCATCGCGGCGACATCCCGAGTTGGTGGGCAGACGGACCGGCGAGTTCCGCGCACGAGACGGGCCGCAATCGCCTCGTTCATGACCGGCTGGTCGCCGCCGAGGCGCTGCATACGCTGCGTTGGCTCGCGGACACGCGGGTCGCTTACCCGTTCGAGTGTTTCGCCCGGGCCTATGATGCGATGATCCACTTCGACGAACACACCTGGGGCGCCGCGAAGAGCGTCAGCGAACCGGACAGCCCCGACACCCGCGCGCAGTGGGACTGGAAGGCGCAACAGGGCCGCGACGCGGCGGCGTTGACGAACGGACTACTCGGCGAGGCCGTCGAGGCGATCTCGGCCCGCGTCCCCAAACCGCAAGGACGCGGCATCGTCGTGTGGAACACGCTCGGATGGCCGCGCGACGACATCGTCGAACTGGACCTCGCCCACGCGCCGTTCGAGGGCGACGTCACCGTAGCCGTTGACCTGCGCACCGGCGCGGAAAGCCCGGTGCAGGTTTCGCGAGATGGGAAGCGCGCGTGGTTCATCGCGCGGAACGTGCCGGCGCTCGGCTATGCGGTCTACGAGTTCCGCCGTGATCGAGACACTGGTCTTCCGGCTATCGCACAGGGCGCCGTAATCGAAGACGATTTCCACCGGATCATGTTCGACCCACAAACCGGCGCGTGGCGAAGTTGGTTCAGCAAGGAGTTGAACCGGGAGTTGTTCGACGCGGACGCCCCGTATCACGCCAATCAACCGATCCATGAACAACCCATCGGCGGGCGCGACGCCGTCAACGCGAAGCAACCCGTGTCGTTCGAGCGCGCGGCCGCGGAAGAGGGCGAACGCGTCGCCCTTGAACGCGGCGAAGTCTTTTCCGAGTTTACGCGGCGCACGGCCCTCCCCCACTGTCCCGAGATCATCCAGCGCGTGCGCCTGTACCACGGGCTGCCCTGGATCGACATCGAGAACATCGTGCGAAAGGAGGCAAACACCGCGCCGGAGAACGTGTACTTCGCGTTTCCGTTCGACGTGCCCGATCCCGAGTTTCATCTCCAGATTGCGAACGCGACCATGCGCCCCGGCGCGGACCAGTTGCCGTATTCCTGCTTCGATTTCTACTCGATACAACAGTGGGCAACCGTCGCCGGGAAGGACTTCGGCGTCGTCTTCGCGCCGCTCGAAGCGCCCGTCGTCACCCTGAGCGACCTGAACGTCTACCGCTGGACCGATAGCCTCACGTTCGATAAGGCGCACGTCTATTCGCTAGTCATGAACAACTGCTGGCACACGAATTTCAAAGCCGACCAGGAGGGGGAAATCCGCTTTCGGTATCGTCTCGCCGCCTACGGCGGCGCGCATGACGCGGTCCGCGCAACGCACACCGCGTGGCCGGCGTTCCAGCCGCTGATCGCCGCTTCGCTCGAACCGGGCTCGCCTCCCGAGACGCCGCTGCCCGACTCGTTCCTCACCATCGAGGGTGACCCGGTCATCGTGAGCTGCGTCAAAGCGGCGGAATCAGGCGAAGGATTCATCGTGCGGCTGCTCGAAATGAACGGCGCGCCCGCGAAGATTACGATTCGCTTCAACCTGCCCGGCGGACGGCCCATCGCAAGCGCCCACGTGGCCACCGTGATCGAGACCCCTACCGAGACGCTGCCCGTGGCGGACGACGCGGTAAACGTGACGGTGCGACCTCGCTCGGCGCATACTTTGCTCATCATTCCCGGCGCGAATTGACGGACCGTGGCACGGGCGTCCCGCCCGTGACTCAGGGGCAAGATGCCCATGCCACACCCGGCGGTTGACACCCGCCCGCCGCGCTTGGCACGCTTCCGATTCACGCGAACAGGAGAACCGACCTTGGCCATAAACACCGCCGAACGCGCCGCGCGGCTGCGCGCCCTTATCGCCGATCACACGGTCGCCATGCCCGGCGCCATCAACGCGCTCAGCGCGCGCCTCATCGAGAGCGCCGGCTTCGAAGCCCTGTACCTCTCCGGCGCGGTGCTGGCGAACAGCGTGGGCGGACTGCCCGACACGGGCCTGATGACGCTGACGGAAGCCGAGCAGCACGCCCGCGCCGTCGCGCGCGCCACGACGCTGCCCATGGTCATGGACGCGGATACCGGCTTCGGCGAGGTCGAGAACGTGGCGCGGACCGTCCGCGTTCTCGAAGAGGCGGGCGTCAGCGGGGTGCACCTCGAGGACCAGGAGTTCCCGAAGCGCTGTGGCCACCTCGACGGCAAGCGACTGGTCCCGGTCGAGGATTTCCTCGCGAAGCTCGAGGCCGCGCTCGAGGCGCGGCTCTGCCCCGACTTCATGATTATCGCCCGCACCGACGCGCGCAGCGTGGACGGCTTCGACGCCGCCGTAAGCCGCGCCCGTCGCTATCGCGATGCCGGGGCGGACGCCATCTTCCCCGAGGCGCTCGCGACGGCCGACGAGTTCCGCGACTTCGCCAAAGCTGTCGGCGGCAATCTCCTCGCCAACATGACCGAATTCGGAAAAAGCCCGTATCTTACCGTGAACGCGTTGGCCGAACTCGGCTACAACATGGTCATCTTCCCGGTTACGCTCCAGCGCGTCGCCATGTACGCCATGCGTGAAGCCCTCGATATGCTCCACCGGGACGGCACGCAACGGGCAATGATCGAAAGCATGCAAACGCGCGCGGAGCTTTACGAACTGCTCGGCTACACACCGAATGCGAAACGCCCATGACCGATACATCCCCGAAAGCCACCATCGAACTTACCACTTGGTTCCTCGATATGCACGCGCCGCCGTCGCGTCCGTCGCCGCCGCGTAAACCCGACGGCCTCGAAATGGTCCGTGTCTACGAAACGCCTATCCACTTCTACCGTTATCTGTATAACAAGATCAGTGAGCCGTGGGTGTGGTGGGAGCGCAAACGCCAGACCGACGATGAAATACGCGCGGAACTGCACGACCCCGCCTTCGAGTTCTTCGTGCCGTACCTGCGCGGCGCGCCCATCGGCATGGTCGAGCTGAATTGCCGCAATCCCGAGGAAACTCAACTCAACTACTTCGGCATCATCCCCGAGTACTGCGGACGCGGTTACGGCGGCTACGCCCTCGCCTGGTCCGTGGACCACGTGTGGGCGCGGAAGCCCCGGCCCCGCCGCTACTGGGTCCACACCTGCTCCCAGGACAGCCCCGCCGCCCTGCCCTGCTATCAAAAGGCCGGGTTTGTGTTGTACGACACGGTTGCCGAGCGCATACCCGATCCGGCAAGCGTATCCCCCACCTGAACCAATCACTGACCTTCCGAGACGCCCGCGCGCCGATCAGGCGTTCACGGACCGGTGGACCGTCAGCGCGCGTTGGAAGCGGGGCTTGCCGCGGTGGCGCGTGAAACTGCGGACCGCCTGCTCGAAGTGGACCGGTTGCAGTCCCTCCGCACAAATGACGGCTTCGTGGCTGCCGTCATTGAGTTCGTAATGCCCGAAGACTATCGGCTCGGTGGCAATGAGACACCCCGAATCCTCGGCGACATGGATGCAATCCACTCCAAGCAGCGCCTCGCGCGCGTCGATCATGCGGGGAAAAACAGCCACGAGCCCCGCCTCGACGCGTCCCGTCGTGCGCAAGAGCGTCCAGTGGGTCTGCGCGTCAGTCAAATCGGTCAGGCGCGTGCCTCGGTTGTCCATATCCTTGTAAACCTTATGGATGAACTCCGAGGGCGCACGGGCCGGGGCCAATACCCGGGCCTGGCAGTAGTTACATCGCCCCCATCGCCCCGCATACTCGTCGCGTATCCTCAGGAGACGCCCGCAGTTCGTACAGCGACACTCCACCATGGCTTGTGCCCCCTCTCTGGCAAATGCCATTTTTTGGCTCTATTGCCACAATGCTCTTTATGCGTATTTTACCGCGCGGGGTCCGATTTGTCAATAGCCCGATTGGCCGCACGCACGAATTTTCCAGCGGGCTCGATGGCCGTAATCACAACGGCCTCGCGTTTGGTGTGATCAGGCTGGGCCGCGTTCCTCGATCATTCATGCCAAGACCAAGGGAAACCAGAACGCCGTGATCCACGCGAGCGTTACACCGCACGCGAGCGCGCCGGACCGATAATCCCCCGTGCCGCGCGTGGCCAGCGCGTACACCCCCGAAATAAAAACGAAGACCAGCGCGAGTATGCCCAGCATCATGCCAAGGAACGCGATGCCGGGCCCCATCAGTTCGAACACGACGCACAGCACGAGCAGCGGCGTCGCCCGCGTCAGTGCGCCCACGGCGAAGCGCCGGAACGTTGTCTCCAGGGGGAAGCGCTCCAACGCGCGGGCGGTCGCGAGGAACAAGGGCGTCATAACAGCTGCAAGGATAAGCCACGTCACGCACCGCTCCGGGTGGTCCAGGCGGCAAGTGTAAATATTCGCGGTCAGCAGGCCGGACAGGAGCACGACGAGCACCGCGCCAAACACAATGCCACGGACGGCGGCGTACACGAAGCCGCCTGATCGCGGCGGGGTCGCCGTGCCCGTGCACCCCAGCGCCCTCGCGGCGATCCGGAAGGCGTTGAAGCGGCCCGGCGGCCCTGTGGGCGTTGTATCGTTCGTCCGTTGCGACCGCGGCCACAGCGCCACAGCCTGTTCCGCCAAGATAAGCGCCGCGGCGCAACCGACAATGGCGGCGATCAATTTCGCCGACCAACGACGCCATGGAAACGTCACCGGCCCATCAAAGCCGAACCCCTGGTCCAGCCAAGCGACAATGCCCTGAAGCAGCACCGGGTCGGCGGCCTCCAAGGTGTGATCGCTGAACGGGCTTATCAGAACGTCCGCCTTGCCGTCCGCGACGCGCCGGGCGCGTTCGGCGGAGAACAACTCCTCGAAGCGCCCGAAGGCGAACAACGTCTTGCACGCGGGCACTTCCCGGGGCAGCATGCCCATCGACACGAACGCATCGACACTCGGGCCGTCGCGAAAGGCCCGATCCCCGGCCTCGCCTCCCATCGAGTGGCCCAGATAGGCCAGGGGCAGTCCCGCAAACCGCGCGCGCGCCCAATCGCACCAGGCGTTCACCTGCGCCGGGTTCGAGCGCCAGTCGAAGCGCTCGCGGGAACGACCATGCCCCCAGAAGTCGATGGTCACCGCGACATAACCGTTTCGCGCGAATGTGCTCGCCGCCGCCGCCATGACGCCCTGATTCGCGGTCACGCCATGGCCCACCACGATGACGGCCTTCGGCGCGGCCAGCGTCCATACCGTACCCACACACGGTTTGCCGTCCGGGCCGTCGATGCGCACGGCTTCGCGGTCCACGCCGCCCGCGACGAAAAGATTCAGCGCCACCCACGCGCACAGATAGGCGCACGCGCCGCCGACTATCAGCGGGCCCTTGGCCCTCACACGCGCGAATCGGGGGGGCACGCTTCGAGTCTCGCCGCCGTCTGAACGCATGGGCGCATCATAGTGCGCCGCGCCCGGCGCATCAAGGACGGTGTTCACGCCGAGGCGCGCGGGCCGGGCCGAAGTCTGTTGGAAAAATCGATACGGAGAGTGCATACTGTAAGTGTGCATAAAGATGGGAGACGCCAACTTGCGAGCAACTGTGCTGGACATGAGACGGAACACGGGGAAGATCCTGGACGCCATTGCGCGAAATGAAACCGTCATACTGACGCATCGCGGCAAGCCGGTGGCGCGCATTTCGCCTATTGCGAACGCCGAATGCTGCCGCGCGGCGGAGCATCCCGCTTTCGGCATGTGGGCGGACCGCTCGGATATGGCCGACCCTTCCGCGTATGTGCGCGAGAAGCGGAAGGGACGATTCGATGATCTTTGACACCGACGTGATCATCTGGGCGCTTCGCGGCAACGCACGCGCCGCGGCCGCCATGGATGATGCGGAACATCTCGAAATATCCGTGATAAGTTACATGGAACTGGTTCAGGGCGCCCGCGACCACAAGGACCTGCGCATGACGCGCGCTTTCCTGGCAGATACAGGCTTTCACATGCTTCCCCTCACGGAGGCCATCGGCCATCGCGCCGCGGTCTACCTCGAAGAGTACGCACTGAAGTCGCGCCTCGGAATTCCCGACGCCTTGATCGCCGCCACCGCCGCGGAAAACCGGCTCGTCCTGTGCTCCGGCAACGTCAAGCACTATCGGGCGATCGCGGATATCGAACTGCGCGCCTTCCGCCCCTGATTCGCGGCGGCAAAGAAGCATTGATCACCCGTGTGCACTATAATGTGAGTGACCGCATCGCGACAAAGGAGGAGGTTGAACTATGAAAGGTGTTCAGTTTCTTGTCGATGAGCAGGGCAACAAGACCGCGGTGCTCATCGATCTAAAGAGACATGCCGATCTCTGGGAAGACATTTACGACCGCGCGTTGGCCGCGAGTCGCGCGGGAGAACCCAGAGAAACGCTTGCGTCCGTCAAGAAGCGCCTCGAACAATCCCGGAAACGCGCAGCACGTGGCTGATTACTCGATTGTCTTTGCACGTTCCGCAGCCAGGGAACTCGAGGCGCTGCATGGTACGCTCGCAACCAGGATACTGGCGAAGATCGAGGCGCTCGCCCTTACGCCACAGCCAACCGCTTGTCGAAAACTCGTAGGAACACCGGACTTGTGGCGAATTCGGGTCGGGGATTATCGTGTGATCTATGAAATCAACGACAACCGGCAGTTGATTGATATCATTGCGATCCGGCATCGCAAGGACGCCTACCGCTGAGTGGGATATCCGGTGACAGATTCTGGCAAATTCCACCCTTCGAGATGGGACGAAAGAAGCGGGGTATCTGGTCTCTGAACAGGAGGAACGCCATGAGACGACGAAAGTTTCTAACCCTGATCGGCGCGGGCGCGGCGGGAGCGCTGGCCGGCGGGCGGCTGGACGCGGCGGAACGACGACCCAACGTCCTGTGGATCACCTGCGAGGATATTGGACCGCACCTCGGGTGCTTCAGGGACCGTTACGCCTATACGCCTAACCTGGACCGCTTCGCCGCCGAAGCGGTGCGGTACACCCAAGCGTTCGCGAACGCGCCCGTGTGCGCGCCCGCGCGGTCCTGCCTGATCACGGGCATGTACCCGCCGAGCCTCGGCAGCCATCACATGCGCTCGACGATCACGCTGCCGGAAGGCGTGCGCTGCTTCACGGCCTGCCTGCGCGACGCGGGCTATTACTGCACAAACCATACGAAGACGGACTACAACTTCCCGCCGCCGGACGACGCCTGGGACGATTCGAGCAACCGCGCCCACTGGCGCAACCGCGCCGCGGGCCAGCCGTTTTTCGCCGTCTTCAATCTTACGGTGACGCACGAGAGCCAGATTCGTACGAGCGAAGAGAATTACCGGCAACGCACGAAGCAGTTTACTGACGCCATGTTCCATGACCCGGCGCGCGCGCCCGTGCCGCCGTTCCATCCCGACACACCCATCGTGCGACGCGACTGGGCGCGCTATTACGACAACATCACCGCGATGGACATCGAGGCCCGGGACATCCTGGACCAGTTGGAGGCGGACGGCCTCGCCGAAGACACCATTGTCTTCTTCTACTCGGACCACGGCGCGGGCATGACGCGCTGCAAGCGATGGCCCTATGACTCCGGGCTGCACGTGCCGCTCATGGTCCGCTTTCCGGAGCGCTACGCCCAACTCGCGCCCACGCCCCCCGGCGGCGCGGTGGAACGCCTGGTCTCGTTCCCGGACTTTGGGGCCACTGTGCTCAGCCTCGCCGGCGTGCCGGTCCCGAAACACATCCAAGGCGTGCCGTTTCTCGGCGCGCAGGCCGGACCCGAGCGCGAGTATGTCTACGCCGCACGCGACCGCATGGACGAGCGTTATGACATGATGCGCGCAGTCCGCGACCGGCGCTACAAGTACATCCGCCAGTTCCTGCCCCATCTCCCCTACGCGCAGCCGGTCGTCTACGGCGAACTCATGCCGACGATGCAGGAGTGGCGTCGTCTTGCCGCGGAAGGCGCGCTCCAAGGCGCTCCCGCGTTGTTCATGCGAGCGAGGAAACCGCTCGAAGAGTTGTACGACCTCGAAAACGACCCGTTTGAACTAGATAACCTCGCGGAGGCGCCCGAACACCGGGAAACCCTCGAACGCATGCGCGCCCGCCTCGAATCCTGGGTGCTCGAAACGCGCGATCTCGGGTTCCTGCCGGAGGCGGACATGCACGCCCGCGCCGCGGGCCGCACCTTCCGCGAACTGGGCCGAGACGAGGCGACATACCCGCTCTCGCGCATCCTCGAAACGGCGCAATTGCCCTTACACCGCCCCGACGCCGTTCCGGAATTGCTCGCGCGCGTGGAAGACACCGACCCCACCGTCCGCTACTGGGCGGTCGTCGGTCTGACGGCGCTCGGCACGGACACGGAGGCCGTGCGCGCGGCCCTCGCCGCACGGCTCGCAGACGCCGCCCCGGATACGCGGCTCGCTGCGGCGGACGCCCTCCGCCAACTCGGAGAGGTTGCGGCCGCGTTGCCGGTGCTGCTTGCGGCCCTGGACAGCGAGAACGAGTGGGTGCGCCTGCGCGCGGCCAACATCGCCGACCGCGTTACGGACCCGCCCGCGTCCCTGCGCGACGCCCTCGACAAACACCGCGATGACCCGAACCAGTACGTCGCCCGTGTTGCGAAGGGAAGCGTCGAGTAGAGACGCCATCCCCGGTGAAACTCGTTAGGATTTATGACGCATGAACACGACTCCGCGCGCGGAAGAAGTCGAACAGCGAGCGGAAGGCGTTAACCTGTTGCGAGTCCCCGGCGTCCGCGCCCTGATCCTGTGGCGCGGGTTTCCCTACGTATTTCAGGCGGTCCTGTTGGCCACGTTGCTGGTCCTGATCGCCGTTGCCTGGCGACGATACACGCCGCCGGGCGTCGCCCAAAAACTCTACGCACAGACCAACCTCGCCACCCTGCTCATTTGGGGGCTGTGGTGGCCCGCGATGGTCTGGATCACCGTGTTCCTGGGCCGCGCCTGGTGCATGGTCTGCCCCCTCGAACTTGTGAGCAACGTGAGTGAGCGAATCGGACGGCGTTTCAGGCTGCGCCAACGACCGTTGCATTTATGGATTGCTTCCGGCGCCGTGATTGTCGTCTTATACGCCCTCATTCAGTTCCTCGTCGCCGGCGCGGAAATCCGCCGCGTGCCGGCCTATACCTCGCTCTTCTTAATCGGCCTGCTTGCTCTAGCGGTCTTGACCGGACTCCTTTTCCGAGACCGCGCTTTTTGCCGGGGTTTCTGCCCCATAGGCCTGCTCCTGAGCGCGTATGGACGTGGTGGCATGCTTGCCGTGCGCGCCGGTTCCGGCGAGGCGTGCCGCGCCTGTACGGACAAGAACTGCATCCGCGCCTGTAACCGCTACAAGGCCGACGGGCGAAGTTGCCCGAGTCTGCTCAACCCGCCCGTGCTCAACGACAACAAGGAGTGTCTCCTCTGCGGACAGTGCATCAAGGTCTGCGAGCCGGACAACATGCGCCTGCTGCTGCGCCGGCCCTTTTCCGCAAACGACGCCCGGGACGCCGCCGCATCGTGGCCGATGACGCTTTTCGTCATGACCGTCTCGGGCTTCGTGCTCTGGGAGTTGACCACCGAGTGGGCCACCGCCCAGAAGGTCTTCCTCGCGGTTCCCCGATGGATAAGCCAGTACGTCTCGGCGCCTTCGCTATCCAGCCACGTTACCGTCTTCTGGGCGACGGTGGTCGTGCCGCTGCTAATCTGGTCGTTCTTCGGTCTTCTTGCGCGTCTTCTCGGCCACAATGCCAGTCTCGGCGCGCTATGGCGGCGGCTCGCACTGCCGATGGCCGTCATTGTCGCCGGCGGCCACATAGCCAAGGGACTCGCGAAATTCGTTTCATGGGCCGGCTTCCTCCCATACGCATTCGAGGACCCGAGCGGCTTCGAGACCGCCGCCGCCATCAGCGGCGGTCTCCTGCAGCCCCCCGTGCCCCTACTCTCGAAGCCTTTCGTCGCGGTCGTGGCCGCGGTGATCGTCGCGGGAGCCCTCTTCCTCGCAATGCGCGAGGCCCGGCTGGCAAACCATGGCAAGACCGGGTTCGCTATGACAGCGCCCTTGTTGCTGACGACAGCCGTGTTCTTGTTCTTGACGATCGGGTGGGCCCTCCCGGCGTGACAGACTGTCTCGATGCCGGGCGAAGGCCCGTTTGAGGCGCGCCGACCGCGTCGCAAGTGGTAGTCTTCAGCACTTGCCGGCGGCGCTCATCGTTGCCGGATACCAGAGACCACGACAACGCCTCATGGAGCGGATATGGAGCCAACCTCGACACAGGAACCGCCCGTCACGGCGCGCCGCGCCGCGTTGCGCGAGCTTGTTGCCCTGTTTCTCCGCATGGGCTTCACGGCCTTCGGCGGCCCGGCGGCCCACATCGCGCTGTTCGAGGACGAGGTGGTCCGGCGGCGGCGGTGGCTCTCCCACGAGCGGTTTCTCGACCTGCTCGGCGTCACGAACCTGATTCCCGGCCCGAACTCGACCGAGATGGTCATCCACATCGGCCTGCTGCGCGCGGGCGTGCTCGGGATGGTCGTGGCGGGCCTGTCGTTCATCGTGCCCGCGGCGTGCATCACGGCCGTGTTCGCGTGGTTCTACGTCCGCTTCGGGAGCGTGCCGCAGGCCGAGGGGCTCCTCTACGGCGTGAAGCCGGTGGTCATCGCCGTCATCGCGCAGGCGCTGTGGAGCCTCGGACCAAGAGCAATCAAGTCGCGCGCCCTCGGCGCGCTGGCGGCGGCGTGCGCGGCGGCCGTCTGGTTCGGCGCGGGCGAACTGACCGTACTCGTGCTCGGCGGGGTAGTCATGGCCGTCGCCCGAGGCGTTCAGGACGGGCCGCGTCGACACGCCCTCGGGCTCGCGGCCCTATGCACCATCGTGCTCCTGGTGATTACCGCGATATTGCTCGCGCCGGCCTGGACCGCCGGCGAGGCGCGGCCCTTCAGTCTCGGCGCGCTGTTCCTGTTCTTCCTCAAGGTGGGCAGCGTGCTCTACGGCAGCGGCTATGTCCTGCTCGCGTTCATCGACTCCAGCCTCGTCGAGCATTGGCAGTGGATCACCAACACGCAATTGCTCGACGCCGTGGCCGTGGGCCAGGTGACCCCCGGGCCGCTCTTCACCACCTCGACCTTCATCGGATTCCTGCTCGCCGGCGCGACCGGCGCAACCGTCGCAACGCTCGGCATCTTCCTGCCGTCATTTCTGTTCGTTGCGATCAGCGGCCCAATCATCCCGAGGATGCGCGCCTCCGCGCTGGCCGGCGCGTTCCTCGACGGCGTCGTCGCCGCGTCGTTGGCGCTCATGGCCGTCGTGACGCTGCAACTGGGCATGGGCAGTCTCCGCGACCCCATGAGCGTCCTCATCGCCCTCGTCAGCGCGGGACTCCTCTACCGCTACAAACTCAGCACCACCTGGCTTATCCTCGGCGGCGCGGCCATCGGGTTGGCCCGGACCGCCTTGATGTAGGCGGCCTCGTGCGCCGCGCTCCCTCTTTCGACCCACGCCGAACGTGATGGAGTGCGGGCCGCCTGCACCCAAGATTCCGATGGACCGAATGGACGGTATGGACATACGATGGACACTGCGTTTCGTCCCTACGGTCCATAGCGCCCATACCGTCCATCCGGTCCACAAAGCCCATTTCCAGGGCAATCGCATCAAAATCCGCACATTATGTCCACCGCGGGAACCGCGCGGTTTGCGCGATTTGGCGAAGGGCACGGCCCTGAAAGGGCCGGAGAAGACAGCCCAGGGCAACGCCCTGGGAAGAGGGATGGCTGCTATAAAGAGAAGCCCTGAAAGGGCGAAACACGACGGGAAGATTCCAC
>JAKQEQ010000011.1 GCA_029556545.1 Candidatus Hydrogenedentota bacterium
TGTCCGAACTGTACTCCCACTGATAATTCAGCGGCGCGAAGCCGCCCGAGGCATTCGCCGCAAGTATGAGCGGATCCACATACTGCGCCTGATTCACCGTCGTTGGCGATATGGTCACCGTCACCGCGTTGCGCTTCTGCAGGATGGCCGCCGCCGAGACCGCGTTCGGATCCGGGCTCGTGTCCGAGACCGTGCAGCGGTATTCGCCGTTCGCGCTCGGCGACGCCAGGATATTCGACAGCGCGAGCGTGCTCACGCCGCCCACGTTCGTAATACTCACCAGCGTCGATCCGTTCGGATGGGTGGGACTGGTAACCGGCAGCGCCGGGTTGCCCACGCCGAAACCGTCCGCGTCCCATTCCCAAAGGAACGTGTACACGGCGCTGCCGCCCGTGGCCGTCGCTACGAAATTCTGCGTCGTGCCGTAAATGTACGCCGACGCGGGCACCGGCCCCGAAATCGCCAGGAGCACCGTCACCGTAAGCACCGCCTCGTTCGTCTGCGCCACCGAGTAGAAACTCGATCCGACGTTGTCGGTGACGATACAGTAGTAGTTGCCGGCGTCCGCCAGCGCCAAGTTGCTGATCGTCATGTCCGCCGTCGTCGCGCCCGATATCGTCGATCCGTTCCCGGTCGCGCCGTTTGCAAGCGGCGTACCGCTCGGCTGCTTGTACCAGGCGTACGTGTACGGCGTATAACCGCCGGACGCCACGGTGCTGAACGTGATCGACCCGCCCGTGTTCCGATGGCCGCCCACCGGGTCCGTCGCCAATACCGGATTCCGAATATCAAGCTGGATGTTCCCAGACGTCGCCGTATTCGGCGTCGGCGCCAAGCTGTCCGTGGCGATACAGCGGTAGTAACCGACACCGCTCAGAGCCAGCGGATCGAAGGTCATCGTGCTTGTGGGAGACGACCCGCCGAGCGTCACGGTCGCGCCCGGAACCGCGGGATGCCCCCCGGGTCCCGCGGTGATGTTCTGTGGCGACGAGAAGCCCGCGTCCGTCGAGAACTGCCACTGGAAGGTGTACGGCGGAATACCGCAGTCCGCCTGCACCCCCATCGCCGGGAGCGTATCCGCGAGGTACAGACGCACCGGGGTCGGCGTCGTCACCTGGTTGGTCATCGTTCCCTCGACCGTCACCGTCGCGAGGCAGGTGGCCGCATTCAGCGACCCGTCCCGGACCCGCAGCGTGACGGACTGGTCGCCCACGTCCGCGCACGTAAAAGTGATCGACGCCGCGTAACTCCCGTCAGGCTGTCCCGTCCGCTTGATCTGCAATTCGAGCACATCCGGCGGCGCCCAGTTGTCCGTGCTACCGTTGTTTATGTCCGCCGCCGGCACTACGACCGACGTCGGCGACAGCGTCGCCGTCCGGTTCTGGCACACCGCGACCGGCAGCGTCGTATCCGTCACCGTCACCGTCAGCGATCGCGGCTCGCGAATGCGGTAGCCCGCCGAGTCGCGCATCGCGCTGTTGACCGTGATGGTCAGGCTGGCGCCCCGCTGCAGGTAGCCCGCGTTCCACCCGAGTTCATACGTCGTGCCGCTCACGAACGTCACCGAAGTCGGATTGACGGCCACCGTGCCTCGACCGGCGCCCGAGGCCGTATAGTAAGAAAGCGTCGCCACGTCGGTGGCGTTCATGGCCTCCGAGAACGTAATCCGCACCGCCCGCGGATTGGGCACCACCAGCGGCGCCACCAGGTAGGGGGCCGTCGTGTAGGTCGTGTTGTTCCAGAACGACAGCGTACGGCTGAGGTTGTTCATCACGACGAGGTCCATGTAATTGTCGGGATACCCCGCCGGCGTCTCGGGCGCCCGCAAGGTCGGGGCCAGATCGATCTGCATCGGGCCACGGTCCGCGACAAACGAGCCCGACGCGCCCGTGGGCAGCAACGTCTGCGTCCAGCTCGTGCCCGCGCCGTTCATGTTCTCGTAGTAGACCACCTGACCGTTTGTGGCGGCGCCTTGAGGGGAAGCATCGAGCCGGTTGAACGAGGCAAAGAGATCCGCGTCCCCGTCCGCGTCAAAGTCCACGCTCTTCAGGAAGATGGGATAGGCGTCATCACGCACGCCGCTGTCTGTCGGCGTCCGCGTGGCGTCTACGTTGAAGAGACTGACCCAGTTATTTGCGTCCGCTGTGTTGGTGTTAAAGGACAGGCGGATGCTGGCCACGCTGCCCGCCGTGCCGCGCTGCGCCACAAACAGGTCCAGCCGCCCGTTCTGGTTCACGTCGCCGAACGCCGTATCATAGGGGCGATACCATGACCCTTCCGCGATATTCAGCCGCGTCGGGTAACTCAGCGATCCGTTCAAGCCGGTGGATCCGCAATACCAACGAACGCGGTTGTTCGCGCGGGCGCAGATGAAGAGCTCGGGCCGCGCGTCGCCGACCACGTTTGCCGCCCGGATCGAGACCGGGAAGTCCAGCGTGTTGAAGTCTTCAATCCCCACATAGCTCCAAGTTGTCGGGATGGTCGGCGGCGTGACCGCGTTGTGATAATAAAATCCAATGCGGCTCTTCGTGTTCGGCGCCGTCGGGCTCGGGCCTTCGCCGAAGACCACCCCCACGTCCACGTCCGTGTCCCCATCGAGGTCGAGTACCGCCAGCTTGCGTGTGTTGTGGTGCCAGTCGTAGCCCAGATTCCGGCCCACGATGACCCGCGGATTTGCTTCCCATGCGGACGTTCCGGTACGCCGCCACCACAGGATGCCCTCGACGTGGGTGCAGAAAACAATGTCGTTCAAACCGTCCCGGTCAATGTCCGCCACCGCGATGTCCGAAAGAATGTCTACCCTGTTAAACGCCGTAAAGCCCGTGGGATTGTAGGGGTTGCTAGTCCAAGTACCGACGAGTTCGGTGGGCCAGTTGTCCGTCCCGTCGTTGCGGTACCACACGATCGTGAACTGGGACGGGATGTTCGGGTCGGCCGCCCACGCGCGGGACAGATAGCCGACCACGAGATCCGGCGCGGTGTCTACGTCGTTGTTCACGTTGCTGATGCACGTGGCCTTGTACGCCGTGTTGCCGACGGTCGGCAGGGCTATTTGCTTTGTTCGATTGAAGACAACCTGGCTCTGCGCCTGGGCCACGCCCGCCATCAGCGCGAAAATCACCACGACGGCCGCCAACGTCGCCCCACGCGTCCCCGGTTTCACAACAGACTCTTTTCTCATGATATCAATCCTTCCAGTCATAGACCTCATGCCCGTGCGGTCCTTGCCGCTGCCTGTATACCCGCCCCGGCAACATTGTGACTATACGCCACGAGGCGCGCGCGTCCGGGGACACCGCCCGCGCCTCGACGCACACCGCACGCCTTCGGCCCCCGTCCGAATCGCGCAGTGCCGTCACTCACCCGCCCTCCTCCGTAAGAATCCACCGCATGACACCCGCACGCCGGCCCGGCCGCCCGCGCGACCGAGCCGTACGCTCGCGTATCCGCTGTGATCTAATCCTACACCAAATGCCAAAATTAAGCAATACCCGGGCAGAATCCGTCCTCCGTGCCCTCGTCCGGGCAGTAGTGGTAGCCGGGGAAGTTGTAGAACTGGATCACCCGCAACAACTCGGTCAGCGCAATCTGCCAATTCTGCGGCGCGTAGTCGCTCGCGTGCGGGCAGCAATCCTGGTTCGCGCCGGGTCCCGGCACGTACCCGTCTTCCGTGCTCAACGGGTCGTCCGCGCAGTGGAACCCGCCCGAGTTGTAGAACTGAATCACCCGCAGCAACTCGGTCAACGCGATCAGGTTGTCCTGCGACTGGTCCGCCGTGTGGTACTCGCTCGCGCAGGGGTCGCCTTCGCCCTCGCCTTCACCCTCACCCTCGCCTTCACCCTCACCTTCACCTTCACCTTCACCTTCACCGCCACCATAGAGGTCGCTGCAATCGATCACACCGTTTCCATTGACGTCCACGGCGTCAAACTGCGCTTGCGTAATGCCGCTGTTCAGGCCGTGAACCTCGCCGAGGGTCAGCACATCGTCCTCGTTGTCGTCGAGGCCGGGCAGGAGGTTGAACAACCAATCCACGGCCAGGAACTCGGCCATGCTCAACTCGTTGTCGCCGTTGGTGTCGACAAGCCACCAGCCGAGCCCCAAGGTAAAATCGCTGAGGCCCGTGACCGCCGAGACTTCGGCGCGGCTCAGCGTCCCGTTGCCGTTCGTGTCCCCGAACGCGATCATGAGCAGGTAGTAGCTCTCGGCGCCGTCAATGTCGCACGAGGGCTCGCCCTCGCCCTCACCTTCGCCCTCGCCCTCGCCTTCACCTTCGCCTTCACCTTCACCTTCACCTTCACCTTCACCTTCACTGGGGCAGGGTGGGCACCCGCCGCCATCGGCTGTGGCGGCGTCGTTCAATGCGGCTGCGACAAACGTGTTGAAATCGGCGGGGCCACTTACTGTCGCGTTGTACTCGCCGATGTTGCAGACCCAGTCATAGTCGGGGTCGCCGTTGGACGCGAGATACGGGCTGGCCGAGAAATCGTAGTTGCTCAGGTCGACGGTGGGGAAGAGCGGGATGCTGTTGAGCAGGTTCAGGATGGCGTCGATGAGGCTTTGCTCGCCCTGGGTCGTAATGCCCGCGACCAACGGGACGAACAGGCCGTCCGGCAGCAGCGTGCCGATAAGGGGGATGCCGTCGAGCAGCGCCTGAGCCTGCGCCCGGTTGCTCATGAACGCGACGCGGGTGCAGCAGAAGCAGTTCAGCGACGTCGTGGCGAGCACGGTGTCGAGCAGGCGCGCCTGGGCCACGTCCACCATGCCGTTGCTGTCGATATCCGCGGCGTCGGGGTCGCCCACGAGCGAGCTGATGATCAGCATGCCGTAGAGTTGGCGCAGTGAACTCTCGAATCCGGCGGTTATCGGGGTGTTCGTGCAGGTGATGTGGCAGGCGTCGGCGTAGCAGGAGCCCTCGGGCCCCGGCTCGACGCCAAACAGTTCGAGACAGTCAATGTAGCCATCGCCGTTGGCATCGACGTCGTCGAATTGCTCCTGCGTGATGTCGTCGGAAAGCTCGCGGAGGTTGGCCAAGGTAACCAGGTTGTCTTCGTCGGGATCGATATCCGGCATGAGGCTCCGCAATAGCGAATTGCCCGTGAACTCTTCGAGCGAGAGGTAACCGTCGCCGTTCGAGTCGATGAGGAACCACCCGAGGGATAGCCAACTCGCCAAGGCCTCGAACTCGTCGCGCGACAAGGTCAGGTCATCGTTCAGGTCGCCGAACAGGAGCATGAACTTGTAATAGTTCTCCGGTGAATCGATGTCGCATTGTTCACCTTCGCCCTCACCCTCGCCTTCCCCCTCGCCTTCGCCTTCGGCGCCGCAGTCGGGGCAGCCGCCGTAATAGTCCTTGATGGTGTCGTTTGTCGCCGCCGCCACGAAAGCGTCGTAATCGTTGGGGGCCGTCACGACCCAGGCGTTGTACTCGCCGATATTGCAGACCCTGTCCGTGTCGGCGTCGCCGTTCTTGTGCAGGTAGGGTTCCGCGTCCCCGTTGAACACGGCGAAATCGATCGGCGGCATATTCGGGATGACTTGCGCCAGAAAGCCGATGAGCGAGTTGACAAGTTCCTCCTGGCCGGATGTGGTCATGGCCGCGAGCACGGCGACGAGGAGGTCTTTGTCCGGCGGCGCGGGCATGGGGATGCCGTAAATGTCCGACGGCCAGACGGCCAGAATGGCCAGTGCGACAACCTCCGCCGCGATGCGGTTCTGCAGGTACGGCTCATAGACGCAGCAATGATTCGGCGCGAGGCGGTCCGAGAGGATCGCGTCGAAGAGCCGCGCATGGGCAATCTCGGGCATGCCGTCGAAATCAAGATCGGCGGTCTCCGGGTTGATGACGTAGCCGATAATCGGGATATTGCTCAGGGTGGTGTAGAGCTCGCGCAGGTCGTCCTCGTAGTGCGGGTTGTAGCCCAGCCCGAGACACCACCAGTTCGGGCACGGCTCAACGTTGCAGAACGTGTCGTCTTGCGCCGCGGCCATCGGCGCAAGCCCCAATAACAGTAGTGCGCCGCACCATGCCGCCCGCCTGCCCGCATTTGTGTGCTTCTTCTGCATGACTTTGTTCCTCTTTCTGGCTTGCGCCCTGTGCTACCCGCCATAGGCGGAAGCGGTGCGCGAATAAGCTCGTTTTCCCGCGAATACATGTTCCGTGCTGATCGGGCGCGTCGCGGCGCGCGAGGTTCAGACGCGGTCCGGCGGCGAGTGCGGCGTCCCCCCGGAAAGATGTCGATACATCTTCCCCCCGTAGAGGCGCCTTGGCGGCGGGTCCGATACCGGAGCTATGCGCCGCGCCGCAACGACGGCCGGCAAAGTAAACTCGGCCGGCGTCGTTTGATTGCTCTTGCCAATAAGCCGCACCGCGGACGGAACGCCCGCGGCCCACTCTCTAACGTGCGAAGACACCGCCGGATCGGGGGCTTCGTGGCCGGTTTCCTCGATAATGCGCTGCAAATCGCGGATATCCGTCCGTCCGTCGCCATCGACGTCCGCCGCGTTCGGATCGCCGGTCCGCGCAAGCAACGCGGCGACGCACGCTTGCATATCGAGCACGTCTACTTGTTGATCGCCGTTGAGGTCCGCCGCCGCGCGGCCCAACACTACACCCCCCGCGCCCGACGCCAATACGGAGGCGCCGGCCACGACCAGCGCGACTAGTCCCCTGCACCACACGGTGTTCTGCACTCCTACAGCTTATTTATACCACAAGACGGCCCGGCCTTCAAGAATTCGCATTGCTTTTTCGCGGATAAACGGGGTAGTGTCCGTTTGCCTGACGAATATTAAGATGGGGAGTTCGGATGACCATGGACCGCAAGAAGCTGCGTTGGAACGGCTGGGGATGGACCAATGGGCCGGACGTGCTCGGCGCGCACGCGGACGCGGTCTGGGCGTGGATTGGCCGCACGGTGGGCGTGGATCCGCTGCCGCACACGCCCGCGCCGGGTCTCGACGACACGGCGCTGCCGCCGGGGCGCTTCGATGACGACTTGCTGGCGCGGCTGGGGGAGATTGTCGGTCCCGAGCAGGTGAAGACGGACCCCTACGAGCGCGCGTTCCACGCGCGGGGCAAGGGCTATATGGATATGCTCCATCTGCGCACGGGGCGTATCGACGCCGCGCCGGACGCGGTCGTTTATCCCCAGACCGCCGAGGAATGCCTTGCGCTGGTGCGATTCGCCGCCGAAAACCAGCTTGCCGTGATTCCGTTCGGCGGCGGTTCTAGCGTCGTGGGCGGGGTGACGGCCCTGACGCGGCCCGGCCAGCGGGGCGTCCTCACGATTGACATGACGTTGATGGACCAGGTGATCGCAATAGACGAGGAGTCGCTCGTGGCGCGGGTGCAGGCGGGCATCTACGGCCCGCAACTGGAGGAAGCGTTGCAGGCGCGCGGCTTCACGCTTGGACACTACCCGCAGTCCTTCGAGTTTTCGACCCTCGGCGGCTGGATTGCGCCGCGGGGCGCGGGGCATCAGTCGAACAAGTACGGCAAGGCCGAGGAGTGGCTTGTCGAGGCGACCCTCGCGACGCCGGGCGGTCTCTGGTGCACGCAGGGCTTCCCCGGTTCCGCGGCGGGCCCGCAATTCCGCGACCTCGTCGCCGGGTCCGAGGGCGCGCTCGGCGTCATCACCGAGGCCGTGGTCAAGCTGCACCGCGTGCCCGAGGTCAAGGACTATCGCGGCTACCTGTTCATGGACTTCGCGGCGGCGGTCGCCGCGACGCGCGAATTGATGCAGCGTGATGTGCCCACCGCCATGATTCGGCTCTCGGACCCCGACGAGACGTACTTCTATGCCGCGCTCAAGACCGCGACCGAGGGCGGGACCCCGCCGTTGCGGCCAGTCTCGGACCGCGCCGCCGAGCCGACCGAAGGTCTCCCGCCGAGCATTTCCATCATGCTCGTGGGCCTCGAAGGCGAACGAGCCGAGGTCGAGCACGCGCTGGCGCAATGCCGCGGCATTATCGAACAGCACGGCGGGGTCCACATGGGCGAGGAACTCGGCCAGACCTGGTACAAGGGCCGCTTCGAGACGCCCTACCTCCGCGACCCGATGCTCGACCGCGGCCTCGGCGTCGATACGCTCGAGACCTGCACCCGCTGGTCCAACCTGGTACGCCTGCATGAGGCCGTGACCCGGGCCATTCACGACGCGATGGCGGCATGGGAGGAGGGGAAATGCGGAATGCGGAATGCGGAATGCGGATTGTCGAATGCGGAATGCGGGACTTCCCCTCTCCCCGAGGGAGAGGGACAGGGCGAGGGTTCCAATCCGAAATCCGAAATCCGAAATCTGAAATCCCCCCCGCCCCGCGGCATCTGCATGGCGCACATCAGCCACTGTTACCGCGACGGTGCGAGCCTGTACTTCACCTTCGTCTTCCCCCGGGACCCGCGCGACCCCATGGCCCAGTGGTGGGCAATCAAGCGCGCGGCGTCGAACGCAATTCTCGCCAACGGCGGGACCATCAGCCACCATCACGGCGTCGGCACGGACCACCGGGAATGGTACGAAGCGGAAATCGGCCCCGCCGGACTCGAGACCCTCCGCGCCGCCAAGCGCGCCCTCGACCCCGAGGGCATCCTCAATCCGGGCAAGTTATTGCCGTAGGAGCGGGGGCATCTTGCCCCCGAAAATGTGGGGCGGGACGCGCCGTATGCCGGCATGTCCCGAGCGCGGGGACACCGACTGGAGGACACGCAAGTGAATACGTGCTACTACTGCAAAGGAGACATCGAGCGCGCCCGCATCGAGCACATGGCGCGTGCGAGAGATGGCTATGTATTCGTTCGCAATCTTTCCGTCGAGCGGTGCACGCAGTGCGGCGAGGTGTACCTCGACGCGGCGGCGTCGCGCCAAATCGACGCGGCCCTTGACGATGCCGACAGCGCGCAGGAGCGGCTTCAGGTCCCCGTCGTCTAGGCCAAGTAGACGCGCCTGCGGCTTGCGACGTGAAGAATGTGGGGCGGGACGCCGTCTACGCACGCTCGGTCTTTCCCCTTTCCCCGAGGGAGAGGGTTGGGGTGAGGGTTGAATCAGGGGACCTTCGGTCGGGGCTGTGGCGCGGTCCGGCCTTCGTCACGCGGGGCGCGTGACTTCGGCGGGCAAGCGGGAGATTCGGTCACAGCAGGCGTGAAGCCGACCCGAGCCTGAAATTTCACACGTCGCCCTTCAACTTGTCGAGGAGAACGGCGGCGAGTATGACGAGGCCGAGGGTGACTTGCTGGCCGAAGGTTTCGACGCCGGTCCAGCTCAGGCCGCTGTTGAGGACGGAGACGACGAGGAGGCCGACGAAGGTGCCGCCGACGCTGCCGCGTCCGCCGCTGAGGCTGGTGCCGCCGACGACGACGGCGGCGATGACGGCGAGTTCGTCGCCGACGCCGACTTTGGGGCTGCCCGCGCCGAGTCGGGAGGAGAGGATAAGACCGGCGAGGGCGGTGAGGCCGCCGCAGAAGGCGTAGACCAGGAGCTTGACGCGGGCGACATTGACGCCGCTGAGGCGGGCGGACTCCTCGTTGCCGCCGATGGCGCGGACGTAGCGTCCGAAGCGGGTCATGTTGAGGAGCGTCGCGCCGCAGACGAGCGCCGCGATGAAGAACAGCACGCTCACGGGCACGTGCCCGAACAACTGGTAGCGCCCGACCTGGGCGTAGAGTTCCGGCAGGGGCGACACGGGCTTGCCGTCGGTGATGAGGTTGCCGAGGCCGCGCAGGGAACTCATGAGGGCGAGGGTCGCGATAAAGGGCGGGATCGCGAAGCGGGTCACGAGCAGGCCGACGAGCGCGCCGGCGGTCGCGCCGAGCGCCAAGGCCGCGATCCAGCCGCCGCCAATCCAGAGCGCCACGGGGTCGCCGCCCCATTGGGTCACGAGCGCGCAAATGACGCCCGCGAAGGCGAGCATCGAGCCGACGGAGAGGTCGATGCCGCCGGTGAGGATGACGAAGGTCATGCCGACGGCGACGACGCCGTGCACCGAGGACTGGTTGAGGATGAGGATGGCGTTATCGAGGGAAAAGAAGGACGGCTTCCCCTGATAGCGCCCGACCACCTCGAAGATGATCGTTTCGAGCAGCAACGCCGCCAGCAGCGGTCCGAAGACCAGCAGCCGCCGCGTCGCCGCGTCGTATCGGCGCGGTTCAACTGCCATCGCCGGACGGCGCCGCCCCGGCGTCGCCGCCGAAAAGGGCGTTGACCCATTGCTCGTGGTCTTCGGGCCGCGCGTCGAGTACGGTGCGCTCGATGCGTTCGCGGGCCGCGGCGTCGGGGGCTTCGCGATAGACCCACTGGCCGCCTTCGGCCTCGGGCGCGCGATCGAAGACGCCGACGTGCGCGCCGTCGATGGTGCGGTAAGCGAATGCGCCTTCGCGGCCCTGGAGCACGCACTCCGCGCCGACCAGCCGCTGCGCGCCCGCCTCGCCCGGCACGAGAATCTTGGTCAGGAAGTAGTTGCGCGCGGCTTGCGCCCGGGCGACGGCCTGCTCGGCCTGTTGGCGCAGTGCGCCGACTTGTTCCTCCAACTCCGCTTTGGCGCGGTTCAGGGCTTCCTGATCCGCGCGGAGCCGCTCGTTCTCTTCGGTCAGAGCGCGGCTCGTGTCCTTGAGCGTGCGATTCTCGGCGATCAGTCCTTCGTGGACCTCGGTGAGCGCGTCCTTTTCCGCGGCGACGGCTTCGATCTGCCGGCCGAGCGCGGCCATTTCCTCGGAAGTCGCGGCGGCGCTCTCCTTCAGGCGTGTGGCCTCCTGTTCGAGGGTGTCCGCGCGTTCCTGCAACGCGCCGACGTCCTGCCCGGCCTTTTCGAGCGATTCCGTCAACGCGGCGTTCTCCCGCGTCAGCGCCTCGGCTCTCTCCTGGAGTTGCCGGGTCTCATCCAGCGCGGCGTTTAACTCGCGCTCCAATTGCTCCTTGTCGTTCGTCAATGCGGCGTGGTCCGCCTGCAACTTCTCGTGTTGCGCGCCGAGACTCGCGTGGGCTTGCGCGAGTTCCTCCTTCTCAGCGGTCAGGGACTGGACGGACGCGGTCAGTTCTTCTTTCTCGCCGGTCAGTGACTGGACGGACGCCGAAAGTTGATCCTTGTCGGTGTTGAGCGCCTTGATCTCGTCGCGCAGTTGCTCGATTTGCGCGTACGCGGCGGCGCAGCCTTCTTCGAGCTTGAGCTTGTCGGAGGTCAGCGACGTGGTGCGGTCGGTGAGCGCGGCCTTATCCTTCAACAAGGTGTCGCGCTCGCCGGTCAACGCGGCGACGCGCCCCTCGAGGTCGCGTCTGATAGCGGAAAGGTCGTCGATGTCCGTGTGGAGGCCGTCGATTTCTTGGTCGAGCCGCTCGATCTCGCGCAACTGCGGATTCGGCAGGAAGGCGAACTTCGGTCCGACGTAAGGCCCGATTACCACGCCGACGATGATCCCGAGAACGGCCATGACGACCCAGCCGTAGCCGCGCCGCGACTTCGCGCGCTCCCGCCGCGGCAGGGGCGGCATCTTCTTCGTCGCGAGGTCCATGATCTTTTCCTGCCCCGTTTTCGCGCCGCTTTCCGAGGCCGCGGCCGGGGCTTCCGCCGGTTCGCGCACCGCCTCGGCGGCCTTGCGCGCGGCCTCTCGGACCAGCACGGACTCGTCCGGCGTCTCGGGCGTCGGCTTCGCGGTTTCCTCGGCCTTCTTAAGGGAAACGGGTTTCTTCGGGGCGGCCGCTTTCTTCTTTCCGCCTCCGCTTGCCGGTCTTTTCTTTGGGTCCATGATCCGCTCCTCTTCCGGCGCGCAGCGCCTACGCATTCACCTCGGCATACGTCAACTCGTGGGAGGGCCAGTCTCGCAATTCCCCCGAGAGCGCGTTCGGCATCCAGCCGCTGTTCATCACGAGCACCCGGTCGCACATGCCGATGACCTCGAGCATCTCGCTCGATATGATCAACACGGCGACTCCCCGCCGCACGAGCGTGTTCATGAGTTCGTAAATCGCCACCTTCGCGCCGACGTCGATGCCGCGCGTCGGTTCGTCGAAGATCAGGACTTTCGACCGCGTAAACAGCCATTTCGCCAGTACGACTTTCTGCTGGTTGCCGCCGCTGAGCGTTTGCACGACCGTCTCGACGGACGGGGCGCGGATTTCGAGGTCGCGCGCGAGCTTGGCGGCGGCGTCGCGCTCGCGGCGTTTGTCGAGGAAGACCAGGCCGCGGAGCAATTCGGAGAGGTTCGCGAGGGTGGTATTCTCGCGCACGCTCATGCCGAGTATAAGCCCCTGATTCTTGCGGTCCTCGGTAAGCAGGCCGATACCGTGGCGGATCGCGTCCTGGGGCGAGCGCACCGTGATGCGTTTCCCGTATAGGTGGATGGCGCCTTCGTCCAGCGGGTCCGCGCCGAAAATGGCGCGCGCGACCTCGGTGCGGCCCGCGCCCACGAGTCCGGTCAGCCCCACGATCTCGCCCTTGTGGAGCGCGAAGCTGATGTCGTGAAACACGCCGTAGCGGCACAGGCCCTCGACGCGGAGGACCTCCTCGCCCCGCTCGAAGGTCTCCTTCGGAAACAGTCCTTCGTCGAGTTTCCGCGCGACCATCATGCGGATGATCGCGTCGCGCGTGGCGGTGATCTTCGCGGCGCGGTCCGGGTCGTCGCGCCGCTGCGTGATCTCGGCGATATCGAGGCGTCCCACGTACTTGCCGTCGCGCATGACGGTGACGCGGTCGCCGGTCTCGAAGAGTTCTTCGAGGCGGTGGGAGATGTAGACGATGCCCACGCCCTGGCGCTTGAGTTCGCGAATCAGGTTGAAGAGCGCGTTCAGTTCATGCTCGGTCAGGGTCGCCGACGGCTCGTCCATGACGATGATCTTCGCCTGGAACGACAGTGCCTTGGCGATCTCGACCATCTGCTGCTGCGCGATGCTCAGTTCATTGACCGAACGGCGGACGTCGAGATCGACGTTGATGCGCCGAAGCAGATCGCGCGCCTGGTCGTACATGGCCGGCCAATTCACGAAGGGGGTGTGAGGATAACGCGGCTCGCGACCCAGGAAGATGTTCTCGGCCACGCTCAGGAACGGGCTGAGGTTGAATTCCTGGTAGATCATGCTGATGCCGAGCTGCTGCGCGTGGTGCGGCGAGCGGATGTGGACCGGCTCGCCATCGATCCGGATTTCGCCCTCGTCCAGCGGGACCGCGCCCGCGAGAATCTTCATCAACGTGGATTTGCCCGCGCCGTTCTCGCCCACGAGGCAGTGCGCCTCGCCCGCGCGTACCTCGAGGTCGACGCGGTCCAGCGCCTTCACGCCGGGAAAGCTCTTCGAGACGCCGCGCATCTCGAGGATAATGCGTCCGTTTTCGGGGGAGTGCGCCATCACGAGCCTCGTTCCGCGTCCAGCGCCGCCTTGTCAAGAATGCCCACCGGCACATTTACGATCTTCGGCGTTTCCTCGCCGCGGAAGTGGGCCGCGACGGTCTCGATGGTCTGGCGTCCGATCTTGCGCGGGTACTGGACCGTGTCGGCCTTGAGGGCCTTGCCTGCCTGAATGGCGGCGCAGGCTTCGGGCGTGCCGTCAAAGCCCACGATGACGATCCGGTCCTGCAAACCCGCCGATTCGACGGCCGCGAGCGCGCCCAGCGCCGAATCGTCGTTGATGCCGAAGATGGCGTCGAGGTCCGGGTGCGCCTGGAGCAGTTTTTCCGCGGCGCGGTGCGCCTTGTCGCGCTGACCCTCGCCCGGCGCGCGCTGCACGATCCGCATGTCGGGGAACCGCGCCAGTGTCTCCATGAATCCCCGGACCCGGTCCTGCACCGAGGTGGCCTCGGGATGATCGATGATGGCGAGCTTGCCCTTGCCGCCCAGGACTTTGGCCAGGTACTCCGCGAGGATGACCCCGCCCGCGTAGTTGTCCGAGGCGATATGGCTCACCACGTCGGCGTCCTTCGCGGCGATATCCGCGGTGAAGACGGGCACGCCGCGCGCGCGCGCCTCCGCGATGGCCGGGCCCATGCCGCTCGAATCCGTGGGCGCGATGATGAGCGCGTTCACGCCCTGGGCCAGGAACATTTCGATCTGCTCGATTTGGCGCTGGCTGTTGAATTCCGCGTACTGGACGCGCAGCGTGAAGCCGTGGTCCTTGGCCGCCTCCTGCATCTCGTCCACCAGGTCCTGATAGAACACGTGCGTGGCCGTCAACAGCGTCGCCCCGATGACTTTGCCCCCGCCGCCCGAGTCGCATCCTGCCGCGACAAGCGCCGCAAGACCCAGACAAAGAACAACTACCCGACTTCGCATGGCGAGCCCTTCCTCCGCGCGTTGCCCGATTACTCTACCGGTTTCAAAAAGGCCGGCGCAAGGGCCGCGCGCATAGCGCGCCGCTCACGATCCGACCTCAGGCATGCAGCCGGTGCGTCGCGCCCGCGCACCGGGGATATCCGCGGCGGGCTCGTTCACCCCGCGCGGCGGACGGGACCCTGTCAAGCCATTTGTGAATCTTACCCGAGGGGGACTTGAGCGCGCTGCGCGGCGATTCTAGAATTCTGCGGGCGCGGGCGGAGCCGCGGGCGCGCCCACGTTCATTCGCGAGAAGGAGACCCCTCATGCGCTCATTTTTCCACAAGCAGTCTGTGGTCGCCGGACTCGTCCTGGCCGCGATGTTTCTTGCCGCGGCGGCGCCCGCGATGGCGGCGGCGGTGAGCGTCCGCGAGGCGCCGCTCACGTTGCCCACCTATGGCGTGGGCCCCGCGGACATCAACCCGCGTTTTTATGATGGGCGCGGCTACCAGGGCGCCATGGGGCCGGTCTATCCGTATGCAATGCTGGACGACCTTACCCACGAGCGGTCGGACCGGACGTACACCGCGCTTTACCTCGAAAACGAATACGTGCGAATCATCGTACTGCCGGAAATCGGCGGGCGCATCTTCGAGGCGTATGACAAGACGAACGGCCACCACTTCTTCTACCGGCAAAACGTCGTCAAGCCGGACCTCATCGGCATGCTCGGCGCGTGGATTTCGGGCGGCGTCGAGTGGTGCGTGTTCCACCACCACCGGAACACGACGTTCATGCCGGTGGACTACCGCCTCGCGGAGAACCCGGACGGGAGCAAGACGATCTGGATCGGGGAGTCTGAGCGCCGCCACCGGATGCGCTGGATCATCGGGATGACGCTCACCCCCGGATCGTCGCGGCTCGATGTCACGGTCAAGATGTTCAACCCGACCCCCTACGTGCACACGCTGCTCTACTGGGCGAACGTGGCCATCCATGCGACTGACGGGTACCAGGTCATCTTCCCGCCGAGCACGCAATTCGCCACCTTTCACGGGAAGAACGAGTTCTCGCATTGGCCCGTGTCGTTCGAGCGGTTTCACGGCATGGATTACACGCAGGGGGTTGACGTGAGTTGGTGGCGGAGCCATCCGAGCCCGACCTCCTTCTTCGCGTGGGAGGCGAAGGAGGACTTCTTCGCCGGTTACGACCACGGTCTGGACGCGGGCGTCGCGCACGTGGCGGACCACCACGTCGTGCCGGGCATGAAGCTGTGGACCTGGGGCACGAACTCGACGTGGGACCGCACCCGCCTCACCGATGAGGACGGCCCATACGCGGAAATCATGGTGGGCGCGTTCTCGGACAACCAGCCGGACTACAGTTGGATGCAGCCGGGCGAGGTGAAGGTGTTCAGGCAAAGCTGGTACCCGCTGCGCGGGCTCGGCGGCGTGTGCAACGCTACGATCGAGGCCGCCGTCAACCTCGTCGTTACAGACGGTACGGCGCGCCTGGGTTTCAACACTACCGCGACGCACGACAAGGCCCGCGTAACGCTGCGCGCGGGGACGGTTTCGCTGCTCGACCGCACGGTGACCATCGGGCCGGCGAATCCGTTCACGGCGGAGGCGGCGCTGCCGCAGGGTGTAAGGGAGGAAGACCTGCGCGCCGCGGTCCACGGGCAGGACGGCCGCGAACTGGTCGCGTACCAGAAGCAGACGTACGAAGAGGAGCCTATGCCGGAGCCGGTTTCTCCGCCGCCGGCGCCCGCGGAAATTGAGACGGTGGAGGAACTCTATCTGGCCGGCCAGCGCCTGCAACAGTTCTACAACCCTTCCATTGAGCCCTACCCCTACTACGAGGAAGCGTTGCGGCGCGACCCGGACGACTCGCGCGTGAACACGGCGCTGGCCATTGATGACTGCAAGCGTGGGCTGTACGAGCGTGCGGAGGAGCGCCTGCGCCGCGCGATAGCCCGCATCACGCAAAACTATACCCGACCCCGCGACGGCGAGCCGCACTATTACCTCGGCGTCGCCCTTGCGGGGCAGGAGCGGTATGCCGAAGCGTATGACGCATTCAACCGGGCCTCATGGAACGCCGCATGGCGTTATGCGGCGAATTACGCCTTGGCGCAAATCGACTGCCGCCGGGGCGATCTTGAAGAGGCGTTGCGTCACTTGGACGAGGCCATCGGCGTGAACGCGCGCGCCACGGCGTCGCTCAACCTGCGCGCGGCCGCGCTGCGCCGGCTTGGCCGCTACGCCGAGGCCGCCGCGCAGGCCGAGGCTGCGGAGGCCATCGATCCGCTGGACTTCTTCGCCGCCAACGAGCGCTGCCTTGCTGAAGGGGCGGCGGGCCGGAAACGCGCGGCGGACCGCATGCGCGAATCACTCACGGCGCGCATGCGCGACGAGGCCGAATCGTACCTGGAGCTGGCGTCCCATTACGGCGCGGTCGGGCTTTACGAGGAGGCCGTCGATGTGCTGTCCCGGCGCACCGGCGGCGACGACCCTGGCAGCAACCCGATGCTCTATTACCACCAGGGTTACTACACCGCGATGCTGGGCGACGCCGCGGCGGCGAACGCGCTCTATGCGACAGCCAACGCCAAGCCGCCCGAATACTGTTTTCCCTTCCGGCTGGAATCGATTCGCATGCTGCGACACGCCGTCGCCGCGCGCCCGGACGACGCGCGCGCGTATTACTATCTCGGCAACCTGCTCTACGATTTGCAGCCGGACGCCGCCGTGGCGGCGTGGGAGGCATCGGTCGCGCTGGACGGAACGCTGGCCACGGCGCACCGCAACCTCGGCTACGCCTATCAGAAACTGCGGGACGACTACGCGGAGGCCATTGCCGCGTACGAGCGGGCGGTGCAGTGCGACAACACGGACCCGCGCGTGTTCTACGAACTCGAATTGTTGAACGAGGTCGCGGGCGTCGCGCCGGACAAGCGGCTCGCCGTGCTGACCTCGAACCAGGCGACCACCGATCGCCGCAGCGACCTCGTTGTGCGCGAGATTCAGCTCTTCGTGGATACCGGACAGTATGATCGCGCCATCGAGATGTTGGCGGGCCGGCGCTTCACGACCTGGGAGGGCGGCACAGGCGCGCACGACACGTATGTCGAGGCGCTGGTGTTGCGCGGCATGTCTCGGCTGGACGCCGGTCAACCGGCGGATGCACTCGCGGATTTCCTGGCGGCCCTCGAGTACCCCGCCAACCTTGGGGTGGACCGCCCGCCCCACGATCCACAGGCCGCGCGCACCCACCTGCTTATCGCGGACGCGCACGACGCGCTCGGCGACGCGGCGAGCGCTCGTGCCGCCCTGGAAGCCGGCGCGGCGATTGACGTGGGCGGATCCGAATTCCGGTTCCACAAGGGCCGGGCGCTCGCCCGACTTGGGCGGGCCGAGGAGGCCAAGACGTTGTTCGACGACCTCGCCTCCGACGGTGCGGCGCAATTGGCGAAGGGCGGCGAGGTGGACTTCTTCATGAAGTTCGGCGAGCGGCAGGCCCACGGCCAGCGCATGGCCCGCGCACACTACCTGGCCGGGCTCGGCGCGCTTGGCCACGGCGACGATGCGGCGGCGCGTGAGCAATTCGAGAAGGCGCTGGAGGCCAACCCGAACCACCTCTGGGCGCGCGTGTTCCTGCGGCGGCTTCTATCGGGCGCGTGATACCCGGTTCTGAGTGCCCCTATCGCGCGCCGTATTCCGCCGCGACCCAGTGGAGAATGGCCTCGATGTTGATGGCGCTTTCCCAGGGGCGGCAGCGGGTGTTGTAGGGCCGGTGGTCGCGGTAGTACTCGGCCCACGCGCCGGTGGGGTCGGCGAGGGCGAGGGTCCGCTCGTACAGGGCGCGGGCGGCGGGGTGGCCGAGTTCCGTCAATGCGTAGAGCAGCAGGCCGTAGTCGTAGCCGACGGAGGCGTCGCCGCCGGGGCGCGAGGGGAGTCTGCCGGTCGCCTCGTAGGCCGCGACGATTTCCTCGACCATCGGTCGCAGTTCGTCTTTCTCGAATATGGGGGAGTGGAAGTAGAGCGGCGTCAGGCTGACGGACTGGAGCGTGAACACGTCCGGCGGCGCGGCGGGCAGCGGCGGGCGGTCCATGCAATCCACGCAGACGTAGCGGGCGTTGTCGGTGCGCAGGGTCCATTGGACGGTGTTGCAGTGCTCGCACACGCCGTGGCGCGCGCGCGGCATGGGCGCGGCGGCGCGGCGCGCGGGGTTGTTGGTGATGAGGCGGCCTTCGCGCAGGAAGTTGTCGCGGAACGCGCCGCGCACGCGGTTGAGTACCTCGCGCGCGTTCGCAAGGCGCGCCTCGTCCCACAGGCCGTGCTCGCCGGCGAAATCGAGCAGCCGCGCGCTGCTGTCGATGAAGAGGAGCGTCGCCTCGGCGGATCCGTCGTTGAGGGCCGAGCGCGGCAGGATGCCGCCGGCGACGTAGGTTTCGTCGCCGTTGAAGGGGAGCATGTCGGCCACGAGCCAGCGCTGCTGGGCGTCCCACGCCCAGTCGAGCATGGGGAAGATTTCGAGGAGGAACGCCGTGTCGCCGGAACGGGCGAGGTAGTCGAACGCCTGCAGGGTGATGTAGCCGGTGATTTCGACGTCGTCGTTCTCGTGCACATGGAACAGGCCGGGGATGCCGAAGGCCTGCGCGTTGCGGATCATGCCGTGGGAAGCGAACACGCGGTGGTAGAAGGCGAGTATGTCGCGCGACATCTCCTCGTGGCCCAGCGCTACGAGGCCGCGGTGCGTGCCGTACTGGTCGCGCACGTAGCCCAGGTGATAGGGGTAGCCCGCGAGCACGCCGCCGTCGGCGGCCTGTTGCGCCTTGATCATGACGGCGACGTCGTCGAGCACCTGCACGAGTCGGTCGCGCATCGGCACGTTCGGCGGGAGTTCCCGGTCGAAATCGCGGCCCTTGGCCGTGAAATCGCGCCACGAGGCCAGGGTCCGCGCGTGCAACACGGGGTAGTCCGCGGCGAGTGCGGCCTCGATATGTTCGAGACATTCCTCGATGCCGGGACCGCCCGCCACGTAGAGCGTCGACACGCCGGGTGCGCAGGTGAAGGCGGTTGCGCCGGTTGCCTCGTCCCGTTCCATCGCGATGGCGCCGCGCCACGCGAATTGCTGAAAGACGGCGAACGGGATCGGGTAGTTGCCGAAAGGCACGGAGGGCCGCCCGATGGGTGTTTCGACGATGAGCCCTTCCGGCGCGGCTGGACCGCCCGCGCTTGCGGCGAGTCGCAGGCCGAGTTCCGGTTCGTAGACCATGCGCAAGGGGGCGGCGGCCTCGATGCGCCGCACGAAACAGGGCAGTTCGCTGTCCACGAAGTCTGTCATCGTCGCGACGTGATCGCCGCCGCGGGCGATCCGGTGCTCCCAGACCGCCGCGCCGCACACGCGCCGGGAACGCGCTTCGAGACCGTCATCCGGCAAGCGGATGCCGCCGATGGTGGTGGCGCTATACGGCGGACCGAATAACTGGATTACCTCGGGACCCTGTTCGTAGACGCAGAGTCGCCCGTTGCCGAGACAGTGGACGCTGCCATCATCGCGGGCGTCTCCGCGCCAGACCCGTTCAGGGGCCCAGCGGATCGGGGCGGCGGCGGTTTCGGCGGATTGCGCGCGGGGTTGCCCGCCAAGGCAAAGGGTCGCGGTTACGGCGCCAAGAATGCAGATAGCGACCAAGGTTCTTCCTCCCATGCGCTTCTCCAACGAGCGATAGGCCATCATTTCGCGGCGCGCGCATGCAAGGGCCGCGCCGGGCATAGGTCCCATGAGCCCCATAGGACCTGTGAAGTCCCACCGCCGAGAACCGCTTGTAGCGCTATCGTATTCTTGCACCAGGCGCGGCGCAACCGGTACGATGCTCTTTCAGGACGCGGCGGGCGCACATCCCAACCCTGTCTTCCCAGCCGCCCGGTCATGCGGACGGCTACAAGGATTACGAGACTTGCCGGAAGAAGACACCAACGATAATGAAGCGCGGATGACCTTCACGGAGCATCTGGGCGAACTGCGGACGCGCCTGATCCGCGCCGTGCTTTCGGTGGCCGTTGCATTTGTCTTTTGCGCCTTCTTCTCGGACCGGATTCTCTACTATCTGGCGAAGCCGCTCATTCCCGAGGCGACGCAGAACGTCGAGACCACGGGCGAAAACGGCGCGGGCTCCGAGGGGGCGAGTCCATCAGGGACGGGTGCGCCGGCGGCTTCCCCTCGAAAAGCGAATGTTTCCTGGACCACGCTGGGCGCGCTCGAGGGGCTTATCGTCCGGTTCAAGGTGGCCATTTACGCGGCCATTGTGCTCGCGTTTCCGTATATCCTCTATCAGGCGTGCGCGTTCATCTTTCCCGGCCTCAAACCCAACGAGGTGATCCTCGTCAAGTATCTGCTTCTGGGTTGCGGCGCGTTGGCCACGCTCGGCGTGGCGACCGCTTACTTCGGCGTGTTTCCGCTGGTGCTGCCGTACCTGTTGGAATACACTCCCGTGTTTGCCGAGGCGCAACTCCGATTGGACGAGAATATCTCGTTGATTATCATGGCCCTGCTCGGGTTCTGCGTGGCGTTCCAGTTTCCGATGGCCGTGCTTGTGCTGGTGTACATGGGGCTGCTGTCGCCCGAGACCCTGAGCAAGCACCGCCGTGTCGCTATTGTCGGGCTCGCGGTGGCCTCGGCGTTCTTCACGCCGCCCGACCCGTTCTCGATGATGATTATGCTGGTTCCCTTGGTCCTTCTCTATGAAATCAGCATTATTCTGTCTAGAATCATGGTGCGGCGTCGCGCCGCGGCCAGTACCGGAACGTAAGGAGTTCGGCGCGCCATGATAGGCATCGGTTTCGGCGAGATGATCCTGCTGGCGGGGATCGCGCTCATTGTCATCGGACCGGAGAAGTTCCCCGATTTCGCCAAAGTGGTCGTCCGCACCATCCGTGACCTGCGCGGCTACATGGATGAAGTGAAGAAGGAACTCTCCGAGGAACTGAAGCCCGTCGAGGAGGAGATGCGATCCCTTACCCGGCCCGACGCGCGGAGTTACAGCCGCCCCGCTGCAACGCCGGCACGCCCCGCGGTCACGAACACCCCAGCCCCCCAAGAGACGGCACCCGCGACCGAAGGCCCCGATCAGAGTGCTTCCGCCGCCCCGCCCTCGTTGACGCCTTACGGTGGGTATTCACCGGAACAGGACGAAGACTACGACCATTCGGCAGAGAACGAGGCGCCGGGGCCGGATCACGGTGCGGACGCCGGCCAAGACGGGGCCGAGCCCGCGAGCGCGGGGGAGAGCGAAGGCGGGGGCGAGGGCGTTACGGAGATCAGTTCGCCTGACCGGCTGGACGGATAGCCCCCGCGCGTTAGGAATGCGGAATGCGGAACGCGGAACGCCTCACATCCCCTCATCTCGTTGTCTACGCTGAAAATTGACTTGATACCTCCCCAGGTGCTTACTTGCACGTATTCTTGTTCGGCCGCTTGCGGGGCCGGAAGTAGAGGACGGGTGTCCCCTATCCGTAGGCTTTTGCCTACGGCTATTCACGTTTGGCCCCTTGCGGGGCCAGGGGACGCGCGACATGCCCTCGGCCCAGTCGTACTCGTACTGCTCCGAATATCGACCGGAACGAGTATGGAGTGCGCCCTTTAGGGCGCCGGATACGGGCTGAAGCCCGCACTCCGAACGAGCGGGCCATTCAGCCCGCTTCAGCATCCATTTTCGTCGTCTGCGGAAGAAATCCGCCGCAGGAGGATCTCATGACCACACGTACTGGATTCCTCTCCCGGCGGCGATATTTCTTGACTTGGCGGGGGTTATGGAGTATCTTTCTAACGTGGGGTAGAGTATGTCCCCGCAGCGAAAGTCGAGTGGTGGAACTTACTGGGCGTCTCGGTGGCGAACGGCGGGCGCGACGCAAGGTATGTTTGCGTCGGCCGGTTCAGTGACGGTACAGGCAGGGACCGTAGGACCAGCGACGTCCACGTTACTCGTGGAGGCAAGCGGTCGTCATGGCAAAACGAATTCGAGCCGCGGGGTGGTGCGCCGTTCTGCTCGTTATTGCGGTCATTCCGGCGTCGGCGCAGACAACGGACGTTGACTTCGATTTCATTATGCGGTGCGCGGATTACTTCCTGGCGAAAGAGATGGGGGCGGGCGCGTTTCCGCCATTCTTCGGCACGGACCGGGACGGCAACGGCATTCGGGAGGACGATTCGCTGGCGATGCTGTCAGGGCTGTTGTTAGGCAACTCCCCGAATATAGAGCCCAGCGTGCGCGGCGAGGTGCAGGCGGGGTTCCAGGTGAACTTGCAGCAGGTGGCGACCGACCTGTACATCCAGGCGCAGGTGTTGGGGTTCAACGTGAATATCGACATTCTGGAGGAGTTGCGGGATTCCGACCCCTTCTTTGCTTTCGCCGTACAGCATCTGCTGGCGGGATATATGACCATCGCGGACAACGTGACCATCAATTTTCTGAGGAATTTCCTGAAGGATCTCGTGCGCAAGTTCGCCCAGCGCGAAGGCTACGGCGAGTACCTGGACCTGGTAAACCTGGACGAACTCATCAAGTTTCACGCTTCGGATTACCGCACCTTCGGCGATGCGCCCTCCGAGCCGAACTACCTGGGCGCGAACGGCAATGTGGACTATCACCTCAACGGGACCACGAACCGGCAGGAATATGATGCATCGAGCGGGACGTTCCGGCGCGAGGACTGGCTGGGGCGCTGCAACATGGTCGCCCCCATCCGCATTGTGACCACGCCCAACAGCGGGAGCGTGCAGACCGGCGACCAGTTTGCCTTCACCATACAGGCGGTGGGCGGCACGGGTCCGTTGCGCTATCAATGGCTTCGCACGGACTCGAACGGCAAAGAATTCCTGGAGTCGTATGACTTGGTGGGCGGCAATTTCGACGTTTACAACCTGCACTACGCGAGCGTGCTGGACCATGCAAAGTTCATGGTGGCCGTGTCGGACGATCTCTCGCAGTGGAATCCGGGCACGCGACTCGGGGGCCGGACGTCCTGGTACGGGACGCTGAACGTAACCGTGGTTCCGTTCCAGATTGTGGCGCAGCCCATAGGCGCCACGCTTCCCATCGGGTCGAGTCATATGTTCGAGTTCCGCGTCCGGGGCGGCACGCGCTATCCGTCGTATCAGTGGAAGTTCAACGGCGCGAACGCCGGGCCGAACGCTTCGATATGGACGATCAACCCGGTGACGGGCTCCAGCCAGGGGATGTATCAATGCATCGCGACTTCGGCGGCGGAGCAGTTGTCGTCGTTCATCGTGACGCTCACGGTTTCGGGCCGCGGCGAAAAGGTGATATTCCCGGACGCGAACCTGGACACGGCGGTGCGGGGCGTGCTGGGCTACCCGGCGGGCATCGACCTCTACGAGGGCGACTGTCTGTTGGTGCAATCTTTGACTGCGCATAGCGCGAACATCACGAATCTCACGAACATCAGCAAGCTCGTGAATCTCCGGCATCTGGACCTGTGGAACAACGGCGTGGCCGACTTGTGGAAACTCATCCCGCTGCCGGGGCAGCCGATAATGCCGCTGCAGTATCTGAACGTGGGGCAAAACAACGTGTCCAATATTGCGCCGCTTGCGCAGTTGCCCACGCTCGAAACGGTATTCCTTTGGAACAATCAAGTCGCCGATATCAGCCCGCTGCTGGCGATCGAAGGGCTGGGCGCCGGCGACGAAGTCGGCCTCGAAGGCAACCCGTTGTCGGAGACAGCGCTGTGCGTTGACATTCCGGAACTGTTGGCGCGCGGGGTAACGGTCGGTTTCGACGGGGCGTGCATCGCCGCGGAAGGGGAAGGCGAGCCCGAAGGGGAGGAAGGCGCGGCTGAAGGTGAAGGCGAGGGTGAGGGCGAAGGCGAGGGCGAGGGTGAAGGCGAGGGCGAAGGCGAGGGCGAGGAGATACCGGAGTGCGATATGGTGTTTCGCATGAACAAGCTGGCGGCACTGAACGATTTTACCATTGTTACATCGCGCATCGAAGTGCCTGTGTCGCGTCCGATAACGGACGTGGCCGTGGTGTTGAACATCACGCACGCGGCCACGTCGCAGTTGGTGGCGCAGTTGACTTCGCCACACGGCATACCCGTCACGCTGTTTGTGCGCGAAGGCGCGTCAGGCGCAAACCTGATCGAGACGCGCTTCACGGATGAGGCAACCACGCCGTTTGTATATGGCACGGCGCCGTATACGGGGAGTTTCCGACCGTTCCTGCCCTTTAATCAGTTGGATGGCCGGGACATGCTCGGCGTGTGGACCTTGACGGTGTCCGACACGACCCTGGGCATCACGGGCACGCTGGACAGTTGGCGTCTGCACTTCAATCCGTGTGTGCCGTCCGAGGGCGAAGGTGAAGGCGAAGGCGAGGGCGAAGGCGAGGGTGAGGGCGAAGGCGGCGCGCCGGGATACCACAGCGCGGATATCAACCAGGATTGGCGCATCGATCTTGGCGAAATGTTGCGCGTGATTCAGTTGTTTAACGCGGGGTCGATCTCCTGCAGCGCGACGACGGAAGACGGCTATGAACTCGGCGCGGGCGACACAAGTTGTGGGCCCCACAGCTCGGATTACGCGCCCCAGGACTGGCGGATATCGCTGTCGGAGACCCTGCGGACCATACAGTTCTACAACGCGGTCGGCGGGTTCTACCACGTGGACCCGAGCGGGGAGGACGGGTTCCGCCCCGGCCCGGCTCCCGCGGCCCGCTAACGCGGCGTCGGGGGCGGAAACGGGCACGCCGGGGAAAGAGGGGGGGAGGGGCCGTGTCTTGGGGCGGAACCGGTTCCTTGAAGCGCGCGCGAAATTTTGGTGCAACTTTCTTGGAATCTCGGGGATGAATAGCAGCGGAATCCGGGTTGAAGCCTCGAGCGGGTTTTGATAGTATGCCCGCAAGGGGCAACCCCTTAACGGTTACATGGGAGGACCTATGAGCAAGTATTACCGTATTTCATGCATTCTGTGCGCAGTGGGTCTGGCCATCGCCCTGTCGGCGACCAGCGGCTGCAAGCGGAAGTCCAAGGGCGTCATCGAACCTGACATGGACGCCGGGGGCACGGGCATGGAGAGCACCACCGGCGAAGGCCAGCCGGGCCTGGACCTCGAGTCCCTGCTCTTTAGCCCCGATCGCGGACTGAAGGTCGTGTATTTCGATTACGACAGTTCCGCGTTGCGCGCGGACGCGCTCGCCACGCTGCGTGAAAACGCCGAGAAAATCAAGCAGGCCCCGGGCGTGATCATCCAGGTCGCGGGCCATTGCGATGAACGGGGCACGCAGGAATACAACTTGGCCCTGGGCGAACGGCGCGCGCTGTCGGTGCGCGATCACTTGATCCAGCTTGGCGTATCGGGCGACCGTCTGGTCACCATCAGTTTCGGCGAGGAGTTTCCGGCGGTCGATGGCCACGACGAGTCCGCGTGGCGTTACAACCGGCGGGTAGAGTTCAATCGGGCGCAAGCGCGCTAGGAAAGAAACCATGACACGGACCTGCAGCGGAATCCTTGGCTTGGTCTTGTTTGCCGTCGCGATTTCGGGCTGCGCCACTGGCGGCTCGCAGACGCAGGCGACTATCACGGATATTCACCGGCGTGTCACCAAGCTCGACAAAGACATGGACACGACCATGGGCAAGTTGAACGAGACCACGGCCGAACTCAACGCCCGGGTGGAGACGACCGACCAGGAGACGCGCAGGCTGCGCTCCATGTCCGAGGAGAATCAGATTCGCCTCGAAAGCATCGAGCGTTCGTTAAATGAATTGAAGACCCAGGCCTATCGCGCATGGAATCTGACCTCGGCGCCCACGGACGAATTTTCGGCCGCGTCGGCGCCCGGCGGTACGCGGGTGGACATTATCGGCCCGGAATGGAGCAGCCCGCCCTCTGAGCCGCCTGTGTCGTCCATGAGCGCGCCCGCCATCGCGACGCCGCCGCCCGTGGCGGCGATGCCGGTGACCCCGGCGCCAAGCCCGCCGCCGCCCACGGTGGCTACGCCTCCGGTGGCCGCGCCGCCGCCCACGGTGGCCACGCCTCCGGTGGCTGCGCCGCCGCCTACCGTGGTGACGGCGCCGCCGTCGGCGGGCGACCCGCAGTCGGCGTATCAGAGCGCCCAACGCAGTTACGCGAACGAGGACTATGAAGCGGCCCTTCGCGCGTTCGATTCGTTCTTGCGCCAGCACTCCGACTCGGAACTGCGGGCGAACGCGCAGTTCTGGAAGGCGAAGTGCTGCCTGAATCTGAATCGGTATCAGGAGGCCATCACGGAGTTCGAGCGCCTGCGTGTCGAGTATCCGGGCAGCACCAAGGCGCCCTTCGCGATGCACAATCAGGCGGTCGCTCACTCGCGCCTCGGTCAGAACGACCAGGCAGTCCGGCTGCTGGAAGAGGTCATCAATACGTACCCGACCACGCCGGCGGCCGATCAGGCGCGAACCGACCTCAGGAAACTGCGCGGCGAAATCTGACGGCGATTCGATGTGGTAATCGGCGCGCGCGGGACCCCGTCCCGCGCGCGTTTTTCCAGTGCGACGCGTGGGACGGCTGAAACACGGGGAATGCGCAAAGATGCCTTACTATCTGGGACTCGATGCGGGCGGCACGAAGACGTTTTGCCTCGTCGGCGATGAAACGGGGCGCGTGCTCGGCTTCGGCCGCGCGGGCGCTGGCAACTATGAAGTGCGTGGTGTGGAAGCCGCGGCCATTGAGAACCGGCGCGCGGTCGAGCAGGCGCTCGGGGCCGCGTCCCTGCGTCTCGAGGACGTCCGCAGTGTCGGGATGGGCATAGCGGGGGCCGATTTGCCCGAAGATTACGTGATGCTCGATCGCGAGATTTTCACGCCCCTTTTTGGCGCGATCCCCCGCGTATTTCGGAACGACTCGATGGCGGGCCTGCGCGGCGGGCTCCGCGAGCCTTACGGTATCGTCATTGCCTGCGGCACCGGCTGCGTCTGCGCGGGCGTAAACCGGGACGGGCGGGACGCGCGCGTGGGCGGGCTCGGCGAGGAATTCGGCGACAAGGTCAGCGGATCGAGTATCGGCGTGGAAGGGATCCAGGCCGTCTGGCGCGCCCGGGACGGTATCCTTCCGCCGACGCTGCTCACGGCGCTTTTCGTCGAGCGCTCCGGCTGCGCGGACGTCGAGGAATTGTTCCACAAGCTGTATCGCGGCGAGTTGTCCTACGCGGACCTGCAACCGATGGCGAAGATCGTCTTCGACGCGGCGCGGCTGGGCGATGCGGCGGCCTGCGATATCCTGGAATGGGGCGGGCGTTATCTGGGCCAGATGGTAAACGCCTGCGCCCGCAAGCTCGGCATGTCAGAGGACTTATTCAAGGTCGCGATGGCGGGCAGTGTGTTCAAGGGCGACAGCCCGGTGCTGGCGGACGCCCTGCGCACGGTGGTCCACCGGGAATGCCCGAAAGCGGAAGCGGTCATGCCCGCGTTCGAGCCGGTGGTCGGCGCCCTGTTGATGGGCATGGAACTCGACGGGGCCGTCTCGGACACGGTCTACGAGCGGCTCGCGGGCGAGTTGGCGGAGGCGGAGCGGCGGTTCGACGTGCAATTGAAGGCTGGGTAAGTTTGGCATGCGGGTCCATGGCGGACATGTGCTGGTAACGACGCTCGCGGCGGTCGGGGTGTTGCTCCTCTACGCGGCGTGGCAGCGGTCAGGAGAACCCGACGTCGCGACGGAGACCGTCACGTCGGGATCGTTGCCGCCCATGGACTCTGACCCCTCGCTAGTGCCGCGCATCGAGGTCGAGACCACGGAACTGCACGTGGGGACCATCCCCAACGCGGGTCTCTTCGAGACGCGGCTGGCGGTGTATAACCGCGGCAAGGCCCCGCTGCGCCTCAGCGACGTGCGCACGAACTGCGCGTGCAGTCAGGGCCGCATCCCGGAATCGAGCCGCGTCGTGCCGCCCGGCGGCGAAGGCGTTATCGAGGTCATGGTCGACCCGCGCCGCATCGTCGGTTTTCACTCGCGAAAGACGCTCACCCTGTTCTCGAACGACCCGGAGCAGTCCCGGGTGCGCATCGACGTGGTGGCGGATGTGGACCCGGAATTCGAGGTGATCCCGGCGGAAGTCGAATTCGGTGAGGTCGAGAAAGGCGAAGTCGTCTCCCGGACGGTGTTGGTTCGGCAAAGACAAGAAGAACCGCTGGAGATTACGGATGTGGCGGAAAGAGGCCGGCGCGCCGGGGATGACGGAGCGAGCGAACTCCAGATCGCGTGGCGACCCCGGCCGAAGGAGATGTGGGAGCATCACGAGAAATCGGAGTACGCGATCGACGTGACGTTGGGCGCGGACGCGTCGCCGGGGCCGTATCTGCGGTTCTTCGATATCAAGACGAACGTGGACCGCGTGCCGGCCTTGCCGATCAAGGTGGCGGCGGAGATACGGGCGCCCTACACGCTGGACCCGGCCTATCCGCGCGCGCTGGCCATCGTCGGGACCGCCGCGAGCCCCGACGCCACCGGAACCGTGCGGGTCACGGGCGAGGCGCCGCTGACAATCGCGGACGTCGAGACTGACCTGGATGCGTTGCGGGTCGAGGTCGCGGACGGCGACGCGCCGAACGCGAAGCTCATTATCGCCTCGTTGTCGCCGGAAGCCGCACCCGGTCGATTTGACGGCGTGCTGCGCTTCACGGTTAGGATCAACGGTCGCGAGTACTGGGAGAAGGTCGCCATACGCGCGGTTGTCGCGCGTTGAAGAGGGGCGAGGCGCGCCTCGCCTCGATGGAGTTGGCGCATGGCGCTGTTTGGATTTGGCAAGAAGGACGCTGAGCGAGGCGGCAACGCCGCGGATCAGACGCACCCGATCGTCGGGCGGGCGATCTACTGTCGCATTTGCGACGCGGAGCGCACGTTTACCCGCTGCTGGCGGCGGGCCGCGCCGGTGCGGCGTTGCCCGTGCTGCGGCGCGGCGTTCGATCGCCCCGAAACGATCTACGCGCGCGCGTGGCCGGCGTGCCCGCAGTGCGGGGAACCGCTCGAACAGCCGGGGTTCGACTATGGGCTCTGCGACGGGTGCGGCTCGAAATTCGAGATCATGGAGGGCACGCGCCCCGGCTTGCTGCCCAACCAACAGCAACGCAAGGAAATGGAGAAACACGGAAAGTCATGGATTCGGAGATAAGCGCGCGCGACGAAAACGAACTCAGGGAAACCGCCAGGAAGTTCGACCAGGAGCATATTTTTCGATTCTGGAACGAACTCGACGACGCGGCGCGTGCCCGCCTGTCGCAACAGGTCGGCGACATCGATTTCCCGTTCATGCACGGGCTCATCGAGCGCTGGGTCCGCAACGAGCCGCCCCCCGAGACCTTTGACGCCATCACGCCCATCCCCGTCATCCCCCCGGCGGACCCCGCGCGCCCGGACGCGCGCGCGGCCTTCGATGCGGGGGAGGCGGCGCTGCGCGCGGGCCGGGTCGGCATCGTTATCGTCGCGGGCGGCCAGGGCACACGCCTCGGCTTCGACGGCCCCAAGGGGGCCTATCCCATCGGGCCCGTGACCCGCAAGACCATATTCGAGTACCACGCCGAACGCATCCGCGCCGTCAACCGGCGATACGCCTGCGCCCTGCCGCTGTATCTCATGGTCAGCGACACCAACGAGGCGGCCACCCGCGCGTTCTTCCGCGAGCACGCCTGGTTCGGCCTCAACGAGCGCGACGTCCTCTTCTTCCGGCAGCGCATGGTCCCCTGCGTCGACACCGCGGGCCGGTTCCTCCTCGATGCGCCCGACCACGTCGCCGCGAATCCGAACGGCCACGGCGGCTGCATCCCGGCGCTCGTCGACAACGGCTGCACCAAGGATGCGCGCGCGCGCGGCGTGGATACCCTGTACTATTTCCAGGTGGACAACTGGGCCGTCAACATGGCCGACCCTTACTTCATCGGCTATCACGTGCTGGGCGGCGGCGAGATGTCGTCGAAGGTCCACCGCAAGGAAGCGCTTCGCGAGGGCGTGGGCGTCCACTGCATCTGCGACGGCGAATACCGGGTCATCGAATACAGCGAACTCGATCTCTATCCGCAGCTGCTCGAAACGGACGACCACGGCGCCATCGTGCACTACGCGGGCAACCCCGCCATGCACATCCTCGACGTGGGCTTCGTCGAGCGCATCGCGGGCGCCTACGACCGCTTTCCGTGGCATCGCGCCTTCAAGAAAATCCCGTTCCTCGACGACGCCGGCGACCTCAGCAAGCCCGATGCGCCCAACGGCTACAAATTCGAGACGTTCATCTTCGACGCGCTGCGATACATCACGCACGCCCCCATCGCCCTCGAAATCCGGCGCGCCGGCGAATACACGCCCATCAAAGACTTCGACGGCGTCAACAGCGTCCGGCGCGCTTGGCGCGAACAAAACGCCTACTGGGCCGGCTGGATCGAAGCGGCGGGTTGCCCCGTGCCCCGCGACGAGCGAGGCGACGTGTCCATAGCGGTTGAAATCAGCCCCCTTTTCGCCCTCACCCGCGACGAGTTCATCGCGAAGAGCGACGGCCGCGCCTGGCCCACCCATCAGGACCTCGCCATCGATCCGCGCGGCGAGGTCATCGCGCCTCGGGCGCCGTAATGCACGCCGTCATCAGGTGCGGGTTCCTCATGGAAGACGGGACGAGAACGGTGGGCGTCCGCCGATTTCCACTTTATGCCAGAACTCGAAGTAATGAAGTTACTGTATGCGGATTTCCGCCCAGACGATCTGCTGTTCCGCATCGGGTCCGGTCTGCTTGATTTGGACGGTGTTGTAGCCTTCTTCGAGTACTTCGAGGGGACAGGCGAAGGATACGGCGCGCGCGACGTCGGGGAGCGCTTGGGACGGGGCAAGGTCCGCGGCGGGCGGGCAGTCGCGCCCGTTGACGGTGACCTCGAACGCGGCATTCGAGACGCCGTCCTTCCGGGCCAGACCGGCGATGAAGGCCGCGGTCCCGGTTTTCGGCGCGGGCCCGATGTAGACACGGAAGGTCCCGCCCGTGAATCCGTCCACCGGCAGCGCGGCATTGTTCGACATGCCCGGCGGCACGGTATCGCGGTAGGTGACCACGAAGCGGCGCGGCAACGCGACGACGTCCGCGAGGGCCAGCCCGTTTTCGAGCAGCGCCCGATAGGTTCCCGGCCCGCCCTGCATCGGCTCGGCGTCCATGTAGTTGAAGAGGTAAATCTGGTCCACGCCGCGATGGAGATGCGCCGCCGCGAACCCGCGCACGGACAGGAGGTCGTTCTCCATCGCGTTTGCGCCGGGATAGGCCCGGAGCAGGATTTCCTGGCCCGCGGCCAGCACGATGTTCCGGGCGGTATCCCCGAGGCGTTCGCGCCACAGCTCGATCGGGATGTCGAAGTCCGACGTTGCCCAGAACGGCGTCGGCACTAGCATGTCCACCAGCCCGTCACGGACCCAGCGGATACCGTCCATGCCGAGGCCGATCGCCGCATCGGGGTGCGCGGGAACGCGCGCGCCCAATCGGATGGCATGACCGCGCCGTGCCGACCACTCGTTAGTGAGCGCGCGCACGTCCTTCATGAATTGCGTGAGTATTTCGCTACCTTCCGCCTCGTGGCCGGGCTTGAAGTGATACCCGAAGCGCATCCAGTCCAGTTCGAGCCCGTCCGGGTCATAGCGTTCGAGGAGTTCGCGCACAAACGCCATGTGGTGTTCGCGCACTTCGGGAATGCCGTAGTCGAAAGCGCGGTCCACCCACGATCCCGCGCTGCCCGGCACGCGCCAATACTCGGGATGATCGCGCCAGAACGAATTGTGGATGTAGCAGTCAACGTCGTCCACGTTGTGCACGTCGTTCATCCGCATCGAGAGCCACGGCGAAATCCTCTTCTCGCGGCAGCGCGCGATCCACACCGCGTACGGGTCCAGCCCGCGTTCATCGAGGAGCCGCGCGTTTTCGCACCATGTCTTCGCGAAATCCTCCTGCGGCGGTTTCTGCGTGCCTTTCAGGTCCCATATCGCGTCCCACACCTTGCTTCGGAAACTGGCCTTCATCGCGTTCGGACACAGGAACAGGTGCGAGACCTTTGTCCCCGCGTACTGGTCCACGAAGGCGTTCAGCCCCTCGATCGACATCTGGTCCGCCGACCGCGACCCGAAGAAATGGCTGTCGTCTTCGTTGATGACGAGACCGGGTTCCGGCGCAGCGGCCGCGCCACCCTGCGCCAAGAACACGCATGCGCCCGCCAGAAGCGCGCGAATTCCCATGACCCGCAAGCATGACCACATCGGATTTCCCTCCTGCCGTCGTGAATCGTTCTGATTGTAACTTATTCCGCAATCTCCGCCGGGGAGCCGTCCGCTGTCGACATTGTCGCGCACGGGGCGGTTCGCGGGAGCCGTGGATGAATGGCGAAGAAGCGTCGAATCCCGGTTGTCGTCAGGGTGTGGGAGAAGCACCCTGTGGCGTCGCGTCACTCCAGCCCGTACTTCTTGATCTTATATTGGAGCGTGGTGCGCTTGAGTCCGAGGTGTTCGGCGGCCTTGGTCTTGTTCCAGCGGAATCGGTCGAGGGCGCCTTTGATGAGTTCCATTTCGAGGCGGTCTTTGCGTTCGATGAGCGACTCGGCGGCTTTGGACTCGACGGGCGGCGGCGGGGCCTGGTCGGCCTCGACGAGGAGTTCGGCGGGCAGGACGTCGCGGGTGATGCGGTTGTCCTCCGCGAGGACGAGCGCGCGCTCGATGACGTTTTCGAGTTCGCGCACGTTGCCGGGCCAGGGGTAATGCAGGAAGATGCCGAACACGTCGTCGTCGAGTTCGGCGATTTCGCGGCCCATTTCGATGCTGAACTTGCGCACGAAGTGGTCGACAAGGACGGGGATGTCGTCGCGCCGGTTGCGCAGGGGCTGAACTTCGATCGAGAAGACGTTGAGCCGGTAGTAGAAGTCCTCGCGGAAGCGCCCCTTGTCGATGGCGTCGCGCAAGTCGCGGTTGGTCGCGGCGACAATGCGCACGTCGACCTTGATGGTCTCGGCGCCGCCGACGCGCTCGATTTCGCCTTCCTGCAAGACGCGGAGCAGTTTCGTCTGGATGTGGGTGTCGATCTCGCCGACTTCGTCGAGGAAGAGGGTGCCGGTGTGCGCCTTCTCGAATCGGCCGATGCGGCGGTCCGACGCGCCGGTGAACGCGCCCTTTTCGTGGCCGAACAATTCGCTTTCGAGGATGCCGGGCGCGAGGGCCGCGCAGTTCAGCGCGACGAAGGGCCGGTCGCGGCGGGGGCTCGCGTCATGGATCGCCCGCGCGACCAGTTCCTTGCCCACGCCACTCTCGCCCCGGATCAAGACCGCGCTGTTGCTCGGCGCGATCTTCGCGATCATCTTCACGAGTTGCTTCGTGTGCGTGCTCCCGCCGACCATGGTGCGGATGCCGGGATGAATCCAGGTCTGGATGTTTTGCGCGCGCACGGGCCGGATTTTCAGGATGATCTTCTCGACCTTGCGCTCGATTTCGTGGAGCTTGAAGGGCTTGGTGATGTAGTCATATGCGCCGAAGCGCATGGCCTCGACGGCGGACGCAATGGTGCCGTAGGCGGTGAAGATGATGACTTCGGTATCGGGGTTGACCGCTTTCGAGGCGCGGAGCACGGCGATCCCGTCCTTGCCGGGCATGTTCAGGTCCGTGATGACGACCTCGAACTGCTCCTGATCGATGAGCGCGATAGCCTCTTCGCCGTCGGCGGCGGTCTGGACGTCGAATCCCTTCTCCGTAAATGTATCCGCCAGGAGAACGCGCATATTCTCCCGATCATCCACCACGAGCATTCGATGTTGGCGCGCCGACTCCTCCACGGGCACTCCTCTGCAATCCTGGGACCTGGACGCCAAGGAAACTCTAGCACGGGGGCGCTGCGCGGTCAAACGGCGGGACACCCGTGGTGGCATGGGCATCTTGCCCATGTCTTGAATCACGGGCGGGACGCCCGTGCCACGAGTGGGCGCCCTGAAGGGCGCACTCCGAACCCTACTGCCCCAGGAGGTCGTCCAGGGCGGTGCGCGGGTCCTTTTTCGGCTTGGGCGCGCCGAAGAAGTCGCGGGCCGCCTGATCGGCGTCCGCGCGCTCGGCATCGTCGCCGAAGAGTTGCGCGAGCGTTTCGCGGGCCTGGTCCTGTTTCTCGGGCGCGGCGCCCTCCGCCGTCACGTCGGCGAAATCGAAGGCGTCGCAATAATTCATTCCTCGGCGGTCCGCCACCATGTCCGTTCCCGGCACGCGGCACTCGTTGTGGCGGGTTGCGTCATGATGCCGGCAGTTCAGGCAGCAATGCAGATAGGCCCTGCACTTCGGGCACGCCTCGGAGAAGCCGGGGCGCGTCTTCTCGCCGGGCCATTCCCAGCCGCACTTGTGACACCGTTTCACGGGACCGCCTCCTGATCGCGGCCTCAGCTTATGCGCCGCGCGAAGGGCCGTGCAAGTCCGCGCGATGCAGCGGGCGGCCGGGCCGTGTACAATTATGCCCTCGCATCGAAGGAGGCGTCCCTATGCGGAGAACAACGGTGCCGGCGCTGCTGGCGCTTGCGACGGGCGTGATGGCGTTCGGCGCGCCGGTCGGGCGCGTCGTGCTATGCACGGACTACGGCGTGGATTCGGTCTACGTCGGGATTCTGAAAGGCGTGATCTACGACAAGTTCCCCGACGCGCGGGTGGATTCGCTCACCAACGCCATCCCGCCGTTCGATATCGAGGCGGGCGCGCGCATCCTCGCGGAGGGCTGCGCCGTGTATCCGCCCGGCACGGTCTTCTGCTGCGTCGTCGACCCCGGCGTCGGGACCAGTCGCAAGGGCGTCGTTCTCGAAACGGACACGGGACAGGTCTTTGTCGCGCCGGACAACGGCCTCCTGACGCTGGTCGCCGAGCGCGACGGCGTCCGTGCGCTGCACGAAATCGCGAACGCGGCGATCTGGCGCGAAGGCGCGCTTTCGAGCACGTTCCACGGACGCGACATCTTCGGCCCGGTGGCCGCGGCGATCGCGGCGGGGGCGGCCCTGTCCGAGGTCGGCCCGGCCATCGAGGAAATGGTCCGGCTCGACCTGCCGCGCCCGGTCATCACGGAGACCGAGGCGCGCGGGCGCGTCTTTCGCGTGGACGACTATGGCAACTGCGTCACCGATATTCCGGGCGAGGCGCTGGCGCGGGCGTTCGGCCTGCGGCACGGCGACCGGGTTTCCGTGACGATCGGCGGGGCGACGTTCGAGGCCCCGTTTGTCCGCACCTACGCCGATGTGCCGGAGGGCGAGCGGCTGGTGCTGGTCCAGAGCATGGGCTACGTCGAATGCGCGGTGAACCTCGGCAACCTTGCGCGGGACCTTGGCGAAAGCGCGCGCGCGCAGGTCGTCATCCGCGCGGTCGCATCCGAAAAAGGAGAGGCTGTCCCCATGGCCGGACAGGGAGAGGCGCTGATCGTCTTCCACCGCGGCGGCGGCATCGCGGGCGTGATGGACCGCTTGACGATATCCGCCGCCGGCGCGTGCGAGTTGTCGCGCAAGATGAGTCGAGCCTTTTTCGGGTTGGAACAGGAAGAATTGCGCGAGATTATCGCCATCCTCGATGCGGCGCGCCTCGATACGCTGCCCGAGGCGTCCCCCGCACCGCGCGGCGCGGATTTCTTCACCTACGAAGTGACTTATCGCGGCGTCACGCGGCGCTTCGTCGGCGGGGCCATACCCGAGACGGCCGCGCCCGCGCTCGGGCGGCTCAATCAACTCATCGACACGCGCGGGAAGCCCCCCGCGCGGGTCCCTTGATCCCCATGCGCGTCGCATTGGAAGACATCTACCGGAGACTGCTGCGCCATTTCGGGCCGACCCACTGGTGGCCCGGCGATACGCCCTTCGAGATCGCCATCGGCGCGATCCTGACACAGAACACGGCGTGGTCGAACGTCGAGCGGGCCATCGCGAACCTGAAGCGGGAGCGGCTGCTGCGCCCAAGGGCGATGCTGGCCTGTCCGCGCGACCGCCTCGAAGCGGCCATCCGCCCGTCCGGCTACTTCCGCCAGAAGGCCGAGCGCCTGCGCATCTTCTGCGACTACCTCACGACGCGCTACGGCGGCAGCATGCGCCGCATGGCGCGCCGCCCGGTCGAGGTCCTGCGCGAAGAGTTGCTGGCGATCAAGGGTATCGGCCCCGAGACCGCGGACGATATCCTGCTCTACGCCTGCGAGAAGCCCGTCTTCGTCGTGGACGCCTACACGCGCCGCATACTGAGCCGCCACGGCCTCGTTTCGCCGAAAACCGGCTACGAGGAGTTGCGCGCCGTCTTCGAGACAAACCTGCCGCCGGAGGTCGCGCTTTTCAAGGAATATCACGGGTTGATCGTCTACGTCGGCAAGGATTTCTGCCGGAAGACGCCCCGCTGCGAGGGATGTCCGCTCGCCCCGATCCTGCCGCAAGGCGGCCCCCCCTTGTGAATCGGGCCTCCGCGACCACATGCAAAACGTGAAATAGGGTCAGCCTTGTGCAATATAGGCCGGGAGCAGGTCAACGCGGAGGCGCGGAGAACGCCAAGAGACGCGGAGGAAGGAGATGGGGAAATAGGGGACAGCCACCTATTTTTGATATTCCTTCGACCTTCGGTTAGCTTTGCGTTCATGCAGAGACAAGCGAGCGTGGTCTTACCGGGGTTGGCGCATCATATGACGCGGCGCGGCAACAACCGGCAGGAGGCTTTCTTCGTTGACGGCGACTGATTGGCGTATCTTGGCGTGTTGGGCGAGCAGTGCGGAAGAACCGGGCGTGCGGGTGCTGAGTCGCGCGTCGGGGGCCGCATTTGTGGTAGGATACCCGCCGTTGTCCGTTCGGAATACGGGGCGTTGCGGCGCATGTTGTCTCGGATGAGCCCCGTGTGCGCGCGCGTCCCGGCCTGACACAAGCGGGGGGCGGTCCGCTCCCCGAGCAATGCGAAGCAGTTCATGCCCGAGTCCACAAGAGAAAGCCTCGTGAGCGTATCGAACCTGTACCAGTTCGCGACGCGCGTCTACGCCTCCATCCCGTACAAGTTTTTAGGGAACGGGTACTCGTTCCCGGCGTGGCACTATTACTTCGAGGTGACGCGGCGCTGCAACCTGCGCTGCAAGATGTGCCAGTACATCGAATGGCTCGAAAACGAGCCGATCAAGAAGCAGATGGAGGGCGAACTCACCACGGAGGAATGGTTCCGCGTGGTGGACCAGGTCCCGCGGTTCAGTCTCGTGACTTTCACGGGCGGCGAGCCGTTTGTGCGGCGCGATTTCATGGACATCCTGGCCCGGGCCAGCGCGAAGGCGCGCACGCACTTCATCTCGAACACCACCATGCTTCCCGAGGACCGCGCCGAGGCCATTGTTCAACTCGCTCCGCGGCGGATCGGCGGTCTCGGCTTCAATTTCGCGGGCACGTCGATTGAAGGCCCCGGCGACCGCCACGACGAAATTCGCAAGATGCAGGGGGCGTTCCAGCGGTCGATGAGCGGCATCAGAGCGTTGATCGCGCGGCGCGACGCGTCGGGCAAGCAGTGCCCGCTGGTCCACATCACCACGGTCATCCAGAAAGACAACGTGGACGTGCTGCATCACATGCCGCGGGTGGTGAAGGACGCCGGGGCCACCGTGCTCAACCTCGTCACCGAAACGCGCATGCACGAACTGCCGAACCTCGGCGACGTCGATCCCCAGACCTACAACATGGACGACATCAAGTGGCCCCGCATCGACCGCGCGCAATTGACCGAGGCGCTGGACAAGACCATCGCGGCGGCGCGCGACGCGGGCGTCGAGCTGCGGCTGCCGCGCGTGCCGAAGGACGAGATCATCAAGTACTACGACGGCGGCATCGACTTGAAGGAATACGAATGCCGCAACGCCTGGAACACGCTGATTGTCGGGCGGCTCGGCGACGCCTATCCCTGCTGGCTCGTGAAGCTCGGGAATGTCCGGGAGCACAGCCTCAAGGAGCTTTGGAACAACGCGGCCATGCGGGAGTTCCGCCAGACCTGCCAACGCAAACTGTTCGCGCCCTGCCCCGGCTGCTGCTTTATCGAGCACAAGGCGCATCATCGCGCCGCGGCCGGCAACGTGGCACGAGCGTCCCGCTCGTGATCCGGGGACATGGGCAAGATGCCCATGCCACGCCCCGCCCCTGAACCTAGGGCAATCGCATTAAGAAGTACGAGCATTCCGCTTCGATGTGAATAATTATTCGGGGAGATATGCGAACTCGATGTGTGGGTGTCTTGCCCTGGAACCGCGTCGCGCGCTGGAATTCCCGCATTTAGGGCCGAAGGCCCATGACATAGTAGCCCAGGGCAACGCCCTGGGAAAATGTGCGCGCCTCAATGTGAAGCCCTGCAAGGGCGTAACAGCCAATGGGCCCTGTATGCGGGGCGCCCTTATTCTCTGCCCGCGTGGAATCTTGCCGTCGTGTTTCGCCCTTTCAGGGCTTCTCATTATATCAGCCATCCCTCTTCCCAGGGCGTTGCCCTGGGCTGTTCTGTCCGGCCCTTTCAGGGCCGTGCCCTTCGCCAAATCGCGCGGTTCCCGTAGTGGGGATAATGTGCGGATTTTAATGCGATTGCCCCCGGCCCTGAAGGCGCTTGCCCTTGACGTTCCCGGAGTTTATCCTTAGCGCCGGCAACCATTGGCAATTGCGCGAGAAGGAGCAACATCATGGCCATCAAGCACGTGGTTCTTTTCAAGTTCAAGGACGGCACGCCGGACGCCACCATCGGCGAGTTGATCGAGGGGTATAAGGCTCTGCCGGGCAAGATCGACGTCATGCGGCATTTCGAGTGGGGGGCGGACGTCAGTGTCGAGGACCTGCATCAAGGGTTCACGCACTGCTTCATCACGACGTTCGCGGACGCGGCGGGCCGCGACGCCTATATCCCGCATCAGGCGCATCAGGACTACGTGAAGGTGCTGCTGCCGCACCTGGACAAGCTGTTGGTCCTGGATTTCGAGCCGCAAGTGGTCAAGTAGCGCGGCGGTCGCAACGCAAACGGGAGGACCAGTCATGGCGTTTACACGGCAACAAGTCCTGGACCGGCTGCGGGCCCAGATTGACAAGGGCCTGCCGATCATCGGCGGCGGCGCGGGCACCGGCATCAGCGCGAAGTGCGAGGAAGCGGGCGGCGTCGATCTGATCGTCATCTACAACTCGGGGCGGTTCCGCATGGCGGGCCGCGGCTCCCTCGCCGGGTGCATGCCCTACGGCGACGCCAACGCCATCGTCATGGAGATGGCGGGCGAGGTGCTTACCGTCGTCAAGAACACGCCCGTGCTCGCCGGGGTGTGCGGCACGGACCCGTTCCGGCAAATGCCCGTTTTCCTGGGCGAAGTGCGCGAGATCGGGTTCTCGGGCGTGCAGAACTTCCCGACGGTGGGCCTGTGCGACGGCGTGTTCCGGGCGAACCTCGAGGAGTCCGGCATGGGCTACGGGCTCGAGGTCGACATGATTCGCATCGCCCACGAGATGGACCTTTTCACCACGCCGTATGCCTTCAGCACCGCCGAGGCGGAGAAGATGGCCGCGGCGGGGGCGGACGTCGTCGTGGCGCACATGGGTCTGACCACGAAGGGATCGATCGGCGCGCAGACGGCCAAGACGCTCGATCAATCGGTGAAGGACGTGCAGGACATCGCCGACGCCGCCAGGGGCGTCAAACCGGACGTTATCGTCCTGTGCCACGGCGGGCCGATCTCGATGCCGGAGGACGCGGCCTACGTGCTCCAGCGGACCAAGGGGGTCCACGGCTTCTACGGCGCGTCGAGCGTCGAGCGCCTGCCCACCGAGATCGCGATCAAGGAGCAGATGCGGCAATTCAAGGCGGTACGGTTTGAGGGTGCTTGAGGCGGCGCGCTCCTACACCGCGTCCACGACGGCGTTCTTTCCCCGCGCCTTCGCCGCGTAGAGGGCCTTGTCCGCCGCGCCGATGAGTTCGGCGGCCTCGGCGGGCGCGGCGTATTGCGCAATGCCGACGCTGAGGGACGTTCCGTAGTTTTGCATCTGGTGGAAGTGGGCCCGGATGCGTTCCGCGATGTGCCGCCCCTGTTCGCGGTCCGCGTTGTGCAGCAGGATGGCGAACTCGTCGCCCCCGCATCGGTAGCCCTCGTCCCCGGCGGCGGTGCGGATGCTCGCGGCGATCAATTCACCCACGCGCGCCAGGAGTTGATCGCCGACCTGGTGACCGTGCGTGTCATTGCATGCCTTGAAATTGTCGAGGTCCAGCATCAGCAGCGTCAGGGGGAGTCGCTCATGGTTGGCGCGCCGCACCGCCGCCTCGACGTTGCGGTGAAAGGCGTGCTTGTTGAACAGGCCCGTGAGGCCGTCGATGACTGCCGCCTGCGCCAGTTGCCGCTCGACTTCCCGCTTCTCGGTCACGTCCTTGAGCGCCATGAAGATGAGATGTTCCGACGCCACGTCGATGAACGTCACGCTGATATCCACGTAGACCTCGCCGCCGTCCGCGCGGCGCAGGGTCATGTCGCCCAGCGTGCCCCGGCCACGACAAATCGAGAGCCCCAGCGCGAAACGTTCCCGGTCGGCGGCGGCCAGCAACTCGGTAAACGGGGCGGATCGTAACTGGTCCAGCGAACGGCCGGCGAGCTCCTGGAACGCCTGGTTTGCGTCCAGCAGCACGAACGTGTCGCGCGCGAGCAGCGCCATACCGTCGATGCTCAACTGGAAAATGCTCTGGAACTTGCTTTCGGCAAGCAGGCGCGCCACGCGCTCGGCCCGCTCCTTGAACAGGCGCTTGAGCTTTGCCACCAGTTCATTGATGTGGAACGGCTTGACGATGAAGTCCGTGGCCCCCGCGTCGACCACGTCCATGTAGGGGAAGTCCTCGGAGAAGCCGGTCATCACGACGAGGTCCAGTTCCGGCTGGAGACGGCGCGCCAACTGAACCAGTTCGAATCCGTGCAGTCCAGGCATGATCATGTCCGTTATCAGCACGTCAAAGCGTTTCTCGCCCAGTCGCTGCACGGCTTCATCGCCGTTCGCCACACTTTCGACGTCGCAATTGAACTGTACGGCGATAACCTCGGACAACAAGCCGCGCATCGCCGCGTCATCATCGGCGATCATCACCGTGGTGGATACTTGCGCGTCTTCGTTTGCCATGCACCTCTCCGCGGCAAGGCCCCCTTCGGCGGAACGCACCAATCGCTCTTCGGGACCTCTGAGCCCGACCCCTATTGTACACGAGAAAGCGCTTAGCTCAAAGTGCCCGGTATGCGTCCGTCCGCTCCGCCGTCCGCGGCAACAGTCCGCTGCCGGGAGGGCCGCGAAATTCCGCGTATCGTCTCGGGTGCTCCGACGCGGTCTAACGCGGACTTGCCGCCGCGCGCTTCCGGTCTGTATACTCCCTTTTTTCTGGCGTCGGTTTTATTGCATTACGCGACTTTCGCGCAGCCCCCGGCGGGGCTGTCAACCACCTATTGGAGGGGCCGTCATGGCAACCATCGAAGCGGGCAAGGTGCGCAACGTTGGCATTGTAGGTCACAGCGGCGCCGGCAAGACGTCGCTGGTCGAGCAAATCCTGTCGGATATGGGGGTAACCTCGCGCAGGGGGCGCGTCGAGGACGGCAATACGGTGTCCGACTTCCTTGAGGAGGAAGTGCAGCACGGCCACTCGATACAGTTGTCCCCCGTCCACTTCGAATACAACGGCATGCGGATTCACCTGATTGACCATCCCGGGTATGCGGATTTCCTGGGCGAGGTGGCCGCGTCCGCGCCCGTGATCGACGCGATGGTCATCGTGGTGGACGCCAGCACGGGCATCCAAATCGGCACGGACAACGCGTTTCGGTACGCGGAAAAGCACCATGTGCCGCGCGTGTTCTTCGTCAACAAGCTTGAACGCGAGCACACCGACTTTCACGATACCGTCGGCATGCTCCGGGCGACCTACGGCACGCAGGTCGCGCCCTTGATCGCGCCGGTAGGCCAGGCGCATGAATTCAGCGGCGTCGTGAATGTGCTCGAAGCGGCATCGCTCGACGACGCGCAGGAGACCATGAAGCTCGAATTGACGGAGGCCGTGGCGGAGAGCGACGACACGCTGATTGAGAAATATCTCGACGCGGGTGAGTTGTCGCCGGAGGAATTGCGCCAGGGGCTGGGCAAAGGCATCGCCGACGGCAAGCTGATGCCGGTTGTAGCCGGGTCGGCGGACAAGGACCTCGGCGTTCGCGAACTGGTCGAACTGATTGCCACGTGCTTCCCGTCGCCCCTGGACCGCAAGGTGGTCGCCATCGGGAACAACGACAAGCCGGTCGAGGTCAAGGTGGACCCGAGCGGCCCGTTTCTCGCGCAGGTATTCCGGCAAGTCGTGGACCCGTTCGTCGGCCATCTGACCATGTTTCGCGTGTTCTCGGGCACGCTCAAGAGCGACGGCGAGTTCTACAACGTCACGACGCGGTCGAAAGAGCGCACCGGCAAGATTCTGCTCCTGAAGGGCAAGGACAACGTGCAGGTGGACGCCGTCGGGCCGGGCGACATCGCCGCCGTCACCAAGCTCAAGAGCACGCACTTCAATAACACCATCGCCGCGCCGGGCACGGACCTCACGCTGCCGCCCATCGAAATGCCGACCCCGCTCGTGAAGCTTGCCATCAAACCCAAGTCGCGCGCGGACGAAGACAAGATCGGCGAGGCCCTCAACCGGCTCGCGGAAGAAGACCCCACCTTCAAGCACTACCGCGACCAGGACACGGGCGAGCACGTGGTCCGCGGCATGGGCGACCTGCAACTCGATATTCTCCTCGAACGGATGCGCAACAAGTACCATGTCGAGGCGGAAACTTTCACGCCCAAGGTGGCCTACCGCGAGACCATCAAGGCCAAGGCCGAGGCCCAAGGCAAGCACAAGAAACAGACCGGCGGCCACGGCCAGTACGGCGACGTGCACCTGCGTATCGCGCCGAACGACCGCGGGGCCGGCTACGAATTCATCGACAGCGTCGTCGGCGGCGTCGTGCCGCGCAATTACATCCCCGCCGTCGATAAGGGCTGCCAGGAAGCCCTTGCCAAGGGCGTCATCTCCGGCCATCCCGTCGTCGATATCAAGGCCGAGTTGTTCTACGGATCGTACCACACCGTCGACTCGTCGGAACTCGCCTTCAAGATCGCCGCGAGTCTCGCCATCCAGAAAGCGTTCAAGGAAGCCAAGCCGTGCATCCTCGAACCGATCATGGAGATCGCCATCACCGTCCCGGACGAGTTCATGGGCGACATCAACGGCGACCTGAACTCCCGCCGCGGCCGCATTCTCGGCATGGACCCCGCGGGTCCGGGCCGCCAGTGCATCCGCGCCACGGTGCCCGAGGCCGAAGTGTTGCGGTATTCCGCAGACCTGCGCAGCATGACCGGCGGACGAGGCACCTACGACCTCAAGTTCAGCCATTACGAGGAAGTGCCTGAGCACATCGCCAAAGAGATTGTCGCCGCCCACGAGAAGGCCCGAGAGGAAGGCAAGGACTGACGCCGGGTGTTGCTGGATTCCCGCTTTCGCGGGAATGACGGCGGGGTGCGACGTGGCCATTCTTGGTCATTCCCGCTTTCGCGGGAATGACGGCGGGGTGCGACGCGGCCATTCTTGGCCGTTCCCGCTTGCGCCGGAATGACGGGAGGGGACAGACCGGGGCTGTTTCTCGTCATTCCCGCGAAAGCGGGAATCCAGAGAACGTCCCTCTTACGCCTTGATTATACCCGCGAAGCCTCCGTCACAGGCCCTCGAAGACCTTGATCACCCGGTTTACTTGCTCCTTCGTGTCGCCTGTGGCGACCAGAAGGAACATCCTGTTCTTCCCCACATTGACCGGCCGCTGCGGCTGAGGACGGGTCACGCCCGCCGCGATATTCGACAGATTGAACGCCTCCGCCGCGCCGGCCCCCATGTCCGGCTTGTTGTACTCGTACTGCTTCGCCAACTTGCCCGTGTTGTCGAAACGATAGAGCGCCGCCGTCACCGGTGTGCCGCTCCCCGTCGATACCGTGATGCTTACCTGCTCGACCGCATCGAGCCCCGGCGTGGGCAGTTTCACGAACTCGAACACGGTAAACCCCGCCTGCTCGAAACCCGCGCGCACCCGTTCCGCCGTCAGCGGCGTCGGTCGCAATTGCATCAGCAGCGGCAGCGCCGCCAGGAGCACAAATGCCGCCAAGATGACCTTCACAACCGTCTTCACGTTCATTGCGTGGCCCTTCCCGTGATCCGGCGCGGATATCCCGCCCGGCTTCCCTATCCAAAACACCGGCCGACGGAAGCCCTATGCCCGCCGGCCGCGCGCGGTTCCAGTATACCCTATGCGCGGGGCGCGCGGGTCCATCCGTCCGCGGCGGGAACGGGGATCGCCGGCGTGTGGGCGCCTGCGCGTGGGTGGGAATTGTGGAGACGAGGCGGGGGGCGAGTACGAGTGCGAGTACGAGGGGAGGGGGATTATGCGAAGCTGCGGGCGATGCTGCCGATCAGCAGATTCCATCCGTCGACGAGGACGAACATCACGATCTTGAAGGGGAGGGAGACGAAGATGGGGGGGAGCATCATCATGCCCATGGCCATGAGGGTGCTGGCGACGACCATGTCGATGATGAGGAAGGGGATGTAGATGAGGAAGCCTATTTCGAAAGCGGTGGTGAGTTCGCTGATGACGAACGCGGGCACGAGGACGTGGGTGGGCACGTCGTCGGGGGTGTCGGGGCGGGGCAGGCGGGCGATATCGAGGAAGAGCTTGATGTCTTTGGCGCGGGCCTGGCGGAACATGAATTCGCGGACGGGCGCGACGGCTTTTTCGAGGGCCTCGTCGGCGGTGGCGATTTCGCCGCGGATATAGGGCTGGATGGATTCGTCGTTGACGCGCTGGTAGGTGGGCATCATGATGAAGAAGGTGAGGAAGAGCGCGAGGCCGATGAGGACCTGGTTCGGCGGGGTCTGTTGCGTGGCGAGGGCCTGCCGCAGAAACCCGAGGATCACGATGATGCGGGTGAAGGAGGTCGTCATCACGAGGATGGCGGGCGCGAGTGAAATGACGGTGACGATAAACACGACGAGGAGGGTGGTCGAGATGTTCTCCTGCGCGGCGGCGCGGCGCACGCCCTCGAACACGTTCTCGGTCAGCGAGTCCGCCTCGGGCGCGGCGGGTTCCTGCGCCGTCACCGTCGCGGTAAGCGCGATCAACAGGACGGCCAGTATCTTACTCGCGCGGTTCACGGGCGCGTTCCTGCAAGTGTTGGCGCAGGCGCTGGATATCGCCCCGCAAGGCCGCGATTTCGTCGTCGTCGCCGGAAGTCTCGGCGGTTTCCTGGGCCAGGTTCGCGCGAAGTCGTTCGAGGAAGCGTCCGGAGGACGCGCCGCGCGGCGCGGACTCGCCGGGTTCGCGTAGAAACGCCTCGGCGTCGAATTCGGTGATGAGCCGCGCGGTGTCCCGCGTCACCGCGATGATTAGCACGCGGTCTCCGGATCGCACGTAGTGGAGGCCCACGCGCGGCGTGAGGTAGAGCCTGCCGAGCACCTCGCCGTACTGCTGCCCAGCCAGAAGCGGCGTGCGCCGGCCCAGCTTCCGCAAGAGATACGCTACCAGGATGATCGCCGCGCAGACGAGGCACAGCCACATGATCGCCGTCAGCAGCATGCGCGGAAACCCAGGGGTTTCCCGGGGAGGCGCTTCCCCCGGGGCCGCGGCGGCAGGTCCATCGTATTCGCGCTGCAATGCGGTCATGTAGTCGGGCGGCGGCGTGGGGGAGGGGGGAGGGGGCGGTGTCGTGGGCGGCGGCGGCGGCGGCGCGGCGGCATAGGTGTTCGCCGGAATCGCGCTTGTTGTCTCGCCTTCAGCCGCCTCGGGCGTCGGCAGGTCCAGCGGTTCCTTATTCGCCGCGCCGAAGGCGGCGCGGTCGCGGATCGCGTCGGGTGTCGTCTGCGCGGTCGCCATGACGGCGCAGACCGTCACTATCGGCGCGGCCAGCAAGAGCACCCGCTTCATGGCTCATAACTCCCCCTCGGATTGATGACTTCGGAGATGCGCACGTGCAGGGCGTCGCCCAGGACAAGGACCTCGCCCTTCGCAAAGCGGATCCCGTTCACGGAAATGTCGAGCGTTTCGCCGGCCACCTTGTCCAACTGCAGCACGCTGCCGCGCCGGAGTTCGATCACGTCGCGCACGAGCAGGTTGCACGTGCCCAAGTCCGCGGTTACGGTCAGGCGGATACGGCTCAGGTTCGTTATGTCCAGATGTTCGGGCGACCCGGGAACCGCCGAGAGTTCCTTGTCATAGGGCGGCCCGGGGGCCGCGGCGTCTGGGTCGGGGTGTGCCTGGGTCATTGCTCGACCAACGTGTATTTTCGATGGAGCACCTTGGTCACCGCCAAGCCCGCGCCCGGGCCGCATTCATTCAGCAGCGCGTTAATCTGGCGCATCGCCTCCTCGCGGACCAGGTCTTTCTCCAAAGGGTCGCTGAGTTGCCGTTTCGTTTTCGACGCATACAAATCCACCAGCAACCCCTCGAAATGCGGGCGGTTCGCCTCGATGACCTGAACCGTCTGCGGGTCCTTGCAGGCCAGTGTGATCGAGAGAATCAGGATGGGCGACGGGGCGGCCGGGTCGTCCGGCAGTCCCGTGATTTGCAGGTCCTTGAATTCCGCGAAGAAGGTCCCGGGAACGGTCGGCGCCTCGTCTACGGCGTCGCCGCTCAACATGGGCCGGATCAGGAAGAAGAAGAGGGCCAGCGCAAGCACGGCGGACAAGGCGACGATGCCGACGATCACGATCCAAAGGGCGAGGCCGGAAGCCCCGGCCCGGTCCGCCGCGCGCGGTCGCGCATGCTGTTTCATGGCGCGTTACCTCCGTTCCAAAATCGAGAAATCCACTCCCGTTGTCTCCGGCTGCTGGACGATGGCGCCCCGCGTCCCGAATCGCTCGCCGATCAGCCGCTCGCGGTCCCGCTCGACGATTCCGCGAATATGAATATCAACGCGGCGGTTGGCGCCCCGTCCCGCTTCCGTGTCGTTTGGCGCGACCGGCTGCCCGTCGCCGCAGGCGACCACTTCGATTTGGCTCATGGGCGCGCCACCCTGCGCGGCCAGTCGCCGCGCCACCGCGTCGGCGCGCCAGTAACTCAGTTCGTGATTATCCCGATAGCGCGGGGAGCTTATCAAGGGACTGCTGTCGGTGTGGCCGCGGACCTCGATGAAGGCGGCGGGCAGGTCCGCGAGGAGCGTGGCGATCTCCTGCAATATGGGGGCCGCGGCGGGCTTCAGGTCCGCGCTGGCCGGGTCGAAGAGGACCGCGTCCGGCAGCGTGAGGCGGATGCCCCCCGTGGCGTCATAGTCGATCTGCACCATTTCGGCGCGACCCGTTACCTGGAGGCGGCGGCGGAGTTCGCGGGCAAGCCGCTCGGTTTCGCCCTCGGACCGCCGCGTGGGCTGTGGCACGGGGTTGACCACGAACTTGTTGGCTTGCAGTACACCGAGCGCGCCCTGGAGCGACATCATGGCCTCTTTGAAGTCCTCCTCGCTGACAGTCGAGAAGGAAAGCAGCAGGACGAAGAAAGTGAGCAACAGACTCATCATGTCGCCGTAGGTCACGACCCACCCCGGCACCCGGGGCTCTTCCAGACCTTTCCTTTTGTCTCTTACCGCCATGCTACCTGCGCCCGCCCGCCGTCTGGATCGGCGCGACCCGCGCGCGCACGCTTGGGGACACAAAGGCTTTGAGCTTCTGTTCCACGACGCGCGGGTTGTCTCCGGACTGAATGGAGAGTATGCCTTCTATCGTGATTTCCTTCGTGAGCAGTTCGATGGCCGTGCGCACCTTGAGCTTGCCCGCCGCCGGCAAGAAGATGACGTTGGCGAGGAGCGCGCCGTACAAGGTCGTAATGAGCGCCACCGCCATGCCCTGCCCGATCATCGACGGGTCATCGAGGGCGATCAGCATCTGAATGAGGCCGATGAGCGTGCCGATCATCCCGAATGCCGGGGCGAAGGTGCCCATCGTCACGAGGATCGACTGCCCCATGCTGTGGCGGTCCTCCATGAACGCGATTTCCGTGGTCAGGATATCCTTGATGAGTTCCGGGGCCGTCCCGTCAATCGCCAGTTGAATACTGCGCTGCATGAATTCGTCTTCCGCCTTAGCCGCGTGGCTTTCGAGCGCCAGGATGCCCTCGCGGCGGGCGACGGTGGCGTAATGGACCATCTGCTCGATGAGTTTTTCGGGCGGGTTTGCCTTGTGGATGAAGGCGTTTTTGAGCGTGTTGAACACGCTCAGCACGTCGCTGAGCGGGAAATTGATGAGCGTTGCCGCGAGCGTGCCGCCGAAAACCAGCACAAACGACGGCAGATTCAGGAAGATAGCGACGGCGCCGCCCAGCAGGATCGTGATAACGACCAGCGCGATACCGGCCAGGAAGCCGATAATAGTTGCAATATCCATGAGTTCCTACCCTACCCCGGGTGCGGGCGTATTCTAACATCGCGGCGGGAATAGGTCCACCGTCCATGTCAGGCCGCGCCGGTCCCCGGCCCCGCGACCGGGAACCGGCGCGCCTGTCACTCATGCCCTGACCGTGTTATCGACCAAGGTTTACCGTTTCCTGGAGCAGCGTATCCGCCGCGCTGATGGTGCGGGCGTTCGCCTGGAACCCGCGTTGCGTGATAATCAGATTGCTGAATTCCGCGCCGAGGTCCACGTTCGAGTTTTCGAGCACGCCGCCGCTGACCGAGCCGCGGCCGCCGGATTGCGGCCCGCCGACCTGCGCCGTGCCGGAGGCGGGCGTCTCGCGGAAGAGGTTATTGCCGTCCCGTTCGAGGCCGGAGACGTTTGCGAACGTGGCCAGCGCCACCTGTGCGATGACCTTGGTCAGGCCGTTCGTGAACACGCCGTTGATCTCGCCGTTCCCGCCGATGTTGAAGCTTTGCAGCACCCCGCGCGGGAATCCGTCCTGGTTGCGCAGGGTCACGTCGCTGTTCGCGTCCGCTCCCATCGAGAGCTGCGTCAACGCGCCGAAATGGATCGCGAACTCGAACGGCGTTGCAGGCAGCGCGGTGTCCGTCGGGAACGCGGCGACCGGAATGCTGATGAGCCCCAGCGTTTCGTCCTGCGGCGTAAGCGGGTCGTCGACCAGCGTGCCATCCGGGCTGAACGTGATAGTGCCCGCCGGAACCGGGGACACGGTCACGCCGTTGAACGTGGCCTCCCAAGACCACTCGTTCGTATTGGCCGTCTTCGTGAAGAGCAGGCTGACCTCGCGCGCCGTACCGAGCGAGTCGTAGACCGTAATCGAGCGCGTGACCGTCGTGCCCGCCGCGACGTCCGCGTTCAGATTGCCGATGAGCGTGGCGTTTTCCGTGGCGCGCACGATCCCCGTGGCGCCTACCGGGATGGTGATGTCCGTAGGCGCGGCGTTCGTGTCGATCACGCCTTGCTCATTGGCCATGAAGCCGCGCACGCGCAGCCCCGTCGCGGGATCAACCAACACGCCGTTGGCGTTGATGCGAAACGAGCCGTCCCTCGAGTAGCGGTCGTTCAGGCCGTCGCTCAGGATGAAGAACCCCGCGCCCTGGATCGCGAGGTCGGACGACACGCCGGTAGTAATAAGCGACCCTTGCTCGAAATTCGTGTCGATGCTGGCGATCTGTACGCCGAGCCCGACCTGCAGCGGGTTCGTTCCGCCGAAGTTGCCGACCGGCGCGGAGCCGCCGGCCAGGGTCTGCGAAAACAGGTCCTGGAACAGCACGCGCGCGCCCCGGTAGCCGGTGGTGTTCACGTTCGCGATATTCGATGCCACGACGTCCAGTTTGCGCTGCTGCACGAGCAGGCCGTTGACGCCGGTGTAGATAGCGGTTCCCATGATGCATTGCCTCCTGGGTGTTCGCGCCGCGTCTAGCGTTCGGCGGCGCGTGGGCTTCCCCAATAGGGGGCCGGCCCGGTTTCGAGTGCCTCTTGCGGCGGCGTCCCGTGTTCCGGGGCCACCACAACACTGTCAATGTTGGTGAATACGAGTTCCTCCGTGTCGGTCAGCGGCGCCGCCGTGATGACCGTGCGCTTCGACACGTTCACGACGAAAGCCACGTGGTCCATCAGGAGGAGCGACTCGCGCGCGCCTTTCGCCGCGGCCAGGTCCAGCAGCCGCCCGAGGCAGGCTTCCTGGGCCGGGGTCAGGCGGATGGCGCGCTGGGCAAGACGCTCGGTCGCGTGCGCCGAAAAGCGCACGGGCGCCTCGCGCTCAAGTTCCCGCTCGAACACCGCCGCGAACGACGTTGTCGAGGGCGACGTTGCGCGCGCGGGCGCAGGGGGCGTCAAGCCGGCGTGCGGCAGGACACGCGAGACATGCAGGCTCATGACGCGTCTCCCGGAACGGGTTCCTCGACCGGCGATTCAGGCGGCGCCTGGTCGCCGATGAGCATGACGCCCGTCATAGGCAGCGGCTCGCCGTCCACGGTCAGCACCACGATGCTGCCCACGAGCGCGACCGACTCGACAATGCCCTTCACTTCGTCGCCCGAAAGATTCAAACCCTCGACGTAGCGTCCGATCATCCCTTGCGCGGAGATGAAATTGAGCTGATCGATATTGCCGGTCAGGAATTCCACCTGGTACGCGAGGTCCTGGAAGCTGGTGTTGAGGTTATTCATCTGTTCGAGCGCGGTGAACTGCGCCAACTGCGCGAGCATGTCCGTGTTGTCCATCGGATCAAGCGGGTCCTGGTTGCGGATTTGTTCCATCAACAAGCGTAGGAACATGTCCGTCCCCAGGCCGCCGGTTTCCGCCGTCGCGGACGTGGACAGCGCCTTGGCCCCGTCGGCCTTGGCTGTTGTCGCGGGCGTCACGGCCTGGTGTCCTAATAGCCGCGTCCGCAGCGTCGCCGTGATCTGTTGGACCGCGGCCTGCCGCTGCGTGCGCGAGGGCGTCAGGTTGCCGAAGCCGTTTGCCTTGTACAGGCCCACGATGTTCATGTTGAATTCTCCCATAGGTCTTGTTTCGTCCCGCTCAGGAGCGGGGGCATTCTGCCCCCGATGTGGGGCGGGACGCCTGGGACCGATCCGACCGATCCGACTGATCCGACCGATCCGTCATCTTGCCCCCGGTGTGGGGCGGGACGCCCCACCTCCTGGTGCGTTCATACGAACACGTCCACGGCCCCGTAGTGCCGCGCCACGCGACGGGTCGGCCCGTCGTCCGCGGCGACCTGGCCGAGACGCCACGGGCGATACAGCCCGGCGGACCGCGATAACGCGAGCGTGCGCTGCGTTTCGCCGTCGTTCGCCCGTTGCTGTCCGCCATGCCGCGCCAGTTCCGCCGCCACCTCGATGTTGCACACGTCGATCCCTTCGCGCTGCAAGGCCTCGCGAAGCGTCTGGGCCTGGGCCTCCAACACGCCACGCACCATGGGATTGGCGGACGCAAGCCGAACAGCGAGCCCGTTGGCGGCCGTGTGGACCTCGATGCGCATCTCGCCCAGCGACTCCGGGATCAGCCGCACCGTCAGCGAACTCTCGTCGCGGCCCGTCAGGTACCGGATCGAGCGCGCCGCCTGGTTGGCCAAGGCTTCCGTCATGGACTGTCGCATGGGCTGCGCAGCGTCGGCGAGACGCGCGGGCGGCGCGTTCGCGATGCGATCCAACCCCGCCGCGGGGGACGGCGGCATCGCGGACGGTCCGTTCGCGACGGGCCGATTCGCTTCCGGCGTGACCGTGTCGCCGATGGCTGCCTTGCCCTTCTCGGGGCTCGATGCGGCGTCCGACGCGGCGACGAGGAACACGCGCAAGGCCGTGCCCCCCGCTTCCGACGCATCGGAATCCGCAGCCGCCGGGACCATGTCGGGGAACGGGATTCCCTGACCGCGCGCGGCCACGGCTTCCACCGCGACCACGGCATCCGGCCGCTGAACCAGACCATCGGCGGCCATTCGCGGCGTTTGTCGCTCGACCGCCTGCCGCGCCTGGGCCGCCGCTCGGAGCAACGCCCGCAGACCGTCTTCCAGCGTCGTTGGGGCCGTGTTCCCGACCGGGCTGCCGCCGGACTCGACCGTCTGCTGGTTTGCGGAACTTTCCGGTAGGATCGCCGGGTCTGCGATCTCGCGAACTTGGTGCGAGGCGGACCCGGACGCCGCCGGAAGCCCCTCGGCGGCAACGGGCGGACCAGGGGCACCGGGTTGCCCGGCCTCCTGACCGTCGGTGGGCGCCTGCGGTTGCGTGGCGAAGAGGGCCCACGCGGGCGCTTCCAGCGTCGGCATGGTCGCCGGGCCGGGAACCCCCATGAGCAGCGCGATTTGGGCCTCCAACAAGCGCAGCAGCGCTTCATCGCCGACTGCCGCTTCCTCGGCGTCTTGCGCCGCCGCTTCCGCCAGACGCCGTGCAAGGGCGTCCAGTACGGCCTGCGCATCCACGGCGAAGCCGGTCGGCGGTTCGGCAAGGTTGCCTGCCTCGGCCAAGGCCCGCAGGAAGGTCGCCGCGTCCGCCGGTGCCGTCGCGTTCGGGCTTGTCGCTTGGAGCGGCGGCCCGGTCGCGGGCGCGGCGCCCAGCATTTCAAGAAACTGCATGGTCATGCATAATCACCTCCTTTCATATGGAGTAAAATAGGACACATAGGTCTTAGACGACCTATGTAGTGGGGCAAAATCAGGCGGGGCTCGGACCGTGCTTACAGGGGCGGTTCCTGGAGGAGACGCAGGATGCGCACCGCCTCGTCAGGCGCGACTTGCTCGACGATTTTCGCGCGCTGTTTGTCTTTGACCAGCCTCAGGATGGCGGCCGCTTCCTCGGCGGGCAGGCCCTGGAGGCGCTCCGCGGCCTTTTTCGGGTCCATCAATTCGAGCGTGGTTGCGGCGGTCTGTCGCCGCACCTGTTCCTCGGCGTCGCTCTGCTCGAGCGCGCCCTTTATTTCCTTGAGGCGGTCCTCGATCACGCCCTGGAGTTGCAGCAGCTCGGCGTTACGCCGCTCGAACTCCGTTTCCCGCCGTTTCAGGTCGGCCTCCCGCTGGGCCAGGGCCGACTCGCGCTCGTTCAGCATCCGCGCTAACCCGCTGAGGTCGTCCCGTTGCGTCCCGCTTGCCTGGGCGGGGGCCGATTCGGGTGCGCGCCCTATCACGCGGCCCAAGTTCTCGGCGGTCAGCAGGCCGGTGGCGGCCATG
>JAKQEQ010000041.1 GCA_029556545.1 Candidatus Hydrogenedentota bacterium
GCGCCACCGCGCTCGCGTCGAGCTTCACCTCGGGCCAGAGCCAGACACGCTCGCCCACCGTGATCGTGCCGCGATCGCGTACCACCGTGACCCGCCCCACCTGACAGACCCACGTCGGGCGGGAAAAGTGGCGCAAACTCGTGAACCAGCCACGCAGATAGGCAAGCGCCTTGCGCCACCGCGGCATCACTCGACGCCTCCGCGCGGGCGCGCATGATCGGCATCGCGCCCCAGCTGCGGCCCCTCCCCCTCTCCCGCGCCCAACCACTGCCACGACCGCACATAGTCGATCGTCATCGCGCACGGCAACTCCTGCGTTGTCGGCACCCCGAACCAGCGCGGATGGATCTCGCCGGTAAACGTGAGCGCCATCGGCCAGTGGAAATGGACGTTCGGTTCGCGCCGGATCTCACGACCATTCACCCACCAGACGAGCTCGGTGGGCGACCACAAAAACCCATAGCGATTGTCCTGTGTCGGGTCGAAGTCGGGTGCCGACCAGACTTGCGGATAGGAGCGTCGGTTGCCATCGTTCTCGAGTGCTGGGTCACCGTCATAGACGTGCAGGTTACTGTGCACGCGGTGTGCTTCGCCCGGCGTGCCCGGCGCCATCTCGAAGACGTCGATCTCACGCGTCCCATCAGGCTGCCAGGCGTAGAACCAAAACGCTTGATTGACGCGGCACGGGGCAAGCCGCGCAACCACTTCGAAATAGCCGTAGCGCACCTCCTGGCGTGCCCGTAAGAGCGGTGTCGCGAACCGCCCCTTGTCCCGAGCCGTCGTCTCCAGCCGCACCATGCCGTTAGCCACCGTAACCCGCGCCGGATCGATCACTCCAGGCGGCCGTCCCGCGTAATGGGGCAGAAACGTCAGCCAGAGGGCCGTGTCGACCGTGGCGCCTGAAAACTCGTCCGACAGTTCCGGCAGAAAGCGCCAATTGCCCGGCGGCTGCGCCAGGGCTATCGCCCCCCTCCAAACGAGCGCACCAATGGCTATCCCGTGCGCCACCGCACG
>JAKQEQ010000066.1:0-27500 GCA_029556545.1 Candidatus Hydrogenedentota bacterium
ACATCCCGTAAGGTGCGCTTCCTCGGCGCACCGCACCGAACCAGGAGGCCATCATGGCGAAGGCAAAGTTTGAACGGACGAAACCGCACGTGAACATCGGGACGATCGGTCACGTGGATCACGGGAAGACGACGCTGACGGCGGCGATCACGAAGGTGTTGGCGGCGAAGGGGATGGCGGACTTCGTGGCGTTCGATCAGATCGACAAGGCGCCGGAGGAGCGGGAGCGGGGGATCACGATCGCGACGGCGCACGTCGAGTATCAGACGAAGACGCGTCATTACGCTCACGTGGACTGCCCGGGTCACGCGGACTACATCAAGAACATGATCACGGGCGCGGCGCAGATGGACGGTGCGATTCTGGTGGTGGCGGCGGACGACGGTCCGATGGCGCAGACGCGGGAGCACGTGCTGTTGGCGCGTCAGGTGAACGTGCCGGCGATCGTGGTGTGGCTGAACAAGGTGGACATGGTGGACGACCCGGAGTTGCTGGACCTGGTGGAGTTGGAGCTTCGGGAGTTGCTGACGAAGTACGAGTTTCCCGGGGACGACATACCGATCATTCGGGGGTCGGCGCTGGCGGCGATGGAGGAGCGGGACCCGGAGATTGGGGAGCAGAAGGTACTCGAGTTAATCGACGCGGTGGACAAGTACATTCCGACGCCGGTGCGGACGCTGGACAAGCCGTTTCTGATGCCGATCGAGGACGTATTCACGATTACGGGTCGCGGGACGGTGGTGACGGGCCGGGTGGAGCAGGGGAAGATTCACACAGGGGACAAGGTGGAGATTGTGGGGATGGGCGAGACGCGGGAGACGGTGGTGACGGGGGTGGAGATGTTTCGGAAGATATTGGACGAAGGTCAGGCGGGCGACAACGTAGGGCTGTTGTTGCGGGGCATCGACCGGGAGGCGGTGGAGCGGGGGATGGTGATCGCGTGGCCGAAGTCGATCACGCCGCACACGAAGTTCGAGGGTCAGGTGTACGTATTGAAGAAGGAGGAGGGGGGGCGTCACACGCCGTTCTTCAACGGGTATCGGCCGCAGTTTTACTTCCGGACGACGGACGTGACGGGGAACCTGAACTTGCCGGAGGGGGTGGAGATGGTGATGCCGGGCGACAACGTACGGATCACGGCGGAGTTGATCACGCCGATCGCGATGAACGAGGAGTTGCGCTTTGCCATACGCGAGGGCGGCCGCACCGTGGGCGCGGGCGTCGTGACGAAGGTTATTCAATAAACCCGGCGCGCGCGCCGCGGAGAATAGGACCGGAGAGCACACATGGCCGTCACGCATAAGATACGAATCAAGCTGCGGGCATACGATCACCACTTGCTTGATCAATCGACGCGGGAGATCGTGGCCGCCGCCCAACGCACGGGCGCGGGAATCAACGGCCCGATTCCGTTGCCGACGGCCATCAGCAAGTATACGGTGCTGCGCGGCCCGCACATCGACAAGAAGTCGCGCGAGCAGTTCGAGAGCCGAACCCATAAGCGGTTGCTCGATATTCTCAACCCGAACGCGGCAACGGTCGACGCCCTGATGAAGCTCGACCTGCCGGCCGGGGTTGATGTCGAGATCAAGCAGTAGCGGCTGGGCGGGCGAAGCTGTAGAGGACGACAAGCGATGTTGAATGGAATACTGGGCAGGAAGGTCGGCATGACCCGCCTCTTTACGGCGGACGGCCGATGGATACCGGTCACGCTTATCGAGGCCGGGCCGTGCACGGTCGTGCAGCGCAAGAGCGCGGCGAAGGACGGCTATGACGCCGTACAACTCGGCTTCGGCGAAGCGAAGGAGGGGCGCTGCACCATGCCGGTGCGGGGCCACTTCAAGGCCGCCGGCGTGACGCCGAAGCGGCATCTTTTTGAATTCCGCGTGACGGGCGACGACGAATTGAAGCCGGGCGATGAAATCAAGACGGATATTTTCGCGATCGGCGAATTCGTGGACGTGACCGGGACCTCGAAGGGTAAGGGGTTCGCGGGCGTTATCAAACGGCATCACTATAGCGGCGGACCGGGCACGCACGGGTCGAATTTCCACCGGGCGCCGGGGTCCATCGGGCAGAGCGCGTACCCCGCGGAGGTGTACAAGGGCAAGGGACTGCCGGGGCACATGGGCGACGAGCGGGTTACCGCGCAGAACGTCGAGGTCGTCGACGTCGATAGCGAGAAGAATCTGCTCGTGGTGCGCGGCGCGGTGCCCGGCGCGAACGGCGGCCTGCTGATGGTGCGCCGGAGCGTGAAGGGCCGGGTGCGCAAAGCGGCCGAGAAGTCGGAGAAAGGGTCGAAGTAATGGCTTCGGTGAAAGTCGTCGATATGAGCGGCGCCGATCAGGGTGTGCGCGAGGTGGCCGACAAGGTATTCGCCGCGCCCTTCAACGAGACGGTTGTCCATGAGGCCGTTCTGGCGCTGCGGAACGCGGCGCGACAGGGCACGCACAAGACGAAAACGCGCAAAGAAGTGAGCGGCGGCGGCGCGAAGCCGTTCCGCCAGAAGGGCACGGGCCGGTCGCGGCAGGGCAGCAGCCGTGAACCGCAGATGCGCGGCGGCGGCACGGTGTTCGGGCCCATTCCCCGCAGTTACCGCCAGGCCGTGTCGGTGCGCGTGAAGCGCCAGGCCATCTGCTGCGCGCTAAGCGACCGCCTTCGCGAGGACCGCTTGAGCGTCTTGGCGGGCTTGCTCGTCGAGCAGCCCAAGACCAAGCCGTTCGCGGCCATGATGGCGCGCCTGTCGCCGGAAGGGCGCAAGACGCTCCTGGTGACCGCGGACATGGATCAGCGCCTGTTGCTTTCCGCGCGGAACATTCCGCATGTGACCGTGCGCACGGCCTCGGACCTGAATGTCCTGGACGTGATGTTGGCGAACCGGGTGATAGTCCAGGAAGAGGCGCTGCAACCGCTGGAGGAAAGGTTGTCATGAGCGTGGAGCCGCACAAGATCATCCTGCGCCCCATCATTACGGAAGAATCGCAGATTCAAACGCGCAAGGCGAATCAATACACGTTTCGGGTGCGCAGCGAGGCGAACAAGCAGCAGATCCGCGAAGCGATCGAGACGCAGTTCCCCGAGGTGCGTGTCGTGTCGATTAACACGATGAATTATCAAGGTAAACTCCGGCGGCACATGGGGTCGCGCCACGTGGGCCGCCGTTCGCAATGGAAGAAGGCGGTCGTCACCCTACGTCGGGGCGACGTGATCGACCTGATCTAGGGAAGGCAAGGCAATGCCAGTCAAACGATTCAAACCGGTGACGCCCTCGCGGCGCGGCATGTCGGTGTCCGATTTTTCCGACCTGACCAAGAAGCAGCCCGAGAAGGCCCTGCTTGAACCCGCGCACGATCGGGCCGGTCGCAATAGCCAGGGCCGAATTACCATGCGGCGCCGGGGCGGCGGCCATAAGCGCCGCTACCGGATCATTGATTTTCGACGGGACAAGGACGGCATCCCGGGCAAAGTGGTGTCGATTGAGTACGACCCGAACCGTAGTGCGCGCATCGCGCTGGTGTCCTACGTGGATGGTGAGAAGCGCTATATCATCGCGCCCAGCGGCTTGGCGGTCGGTGCGACCATCACGAGCGGGCCGGACGCCGAATACGAGGTAGGCAACACGCTTCCCCTCGAGCGCATCCCTTTGGGAGCGAACGTTCACAACGTCGAACTTACGCCGGGCAAAGGCGGTCAGTTGGCGCGGTCGGCGGGCAACGGGTGTCAATTGCTCGCGAAGGAAGGCCGCTACTGCGTGTTGCGTCTGCCTTCCGGCGAGATGCGCCGCGTGCTCGCGGTATGCCGCGCGACCATCGGCGCGGTGGGCAATGAAGAACACGTGAACATTGAAAGCGGAAAGGCCGGCCGGAGCCGTTGGCTCGGCAAGCGCCCGAAAGTCCGCGGCGTCGCCATGAACCCCGTCGACCATCCGCACGGCGGCGGCGAGGGCCGCAGTTCCGGCGGGCGGCACCCGAGCACGCCGTGGGGCGTACCGACCAAGGGGTACAAGACCCGAAAGAAGAAGAACCGGACCAGCCAGTACATCATCCGGCGCCGGACGAAGTAGTGGCATGGGTAGCTTGCTCATGATTCCGCACGGGCGGGACGCCCGTGACACACAAGATGGAGAACAGGAGACAGCATCGTGGCCCGCTCACTGAAAAAAGGGTACTTCGTGGATGTGCACTTGCTCGATAAGGTTCGGGCGGCGCAGGCGACGCAGGACCGCAAGGCCATCAAGACCTGGTCGCGCCGCTCGACGGTGATTCCGGACATGGTGGGCCTCACGATCGCGGTCCACAACGGGAAGACCTTCATCCCCGTGTTCATTACGGAAAACATGGTCGGGCACAGGTTGGGTGAATTCGCGCCCACGCGCACGTTCCGCGCGCACGCGGGCGCGAAATAAGCGGGAGTACTCGTCATGGCAACCGCCGTCGCACATGCAAAGAACTTGAGCATTGCGCCGCGCAAGGTGCGGCTCGTCGCCGACCTCATCCGCGGCAAGAAAGTGCCCGAGGCGCGGGCGATTCTGGAATATACGCTGAAGCGCTCGGCGCTCCCGCTGCGCAAGCTGCTGGACAGCGCGGTCGCGAACGCGGAGAACGCCGCCGCCGAAAAGCACGATCGCCTTGATACGGACGAAATGGTCGTGGCGCTGATCACCGTCGACCAGGGGCTGACGCTGAAGCGGTGGCGCGCGATGCCGCGCGGCCGCGGCGTGCGCATTCGCAAGCGGCGCAGCCACGTGAGCATTCGGATCAGCGGCGGCGAACGCGCGCCGAAGGCGTCCGCGAAAGCGAAAACGAAGGAATAAAGGAGAGCAACGTGGGTCAGAAGGTACATCCGAACGGCTTCCGCCTGGGCGTGATCCAGAATTGGTCGTCCATATGGTATGCGGGCCGGAACTACGCCGACCTGCTGCACGAGGACCTCAAACTCCGCGACTACATCAAGAAGCGCCTGTACAACACGGGCGTGGCGAAGATTGACATCGAGCGGGCGGGCCGCAAGGCCAAGGTGCATATCTACACGGCCCGGCCCGGGCTCGTGATCGGCCAGCGCGGCCAGGAAGTCGATAAGCTGCGCTACGAGTTGGAGCAACTCACCGGTCGCGAACTGCTCATCAACATCCATGAAGTGCTCAGTCCGGAACTTAGCGCGGTGCTCGTGGCCGAGAGTATCGCCCAGCAACTCGAACGCCGCGTCTCGTTCCGGCGCGCCATGAAAAAGGCGATTCAAAACACGATACGGCTGGGAGCGAAAGGCATTCGCTTGCGGGTGGCGGGCCGGTTGAACGGCGCGGAAATCGCCCGGTCCGAGCAGGCGCGCGAGGGCAGCGTGCCGCTCCATACCTTGCGCGCGAACGTCGACTACGGTATCGCGGTCGCGCGGACGACCTACGGCACGATTGGCGTGAAGTGCTGGGTCTACCACGGCGAACTGGCGCCTGGCGAGATGGTGACGATGATCGGCGGGCAGGCGGCGGCGCATCCGCGGCGGGGCGAGCGCGCGGGCGCCGGCCGCGATTCGGGCCGATAGGAGAACGTAAACGATGTTGATGCCGAAGCGAGTCAAGTATCGCAAACAGCAGCGCGGTCGGCGCTCGGGCATGACCAAGGGCGGCGGATCGGTCGATTTCGGCGAATACGGCCTGAAAGCGATGCGCGACGGCTGGATCACGGCGCGTCAGATCGAGGCCGCCCGTATCGCCATGACGCGCTACGTGAAGCGCGGCGGCAAGATTTGGATTCGCGTGTTTCCGGACAAACCGATCACGAAGAAGCCCGCCGAAGTGCGTATGGGCAAGGGCAAGGGCGCGCCCGAGGCGTGGGTGGCCGTCGTCAAGCCGGGCCGGGTCATGTTCGAGATCGAGGGTGTGACCGAGGACATCGCGCGCGAGGCAATCCGCCTGGCGGGGCACAAGCTGCCGATCCCGACCAAGTTCGTGAAACGCGATTAGAGGAGGCGGCACGTGAAGGCCAATCAATTGCGAGAGATGACCGGCGAACAGTTGCAGGAACGCCTGGACAAGCGGCAGCGCGACCTGCTCGCTCACCGCATCCAGGCGACCACCGAGATCGTGGAAAACGTCCGGGTCGTGCGCGAAGCGCGCCGGGAAATTGCCCGAATCAAGACGGTCTTGCGCGAGCGCGAGCTTGCCGCCGCGAAGAGGAGCCAATAGACATGGCGGAAGGATACCGCAAGGAACGGGTCGGCGTGGTCGCCAGCGACCGAATGGACAAGACGATCACCGTGGTCGTCGAGGGATTCAAGCAGCACCCGCTGTACAAGAAGCGTATCAAGCAGACGAAGAAGTTCAAGGCCCACGACGAGCGCAACGAGTGCCAAGTGGGCGACACGGTGCGGATTGTGGAGACGCGGCCGCTCAGTAAGACGAAGCGGTGGCGCCTGGCCGAGATCGTGAAACGCGCGGAGTGACGCCGGCGCAGCGACGCCTGAAGCGGCGAAAAAGGTAACGGACCATGATTCAGATTTACTCACGACTGAAGGTCGCCGATAACAGCGGCGCGCGGCGTATCCGCGTCATCCAGATCATGGGCGGGTCGAAGCGGCGCTACGGCGGCCTCGGCGACATCATCACGGCGACGGTCAAGGACGCGCTTCCGAACGCCGCAATAAAGAAGGGCGACGTGGTGAAGGCGGTCATCGTGCGGACGCGGCAGGACACGAAGCGCGCGGACGGCACGACGATCCGTTTCGACTCGAACGCCGCCGTGCTGGTGAACCTGGACAAGAAGGACAAGGGCAAGGAGCCCGAGCCGCGGGGCACCCGCGTTTTCGGGCCCGTGCCCCGCGAACTGCGCGCCAAAGGCTTTACGAAGATACTGTCACTGGCGCCTGAAGTGTTGTAAAGGAACGATGTCATGCATATCCGAAAGAACGATACGGTCGTCGTGATACGCGGCAAGTACAAGGGCCGCCGCGGCCGCGTGTTGGCCATGTATCCGAAGAAGAGCCGGGTCCTCGTCGAAGGCGTGAATATCATCAAGCGGCACACGCGCGCCAGCAGCCGGAACCAGAAAGGCGGGATCGTCGAGCGCGAGGCGCCGATCCACGTATCGAACGTGCAGCCGTGGTGCGAATCCGCCAAGGCGCCGTCGCCCATCGTGATGAAGCGCCTCGAGGACGGCAGCCGCGTGCGGGTTTTTCAGATAAACGGCGAAACCCTCACCGATAAACGCTGAGGAGGAGCGCAACCTTGACACCGAGACTCAAAGAACGCTACCTGACCGAGATTGCGCCGCGCTTGCGCGAGCAGTTCAAATTCAAGAACGTCATGGAAGCGCCGAAACTCGAAAAGATCGTGGTGAACATGGGCGTCGGCGACGCGACCCAGGACCAGCGCATGCTTGAGAATGCGCTGGCGGAACTGAGCATTATCGCGGGTCAGAAGGGCTGCATCCGCAAGGCGCGGCGGTCCATCTCGAATTTCAAGCTGCGCGCCGGAGCCCAGATTGGCTGCATGGTCACGCTGCGCGGCGACCGCATGTATGAATTCATGGACCGGCTGTTCAACATCGCGATCCCTCGCGTGCGCGACTTTCGCGGTATCTCGCCGCGCGGATTCGACAAGTTCGGGAATTTCACGCTCGGCTTGCGCGAGCAGACGATATTCCCCGAGATTAACATCGACAAAGTGACGAAGGTGCGCGGGATGAACGTGACCTTCGTGATCAAGAACAGCAGGTCCTCGGACGAGAGCCGGGAACTGTTGCGGCAGCTCGGGATGCCGTTCAGCAATTAGCGCGACGTAACGGCGCCACAAGGAGTAGCACCTTGGCGAAGAAATGCAAGACAGAACACGTAAAGCGGATAGCGAAGCTCGTGGATCAGTATCGCGTCAAGCGGCGCGAACTGCTCGCGATCATCAAGAACCTCGAGTCGACGATGGAGCAGCGCCAGGAGGCCTATCGCAAGCTGGCGCGTCTTCCCCGGGACTCGAGCGCGGCACGATACCGCAATCGGTGCGCGCTCTCGGGGCGTCCGCGAGGGTATTACCGCAAGTTTCGGCTGTCCCGGATAGCGCTTCGTGAACTGGCGCTCGAGGGCAAGCTGCCCGGCGTGAAAAAGTCGAGCTGGTGAGGAAAGGTATAACCGAATCATGGCTATGAGTGACCCCATTGCCGATTTGCTGACGCGCCTGCGTAACGCCATCATGGCCCAACAGACCGCCGTCGAGTGCCCCGCGTCCCACGTGAAGCTCGAGATTTGCCGGGTACTAAAGCAACAAGGCTTTATCAAGGACTTCGAGGTGGTCGAGGACGTCGGGCCCGGCCGCCTGCGTGTTGCGTTGAAGTACCTCCCGGACCGCAGCCCCGTATTGCAGGGGCTGCGCCGCGTGAGCCGGCCGAGTCTGCGCGTGTACGTGCGGAACAAGGACATCAAGCCGGTGCGCAGCGGGCTGGGCATCTCCATTATCAGCACCTCCAGCGGCGTGATGACCGGCAAAGACGCGCGCAAGGCGGGGGTCGGCGGCGAAGTCATTTGCGAGGTCTGGTGACGCCGGGCAAGCAAGGAAAGGAAGTGTATCGTGTCGCGAATAGGTAGATTGCCGGTGCCGATTCCGGACGGCGTGACCTGCGATGTGCGCGGGACGCGGCTCAAGGTGAAGGGTCCGAAGGGCTCGCTGGAACGCGAGTTCCTGCCGCGCATGACGCTCACGGTCGAGGACAAGGAGATTTGTGTGGCGCGCCGCAGCGAAGCGCGAGAGGACCGCGCGACACACGGCCTCACGCGCGCCCTGATCCAGAACATGGTCCTCGGCGTGACGCAGGGCTTCGAGAAGACGCTGCTCATCGAAGGCGTGGGCTATCGCGCCTCCCTTCAGGGGAAGAACCTGAACCTGGCCCTCGGTTTCAGTCATCCCGTGACGATCGAGCCTCCGGAGGGCATTGCCTTCGCCGTGGAAAACCCGCAGACCATCAAGGTCTCGGGAATTGACAAGGAGTTGGTCGGGCAGGTGGCCGCCAATATACGCGCGTTGCGCAAGCCGGAGCCGTACAAGGGCAAGGGCGTGCGCTATGCGAACGAATACGTGCGCCGCAAGGTGGGCAAGGCCGGAGCGAAGTAGCCGGCGGTGACGCAACAGCGCGTGTGCGCCGCGGCATAGCGGCGGCACGCTATCGGGAAACGCAGTCATGGCACGAAAGAGCAGAAAAGTGAATTTGCTGGAGCGACGGAAACGGCGGGTCCGCAAGACCGTGTCTGGGTCGGCGGATCGGCCCCGGCTGCGGGTCACCCGCACGCTGAAGCACATTTACGCGCAGATTATCGATGACACGCAGGGCCGTATCCTCACGACGGTATCGTCGCTCGGCCTGAAGGTCGCCGGCGGCAACGTGGCGGGCGCCACAGAGGTCGGAAAGGCGCTCGGGGAGCAGGCGGTGGCCAAAGGTATTAGACAGGTGTGTTTTGACCGCGGCGGCCGGCTGTATCACGGCCGCGTCAAGGCATTGGCCGACGCCGCGCGCGAAGCCGGCCTGCAATTCTAGGAGAACAGACGTTGAATACGCCAGCAGCACAAGGACCAGCAGCGGAAGAGCGCCCGAAGGGGCGCGCGGGCGCCGGGGAAGGCCGCGGCCCCCGACGGCCCCGGGAACGGGATGCGCAAGAGAGCGAGTTCATCGAGCATGTCGTCAAGATCTACCGCGTCGCGAAGGTCGTGAAGGGCGGCCGGCGCTTCAGTTTCAGCGCGATAGTGGTTGTGGGCGACGGAAACGGGCGCGTGGGCGCGGCGTTGGGCAAGGCGGCCGAGGTTCCCGAGGCGATTCGCAAGGCGATCGAGCGGGCGCGCCGCAACTTGGTTGCGGTGCCCATCGTGAATACGACCATCCCCCACGACGTCCACGGCATTTCGGATTCGGCGTGCGTGCTGCTCAAGCCGGCCTCGCTGGGCACGGGCATCGTCGCGGGCGGGCCGGTGCGCGCCGTCGTCGAGGCCGCGGGATACAAAAACATCCTGACCAAATCGTTGGGATCGAACAACGCCACGAACGTCGTCTGGGCGACGATCGAGGGACTGAAGCAGTTGAAACGCGTCGAAGAAGTCGCGTCCATGCGCGGCCTCGAAGTGGCGGAAGTGCTGTAACGCGCGGCGCCGCGCGGTACGGGAAAAGGATGACGCAGTCATGGATTTGAGTGGTTTGAAGAGCGCTTCAGGCGCGCGCAAGAAACGTAAACGGGTCGGTAGGGGCCGCGCTTCGGGGCACGGCAAGACCTGTGGTCGCGGACATAAGGGCCAGAAGTCCCGGTCCGGCGTGACGCTGCGGCCCGGCTTCGAGGGCGGCCAGATGCCGCTTCACCGACGCCTGCCGAAACGCGGCTTTCACCACGAGAAGCGGTGGCCGACGGCGGTCGTGAATGTCGATACGCTTGAGCGGATTTTTGACGACGGCACGGAGGTGACGTCGGCGATGCTGGTCGAGGCGGGCCTGGCGCAGGCGCTTCCGGGCGGTGTAAAGGTGTTGGGCCGGGGCGAGATCAAGAGTCGGCTTACGTTGAAAGTGCAGGCGGTGAGTCCGTCCGCGCGGGCGAAGATCGAGGCGGCGGGCGGCAGCGTCGAGATAGTGGCGAACAACGAGCCGGATGGCGGCGCGCGCGTCCGCGCGCGCAAGGAGTAGGGCCGGTGTCCCAGCCGATTGAAGCCTTCAAAAACGCGTTCAAGATTCCCGAGCTGAAGAGCCGCATCATTTTCACGCTGCTGATGCTGGCGATCTACCGGCTCGGGTGCCACGTGCCCATGCCGGGCGTGGACGGGGCGGCGCTGGCACGCACGCTGCGCGACGCGGGCGGTCTCCTCGGGTTCTACGACATGTTCACCGGCGGCGCTTTCGCAAACGCCACGGTGTTCGCCCTCGGGATCATGCCCTACATCACCGCGTCGATCATCATGTCGCTGCTGGTGCCGGTGATTCCCTCGCTGGAAAACTTGCAGAAATCGGGGCAGGAAGGCCAACGGAAGATCACAGAGTATACGCGCTACGGCACCATCGTGTTATGCCTTGTGCAGGGCTTCATGATCTCGCTCTACATGGAGAGTCTCGGCGACGAAATAGTCCCGAGCCAGGGTTGGGGCTTCCGGTTGATGGCGATCATGACGCTCACGACCGGTACGGCCTTTATCATGTGGCTCGGCGAACAGATCAGCGAGTACGGCGTCGGCAACGGCATGTCGTTGATCATCTTCATCAGCATTATCTCGCGCATGCCCAGCGCCGTGTTTAATCTATTCCGCATGCTCGGCAACGACCAAATAAGCATCTTCCAGGCGCTCATCCTGGTGTTCCTGCTGGTGGTCGTCGTGGCGGGCGCGATTGTGGTCACCACCGGCCAACGGCGCATCCCGGTCCAGTACCCGCGGCAGATTCGCGGCCGCGGCGTCGTCGGCGGCCAGCGGACCTATCTTCCGTTGCGGGTGAACCAGGCGGGCGTCATCCCGATCATTTTCGCGAGTTCGATCCTCATGCTTCCCGGTTCGCTTGCCCAGACGGTCAGCGTACCTTGGCTCGAGGCGTTCCTGACGAGCATGTTCGATTGGGCGGGCATCCCCTATAATCTGATGTACGCCGGCCTGATCGTGTTCTTCTCGTTTTTTTACACGGCCATTACCTTCAATCCGGTGGAAATGGCCGACAACATGAAGAAATACGGCGGCGTCATTGTCGGGGTGCGTCCGGGCAAAGCGACGGCGGATTACCTGAATCGGGTGATGACGCGCGTTACGTTTGCCGGGTCGATCTTCCTGGCGCTTGTCGCGCTGATGCCGCCGATCGTCTATCGCTTTCTGGATGTGCCGGACCCGACGATCGTGCAATTCTTCGGCGGTACAAGTCTGTTGATTATGGTCGGCGTTGCCCTGGACACGATCCGGCAGATTGAGCAGCACCTGATCATGCGCCATTACGACGGCTTCGGTTCCCGCGGCGGGCGTATTCGGGCGCGTCGCGGCTACTGACGACAACAGGAAATATCATGCGTGGCGGTTGGCCAGAGCGAGCCGTTCGGCGGCACGAGGGCGATATGATCGCGATCCGTTCCGAACGCGAGATTGCGCTGCTCCGCAAGGCGAACGAAATTGTGGCCGAAGTGCACACCGCGCTTGCCGCCATGATCAAGCCGGGCGTGAAAACGCGCGAACTGGACGCCGCGGCGGTCGAGATGATGCGCGAGCGCGGCGCCGCGTCGGCGTTCCTCGGCTACCGAGGTTACCCGGCCGCAACGTGCATCTCGGTGGACGAGGTGGTCGTGCACGGGATTCCCGGCGATCGCGCGCTCCGGGCTGGCGAGATAGTGAGCATCGATATCGGCGTGTGCTACAAGGGATATTACGGCGACGCGGCGGTGACGGTCCCCTGCGGGCCAGTGGACGCCGCCCGGCGGCGTCTCTTGAAGGTGACTGATCGGGCGCTGACCCAGGCGATTTGCGCGGCGCGGTCCGGTAATTACGTCGAGGACATCGCGAGGGCCATCGAGGCCGTCTGTAATCCCGCGGGCATGGGCATCGTGCGCGATTTCGTGGGACACGGGATCGGCGCGGCCATGCACGAGGAACCGCAGATACCGAACTTTGTGACGGGCGAGCGCGGGCCGCGACTGCGCAGCGGCATGGTGCTGGCTATCGAGCCGATGGTGAATCTCGGGACGCACAAGGTGCGCGTGCTGCGCGACGGCTGGACCGCCGTGACGGCCGACGGCAAGCCGAGCGCGCATTTTGAACATTCGGTCGTTGTGCGCGAGGACGGCGGAGAGATTCTCTCCGGCTCGCCCACGTTAATCTGGGGTCGGGCGGACGATTGATTCCGCCGGACGCCCACGAGGAGTAGAGGCCATGAAGATACGGACATCCGTGAAGAAGATTTGCGAGAAGTGCCGCATAATCCGGCGGCACGGCCGCATCCGGGTGATCTGCGAGAACCCGAAGCACAAGCAACGGCAAGGCTAAACGAGGAGAAGAAGACTCATGGCACGAGTTGTCGGCATCGACTTGCCCCGTGACCGGCGCGTGGACGCCGGGCTCCAGGCTATTTACGGCATCGGGCCGGCCCGGGCGCGCAAGGTGTTGGAGGTAACGGGAATAGCGCCGGAGACGCGGGTGCGCGAACTGACGGACGAACAGGTCAGCCAGCTTTCGACGGCTATCCAGGCGACCTACAAGGTCGAGGGCGACTTGCGCCGCGAAGTGGCGGCGAACATCAAGCGCCTGATGGACATCAACTGCTACCGCGGTCTCCGCCACAAGCGGGGCCTGCCCGTGCACGGCCAGCGCACGCACACAAACGCGCGCACGCGTAAAGGGCCGCGCCGCACGGCGATTAAGAAGAAATAAAGAGGAGGCGATCACCTGTGGCCAAGGAAAAGCGGAAAAGCGTGAAGGGGAAAAAGCGGCGCGTCGCGCTCAATGTTACTTCCGGCGTTGCGCACGTCCAAGCCACCTTCAACAACACGATCATCTCGATTACCGACCCGCAAGGGAACGTCATCGCGTGGTCGAGCGCCGGACAGTGCGGATTCTCGGGTTCCCGAAAGAGCACGGCCTTTGCGGCGCAGGTGGCCGCCGAGGCCGCCGCCCGCAAGGCGATGGACGTCGGACTGCGCGAGGTGCGGGTGCACGTCAACGGGCCGGGCGCCGGACGCGAGTCCGCCATTCGCGCGATTCAGGCCGCCGGTCTGAACGTGACCCTGATCCGGGACGTGACGAGCATCCCGCACAACGGTTGTCGTCCGCCGAAGCGCCGTCGGGTCTGAGGACCCGCCGGGACGGCGTCGGTTCATGCAGCGACGGGGAAGGAAGCGAAACGCAACGGCCCATGGCGAAAGGCAGCACCGATGATTGAAAAAGAATTCACCATACCCAAGTTCGTGAAGCTGGAAGACGGCGCGACCGATCGGTACGCCCGCGTCACGGTCGAGCCGTTCGAGCGGGGCTACGGCACCACCGTCGGCAACGCGCTGCGGCGGGTTCTGTTGGCGTCTCTCGAGGGGTCCGGCGTGACGGCCATCCGTTTCGAGGGCATCCCGCACGAATTCTCGGCGATCCCGGGCATCCGCGAAGACGTCACCGACGTGGTCCTGAACCTCAAGAAGTGTCAGATTCGCCTCAATCGCGACGAATCCCTCATCTTCTCGTTCAGCCACAAGGGTGAAGGCCCCGTTACCGCGGGGCAACTCTTCAAGGGGACAGAGGTTAACGTGTTCAACCCAGACCACGTGATCTTCACGGCGACCGCGAAGAGCGCCAAGATCGATATGGAGATCAAGGTGGCCCGCGGGCGCGGTTACGTGACCGCCGAGCATTTCGAGCTCGAACACGCACCACTCGGGACCATCTATCTCGACGCCAATTTCTCGCCCGTGACCAAGGTCAATTTCCAGGTCGAGGACGCGCGCGTCGGGCAGATGACCGACTACGACCGATTGATCCTCGATATTCATACGAACGGCTCGATTACGCCAGAGAAGGCCATCGAGGAAGCCGCGACCCTGCTCATCGACCACCTTAAGATCTTCGTCAAGCGCGAAGCGGAATTCGGGGCCGGCGAGGGCTTCAGCCTGCCGGAGGACCCGGAACTGCTGCGCAAGCTCGCGAAGCCGGTGGATGAGTTGGACCTGAGCGTGCGCGCCGCGAATTGCCTGCGTTCGGAGAACATCCGCACCGTGGGCGGCTTGGTGGCGCGCGAAGAAAGCGAGATGCTGCAGTTGCACAACTTCGGCAAGAAGAGCCTGGACGAGATCAAGAGCATTCTCGCCGCGATGGGCCTCAGCCTCGGCATGAAGGTGGGCGCACTGCCCTCCGAGGAACCGGAGGACTTCGGGCCCGCGGCGGAAGAACTAACGATCAGTGAGGAAGAAGAATGAGGCACAGAAAAGCAGGCCGGCGGCTCGGGCGTCAGATGTCGCATCGCAAGGCGACGATGAACGCGCTTGCCCTTGCTCTATTCAAATATCGCGCCATCGAGACCGGTGTGGCCAAGGCCAAGGAACTTCGCCGTTTCGCCGAGCCGTTGATTACGTTGGCCAAGGTCGATTCCGTCCACAACCGGCGCCAAGCATTCGCCGTGCTGCGCGATCGCGACGTGGTCGCCAAGCTCTTCACCGAGATTGCGCCGGCCTTCGCCGACCGGCCCGGCGGTTATACGCGTATCTTGCGGACCGGCCATCGCGTGGGCGACAAGGCTGAGTTGGCCCGCATCGAACTGGTCGAACTCGGCGAAGCCGCCGAGGGCTGAGTCCCGCGTCTTGGCGCGGTAGTGCGGGCGCCCGGCGAACGGACGCCTTCGCGCCGTCTGGAGGGCCGCCAACGTGTCGAACATCGGCATCGCCCTGCAACTCTACACGGTCCGCGAGCCTGCGGCTCGCGACCTCCACGGCACGCTGCGCCGCTGCCGAGAGGCGGGCTTTGACTACGTTCAGTGGAGCGGCATGCCCGACCTGATGGCGCCCGAAATCCACGATGCCCTTGAACAAGCCGGCCTCAAGGCCATCGCCGCCCATTGCGCGGTCGAACCCCTCGAACAGGACTTCGACGCCGTCGTCGCGTTCTGGCGCGCCATCGGCGTGCCGGATCTTGCCCCAGGAGGCATGATGGACGACTGCCGCGACTCGATCGACGCGTGGCGGCGCGGCGCGGCGCGGCTCGACGCCCTCGGCGCACGGCTCCGCGACGCCGGTATGCGGCTCTCGTACCACAACCACGCCTTCGAACTCGAATGCTTCCCGGCAGACCCACGAGCAAGACTGGACATCCTGTACGAAGAGACCGCCCCGGACCGGCTCTATGCCGAGTTCGATACCGCGTGGCTCGCCGTCGCCGGCGCGGACCCCGCGGCCTATATCCGCAAGTACGCAGGCCGTTGCCCCCTCCTGCACGTCAAGGACCTGGCCCCCGCCCCCGACGCCGCGGGAAACCCGGTGTTTACCCCCCTCGGTCAGGGCACGTTGGACTGGCCCGCCGTCTTCGACGCCGCCGAAGAGGCCGCCGTCGAGTGGTACATCTACGAACAGGACACCTGTGACGGCGATGTTTTCGACGCGCTCCATATCAGCTACGAATTCCTGGCGGCGCACGCGTGAGCGATTGCCGCGGCGCGTGGCCGGTACCGGCGCGAATTGCCGAAGACGCCGCGCCTTGATAAGATGGCTCGCGGAAGATTCGTCTCCTATCGAAAGGGCTCGGCCATGTTGAAGCGCATTCTTGTCATTGGCGACGTGCCGGAGGCGGCGGGAAAATTCGCCGCCGGCGCACGCCGCAAGGATCTGGTGGTCCACGAGGCGCAACAGGGCGACCGACTGCCGGATGCCGCCGTGGCGTTGTTGGCCGCGGGGACGAAGCAGGCGGAACTGCTCAAGACCACGGTTACACTCGGGAACCGATATCAGGCCGTGTTGCTGCTTCTCGGTCAGGCGCTCGACGCCCGCGAGGGCAAACCGCCGGGCACGACCGAGCGCGTCCACGAACATGCGTCGCGTTTCGCGCAGGCGCTCGAGCTCGACGACGATGACCGGATTGCCCTCGAGCACGCGGGGTACCTGTCGGAGATTGGGAAGCTGCGGATCGGCAATGAAGTCCTCATCAAGAAGTCGCTCTTGACCTACGACGAGTGGACTCTGATCCAGTCGCACACGACGCTCGGCGCGGAACTCCTGCGGGAATCGGACGTGTTCATCGAGTGCGCCGACATCGTGCGGTGTCACCACGAGTGCTACGACGGCACAGGGTATCCCGCGCGGATCGAGCGCGACGCGATCCCGCGTCTCTCGCGCGCGATGCGCATCATCGACGTGTATTGCGCCATGACGACGCCGCGCCTCTACCGGAAGGGGTTCAGCACGCACGACCAGGCTGTCGCCTACCTCGAAAGCGAGCGCGGAAAGCATTTCGACCCCGAACTGCTTGACGTGTTCATCAAGAAGAAGGTCGGCAAGCCGTTCGTGGCACCGGCGTCCCGCCCGTGACGGAAAACCGTGGGCAATGCGCCCACGCCGGCGTGACGCCGCGGCGGGCTATTCCGCCGTCAGCCGTGCCAGCAAATCCGCGACGACGGGCGCATCCCACCGCGCGCTGCCCAGGTGCTTGAACGCGATGCGGCCATCCCGCGCGATGATGTACGTCACGGGGACGGCGTCGTCGTCGAAAGGCGCGGGCCGCGTCCCATCGTGGAGGTAGACCGGCGCCTTCAGGTCGTATTCGGCGATGATGCGCGGCACGTCGTCGAAGCCCCCGCGCGCGATGCACGCGAACACGACGCCCTGTTCCGCGAACTGCTCGTGGAGGCGGCTAATCGCCTCGAGTTCGGTCAGGCACGCGTAACAATCGCCGCTCCACAGGTGCAGGAAGACCGGCCCGCCTTCGAGCGCGCGCATGTCGAAGACCGTCCCCGTGACGGTCTTCACTTCCCAGTTGTAGTCCGCCCGCGCGTCAATCAGGATGGGTGGCGGCTGCAGCTGTTTCGAGGCCAGGCGGATGATCGGGTCCTTGAAGAGGTACACGGCGGCCACTGCGCCGCCGACGGCCAGCGCCACACCGAGTACCGTTCCCGTGAAACACCCGAAAACAAACAACCTGCCTGGTCGCGCCACTGAACAACACCTCCATTTTTGTTGCGCCGTGTGGCGGGCGGGGCGTGCCCCGTCCGGCCTCTGGACGTTATGGACGCTTTGGACGTTATGGACAGAAGACGAGTCCCCGCCCCTAATCCGATGCCTGATCGCGCGCGTTGAAGCGTTCGAGGCGTGCCTTGAATTCGGCCTCCTTCCCGCGGTCCACGGGGTGGTAATACGCGCCCCGCGGCACGCCGTAGTCTTGGGTCACGTAGCCCTCCTCGAAATCGTGGCTGTACTGGTAGCCTTGGCCGCGCCCGAGCCGCTGCGCGCCGGGGTAATGCGTATCCCGCAGGTGCGCGGGCGTCTCGACCGTCTTTTGCTCGCGCACGTCTTTCAGCGCCGCGTCTATCGCCAGGTAGGCCGCGTTGCTTTTCGGCGCGCAGGCGACATAAGTCGCGGCCTGCGCCAGGATAATGCGCGCCTCCGGCATCCCGATAAATTCGCACGCCTGCCACGCCGCCGTTGCAAGCACCAGCGCCAGCGGATCCGCGTTGCCTACGTCTTCGGACGCCGCGATGCAAATGCGCCGCGCGATGAAGCGCGGTGTCTCGCCCGCCTCGATCATGCGGGCCATCCAGTAAATCGCCGCGTCCGGGTTGCTGCCGCGCATGCTCTTGATGAACGCGGACGCCGCGTCGTAGTGCTCATCGCCCGCGCCGTCGTAATGGAGCAGTTTGCGCGCGATGGACTCCCGCGCGGCGTCGAGTGTCACGTGGAGGCCGTCTTCCACCTGAGGCGTCGTGAGCAGCGCGATTTCGAGGGCGTTCAACGCGCGCCGTGCGTCGCCCTCCGCGTATTGCGCGAAGTGTTCGAGGGCGTCGTCGTCGACCTCGATCCGCAAGTCGTTCATGCCGCGATTCGGATGCGCGAGCGCGCGGCGGAGCAGTTCGATGACGTGGCCGTCTTCGAGGCGCTTGAACTCGAATATCTGCGACCGCGACAAGAGCGGCGCGACCACCGCGAAGAACGGGTTTTCGGTCGTCGCGCCGATGAGCGTGATCGCGCCGTTCTCGACGTCCGGCAGGAGCGCGTCCTGCTGCGCCCGGTTGAACCGATGGATTTCGTCGATGAAGACGATGGTGCGGCGCTGTTCGTGGATACGCCGCTGCTTCGCCGCCGCGATCAGTTCGCGCAGTTCCCTCACGCCGGAGGTCACGGCGTTCAGCGGCTCGAAAGCCGCCTTGGTCCGCATCGCGATGATCCGCGCCAGCGCGGTCTTGCCCGAGCCCGGCGGCCCGTACAGCAACAGCGAGGTGATCCGGTCCGCCTCGATGGCGCGGCGAAGCACCTTGCCCGGCCCGAGGATGTGGTCCTGCCCCACAATCTCGTCGAGCGTGCGCGGCGCAACGCGGCGCGCCAGCGGCGCTTCCTTCTTCAGGCGGTCCGCGGCGGCATGCGCAAAAAGGTCCTCGTTCATCGGGCCATCCTAGCCCCGCCCCGCGCGGCGAAGCAATCCGCGCGGGCCGCGCCATACACCAGGGGGAATAATGGACGGCGAGACGCTGTTGACACAGCGGGTGCAAACAGGATCGCCATGTCGTAAATGGCGCAAAAAAGGAGTGTGATCATGAGCGAAAACATGGAAAAAGAAACCTCGTGCGCGTGTTCGTGCGGCACGTTGCGCAATCGTGTCATCGGTGTTGTGTTGTTTCTTGCGGCCGTTGCCGTCGGTGCGGGGCTGCTGACCTCGGGGGCGTTGGCCGGTGACGGCGCCGAAGGCAAGGGCAGTTGCTCCGCGATCAAGGCGGTGTGCCCCGTAAGTAGTTGCGGTGAAAAGGCCGAGGCGGGTTCGTCCGAGGAGGACGCCGCGGCGAAGGGCTGCTGCCCTGGCGACGAGGCCAAGGCCGGGTCTTCGGAAGAGGAATCCGCGCCGAAGGGCTGTTGCCCGAAGGATAAGGCCGCGTGCGCGGATAAGGCGAAGGCCGGCTCGTCGGAAGAGGAAACCGCGCCGAAGGGCTGCTGCCCGAAGGATAAGGCCGCGTGCGCGGATAAGGGCAAGGAGTGCTGCCCGAAGGTTAAGGCGGCATGCGCGGACAAGGCCAAGGCCGGCTCGTCGGAAGAAGAAGCCGCGTGCCAGAAGACAAACAAGCGCGGTAGCTGCTCGCGCGGCGCGTCGTCCTGCGTGACAAAGAACGTCCCCACGTCGGCCACCTGATAACGACAATACGCGCGCCCGGTCGCGAGCGCGCGCAAATACGCTCAATCGCCGTCGGGGCCGGATGTAGGTTCGCCCCGGCGGCGCCTTATTGTCCGAGGACGGCGCGGCAAATCTCGTTCAGCATCTTGCCGTCGGCGAGGTCACCCAGTTCCTTCTTGATCGCGCCGGTGAGCTTGCCCGCATGGTTCAGTTCCGGGTGTTCGGCGAGGTAAGCGCGAACGCGCTCCTCCAGTTGTCCCGCCGAGAGTTGTTTCGGCAGGAATTCCTCGATGATCGCGATTTCGATTTCCGTCTTCTTCGCGGCCTCCTCCTGTCCCACGCTCCGGAAGGTCTCGATGGAATGCTGGCGCTTCTTGATTTCCGCGCGTAGCGCGGCGACGGCGTCGGCGTCCTCGATGTCTCCTTTCGGGCCCTCCTTCTCCTTGAGGAGCAAGGCGCCTTTGGCCATGCGCAGACATTCGAGCCGATCGTGGTCCTTGTTCTTCATGGCCTCTTTCATGGCCTCTTGAATGGCTTGCTTGATACTCATGGCGCGGCTCCTGTGCGGGAGGTAAGGCGTCTCGCTCCACACCCTATCGGGGCAAGATGCTCCCCACTTCCTTCAATCTATCCCTCTCCGGCATTCGGATGCAATATGGCTACAACAGCGGCGCGGCGAGGGCCGCAAGCCCCTCGGCCCACTCCCGCACGTAACCGGCGCGCGCATCCAGCAGCGGCGTGGACTGCGCGGCGAGATTATCGACCCACGCGGCGGTCCGCTCGATCTCGGGCGCGGAATAGTGCAGCAGCGTGATTTCGAAATTGAGGTACATACTCCGCATGTCGAGGTTGGGCGATCCGGTGATGGCGAGGCTGTTGTCGAAGACAATGACCTTCGCGTGGACCATTTTCGGGTAGGCGAAGAATTGCGCGCCCGCCCGCAGCAGTCGGCGCACCGCGGGGCCGCGCGCGAGGTCCGGGATGCGGTGGTTGGACCGGGCCGGAAGTACGATGCGCACGTTACGGCCCATGCGCGCCTGTAGCGCGAGGACTTTCAACATGGCATCGTCCGGCACGAAATACGGCGTCACGACCCAGATGCGCTTCCGCGCGTCCATCATCGCCGTCAGCAGCGCATCGTGCAGCGTGTCCTCCCGCACGTCCGGGCCGCTGGCAACGACCTGCACTGCGGAATCGCCCGCGATCACGGGCGCCGCGGCGGCCTCCGCGCGGGGCACCACCTCGCCCGTGGCGAATTCCCAGTCGCTCGCGAAGACATCCTCGATGTCCGCCGCCGCCGGACCCCGAAGGAACACGGCGGCGTCGAGGAACCGCTTTTCATCGGGACGCGGCCCCATGAACCGAGCGTCGAGGTTCATGCCGCCCACCATGGCGGCCTCGCCGTCAACCACTACGATCTTCCGGTGATTGCGCAGATTCGCCGACCAGCGTCGCCGAATGGACAACACGGGCAGAAAGTGCGCCACCTGCCCGCCCGCGTCGCGCAGCGGTTGCACGAAGCGGCCTCTGGTGGTGAGGCAGCCGAGCGAATCGAGCAACAGCCGGACGCGCACGCCCTGCGCCGCCTTGCCCGCCAGCGCCCGCACAATGCCGCGCCCGACGTCGTCGCGCCCGAGAATAAAGACCATGATGTGAATCGAGCGCTCGGCCTCGTCGATAAGGCGTAGCAGCGCGGCGTGGGCGCTCTCGCCGCTGAAATGCGGCACGACCGCATTGCCCGCGCGGCGGGGCGGCATACCGGCGGCCAGCAGCACGCGCTCGATATCGCGTGGCGCCCCTTCCTCGAAGCCGCACGCGGCGCCCACGTCGTACAGAGCGCGTTTGCGGCCCGTGCGGAGGCCCAGCTTGCGCCCGCTCAGCAGCAGATACAGCGGGACGCCGATATACGGAATCAGCACGATGGCCAGCAGCCACGCGATCGCGCCGCCCGGGTGCTGGTGGCCGCGCGAGACCCGCGCCACGAGCGTAATGGCAAGGAAGAACACCACAATCGTGAGCAGATGTTCGAGAAGCAATGTGATCAAGGTGTTGATACGCGCATCCCGGCGGCGCACGGACCGCCTTTGGGAAGTAGTCTATTGCGTGAGTCTGCGCGGGGCAAGTTAGGGTTTAGGGTTTGGGGTTTGGGGTTTGGGGTCTTGGTGACCTGCCCCCGTTTTATGTACCAACTTGAATGAGAGTATTTGCCTTGGTTTCGGGTCGTGGCTCCGGGGTGCAATGCGCGGCGAATTCCGCCGGGGTCACCGCCACCCTAAACCCTGAACCCTGAACCCTAAACCCTAAACCCTAAACCCCAAACCCCAAACCCTAAACCCTAACCAACACCGTGCCTTCGAATGGCCATCTGTAGTATCCTTGACCCAGGCGGGTGTCATCGCCCCAAGAAGGAGACGGGTCGAATGAGCATTTCGATGCGGGACCTGATGCGGGGCGCGCTCGAACGGCGCGCGTCGGATATTCATCTGAAGGTGGGGAATCCCCCGATCTACCGGATCGACGGCGACCTGGTGCGGCTCGAGAGCGAGGCGCTGACCGAGCAATCCCTCCAAGCATTGCTGAAGGAAATCGCGTCCGAGCAGGACATCGCCAAGTTCAGCAAAGTCATGGAGTTGGACAATTCGTTCATGCTCGAGGAGATCGCGCGGTTTCGCGTGAATGTGTGCCGGGACGACGGCGACACTCGCATCGTACTGCGGCTCATTCCCCTGAAGATCCTGACCATCGACGACCTCGGGCTGCCGCAGGTCCTCAAGAAGCTATGCCCCCTGCACACGGGGCTCGTACTGGTCACCGGCCCGACCGGCAGCGGCAAATCGACCACCTTGGCGGCGATTATCGACGAGATCAACCGGACGCGGCCCGTGCATATCATTACGGTCGAGGACCCGCTCGAATTCATGCACCAGGACAAGACGGCCATCGTTACCCAGCGCGAGGTCGGCCATGACACCCTCTCGTTCGCGAACGCCTTGCGCGGCGCGCTGCGTCAGGACCCGGACGTCATTCTCATCGGCGAGATGCGCGACGCGGACACGGTGCGCACCGCGCTGGCCTCGGCGGAAACCGGACACCTGGTGTTCTCGACGCTGCACACCGTGGATGCCGTCGAGACGTTGAACCGCATCCTCGACTTCTTCGAGCCGCACCAGCAGTTGCAGGTCCGCAAACAGTTGGCGAGCGTGCTGCGCGCGGTCGTCTCGCAGCGCATCGTTCCACTCGCCGGCGGCACGGGGCGCACCGTCGCCGCCGAGATTCTCATCGGAACGCGCACTGTCCGCGAGTTCATTGACCAGGGCAAGGCCTTCAAGGATATCGTCAAACTGATCGAGGAAGGCGTCGATCAATACGGCATGCAGACCTTCGACCAGGCCCTCTTCAATCTCTGGACGGCAAAGAAGATCTCGACCGAGACCGCCCTGCAGAACGCGAGCAGTCCGAAGGACCTCAAGCTCCGCATGCAGGGATTGGCCGTGCGCTAGGGAGCCCGCGCCATGTACGGGTTGCTCGGCTTGGTCCTCCTGGCCATCGAACTCCCCGATGCGGAGAACCTGCTCAGTAACCCGGGCTTCGAGGTCGCCGTCGCCGACCGGCCCGCGCGGTGGGACCTTTTCCTCATGCCGCAGGACGGTGCGTTTGCCCGGCTGGACGGGACCGCCCGGTCCGGTGCGTACGCCGCTATGATCCATGTGCCCCTGCCGTATCCGAAGGACCCGTTTAACAACTGGAGTCAGAATGTTCTCGGCGATGTGGCGGGAAAGTCGTTTCGCCTGAGCGGCTACATCAAGGCGCAGGACGTCCAGGACGCCGCCCTCTGGGCGCAGTGCTGGCGCAGGCGGCCGCTGGCCCTGTTGCACACGGCCAGCACCTCGGAGACCGCGCCGATATACGGTGTGATGGACTGGCGCGAGGTCGAGACGATCGTCCACGTGCCAGCGGGGACGGACTTCCTCACGATCCGCTGCGTGCTGAAAGGCGCGGGGACGGCCTGGTTCGACGATCTGTCGTTGTCCCCGCTGGGCGCCGCGGAAACGGAGACGCAGCCGACGCGGAACGCCCCTGTGACCGCGCGCCCGGCGGGCGCGGCGCCCTCGCAAAGCACGCCTGCGGAGGCGTTGCCGGCAGCCGCGCCGGTAGCAGCCTCGAAGCCGGACAAAAGCTCCCATCGGCCTCGCGCCGAGACCCGCCAGCAAGACGACGCGCTCCTGCGGGAGGTAGTACGGCTCCGGGCGGAACTTGAGGATGTGCGCGCCCAACTCGAAGCCGCGACGGCACGGCCGGATGCCGCGGCCTCGCAGCCGGCGCCGGATCCGTTCGTGTCGCCGATTGTGCCGCATTACCCGAGGCAAGAGGAGTAGTCCGCCATGAGCATCGACTGGCCGCTGTTGCGCATGGTGATCATCGCGCTGCTCGTGGGGTTTGTCGTGGGCGGCTGTGTGTGGTACGGCTGGGAAGTCGTCGGTGGGCTGCGCCGCGCGCTCGCGCAACGCCGTCCTGGGCGGGACCGGGCGTCTGGGAAGCCGAAGCAGCCACCCGCTCCGGCGAAGCGTGACGCGGGAGAACGCCCCGGGTGAGCGATCCTCGCGAAGAAGGCAAGACGCCGCGCCCTTTCATCAACATGCACTTCAAGTGCTGCAACGTCTACGCGCGCGTCCATCTCAACCATGACGGCACGGCTTACACCGGGCACTGTCCCCATTGCGCCGCGCCCATCACCATACGCGTCGCTCCCGGCGGATCCGACGCCAAATTCTGGTCGGCGGAGTAGACGAAAGGCGACAGGCGACGCCGATTCAGGGCCTGTGCGCGTGGTTTCCGCGGTCTTTGTGGGCCGTTGCTCGGGGCTGGACGGCGGGGCTAAGTTGACAGCGCAAACCAGTCTATGATACAAACTATACGAAAAAAGAGAACACGGGTCGCTCCCGGAAACCCGGCGCGGTGCGGAATTACGGACGGCGACAAGGAGTTGCCCGGTGTTGACGGTGCCTGCTATGCTCGACCCTCTCACGGGCATCGCGCCATGACCGCGCCTCGCGGTCCTGCGGTGCATTACGTCGGGTTTGGAGGAAGGACCTCACGCATATGACGAATCCCGCGCCTGGCCCTATACATCATGGCGGGCGTTCCTGGCTGCAAATGGTCACGTTCTTTGTGGTCTTTGTGGTAATCGTGCTGGGGCTGCTCATCGGCTATCGCTATGCCGTGGACACGGTGACCAATGACTGGTACTTGTTCCAGGTGGCGCGCCATACGGCCTGGACGCTCGATAAGATCGGGCAGGAAGGGTCGCTCGAGGGCGCGTCGCGTTCGGGCCGGGCCGCGGCGCGCATTCGCGCGAGCCTCGCGGCCTGGGACCGGGGCGAGAACGCGGCGAGTGAGGAGGACGTGGCCGCGGCGTCTCAGGCGCCACTGACGCCGTGGGAGAGTTTTCGCTATCGACTGGGCCGTCAGATCGGCACGCACAACCCCGCCGAGATTCGCGCAACGCTCGAGGCTTGGGAAAACGGCGAGATGCGACCGACGCCGGAGGCGTTGAAGTCGGCATCGGGCGCGCCGCTTTCGCTGTGGGAGCAATACCGGTTTCGTCGGGAGAAATCGCAGAGGGAAGGCCGCTCGACGGGTCCGCGCGTGTGGTTCGTCCTGGAACCCGGCGTGGAAACGGAACTCCGCGACGTGAACGAGCGGCTCGAAGCCCTGCGTGACCAGCGGGACGCGGACGTGACCCACCCTTCCCCCGAAGAGCAGGCGCTCGAGACACAGCGCGCGGAATTGCAGACGCGCTTGCAGACCGTCCGCAGTGAGTCGCCCGGGAGCCGAGAACTGGGCCGGTACTTCGTCTTTATTGTCGTGCCGGAGTGCGGCGCCATCGAGGTGATGGCGATCTATCTGGCGGCGATCATCGCGTTTCCGACGCGGTGGCGGCGGCGCGTCGCCGGGCTGATTGTGGGTCTCCCGATCATGTATTTCGTGAACGTCTTTCGGCTTTCGTGTCTGGCCGTCGTGGGCGCCCTCGATACGACACGCGAGCGGTGGGTCTTCAGCTTCGCCCACGAGTATATCTGGCAGACGGTGTATATAGTCTTTGTCGTGGCCGTATGGCTGGTGTGGATCGAATACGTGGTGAAGAGGAAAGCGTGATGGTCCAGAACGCGCGCAACGGAAACAAGCCGGCGTTCCGCCACAGACTGGTCGTCGTGCTCCAGTTTTGCCGGAACTTCATCGAGTTGACCCTGCTGCTGAGCGTCGCGTGGTGGTGGTTGCTGCCCTATTACGGCTATGCCATCGCGCAACTGAGCGCGGGGGTCCTGCTGAACGGGCTTGATGTGCCGATCGAGGCGGCCCGCATCGACCCGAATGGCATCCTGAACACAGAGTCCGCGCTCGTGTTCGTGCTTGACGGGCACGAACTCCGGCTCGCCGTCGCGTTATTGATTACGAACATGGCGCCGTATCTGGCGCTTGTACTCGCGACGCCGGGCCTGCGCGTCGTGCGCCGTCTTGTGATTCTTGTGGCGGGGGCCGCCGTGCTGTTCGGCGGTCATGTCGCGTTCATCGTCCTGGCGCTCTACTTCCGCGAGGCCATCGCGGCCGCCCCGCACATCCCGCACGCCATCGCGCAGTTCTACCTGACGCTGCCGTTCTTGCTTTGGATCGTGCTGGCGTACTGGGGCAGAATTACCGCCTCGCTCGCCGAGACGGCGAACTCGGAAAATGAATGACGAAAGTATACAACCGGCGCGGCGCGAGCCTGTTCGTAGTGCAAGCTTCAGCCTGTCTTGAAGACAGCCTGAAGGCTGCACTACGAACTGGAGCCACGAACGCGTATTGCCACGCCAAATAAGGAGGGACCCGTCGTGAGCATTCGCCAACGCCTCAATGACGCCCGCATGGAAATCGAAAACCATCTCCAGAACGAGTTGCTGCCCTTCTGGCTTACCCACGGCGTGGACAAGGAGCACGGCGGCTTTCTGACCTACTTCGACCGGGACGGCAACCCAACGGGCGAAACGGATAAGACGCTGGTGTGCCAGACGCGATGCATTTACACGTATGCGTCCGCACATCGCGCCGGATTCGGGGATGGCAAGTTCTTGGAAATGGCCCGGCAGGGAGTCGAGTTCCTCATCAAGCATTTCTGGGACGAGGAGAACGCCGGCTGGCACTGGATATGCCGCCGCGATGGCACGCCGCTGAGCACGCTCAAGATCATGTATGGCCACTCGTTTGCCATCTACGCTCTGAGCGAGTATGCCATGGCCTCGGGCGACCACCGCGGCATCGAAATGGCCGAGGAGACTTACGAGACCATCACGCGCCTTGCCGCGGACAATGAACACGGCGGCTTCTTCGAATTCATGGAGCGCGACTGGACGCCGCGGTCCGGGGGCCGCTCGGGGGGAGACCGCAAATCGCTCGATGTGCATATGCACCTGATGGAGGCGTTCACCAACCTCTACGAGGCCACGGGCGTCATCGGCTACAAGGAAGATACGGAATACGTGATCAATCTCATCTTCGAGCATATGGTCCATCCGAAGCATGGGACGGGCATCGCGCAGTTTACCCTCGACTGGCAGCCGGTCCGCGCCATCATTTTCGACAACGTCTGGGGCTCGGACCGCGACGCCGCCGAGGATGAAGGACGTCCCCTCGACAATACGAGCTACGGACACAACGTCGAGTTCGGCTGGTTGCTCAAACACGCCATCGACATCTGCGGCCTCGA
>JAKQEQ010000112.1 GCA_029556545.1 Candidatus Hydrogenedentota bacterium
GTCGGCGACGTCGCGTCGAAACCGTCCGGCAAGTCGCCGTACCAGCGCCAGAACACGTGTTCCGCCGCAGGCAGCGTCGCCACGCTGAACGGCTCGCCGTCCAGGTACCAGTACACGTCCGGCGCCGGGTCCGTCGTCCCGTTCCCGATCACCTGGATATACAGGTACCAGTCCGCCAGGATGAAGTTGGCCGTGATATTCCGGTCCTGGTCCATAATGAGCGGCAGTTCGGGGTCGTTCTCGTCCGCGCCCGGCGGCAAATCGCCGGTCCAGTGGCTGAACCGCCCGTCGCTGTTCTGCACCGCCACCAGCGTCGGCGTCGCGCCCGCCGTGTATCCCGTCGTGCCGCTCGGAACCGTCGTCCCCGGACCGGAAACGCTCGGGTTGAGTAAGAACCCGGTGGTCGTCACGGTCGGCGTCACGGTCTTATCCGCGTCCATCAACGGACGCGCGATGAAGTCGTAGGTGTCGATGTCGCCGGACCAGCCGCCCCAGAACGCGCCGGGGTTCAGCCGTATCTCCGCCCGGCCCAGCCGGCCGTCCAGATATCCGTATACGCCCGGCGGCGGGTCCTGGAATGCCGAGCCGCCGCCCGTGATTCCATTGATCGTCAGCGACCAGTCCGCCGGCGCAAACACCGCCGTCAGCACACGATCCTGGGTCATTGGGAACCGGTGGTGCGTCTCCTGCGGGTTGCGCCCTGCGGGCAGGTCGCCGACCCACTGGTCGAAGGCGTCGCCGCCGCTCAGCAGGTTCGCGCCGAACTCGGCCTCGCCGTTGTCCACGAAGCCGTAGACACCGGCGCCGGGCCACAGCGAGCCGGCGCCCGTGTAATCCAGCGTCAGCATCCAGTCCGCCGCCATGTAGTGCGCCGTGATCGTCCGGTCCTGGTCCATGAGCAGGTTGATCCGATAGCTCTGCGAACTGGCGCCGCCAAGGTCCCCGCTCCAGTGGCTGAAGGCCCAGCCGTCCGTGCCGTAGAAGGCCTCGACGAAGGCGGAACTCCCGCCGGGGTAGGTGTGCTGCGAGCCGGGGTCTGCGCTGCCCGGGGGATTCGTGCTGCCCGTGCCCTCGATAATGATCGTGAGGTTTCTCGGCGGCGAGGCCGTGAACACGGCGGTGATCGACCGGTCTTGGTCCATGGTCACGTCAATGGTCGGATCGTTCGGGTCCGCGCCGCCGATGTCGCCCTCCCAGCGGTCGAAGCCCGCCCCGCCAGCGGGGAATGCCTCGATCGTGACCACCGCGCCGGCGGCAAGTGGGTACGACCCGGGCTGTGGGTTTACGAAGCCGGGGCCGGCAGTCATCAGGTCCAGCATGTAGCCCGAGGTCGCGAAGTTCGCCGTGACCGACTTGTTTGCGTCCATCGTCACCTGGATGCCCGGGCTATAGCCCGAGGCGTCGCCGGTCCAGCCCGCGAAGTAGCCGCCCGGCTGCGTGTTCGCGTTCACAAAGGCGGTCCGGCCGTCCAGGTAGGCATACGCGCCCGGCTCGGGGAAGGTGCTGCCCGCGCCCGCGCCCGCGCGCGCCACGGTCAGGGTCCAGTCGCCGGGAACGAACTCGGCCGTGACCGTCCGGTTCTGGTTCATGATGAACTGTTGGAAGGTGTCTTGCGGATTGTTCTGCTCAGGCAGGTCGCCGCTCCACTGGCTGAAGGCGTCGCCGCCATCCACAAGGTTCGCATTGACATCCGCGTTTGCGCCGTCCACGTAGCCGTAGGTCCCCGGATTCGGGAACGTGGCGCCGTTGCCGCTCACCTGGACCGTCAGGTCCCAGTCCGGCGCCACGAAGACGGCTGTGATGCTCCGGTCCTGGTCCATCGTCACGCAGATGTTCGGCTGGTTCGCGGGTGCACCGCCGAGGTCGCCTTCCCAATGGCTGAAGGCCGCGCCAAGGCCCGCAACCGCCTGCACGCATGCAATATCGTTTTCCACGAAGCTATATGAACCTGGGTCTGGGAAGGTCGTGCCGCCGCCCGTCACGTTGATGGTGAGCGTATAGGTATCGCCGCAGATGGCGTTGGATTGGACATTGTCCGGGTTGTTGAACTTCGCGCGCAGCGCGGGCAACTGGTTGCACGCGGCGTCCTGCGAGAGCGGGTTGTCCCACAGGTTGACGTTGTCGTCGCCGCCCAGGCCCGTATTGTCCACCAGCGCCTGGATGTCGGTGATCTGATTCGCCGATACGGTGAGATACTCGAGGTTCGTCAACCCCTCGATGGCACTGATGTCTTCGATTTGGCACTGCTCCAAGATCAGTTGCCGGACCCCGGTGGCACCGGCGACCCCCGAGATGTCGGTGAGTTGCGCGTTCTGCCCGAACACCATCGTGTCCACATTGGTGAGACCAGACACATCCGGGACCGCGGTAATGCCGGTTCCCGCCACGATCAATTGCATTGTCAGGTTGGTGTAGTTCGAGACCACGCTCGCGTCGGTGACACTCGGCGCGCCAAACAGGCCGAAAAATATGCTCGGGTTGATGGCGGTCAATCCGCTGATGTCCGTCAAGTCAAACTCGATGAGGAACCCAAGCGCCTGGAGGTTGGTCAGCGTGTTGATGGTGGCGATATCGCTGTCCTGGATGCCGCAGGAAATGATGGCCAGGATATTCAACGTCGCGGCCCGCGATGCCAGGGGCGAGAAGTCGGCGATGGGGTTCGAGGCCAGAAAAAGTTCCGCGAGACCGGACATGGTGGCAATAGGCGCGATGCTGGTCAGCAGGTCGTTGCCAATAAGGCTGAGGTAGGCGAGATTGGTCAGCCCGGCCAGCGGCGAAATGTCCGATATCAGGTTGGTTCCTGTCTGTAGCATATCGTCGATTTCGCCGCCCGCGAACGGGTTTACTCCGATCCCCAGATCGAGTGACGTCAGCGCCGTCAGCCCGCTGAGCAGCGTCAGGTCCGATATCTGGTTCAACCCGAGATTCAATTCCTCGAGGGACGTGCAGGCCTCGATGCCCGTCAGGTCGCTGATGCCCAGGTCCTTCGCGTCCAGCTCCGTGAAATCCGGACGCGAAAGTTCCGTGTCCTGGGGCGGCGTGCTCAACGTCCACCCGTTGTCCGTGAACACGTCGCGAATCGCCTGTTCCAAGGCCGCGTCGGTGAACGTTACATCCGCCGCGTTGGCCGCGCCGGCCGTGCACAAGAAGGCCAGAAGTCCGATGGTCAGGAGTTGCTTCGTTCCCATGGCGTCAGTCTCCCCGATGCAGTCTTCGTGACTGGTTCCAGTTTTTGGGTTGCGCACAGATCGCCCGGCGAGACTCCCCGCGAGAGAGCCTCGCCCGCACCTCAAACACGTACCAAGGACCATCCTATAGGCAAGGGGATCGAATTGCAAGCACAAAAGTCCTTGTAGCTGTGAATACCGAGACATCGCACGGTCTCGCACGCCACAGCCGACGTCTTCCGGGTCCCTGTCCTCCAAGTATGGCCGCACACTCGTGGTTCACACGTCGAGGCCGCCGGAAGCGGCTGTCGTTCAGGGCGTCCATTCCCAGCCGCATTGCGGGCAATTCCAGGATTTGCCGTGAAAGAGGCAGGGAAGGCCAAGCAGCAGGATCACGAGCCAGCGCGGCGTCTTCACGCGCGCGACGTGGGTTGAGCCGCAGTTGGGACACGATCCGGGCACCGAGGGCGCCGTGTGCGCTTCCGGCGCCAATTCCCGCCCGTCCGCGTCTTCGTCGGCTTCCTGGGGCGCGGGGGCGCGTTCGAGCAGGGCGCGGGCGCGCTTGGCGTCTTTTTTGTGCACCCGCAGATACACGCCGCGCCCGACGACGGCGTAGCGGCCGGTGAAGCCCCGCCCATCTTCGCCGTCATACCATGCGGCAACGCCTTCCGATTCGAGGTAGGCCTTCAGGAAGGCGGCCTCGAAGGGGTTGGCGCAGAGATGGACGCCGATGACGTCTGTTGGACGACCTGGTGATTGCATATGCTTGCTTCACACGCTGCAAATCTCGAAGGCACGCCGGAGCGACGCGATCGGGTCGGGGCCGGCGGGCACGAATTCGTGGCCCACATAACCGGTGAATCCCGTATCCGCGATCGCCTGCATGATTCGCCGGTAATTCAATTCCTGGGTCTCGTCGATCTCGTTGCGGCCGGGCACGCCGCCCGTGTGGAAGTGGGCGATGTACTCGATGTTTTCCTGAATGGTCGCGATGACGTCGCCTTCCATGATCTGCATGTGGTAGATGTCGTAGAGAAGGCCGAAACGCTTCGGGCCGAGTTCCGCGGCGAGGGCCGCGCCCCATGCCGTGTGGTCGCACATGTAATCCTTGTGGTCCCGCTTGCTGTTCAGCAGTTCCATCACCAATTTCACGCCGAGTTGCTCGGCCAGCGGCAGGATGCGGTTAAGCCCCTTCACGCAGTTTTGCAGGCCCTCGCTGTCGGGCATGCCGCCGCGATTGCCGGAGAACACGATCATCGTGTTCAGGCCGGCCTCGGCAATTTGGGGCAGCAATTCCTCGGATTTCGCCACGAGTTCGTCGTGATTCGCCGGGTCGTTCCAGCCCTTTTCGATGCGCCCCGGCCCGTTCGGCATGGCGCAGGTCAGCCCGAATTCCTTGATTTTCTCGACTTCGCGCAGGCTCAGCAGATCGATGGAAACCAAGCCGATGTCCTTGGCGGCCTGGGCCAGTTCTTCGAGCTTCATGCGGAAGCACCAGCGACTCACGGACTGCTTCAAGCGTCCCTCGGGCGCGGGGGCCGCCTGTGGGGATTCCTGGGCGTGCAGGTTCATGGCGGCCAGAGCGCCGGACATGCCGGCGACCGTGGCCAGGACGGCGCGGCGCGTTATCATGGGTTGCTCCTTCATGGTGGGACTCCTTCGGTTTCCACGGACGCCCATTCTGCCAGAACAACGCTGGTCAGGCAACGCGTCCCGCGCGTCAAACGGTCTCGAGCGCCTGCTGAATATCCTCGATGAGTCGATCCGCGGGCTCGATGCCGAGGGACATGCGGACGGTGTTCTCGCGCACGCCGAACACGGCGCGGCGTTCCGGGGGTAGGTAGAGCATGGTGGTCAAGTGCGGGATACAGACAAGCGTCTCGGTCGCGCCCAGGCTGACGGCGTGATAGATGACCTTGAGATTGTTGATGAATTTCTTGGCGTCGTCCTGACATCTCCCGACGTCGAACGCGAGCATGCCGCCGAAACCGCGCCGCATCTGGCGAGCGGCAACGGCGTGGCCGGGGTGCTGGGGCAGGCCGGGGTACATGACACGGGAGACCTTCGGGTGATCGGCCAGCATTTCCGCGACACGCTGGGCGCTTTCGGCCATGGTCGCCACGCGCAATTCGAAGGTCTTCAGGCCTCTGTCGAGCAGAAACGCGGAGTAGGCGTCGAGCGTCGTGCCGATGGCCTGTCGCGTAAACCAGAGTTCGTCGTAGTGATCCTTGGAACATGCGATTGCGCCGGCCATGATGTCGTTGTGGCCTCCAAGCGCCTTGGTCGCGCTGTGGATGACGAGGTGCGCGCCCAGCGCGAGCGGTTCCTGATGGTACGGCGTGGCGAAGGTATTATCGACAACCACCATCGCGCCCGAGGCGTCGGCGGCCTGGCGCACGGCCGCGATGTCGATAATCTTGCAGAGGGGATTGCTCGGCGTCTCCAGCACAATCATTCGTGTATTCGGCCTGATCTCCTCGTGAATGCGCTGGTAGTCGTTGGCGTCGACCCAGGTGACCTGGATGCCGAGCCGTTCGAGTATGAGGGCGACCTTGTAGTTGGCGCCGTAGGTGTCGTGGAAGATGATCAGGTGGTCGGCGGCGCGCAGATAGGTCAGGTAGACCATGGTGCATGCGGCCATCCCGGTGGTGCAGACGACACAGTCTTGCGCGTTTTCGAGCGCGGCGATCTTGCGCTCGACCTCGCGAACGGTCGGGTTGTCGTCGCGGTGGTAGGTGTACCCCTCGACCTCCCCCTCGGTGATTTGCCGGAGTACCTCGAACGAGGCGTACTCGTAATTCACCGCGTTCACAATCGGCGTAACCATAGGCCGATTGCCGTATGGCGTCAACGGGTCCAGAGGCATGAGATTTTCACCCTTGTTTATGAATTGCGCCTCCGCTCCCACGCGCGGAGGCGTATGCAGGGAGGCATTATATCCTGGATTGGCCCGCCATGTCGCGTTTGCCGAAGCCTGCCGAAGCACCCCGCGCGCGGGGCCCTCAATTCGCAAACAGGTCTCGTCTTGCCGGCACTACACTTCTTCTCAGATTGGTGCTATAGTCGGACGGCGGGAGCATCATGTGGAGGCACGGGTATGAAGCGGCGACCGGCGGTACGATGGGCGGCTGTGTGCGGCATTGTCGGAGTGGTACTCGCGCACGAGGCGGTTGCCTGGCGCAGCGCGCTGTATCCGGAGGAGTGGACACCCGCATTCACGGACGGCGAAGGGCGTTTTCTGCACGATTTCTCTTACGCGGGTTACCGGAATGGCGCGGCGGCCATCCCGGTTGACCACGTCGGGCCCGTGTTTGACGTAGTGAGCGATTTCGGCGCGGACAATACGGGCGCGTCGGACGCGACGGGGGCCATCCAGGCGGCGATTGACGAGGCGTCGGACGGCGGCGGCGTGGTGTATCTTCCCGGCGGCCTGTACCGGTGCGACGGGGTGCTGCAAGTCGCGGCGTCACGTGTCGTCATACGCGGGGACGGACCCGGCGCGACATTCCTTTACTTCACGCGGCACGAGGGTATGTCCGGGCGCGCTCACCTTACGTTTCAAGGCAGTATGGCCGTGTCAGCGCCGCTATTGCTGGCCGCCGACGGCGAGAACCGGTCGCGCACCGTGCAAGTCGCGGACGCAAGCGGCCTGAATGTGGGCGACGAAGTCGGCGTCGGCTGGACGATAACGGACGCGTTTGTTGCCGAGCACGGCATGACGGGCACGTGGTACTCGTTCAACGGGCAGTGGAAGCCGGTGTTCCGCCGCGAGGTTACGGGGTTGAACCTGGATATCACGCCGCATACCGTGACGATCGACGTTCCGCTGCGCTACGCGGCGAAAACGCGCGACGGGGCCGCGCTGCGCCGCGAGAGCGGTTATCTCGAAGAGTGCGGCATCGAAGACCTGGCCTTGGCAAACGCCGTGGCGTCGGCGGACGCCTGGGCGCAGGTCCGGCAACACCTGGTCGCGTTCCGAGAGGTGAAGGACTGCTGGGCGCGCAGTGTTCATTCCTTCCCCTCGCCACTGCCGGAAGCGGCGGGTTACCACGTGCAGAATTGCGGGTTCTACATTTGGGCGTCGAAGCGCGTCACCATCGCCGACTGCGACCTCCGCAAGGCGCAGAACCGCGGGAGCGGCGGCTGCGGTTACCTGTACGAAATCGGGGCAAGCAACGAGGTCCTGGTGCGCGACAGCATTGCACGGGACGGCAGGCACAACTACATCCAGAATTGGGATTTCGGCACGACGGGCTGCGTGTTTCTCCGTTGCCAAAGCAGCGGGAGCCGCAGCATGCTCTCCCCCACCGTCGGATTCACCGCATATTGCGAATACCATCACTCGCTGGCCATGGCCTGCCTGGTGGATGCGTGCACCCTCGATGACGGCTGGTACGGCGGCAACCGCCGCGGCGAAAGCTCGGGGGCGGGCCATACGGTGACGGAGAGCGCCTACTGGAACACGATCGGCGGCGGGACCTTGCGATCGTATCAGTACGGCCAAGGTTACATTATCGGCACAGGCCCGGAAATCGAACTCAGAACCAGCTTGGGAACCATCGAGGCCACCGGGACCGCGCCGGAGGACTATATCGAGGGCGCGGGCGAGGCAGGCGCGCTCGAACCGGCGTCGCTCTACCTCGATCAACTCGGGCGGCGTCTCGGCGCGGATCAGATCGGCAACCTCGACTGCGGTCGCCCTCGGGGCGGCCTTTACAGTGTAGGCGACGATCTCTGCCTGGTCGTGCCGTCGCCCGTGTCGCTGGTCTCGACGTTCCAATGGCGCAAGAACGGGGCGGCCTTGCCGAACGACGCGCGCATAACGGGCCGCAACGCGCGCAAGCTGGTCATCGTCGACCTCGATATTGCGGATTCGGGCGTCTACACCTGCCAATACGAGAACGGCAGCAAGCAATCCGCGACGTTCACCGCGTATGTCACGGTCGCCGCGTCCGTCCCGTCCCTGGCGCCGCCCTGGTTCCCTTCCGCAGCGCGGCCCGGCGCCGGCGCTGACTCAAGCGCGGCAATTCAGTAATTCACGAACTTCGTTCGTGTGATTTGTGGCCGCAGTGACGTCGAGGCGAACACGCAGGTTCGTCTTTACATCGGGCGAAATCCGGTGAAGAGGCGGGGACGGTAAACACCAAGTTTTCCAAGGCGATACTGGAGCCCCGTCCAGATGCAGCCGAATCCGTAGCGCAGGCTGCGCCTGAAGTTGATGGAAGACGCTTCTCTGAAATAGCGGGTGGGACAAGTTATCTCAGCGATGGTGTAGCCGAGCCAGAGCACCTGCGCAAGCATCTGGTTATCGAAGACGAAATCGTCGGAATTCCTATCCAGCGGCAGTCGTTCGAGCAGTTCCCGCGAGAACGCGCGATACCCGGTATGGTATTCGGAGAGCTTGGCGCCCGTGAGGAGGTTCTCGATAAAGGTCAGACCCCGATTGGACACGTATTTCCACCACGGCATGCCCTGCTTCAGCGCCGCGCCACCAAGAATGCGCGAACCCAGCACGCAGGCGTAGAGCCCGTTTGCGATCACGGCAACCATCGCGGGCAGGAGTCTTGGCGTGTACTGGTAGTCGGGATGCACCATCACGATGATATCCGCGCCGGCATCGAGGGCAAGCCGGTAACAGGTCTTCTGGTTCGCGCCGTAACCCGCGTTGCGCGGGTGCACCACCACGGTGGTGCGGGGCAAGGTTCGCGCGATCGCGGCCGTGTCGTCGCCGCTCGCGTCGTCAACCACAATCACGTGGTCCACCACCCCCTGGTCCATAACCTCGTCATACGTGCGGCGCAACGTCTGGCCGGCGTTATACGCGGGCATGACGACAACGACTTTCTTGTCCTGGTACATGCGGACACTCATGTTGCCGGCGGCGGCGCCTCAGGCGAGAAAAGAAAAAAGGCGAGCATGTCACCCGACATTCTCGCCCCACGTCAATTCAGTCAACGCTCGATTACTGGTGCGGCGCCTCAGGTTCCCGGCGGCAGCAAATGCGCGTAGGACATCGTCGTTGTCGTCGTGATCCCGGCGATATCCTTCCGAGCCGTCTGGAAGTAGGCAATCTGGCCCTGAATATCCTGATCGCCACCGACCCAGGAAATCGTGCACGAGCCGTTGCTCTTGGTGTCAACCACCTCGTTGCCTTGGCCGTCATCCGATCCGGGGATCGGCGCGCCATCGATGCTCTTCGGACGATCAGGCACCAACCAGCCCTGATAGCCTTCCTGACCACCGGCGTTGGCCGTATTCGGCGTTGTCGTCGGCAGGCCATCCGGTCCAATCGTCTGGTCCGGGTCGCTCAACACCGGGCGGAACGCCAAAGCGGACAGCGGGGCAATCGTGAAGGTGTTATCCGGCGCCAACGGCCCGAGGAAGTAACCTTCCTGCGTGAAGTAGGCGACGGAGCACGTCACGGTGTCCGTGCGATTGCTCTTCAGGGTAACGATCCCCGTCACGCCGGCGACCGTGCCCGGAATCCCGTTCTTGGCCGGGGCGTTATCGACGAACCAGGGTATGGCCAACGAGGCCGCCACCGCCACGCTCGTGCCAATAATCACCAGCACTGCAAATACGCTCAGCTTCTTCATCTAATGCACCTCCTTTCCCTGTGGGATTCTACGTGGCCTCCCGGCAACGTATTCGCCCTCTTTTCAATTGCGTAGCGACGCCGCTTTTCGGCGCCACCATCTAGTTTGTAGCACAAACCAGTCTGAAAGTCAAGTCTTTTTTTCGCCCCGTTTCTTACGGGTATCGGGCGTCGTACAGGGCGAGAAGTTCGCGGTGAACGGAAAAAGCGAGTCGCGGGCGCGCCGACCGCGAGAAAAAGCCCAATTCCAGGGCGTCCGTGTCGGGTCTGGGTTCGCCTTCCCAGTCTTCGATAACGAAGCCGACCACCATGATGGACCCCGAGACCGGACTGGGCTTGCTACGAATGCCCAGCAGCTTCGGGTTGCGCGCTTCGAGTCCGGTTTCCTCCTGGATTTCGCGCAGGACGGTCTCCTCGGGCGTTTCCCCGATCTCCATGAAGCCGCCCGGCAGCGACCACTCGCCCTTGGCCGGATCGACGGCCCGCCGGGTAAAAAGCAGTTCATCGGAGCCGCGACGGAGAAAGGCGCAAGCGGCCGGGACGGGATTACGGTAGTAGAAGCGGCGGCACGGCGGGCAATGCGGAACCTCGCTCTGGCCGTCGTGGGCGACGATCAGCAGTTGTCCACAGATGGGGCAATGATTCCAGGCGAACGGTTCCGGCATTTGGTACGTCATGCGGTTCAGCGTAACAGGCACGGGCGGCGGGCGCAAGGCGCGACGTCTTGATCAGGCGTCAGGCCGGTATTTTCGAAGGCCGCAATACTGAAGGGCTAAGCGCCAGAGGAAAACGCTGTTGTAGATGAAATACCGCCGCCAGAGGCGACGTGGTTCCTGCAACAGCCGGTACAGCCACTCGAGGGAATGGCGCTGCATCCACGCGGGGGCCATCTTCTTGGTTCCGGCGTGGAAGTCAAAAGCCGCCCCGACGCACAGCATCACCGCCGTAATGCGGCCCTTGAAGACGTGGGCGAACCGCTCCTGAAGCGGGCACCCGAGGCCGATGAACATCACACCCGCGCCGCTGTCGTTCACGCGCCGCGCCAGCGCGTCTTCCTCCGCCGGCGTCAGGGTCCGAAACAGGGACGGTTCGCAACCGACCACGCGCAGGCCGGGAAAGCGCGTCACGAGCGCATCGCGCATCGCTTCGACCACGTGCGGCTGACTGCCGTAGAGGTAAACGCCGATGCCTTCGCGCGCGGCCTGCTCGCAGACGCGCAACGTGAACTCGGGGCCGTAGCAGCGGTCCGACAGGCCGGCGTGATAAAGCAGGTTCAGCGCGTGGCGAACGGGATGTCCGTCCGGCGCGACGATGTCGAATGCGTCAAGCACGGCGCGGAACTCAGGGTCACGGCTGCCCTCGACGAGGCCGTGAACGGCCAGATGCGAGACGCACGAGGATTGGCGCGCGCGCGCGGCGTGCAGCACGACATCGAGCATGGCGTCATAGGTCGTGGCGCTGACCCGCACGCCGAGCACGTTGTGGCGAACCGGCCATGGGATTCCTGGTGCATCGTCGTTCATGGGGTCTTGCCTTGGCCGTCAGTCAGATCAGTCAGATCAGTCAGATCAGTCAGATCGGTCAGATCGGTCGGTTTCGCGGGGCCGAGCGCGACCGCCCGGTCATACGCGGCAATCAACCTGGCGTAATGCGTCTCCTCCGAGTATTTCGCCGCGACTTCCTCGCGCGCGGCCCGGCCCATGCGCCCGCACAGCTCGGGATCGCGCCAGAGCCGGTCCATCTTCTCGGCGAGGTCCGCCGCGTCGCCGGGGGTGAAATGAAAGCCTGAGACGCCGTCCGTGACCAGTTCCTGGAGGCCGCCGATGCGGGCCGCAATAACGGGGACGCCGTGGCTCATCGCCTCGATCGCGACCAAGCCGAAGGTCTCGTACCAGACGCTGGGCACAACGAGGAATCGCGCACCCCGGTAGAACGCCGTCAATCCGTCGCGGGACATCATGCCCGGAAACGAGACACTGCCGGGCGCACCTCGTTGCAGGGATTCGAGGAGCGGGCCGTGGCCGGCGACGTGTACGGGCACGTGCGGCAACCGCCGTGCCGCATCGAGCAGCACCGGGATGCCCTTCTCCTCGCTGGCGCGGCCGGCGAACGCGACATAGGCGCCGCCCGACGCGTCGACAGGCGTGTCCGGCAGCGAAATCATGTTCGGGACCACCTCGATGCGGTCCTCGGGGACACCCGCCGCGATCAGGCGCGTTTTGAGGAACTCGCTGATGGCGAGATACAGCGTAATGTTCTTGAGAAACAGCCCGAGGCTCCGCGTGACGAAGCCGCGCAACGCGTAGGCCGCGCTCTCGATGCGATTGTCGCGGCAGTTCCACAGGAAGCACCAGTACTCACGGCCACCCGCGCACCGATCGCAGACCGCGCCCCGGATGAAGTGTACGGCGATGGGGCACACCAGCCGGTAGTTGTGGCAGGTCATGACCACCGGCACACCCGCGCGCCTGCACGCGACCAGCACGGATGGGGAGAGTAACGGGAACAAGTTGTGGACATGCACAACGTCGGGGCGTTCTTGATCGAGAAGTCGCGCCATCTCCCGCCGCGACGCGGGCGAGTAGATGCCGGAGAAGACGGCGCGCGCGCGGCGCGCAAGCCCTTTCGCGGCATCGTCGCTGTGCTTGTCGAACAGGAGCGCCGTATCGCCGCGGCGGCGCAACAAGTCGAGCGTCGTCTCGACCACCGCGTCTTCGCCGCCGCGCAGGCGGTATCGGTTATGGACGAGCAAGACCTTCATTCGCGGCCCCCGCGTGGCACGGGCGTCCCGCCCGTGGGCTTGAACCCTCACCCCGACCCTCTCCCTCGGGGAGAGGGAATCTGGGGTGGCAGGGGCGTCCCGCGTGTGGTCCGAGCCCATGGGCGGGATGCCCATGCCACCGTCGTCCGCGAACAATTCGCGCTCCTTGCGGAACTGGGTTTCTTCCAAGAACCGCGACTGCGGGAACACGCGCGGCGCCATCAGCCACAGCGTCGTGCGCACGTAGCCCTCGGCGCGCCAGAGGAGCGCCCGGCGGTCGAGCGCCTCGGCCGCGTCGCCTCGCAAACGCGCCAACGCGAGTCGCGGCAAGTTCACGGCAAGCGCCTGCGCCACGCGCGCGGCGCACAGCAGCCCGGTCTTCACCCTGCCTCGTTGTTTCCAGTCGATCTTGGCAAGGCCGTGGCCCCAGCGGAGCGAGGTCCAGCGGAAGTAGGGCGGTCTCGTGCGATACGCGGAGATCATGTGCGCGCAGAGCGCGCTGGGGGCGGTCCATATGGCAAACCCGGCGCCGCGGAGCCGGTTCAGGAACTCTGTGTCCTCGTTGCCCGAGAAACGCGGGTCGAAATCGCCCAATTGGTCGAACATGCGCCGCGCAATCAAGAGGTTCCCCGTGGTCGGCAGTTCCTTGCCGTCAAGGACCGTAGGCGGCTCGCGATAGAGGTTTTCGCCGAGCACGCCGCGACAGACAGGTCCCAGCGCCGCAAGTTTATCCGGCGCGAGATCCAATCGGCGCGCCCCGCCCACGCATTGGGCCTCGTGCGATTTCGCGACGGCGAACAAGTGCCGCAGCCAGTCAGGCTCGGCCAGTTGATCGTCGTCGAAGAAGACGATCCAATTGCCGCGCGCCTCGTGCACGCCGCGATTGCGCGTGTACGCCAGCCCGGCGCGCCCCTCCTGAAGCACGTAGCGGACGGGTACGGGCGCGCCCGCGGCGGCGTCCTCGATGACAGCGCGCGTGTCGTCGGTCGATTCATCGTCTACGACCACCACCTCATAGGTGAACTCGTCGGTTTCCTGGCAAACAACGGTTTCGAGCGCCTGCCTCAGCGACGCAGCGCGGTTGTAGGTACAGATAATTACGCTTACAAGGTTTTCGGACATGTTTCTGATCGTAGCGCGGCCGTCAAGCCGTGGTCTGTAACACAGGTTTCGGTCTCGTCTCCCCCGCCACTTCCGGCGCGCCGGTCTCCTGGGGCGCTTTGTGGAACGCGAGATGGACGAGCACCATCATCGCGAGAAAGGTAAGCTGACTTCGCTGCACCGCAACGCTTTCAAGCAATCCGTTCAAGGCGCAGAAGAGCAGCGTCATGGCGAAAAACCCGTACGCCGGCGCGCCGGTCTCCCGCAGGTACCCGATGGCCAATGTGCAGCCGACGATAATTATCAAGATGAACGCGAGCGCCGCCACGGCGCCGAGGTCCAACGTGATATCCAGGTAGGCGTTGTGCGCGTGGGAAATGGGCCAACCCTGCTTGTCGATGATCTCCTTCGATCGCTCCGGATTCCAGAACCCGCCGTACCCGTAGCCGAGCACGGGCCGATCTGCGGCGAAATCGAGGCATTGGTCCCAGAGTTGGCGGCGTCCGGTCAGCGTGCCGGTGGTTTGGCTGGCGTCCTCGCGGCCCATCGTGATGCCGCGCTGCGCCACGGGCCAGAGCACGTCGCTCAGGAGCCCGAACGAGACGGCGGCGACGGCGACCGCGCTCGCCAGGGCCACCTTCGTCGAGCGCGCCTGGATGATGCCCCATTGCACGAGGACCACCGCCACGACGCCGACAAAGGCCGTGCGCGACCGCGTGAGGTAGAGAAATCCAAACGCCGCGACCGCCAGGAGGAACCATAGAAATCGCGCCCGCTCAACGCCGCGCATCAGATGTATGGAGGCAAAGAACAGGATGGCGCAGTTCACGGCCTGCGCGTTCGGGTGTATCGTGCCTGCGAAGCGATATCCTTGGGCGAACGGGTTGAACGTGCCGTGCATAATCTCGACGCCGACCGCCATCGCGAGGTATGCGCCGCTCCATAGTGCCGCGACCCCGAGCAATTGCCGGGGCATCAAGCGGTCCGCCACGCCCGCCGCGCCCAACGCGAGCAACAGGAAGAGCGCCACGCGCCGGAACGTCAACGCCGGATCATCCGCCCAGGATATGCTCAGCACCGACCAGCCGACGAAGAAGATAAGCAGCCCGCCAAGAAAGCCGAAGGCGCTGTCGGCATCGCGGCGACGACGCAAGAGATGGAACAGCCCATACGCGCCGAGCGCCAACCCGCCGACCTGCCGCCATGCGCGCGGCTGAAACAACTGTTGTTCGAGGTTGACGAATTCATCCAGACTCCGGGCGCTCACGAGCTTCTCGAACTTTATTGGGCCTTCGTAGTCGTGCTCGATGGCGATAAAGGCGAGCGCCACGATAAGGAACACACCAAGGGGGACGCGCACCCGCGCGCCATCGGGAGCACCGCCTGCTTGCGATTTCACGGCCGTAATCACAATGCGTCCTTTCCTTCCCCCGTATCCGTTGGGTCCATGAGTTCCCGACGCCGGGATTCCCGGGCGAATACCACCCGATTATACACGCAGGCGATGCCGTTTCCCGCCAGCAGACCGCACGCAACCCCAGCCGGGCCGAACGCGTTCACGAGCCAGACGCCCGCCGTGAACGTGAACGCCAGCGCCAGCAGCAGCGACTTGAACGCCACATCCGGCCGTTCCATGGCGTTCAGGCCGAAATTCACGGGTATCGTGAGCGACCAAATCAACTGGCTGGCGGCCAGGATGCTTACGGTAACGCCGTTGCCGGCATAGGCCGGGCCGAAGAGCAGAACAAGCAGCCATTCGCCCAGCAGCGTCATGCCGAGCCAGAAAAGCGTCATCGTCACGGCGAAGAACAGCGTCGCCTTGCGGACCACCGAGCGCATGCCCGGTACGCCGCCCTCTTTGTAAGCGTGCACCGCTTTGGGGCCCAGAAAGTTACTGAGGCCCAGGACGAAGGGATTGGCGAAAAAGACCACCCCGGCGCAGGCCCCGAATACGCCGTTCGCCACGGGGCCGTGGAAGCCCACGAGCACCCACGGATAGGCCTGATTCGCCGCGACATAGGCGAGGTTCATCGCGAAAATCCACCTGCAATACGCCCAATTGCGCAGGAAATCGGGAAGGACTTCGCTTCGAACCGGCGCGAACCGCCGCCGCTGTGTTCCCAGCCACGTCAGCGCCGCGAAGGCCGCTGCGACCCCGATCACGCCATAGGCCCGACCCGCCGACAGATGCCCCATCACGCCCAACGCCGTCAGCCCCCCCACCTGCAGTGCGGACATACCCAGGTCCAGCACGAGCGCGGCCCCGGTGCGTAACCCGGCAAAACACACTTGTCGCGCGTACTCCTTAAGCAAGATGAAGAAAATGACCATTGCCAGCGCCCATAAGACCCGGTCGAGTCCGGCCAGATCGGCGGTGGGCGCGGTCATGAACGCGAAGAGGCCCCCGGCAACCGCGAGGCCCGCCGCGATAATGACGGCGAGTGTAACGTGGTGGACCAGCGTGCTGCCGGTGTAGCGCGCGTGGGCCTCGCCGGAAAGCCGGGGACTGAACACGATATAGGCGGACGTGATCAAGGCGTTCTGCGAGTTCATCGCGAAGAGGACAATCGTGAACCCGAGTGCGTACAGCCCGAGTTCGCTCTGCGCGCAGGCGCGTCCCACGATGATAAGGCTCAGGAAATTGGCGGCGCTTACGACGCCCTGATCGATGACGGTGAGCACCGCCTTCGCCGCCGACCCGTTCCACAGGGAGGATTGCGCCGAGTGACGGAGCCGACCGGAAATGAACGTCTTCTCGCGCTGTAAGTCCGTGTTCACGGTTGCGGCTTCAGATGGTCGCCGGCCAAGGGCGTGACATGCCCCTCGATCCATTCGGGCCGGGGCGGTTTGCGCCATTTCACGACGCGAGCGGGGTTGCCGGCGATCACGGCGAACGGGGGCACGTCGCGTGTAACCACGGTCCCCGCGGCTATCACGCTGCCGGATCTGACGCGCACGCCCGGGAGTATGATCACGCGGGCGAAGATAATCACGTCGTCCTCGATAACGACCGGATCGTCGGGAATCTTGCCTTGGAGCGCCATCGGCATGTCCACTCGCGAGAGCTGCCGTCCGTAGGCGGTGATGAAGACTTCTTGCGCAATCCCCACGTAGCTGCCGATGGTAACGTCCCCGATGATGCGCGTGTTGAAGCCCATGCTGGAATAATCGCCGAGCGACAAGGCGGCGCCGTTGCCGAAATGGGCGCCGCGGTTGATATGCACTTCCTTCCCGCAGTGGCGCAGGGTTGGGCCGGCGGTCCAGCGGCGCAACAGGAGCCACAACTTCCCCCTCGGGAGGCTGTGTTCCGGCAAGTGGCGCGTGAATCCATAATAGAGCGCCAGACAGATCAGCCGCTTTACCCTGCTAAGACTCATATTCGCGCTCGTGCCGCTCCGGATTGGGACGAATTGGGCCGGGGACACCCCATGAGCCGAGCCGCGACGGTCAATGGGCGCCGCGCCGCGACAACACCGCCGGGATGGTCCACAGGAGAATCTTGAGGTCCAGCCAAAAGGATAGGTTCTCGATATACCGCAAATCCAGCCGGACCCAGTGGTCAAAACAGCTCTTGTCGCGGCTGCTGACTTGCCATAGCCCGGTGATGCCGGGTTTGACCGCGAGTCGTCCGCGTTGCCAGCGCGCGGAGGCGCGGTCTTCCGCCACCGGCAATGGACGCGGACCGACCAGGCTCATGTCGCCTTTCAGGACGTTGAACAACTGCGGCAGTTCATCGAGGCTCAGGCAGCGCAGCATACGGCCTACTCGCGTTACGCGCGGATCATGCGTCATCTTGAAGACCGGCCCCTTACGCTCATTGAAACGCATCAACTCCGCCTTGCGCGCTTCCGCGTCCCGGACCATCGTGCGAAACTTGTACACCGTGAAGGGCTTGCCGCCCCGGCCACCGCGCTGCTGCTTGAAAATCGCGGGACCCGACGAACTCAGCCGCACCGCGGCCGCGACGAGCAGCATCAACGGCGCGAGCAGGATAATGCCGGTCAACGCGCCGCACACGTCCATCACCCGCTTCCACCAGGGAGACGGACGGACTTCCAGTAGATCGAGCGGCAGGGCGTGAATTGACGGGAGCGGCGTCCGCGCAAGCGGCACGCGATCGAGACCCTGAATCCTGATCATCCATCGGGCAACGGCCTTGCGCACGGCAGGCGCCTGTGCCAGGCCGCCGTCCGCCGCGACTCCCGGTTGATCCTCGTGCCCGTGCGCCCCCGCAGCATGATCGTGATACACCATCCCCAACAACGACATAAGCCTGTTGCTCCACATTTTGTATTTATACACCGCGCGGTGTCTTTCGTTACCCGCGCGGCGCGCCAGTCAATTCCTCTTCGGGATACGCGTACACCTCGAACGTCACTGTCGGCAGCGGCGAGCGTTCGGCGCTGGCCGAATGCGACCGCTGGTCGAACGCCTCCTTGATGGGCGGCCATATATGAACAACGCTCGCGCTCGGAGTATTCGGGAAGATCACGCCAATGCGGTCGCCGAACCAGCCCTTCGTGTCGATGAATCGCGTCCGCTGGTTCAGGAGGGCCGAAAGGACCCATGCCGCCTGGAGAAACGCCTCGCTGTCCGGCGGCGCGTCAATGCGTAACGCCAGCAGGGTGAACGACCCGGCGCCGCGGTCGGTGCGCGCCCGTTCCTTCCGCAGTTGCTGCTCGAAGGCCTCGGACGACCACAACCCTTCAATCGACCGCCGGGCGTTCCCGCGTCTCCAGGCGATGCCACGCCTGAGAAAAGCAAACACAGCCTACGTCCCTTCTACGCTGGGTCGAAACCCACGCAGCTGCGCTTCCCGTATCCTCGTCAAGGCCGCTAGATGCGACGATAGACGAAATCCGGGATATAGTAACGCCGTTTATTCAATATCAGACCCAGGACCTTCGCGCCCTGCGCCTGCATTCGAGCCACCTCGCGTTTCGCCGCCTGCCAGCGCGTCCTGCCGGCCTCGATGACCACCACCACGCCGTCCACCACGGAGGCCAATTGATACCCCTCCGGCGACGTGCCCAGCGCCGGCGCGACGACAACCACGATGTCAAACTGCTCGCGGATCTGCTCCAGGACCTGGGGCAGGCCCGGCGCATCAAGGACCGCGGAGAGGGTCGAGGCATTGGACGCCATCTGGCTGACGCACAGACTGGAGTCGCCCACGAGGCGGAATGCCTCCTCACGCAGTTCCCCGCTCTCGGCCATGGCCTGCCAATCCGAAGTCGCTTCCGTTACCAGGACGGGACCCACGGCGCCCAACAGCAGCACGCGCTTGCCCATGCGGGCCGAGGCCAGTTTCGCGAACTGCCGCGCGATACGCGCCGTTTCGTCGCCCGGATGCGCGCTGACCATCTCGATAATTGCGCCGCGCTGCCGCTGCAGGGCCGCCTCGATCTGTTGATACAGGGACAGCAGCTTGTCTTCGAGGGGCTTCGAGGCGGTGATGGCCAATCCGGCCCCGCCGCGTCTCGCCGCGCCCTGCGTCCGTTCACGGCCCGCGTTATCGAGTGCTTCATAAATCTTCGTCATGAGCGGTCCCCTATTCTCCGACGGATGCCGCCGGGATAGCCACCGAATGCACGACACCCTGTTCATCCACAATCCGTTCGGGGAAGACCAAGGTATCCCCGAACCAGATGATATCCACATTCGCAACCTGGGGATTTTCACGCCGCACAGCCTCAAGAAGAGCGGGCGTGCTGCGCCCATACACCTCCGCCACCAGCCGAGTCAGACAATCGCCACGGCCGACGCGCCGCTCTATCTTCGAGGATTCCGTCGCCGCCGTATCGAGTGCCGTTGGGAGCGCGGCCTTCAGGCCGCCTTCCGGCGCGGTTTCGATCCCGGCCTTCAGGCCGCCCCGAGCTTCGGTTTCGAGGCTGTCTGCCGTTGTTCGTAGTGCAGCCTTCAGGCTGTCTTCCTCCAATTTCACGCTGTCTTCTTCCAAGGACACTTCCGCTTGCGCCTCTTTTTCACGCGACGCCTCGACCGCCGCCGGCGCGCCCGCGAAGGTCTCCTCCATCTTCTTCATGGCGACCAGCCTATGGTCCAGCGATTTCGGCGTCGGGACGGGGGCCGGTTCGACCGGAACGGCCATCTCAGCCTGCGCAGTGACGGGCGCGGGCGTCACGGTCTCTCGGACTTCCGCCACCGCCGCGCGCGGGGCGCCCTCCGTGCGCGATGCGAACGCCAGGCCGACCGTGAATGCCGCGACCGCCATACATACGGTCCCGGCCGCGACCGCCCAGCCCAGACGGCGACGGCGCGCGCCGCCGCTGAGGTCGGCGATGACCTGCCGCACAATCTTGCCGGAGACGGTCTGCTCCATCGCGCCGAAACCGGCGATGAGCGCGTTGTCGCACAGGATGTTGAGCAGCCTCGGATTCCCGCGCGCCGACGTGACCATGCGGCGCAGGGCGTCCTTGGCGAACACGCTTTCGCGCAGGCACCCGGCCTGCGTCAGGCGGTACCGCACGTATTCGTAGCTCTCGCCGCGCGTCAAGGGGCGTATAACGGCCCGGACCGCGACCCGCTGCCGCAGTTGGCGGAGGGCGTGCAGTTCGAGCTTCCGGTCGAGTTCCGGCTGGCCCACCAGCACAATTTGGAGGAGTTTGTCCTTCGCCGTCTCGAGGTTCGAGAGCATGCGCAGTTTTTCAAGCGTTTCAATGGGCATGTTCTGCGCTTCGTCAATGATCAACGCGACATTCTGTCCGGCCTTGTACTCATCGATAAGCAGCCACTGGAGCCGGTCCAGCATGGCGGCGGCCGGCCCTTCGAGATCGTCCGCACCCGTCTCGCGCAGGATAAGCCGCAGCAGTTCCTCGAAGGTCAAGTCTGGATTGAACAGGTAGATGGGCCGCGTCGGCGTTTTGTCAATCCGCTTGAGGTAGGCGCGCAGGATGGTGGTCTTGCCCGTGCCGACTTCACCGGTCAACGCGACGAAGCCCTTGCGCTGCTCGACGCCGTAAACCACGGTGGCGAACGCCTCCTTGTGGCTCGGACTCAGGAAGAGGAAGTCCGGGTCGGGCGTGATATGGAACGGCTCTCGCTCGAAGCCGTAGAAGTCTAGGTACATGTACGGAATTCCTTCTCGGAAATCTCCGCCAGCACCGGCGCCCCGATGCGCTTCTCAGCCGCCTCGGTGGTGTTAATCGTGTCGTCCAGATATTCCCGAACGAAGGCGTAGCATATTCCGCCGAAGAGTCCGAGCAGAATGCCAAGGGCAATATTGCGCGTCTTGTTCGGGCGCACGGGCGCGAGCGGCGCGGACGCGGCCTGGACGATGCGGATGTTCGACACCTTGTCGATGTCCTTGGCCTGGGCGATGAGCGTGCGCTGCCACGTATCGCGGAATTCGCGGTACTCCTGTTCGCGCAGGTCGCGCTCGCGCGTCAACTGCTGCAACTCGACTTCCATGGCGGCGGTGCTTGCCAGGCGATCCCGGAGCTTGGCAATCTCGTCCTGCAGCACCACGATGCGCGCGCGCACCCCGCCGAGTTGGGCGCGTTCGCTTTCGAGCGTGTGCTCGAAAGCCTCGTAATTCCGGTTCAAGCCGGTGGTTACCTCCGTAAGCGAGGGGTTTTCTCGGTTCAACAGGTCCTCGAGCGTGGCGATTTTTTTGCGCAATTCCACCAGCGGGCGGTGCGTGTCGGCATAACGCGCCGCGAGGTCCGCCTCTTGCGCGCGCAGATCGATTAACCGTTCCTTAAGCGTGTCCGCGGCGTAGTTGGGCATACCCGTTGTACGCGAAAGTTCCTGAACCCGCGGCTGCCGCTGCATGGCATCGCTGAGCTGGTTGACCACCGCTTGCAGGCCGTCCGCATCGGCGGTCACTAAACTGAGTTGTCCCTCGAGTTCGCTGATCTGCGAGAGCAGCGTCTCCTTCTGCGCCTCCAACGACGAAATGTCATGTTCTCCGCGAAACGCTCGAAGGGCATCGTCCGCGGCCTTCATGTCCGCCTCCGCGGCCTCGACCTGCTTCTTGAAGAAATCCGGGCCGGCCTGCGCGGAGAATACATCGACGTGCCGCTCGAGGTACAAGGCGAGCAAGCGGTCCAGGACCAGCCGGCTTACCTCGGGGTGCTTTAATTCCATGCCGACGCGGATGATGTTCGTCTTGTCCTCGACGTCCACCGTGATGCTGTCCATCAGTGCGCGAATGGCCTCCTCGCGGGGCGTCAGCCGTTCACGCAACTGGAGCAGCACGAGCAGATTCTTCAGTTGTAGCTGGGCGAGGCGGGCCACTTGCTTGAGCGGCCCGGGAGACGGCGGCTCATCGAGGGGCTGCGGCCTGCGTTCAAGGTCTCGGCGGTACAGAATCCAGCCTTCGCCGAATTCCTCGACCACCTGCTTCGCCAAGTCATAACTTGTCAGAATTGCGACCTCGGACTTGACCTCGCCTGTGCGGTCCTGGGTGACGTTGACGAAGGCCTGCTCGACCGACCAGTCGGCGGGCAGGTATTCGCGCCCGAGGCGCACGAGCAGCACCGCCTCCGAGCGATACGCCACAGGCAGCACAAACGTGACGACCGTCACTACCGCGACTACCAGGAGGAAGAACGCGGTAATCCTCCACTTGTGCCGGAAAAGGACGTAGAGTATGTCACGCACCGAATTGAGCAGGATGCCGCTGTCCATCGCCGCTGAGTCTCCTTACAGGCCGGGGACCGCCTGGATCGTGAAATTCCGGCTGTCTGAATCGAAGTCTTGCTGGTTCAGGTCATACGTGAGGTTCCAGTACACGCTGCGCGGAATGATCTGATTGATGTACTGGTCCACCCACTGGTCCACCTTGTCAATGGTTGTGCGCGGCACGTAGACGACGTCATACGGTTCGAGATAGACCGCCGTACTCTCCGGCTTCTCGAGCGCCTTGCGCAGATCGAGGGATTTCGCGAAGCGCTTGCCCTCGCGCTCGCGGATCAACACCACGTTGCGCATCTGGGCCGTGCCCTTATTGAAGCCGCCCGCCTGCATGATCGCCTCGAGCACCGTCAACCGACCTTGGATCGGGATAAGTCCCGGCGTCCGGACCTCGCCGCCCACGTAAACCCGCTGGCTCACATACTGCGTGACCACTACGGTGATCTCCGGGTTCTTCAGCTTGTCGGCATAGCGTTCGAGCAACGCCGTCCGGAGGCCGTCCGGCGTCAACCCCTGGACCTCCACGTCCCCAACCAATTGCAGCGCCACTTTGCCGTCGGGGCGTATCATCTGTTCCGCCTCCAACTCCGGCCAGTACGGGAAGAGTATCTTGATGACATCGCCGGGCTGGAGCGTCACGGCGGGCGGCGCGGGTTCGGGCCACCCCGGATTCTCGCTGGGCGGCGTCGTCACGCATCCCGCCGACAAGACCATGATGATTACGCCGAGGGTTAATACGCCATGATGCATGTGCAACCATCCGTTTTGTTTCATGGATACGCATTCCCTAACCTGCGCGGGGTCACTGAAAATTCCGAGACCGCCCGTCGCGTGTTGCCGCCCAGGCATCGATTCGGCCACATGCCAGATCCCTCTCCCTGTGAACAACTCCAACCCGCCGCGCGGCAACCGAGTGCTTTCACGGGTCTCCGCTTCCGCGCGACCACTTCCCAAAGTCTAATTGCGGAGGCATTACTGCGGTAAACGACTCCCACCCTATCTTTTCGCGCACTCCCGAATCGCTAAACCCGACGGTTTCTCGCTTCCGCACACGGCGATGTGACGCCGTAGCGACTTCGTTTGTACACCGAGAGCACGCGATCCGAGCGGGTACGGTTCGCTTACGCTCGCCGCCGCGAAGCACGGTTGCTCCGCACCGGCTTCGCACCATACAGTCCAGTGGCCGAAAGTATAGCAGGAACGGGTGAACTTGTCAAAAGCCCTGCGCTATAAGGATAAATTCGTGGTGTTCGGGGCGTCATCGCGACACTATGACTCGGGAGGCGCGCGGGAGCAACGTTGCGTCTTAAGGGTCAAGCCCAATCTTGCCGGAAATTCGCCGGAGAAATGGCGCCGATTAGCCCGCATATCTGGACATCGGCCATGGAATACCACTGTTTTGCATAAAGACAAGGCGGATCCAATGCTTGCTTTTCCCGCCCCCGGCGTTCATAATTGGCACATAAAGTCCGTCCGGTTGCGCCGGGGGCGGCCCGCGCCAATCGCCGGACCGTCAGGAAATTCGAGGATTCGATGCGCGAATCGGCCAAAATACCGCTGGTCACGACGATTAGGGAACGGTGCCGGACCTGCTACACCTGCGTCCGCGAGTGCCCCGCCAAAGCTATTCGGATTGTGGACGGACAGGCGGACGTCATTAGTCAGCGGTGCATCGGTTGCGGGAATTGCGTGCAGGTCTGCGGCCAGCACGCAAAGCGGGTGTATGACTCGACGGAGGCGGTCAAGCAGCTCTTGGCCGGCGACGGGCGCGTAGCGGCCATTATCGCGCCGAGTTTCCCGGGGGAGTTCGTGGACTGGAATTTTCGGCTGCTGGCGGGGGTACTGCGGCGTATGGGGTTCCGGTACGTTGTCGAGGTGGCAGCTGGCGCGGACCTCGTGGCGGACCGCTACCGCCGTCTGATGGAGCGCAACGACGGCAAGTCCTACATCGCCACCACGTGTCCCGCGATCGTCGCGTATGTCGAACGCTACTTCCCCAAGCTTGTGGATTCGCTGGCGCCTATTGTGTCGCCAATGGTGGCTACGTCGCGCGCGGTGCGACGCATGTACGGCGATGAAGTAAAGATCGTGTTTATAGGCCCGTGCATCGCGAAGAAGGGCGAGGCGGTGAGCGGCAGTGTAGACCACGACGTTGACGCGGTGCTGACTTTTGTCGAACTACGCCAGATGGCCTGGGAACTGGACCTGTCGCGTCACACGGTTACGGAAAGCGAGTTTGACCCGCCGTTGGCCGGGCCCGGCGCCCTTTTCCCGTTGCACCGGGGGATGCTCCAGGCGGCGGACCTTCCCGAGGACCTTGTCAGCGGAGACGTCGTAACCGCCGGTGGGCGGGCGGGTTTCGTCGAGGCGATCAAGGAGTTCTATCTGGGCCATTGCAGCCCGCGCCTGCTCGAGGTGCTGGCCTGCGAAGGATGCATCATGGGGCCCGGCATGAGCAACAAAGACCCCTTGTTCCGCCGGCGGCGCCGCGTCAGCACCTACGTGCGCGCCCGCCTCGAGCAATTGGACCACGACGCGTGGCGGCGTCAAATGGACGGCTTTGCCGATCTCGATCTCTCGCGATCGTTTGAGCCGGACGACCAGCGTATTCCCGATCCCACGGATGAGGAAATCAAATACATTCTGCATCGCATGGGCAAGCACTCGGTCGAGGACGAACTCAACTGCGGGGCATGCGGCTATGAGACCTGCCGTGAGCACGCGACCGCCATCCAAAAGGGCTTGGCGGAGAGCGAGATGTGCCTGCCCTACACGATCGATAAGCTGCGCCAAGCCGTGAGCAGTCTCGCCGTGTCGAACGAGAAGTTGGCGCGCGCGCGGGAAACGCTGGTCCAGGCGGAGAAGCTGGCCACTATGGGCCAATTGGCGGCGGGTATCGCGCACGAATTGAACAATCCGCTGGGCGTCGTGCTGATGTACGCGCATATGCTCCTCGAGGACTGCCAGGAGGATCAGCAGATGCGCGAGGACCTCGGAATGCTGGCCACCCAGGCGGACCGCTGCAAGAAGATCGTGGCGGGGCTGCTGCATTTCGCTCGGCAGAACAAGGTAGCTCTGGAGCCCACGGACATGCGGGCGCTTGTCGAGGGATGCTTGAGACTGGTTACGCTTCCGCCGCACGTGACTTCCCAAGTGCGACACGAAGGCGATAACCCGTGGGCCGAGGTCGATCGCGACCAGGTGACGCAGGTATTGACCAACCTGATCAACAACGCCTGCCACGCCATGCCCGACGGCGGCGTACTCACGGTCAGCACGCGCAGTGAGGCCGAGGAAATCCATCTGATAGTCGAGGACACGGGCGCGGGCATTCCGGAGGAGAACCTTAGCAAGATTTTCGATCCGTTTTTCACTACGAAACCCATTGGCGAGGGCACCGGCATGGGCCTTGCCGTGAGTTACGGCATCGTGAAGATGCATCGAGGCAACATCCGGGTCGAGTCGAACGCGGCGCCCGAGCAAGGCCCCACGGGGACGAAATTCACGGTCTCTCTGCCACGGCGGGGCCACGTGGGCGCGCCGGGCGCGACCGCGGAGGTCGTCGAGGAACAGATTGGCGCGCCGGCCTGATGGGCCTGATGGGGATGAGACTCGGGGCGGGAACGCTCCGCTGAAGGATGACGTGGTGTGGAAACAGTCAACGTACTCGTAGTCGATGACGAACTCGGCATCCGGGCCGCGGTGAGCCGGGTGTTGCGCGGTTTCACCGTAGCCGTGCCGGATTTCGAACTCGAGGTCGGATTCGATGTTAGCGAGGCCGAATCCGGCGAACAGGCGCTCGACATCATCCAGGCCACCCCTCCGCAAATTCTCCTGCTCGACAACAAACTGCCGGGCATCAGCGGCATGGAGGTGTTGGAACAGGTTGCCCCGCTGGGCCTGGACATGCACATCGTCATTATCACGGCTTATGCGTCCATCGAGACGGCCGTTCGCGCCACAAAACAGGGCGCTTTTGACTTCCTGCCGAAACCGTTCACGCCCACGGACCTCAAGAGCACGGTACGCAAGACGACCAAGCACCTTGTCGTCACGCGCCACGCGAAAGCGCTTGCGGCCGAAAAACGCCGGCTGCGCTTCCAGTTCATTTCCGTGCTCGCCCACGAACTCAAAGCGCCGCTGAACGCCGTCGAGGGGTATCTGAATATTCTGCGCGACCCCGGGCTGGTAAAGGATGAGCGGGTTCATCACGAGTTTATCGAGCGGTGTCTTGTGCGCACAGGATTCATGCGCAAGATGATCGTCGACCTGCTCGACCTGACGCGCATCGAATCCGGCGAGCGTCCCCGGGAGATTCAGGACTGTGATCTCGTGCACGCGGCCCGGGCTGCCTTGGACACGGCGGCACCCGACGCGCGTGAGCGCGGCATCGTGTTGGCGCTTCACGCGGACGGGCCCATCCCGTTGCGGGCGGACCCCGCCGAACTCGCCATCATGCTCAATAACCTGGTTTCGAACGCCGTCAAATACAATCGTGACCAAGGCCGCGTCGATGTGACATTGCGCCGCCGCAATGGCGAAGCGGTAATCGCCGTATCGGACACGGGCATCGGATTAACCAAGGACGAGGCGGCCAAACTGTTCAACGATTTCGTGCGCATCAAGAACGAAAAGACCGCGAACATCCTTGGCAGCGGGCTCGGCCTGTCCACCGTAAAGAAGTTGGCCCTCCTATATGGCGGCGACATCAAGGTCGCTAGCGATCCCGACAAGGGCAGTACGTTCACCCTCACCGTCCGCGACGCCGACGCGGCGTCCGCACAGACCGCCGCAGACCGGTAGACATCAAGATTCTCCTATCCTGTAGAACCCATCTCCCCCGTTTCGCATCCCCGCCGGACCATTTGCTATACTTGGATCCTGGTCGGCGCACGCGCGTCGGGCACAGGTCGGGCCGACGGTGACTTCAGGCCGCCGTCGGCGTTGGTTTATCAGGCGGCCACAACTCTCCGTGGCCGGCGCACGGAACAGTCATTGATGCAGAAACTGTATATATCCCGCGAGGGTCTGGCAAAAATGAAGGCCGAACTCACGGTCCTGAACGAGCGGCGCATGAAGGTCGCCGTCGCCATCGAGCATGCGCGGTCCCTCGGCGACTTGAGCGAAAACGCGGAATACCATTCGGCGAAAGAGGAACAGGCGCTGATCCACGCGAAGATCAAGGACCTCGAAGACAAGGTCACGCGCGCGACATTGATCGATGACCTGGATATCGACACCAGCAGGGCGTACCAAGGCGCGACGGTGCGGGTGCGAAACGGGAAAACAGGCCAGGAAATCACGTACCGCTTGGTAAGCCCGCCGGAGGCGGACCTCGCCGCCGGCAAGATTTCCGTGCAGTCGCCCGTCGGGAAAGCACTGCTTGGAAAAGGGCCCGGAGAAGCCGCGACGGCGAAGGTCCCGGCGGGCGATCTGACGCTCGAGATTCTCGAGATTTCTTACTGAACCGTTGTGGCGTGGGTATCGTGCCCATGACCGTCCACGGGCGGGATGCCCGTGCCACGGGGTCTTATGCCCAAACGTACTGATATCAAGAAGATTCTGCTGATAGGCTCGGGGCCGATTGTCATCGGCCAGGCCTGCGAGTTCGACTATTCGGGGACGCAGGCGTGCAAGGCCCTGCGGGAAGAGGGGTACACCGTCGTTCTGGTCAACAGCAATCCCGCCACGATCATGACGGACCCCGAGACGGCGGAGCGCGTGTACATCGAGCCGCTGAACGCCGCGTTTCTCGAACGTATCATTGCGCGCGAGCGCCCGGACGCGCTGTTGCCGACGGTAGGCGGGCAGACGGGGCTCAACCTGGCCGTCGAACTGGCGGAAAAGGGCATCCTGGACCGGTACGGCTGCGAGTTGATCGGGGCGAAGCTCGCGGCCATCAAGAAGGCGGAGGACCGCGGCTTGTTCAAGCAGGCCATGCTGGATTGCGGCCTCGACGTACCGCGCAGCGTAGTGGCGCACTCCCTCGAAGAGGCGATGCGCTTTGGCGCGGAGGTCAATTACGCGGCGGTGATTCGTCCGGCGTTCACGCTCGGAGGTTCTGGCGCCGGGCTTGCCTTCAACATCGAGGAATTCACGCACGCGGTGCAACACGGCCTCGACGCCAGCCCCATCCGGGAGGTGCTCATCGAGGAGTCCGCCCTCGGCTGGAAGGAATTCGAACTCGAGGTGATGCGGGACCACAACGACAACGTGGTCATCATCTGCTCGATTGAGAATGTGGACCCGATGGGCGTTCACACCGGCGACAGCATCACGGTCGCCCCGGCGCAGACCCTGACGGATAAAGAGTATCAGGCGATGCGCGACGCCTCGATTGCCATCATGCGCGAGATCGGCGTGGATACGGGCGGATCGAACGTGCAATTCGCGGTGCATCCCGAGACGGGCCGGATGGTAGTCATCGAAATGAACCCGCGCGTGTCGCGCAGTTCGGCTCTCGCGTCGAAGGCCACCGGCTTCCCGATCGCCAAGATCGCCGCGAAACTCGCCGTCGGATACACACTCGACGAAATCCCGAACGATATTACGAAGGAGACGCCCGCTTCGTTCGAGCCGACCATCGACTACGTGGTCACGAAAATCCCCCGGTGGGCCTTCGAGAAGTTTCCCGGATCGGACCCGCTGCTCACGGTGCAGATGAAGAGCGTGGGCGAGACCATGAGCATCGGCCGCACGTTCAAGGAGTCGCTGCAAAAGGCGATTCGCGGCCTCGAGATAGGGCGCTTCGGCTTCGGCGGCGACGGCAAAGACAAGCCGCTGACCGATTTCCCGGAATCGCCGGAGGAAAAGGAGGCGTTGCTGCGCGCCATCCGCACGCCGAACCCCGCGCGGGTGCTTCAGATCGCCCAGGCATTCCGGCTCGGCGCGACGGTTCCCGAGATTGTCGAAGCAACGAAGATGGACCCGTGGTTCGTGCGGCAGATGCGCGATATTGTCGTCGAGGAGGCGCGCCTGCGCGACGCGGCGCCGAACTGCGCCGCCACGCTTCTCCGCGCGAAGCGCTGCGGCTTCGCGGATGCCCAACTCGCGCGCTGGTGGGGCATGACGCCGGACGCGGTGCGCGCGCTGCGCAAGAAACACGGCGTCGTGCCGGGTTATCGGCTGGTGGACACCTGCGCGGGCGAGTTCGAGGCGTTTACGCCTTATTATTACTCGACCTACGACTACGATGACGAGGTGCGCCGCTCGGACAAGCCGAAGATCATCATATTAGGCGGCGGACCGAACCGCATCGGGCAGGGCATCGAGTTCGACTATTGTTGCGTCCATGCGGCCTTCGCGCTCAAAGCAGACGGCTTCGAGACCGTTATGGTCAACTGCAACCCGGAGACGGTCTCGACCGACTACGACACATCGGACCGGCTGTTCTTCGAGCCCGTCACGTTCGAAGACGTGATGAACATCGTCGAGCACGTGAAGCCGGCGGGCGTCATTGTCCAATTCGGCGGCCAGACGCCGCTCAACCTCGCGCAGGCGCTCAAAGACGCGGGCGCACCCATCATCGGCACCTCCCCCGAGAGCATCGCGCGGGCGGAGGACCGCAAGCTGTTCCGCGAGGTGGTCGAGAAATTGGACTTGCTCCAGCCCGACAACGACACGGCCACCTCGGTCGAAGAGGCGCTTGCGATCGCCGAGCGCATCGGTTACCCCGTCGTTGTGCGGCCCTCGTTCGTACTGGGCGGGCGCGCGATGGAAATTGTGTACGACGCGGACTCGCTCGAACGCTACATGACCTACGCGGTCGAGGCATCCCCCGAGCACCCCATACTGATCGACAAGTTCCTGGAACGGGCCATCGAGCTTGACGTGGACGCCATCGCAGACGGCGAGACGGTGATCGTGGCCGGAATCATGCAGCATATCGAGGAAGCCGGCGTCCACTCCGGCGACAGCGCGTGCATCCTGCCGCCCTACGATCTTGACGCGGACCTTCTCGAACGGGTGCGCGAGCAGACCCGCGCGTTGGCCCGCGAACTCCGCGTGGTAGGACTGATGAACATTCAGTACGCGGTGCGCGACGAGGAAATCTTCCTGCTCGAGGTCAACCCGCGCGCCTCGCGGACCATCCCGTTCGTGAGCAAGGCGGTCGGCGTGCCGCTCGCGAAGCTCGCCGCGCGCGTGATGGCGGGAAAGACGCTGCGTGAACTCGGCCTGACCCGGGACCCGTGGCCGAACTACACGTGCGCCAAGGAGGTCGTCCTGCCGTTCATCAAGTTTCCCGGCGTGGATATTCTTCTCGGACCCGAAATGCGCAGCACGGGCGAAGTCATGGGCATCGACCGCAACATGGGCCTCGCTTACGCCAAGAGCCAGACGGCCGCGGGCAACACCGTTCCCCTGAGCGGCGCGGTATTCCTCAGCCTGAACCGGCGGGACCAGCAAACCATGGGAACCCTTGCCCAGGACCTGGTTCAACTGGGCTTCAAGATCATCGCAACGGAGGGCACGGCGGAGACCTTGCGAGACCAGGGAATCGAGGTCGAGGTCATCCCGAAGGTCGGCGAAGGGCGCCCCAACGCCGTGGACCGTATCATCAACGGCGACATCCACTGGATAATCAACACGCCGCTGGGCGCGGCCTCGAAGACGGACGAACGCGCCATTCGGCGCACCGCCCTCGAACGCGGCGTGCCGACCATGACCACCCTCGCCGCCGCCGTCGCCGCCGTCAGCGCCATCCGCGCCATGAAACAGAGCGACCTCCACATCCTCACGCTTCAGGAGTACCACGCCGGACTGTGAACGCCTGCCGCCGCGTAAGGGACTGGCGCAAGCGAGCACGCGCTTCGCGTGCGAGACGTGCCTGTCCCCGATCCAACATCCCCCCACTTTCGGGTACGTCTCGCCCTCCTTCGCCAAGGCTTCGGAGGACAGGCTCGAAGACTCGCTCGCGTGTGCCAGTCCCCGAACAACCGTTACGTGAAACGAATGCGCGCGGCGGCGGTAAGTGTGGCGGAGTTTCCCTCAAGCGCGCGGCGAGGCAATAGCACAATGGGTTTATCCAGCCATCAACTGGAACAGGGTCGGGGTCCGCGGCCGCCCTGGTGGGGCGGTGCGGCCAGGACGCTGTACATGGGCTGGAGCCGGATTGCGTCGCGGTGTTGTGTGCGGTTGCATGTGGCTGGTCTCGAAAACCTTGAGAATGCGCCCGGTCTCGTCGTGACGGTGTGCCACAGGAGCGACCTCGACGGCGTGATTATCCCGCCCGTCTTCCATCGGCATTGCCGCGGGACGGGGCCTGTGGGCCGGTGCGCATTCGTCAGCGGGGAGCACGTCTTTCAACGGGGTTTCATGGCGGGTTACGTGCTGCCCCGACCGCGCTGGCTACATCCGCTGCTCTTTCGCGTGAGTGTGTCGGGGGTCGTGCGCGCCTTTCGCTTCTATCCGATCCCGATGGCGAAGCGGCGGTTTCTGGCCGCGCACCTGAATGATCTCCTCACCGCCGCGGGCGATCTCCCCCTACGCGACGTTCTTGCCGACTCGCCCGAGGCGGTTTTTCCCGGTGCTCCGGACGGCGCAACCATCCGCGCCGTCTATCGTTCCCGTTACGCGAAGGAACTTTTCACGCTGCACGATCCCGACGCCTTCCGCCCTGAAGTCGCGGCATTGCTCGACACGCGCCAACGCGACGCCATTCGGGAGTCCCTTGACGTGTTCGCGCGCGTTCTCGACGATGGCGATGCGCTGTTCATCGCTCCGGAAGGGGCGCTTTCCCCCGATGGGCGCATTGGCCGCATCAAGTCGGGACTGCGGCAAATCGTCGGGCGCGCCTCCCGCGCGACGACGCTGCTGCCGGTCTGTGTCACCTATGACTTCATGACGACGGGCCGCCCGGCGGCGTACCTGCGCATCGGACCGCCGATTCGGGACGCCAGGACGTGGCCGGACGAAGAGTGGCCGCATCGCGTCCGGCGTCTCCTCGCGCGCGAGACGACGGTCACGTTCAGCCAACTCGCGGGACAATACGTCCTGGAACAGACGGAGGCACATGACGGCCCGCTCGACATGGCCGCCATGAAGGCGGCGTTGACGCGCCGCGCCGCAAATTGCGCCGCTCACGGGCTGCACGTTGCGGAAGCGCTGCTGCAAGGTCCGGCGTTCGAGCGCCGGTGGGCGCGTTTCCTGGGCTACTGCCGCCGACACGCCCTCCGCGAAGTCGGCAACGGGGTGCTTGCGATCAACAATCCGCGCACGACGCCCGCGCGGCATGCGGTCCACGCGCGCGTCTCCCCCTGGGTCTACGCCGCGAACGAATTGAACGAAGCTCTCGAAGCGCACAAATCAGCCTGACGCGGTTCCCATGCCTTGTCACAGGCGCAAGTTACAGCGGAACGTTCGTCAGGGGACGGCGACGGCTGCGCGGGGCCGGGCGGCGGCCTCGACGGCGGTCGCATAGGCGTGGAGGTCCGCCGTCGCGGCCCGCGCATTCGGATTGGCGACAACGTTCCCTTCCGATTCGGCGAGACGCCCGGCAAGGACCTCAAGCGCGTCGAGAACATTGAACGCGCACGGAGTGGCCTCGGGGAGCGCGGCGTTGGCATCGCGCTTTTCGAGGAACGGCGCGAGCCGCCTCTTCCACTCCTCGGCGGTCAGGGCGACGGTGTACGAGCGGGCCGGTTCGAGGGTCGTATCGCGCACCACCGCCGGCTCATTGCGTTGGATACGGAAGACGGCCGCGAAACCGTCCCACGAGGGCCTATCCATTCCGGCGACGTATTCTCCAAGGTACGCGAGCAGGTCCTCACCCGCGACCGAGACGGTCACCACGTCGAGCGCCCAGGGCGCGCAGGCGCGGAACAGCGCATTGACATCGATTGGTCCTTCGGGCAGCCCGTTGCGGACTACGCGGTCCGTCATGCAGAGGCCCGCCTCGGCCTGGGCCTCTTCCCGCAACGCGGCCGCTATGAGGAACCCGACGCTGCCCGGCCCCACTTCCTTGCTCGCGTACGCGACCTCGCGCGACGCCTCGGGGCAGACTTCCTGTTCGCGGTCGCGCACCCACGCCAGAAAATCCTCATCGACGGGGATTTCTAGATGACTCATGGACACGAGTTTTCCCGCATACTCGATGATGTTCCGCCCGTCGAGATCAACGGTCACTTCCAATTGCCCGACATAGCGGGCGTTGCAGCCCGCCTGGACGATGACGCCTCCCGTGCCTTCGACCCGCCGCGGAGCATGAAGGACTTGGTGCGTATGTCCCGAGACGAAGACGTCCACGTCCGGCGCGACGGCCGATAATTCGAGGCATTCGGCGACGCCCTCGTGGACCACTGCGACAACGAGGTGCGTTTCCGGAGCCAGGCGCGCCGCTTCCGCGGCCAACGCCTTCTTACTGAACGCGAAGTCCGGGATTTCCGCCCGCTTCGACTCGCGCGTCAGGCCAATAACGCCCACCTTCACGCCGCCCACGTCGAAGACCCGCGAGGCCGGGTAACGCGGCGCGCCGTCGTCGCGGAGCAGGTTGGCGCAAAGAAATGGCGCACCCAACAAGTCGCGGCGGCGGTCCAGTTCCGCCAAGTCCCCCTTTACGTCGTGGTTTCCCGGCACGGCGGCGTCATAGCCGATGCGTCGCATGGCCTCGTACATGATGCTCCCCCCCGTCGCGTACGAGACCATATCGCCCTTTTCGAGCACGTCGCCTGCGTCAAGCACCAGCACATCCGGGCGCTGAGCCCGGAGCGCGGCCACGTAGCCGGCCACGTACGGCAGGCCGCCCTCGCCGTTGTATCCCGGCCTGATGTGATCGTGCAGGTCGTTGGTATGCACGATGCAGACTGTACCGGTGGCCGCGAAGACCGCCGTGGTCAGGAGCAGCGCGAGCAGGCATCCGAGAAACGCCTTGTGATTGAGCATGCGGGCGTCAGGATTGGTCAGACTCTCCGGGAGGCGCTTGAACACGAGTTGATCCTTTCGCAAGACCCGTTTCGCGGGCGAGGTTACCGGTTCAGACTATTGCGGTCAAGCTTGGGTGTCGCGTCTTGGGTATTCCGTTCTTTCTCAGGGTATAATCGAAACCCTGGCACGCCGGCGGCAGTCCTATAGTCGGCGGTTGTGTCTTGCACGTATTCGCGTGGCCATTGGGGGCGGCAGGCGGGTAATCACTTGCGAGCGCGCGAAACGCGGACCGAACCATCACACTCAAAGAAGGATGTAACATCATGGCGGACCAATTGAGCAGACGGGCATTTCTGGCGGCGACCACCACAACGGCGGCGGCGGCGTTTCTGCCGTTGCGACTGAACACGGCCCAGGTTATCCCCGGCAAGTTGTCACCAAACGAGAAGATGCGCATCGCGGGTATCGGCGTGGGCGGCAAGGGCCTCGGGGATATCATGTCCTGTCGGCGTGAGAATATCGTCGCCCTGTGCGACCCGGACTGGGAACGGGCGGGCGAGGCCTTTTACAGGCTCAAGGACGCCAAGCAGTACAAGGACTACCGCAAGATGCTCGAGGAGATGGGTGACGGGATTGACGCCTGCACCATCTCGACGCCCGACCACTCGCATGCCCTCGCCGCTTATATGGCGATGAAGATGGGCAAGCACGTCTACGTGCAGAAGCCACTTACTCACACCATCGCCGAGGCGCGGCTCCTCACGAAAACCGCGCGCGAAACCGGCGTCACGACGCAGATGGGCAACCAGGGCCACTGCGGCAACGGCGTGCGCGAATTGTGCGAGATGATATGGGCCGGCGCCATCGGCACGGTCAAGGAGGCGCATATCTGGACGAATCGCCCGATCTGGCCTCAGGGCATGACCGCGCTGCTGCCCGAGCAACCGGTTCCCGACACGCTGGATTGGGACTTGTGGCTCGGCCCGGCGGCGGCGATCCCCTACAACAAGGGCTATGCCCCGTTCAATTGGCGCGGCTGGTGGGCCTTCGGCTGTGGCGCCATCGGCGATATGGCGTGCCACATCATGGACCCCGCGTTCTGGGCGCTAAGGCTCTACGAAGCCAAGTCGTACAGCGTCGAGGTGGTCCGCCAGGACGGCATGACCGAGTTCAGCCCGCCGACGGCGTCTATCATCAAGTTCCAGTTCCCCGCGCGGGGCGACATGGGTCTCGTCGATGTTTACTGGTATGATGGCAAACTGTTGCCTGAGCGTCCGGCGGCCATTCCCCAGAACCAGAAACTCGGCGCCGGCGACAATGGATCGCTCTTCATCGGGTCGGACGGCTACGCGACGGCCGGCGAGTACGGCGACGATGCGCGACTCCTGCCCGATGAACGGATGAAGGACTACACGCGCCCGCCGAAGACGCTCCCCCGTGTTCGCGGCCAGAACCCCTATTACAACTGGATCAAGGCGTGCAAGGGCGAGGACGAGGCGGCGTCGCACTTCGATTACGCGGGACCGTTGACGGAAGCGGCCAACATGGGCAACGTGGCGCTGCTGGCGGGCGAACGTATCGAGTTTGACGTCGAGACCATGCGGATTACGAACAGCGAACGCGCCAACCGGTTCCTTACGAAGGAGTATCGTCAAGGCTGGGAACTGCCCTGCTGACCTCTGGCGGCCCATGGCGGCTGAGGAGTTGCGCCGCATGCTCGACGCTGCGCAGGTAGTACGCCGCGGTCAGGGCCGCTTGTTCCGCGTCGTCGAGATCGCCGTGGCGGCCCAGAACGCGGATGCGCGCCTCGCGGATGTGGTGCAGGGCCACCCCCGCCGCCACCGAGATGTTGAAGCTGCGCGTGAAGCCGGGCATCGGGATCACGAGGCGCGCGTCGGCATCATCAAGCAGTTCCCGGCTCACGCCGTCCCGTTCGCCGCCGAAAAAGAGGGCCGTGGGCGCGTCGAACGGATAAGCGTCGATGGGCTGGGCGTCTTCCATGCACATGGCGGCGATGCGATAGCCCCGCGCGCGCAGGCAGACGACGCACGCGCGCGTGGTGGCCCAGCGGTGGAGGTCGATCCATTTCTCCGCGCCCTGGGTGACCCGGTTGGCGACCTTGAACTTCTCCTGAAGATCGACGATGTGCAGCGCCTGATAACCGAGCGCCTCGGCGGTGCGCATCACGGCGCAGACGTTGCCGTGGTCGTACAATCCTTCGAGCACCGGGACCACCGAACGGGTCCGCTCCGCGACCACGGCGGCGATGCGCGCGCGCCGCTCCGGCGTCAAGTACTCTCCGATCACGCGAATGATTTCGGCGGCGCTGTAGGCCGCGCCGCCCACGTGAAACAACCTGCTCTGGGCATCTCCGCCGGGCATCAGGACGCCTCGACCGCTTCCGGCGCGTGGACGTGACACGCCGCGCGGTGATCGCCCGCGACGACAACGAGGCGTTGCTCGATTTCGGCGCACTCGGGGCGCGCGTCGGGGCAACGCGGGTGAAACGGGCAGCCGGACGGCGGGTTGATGGGACTCGGCACGTCGCCTTCGAGCAGGATGCGCTTCAGGCGCTGTGCGGGGTCCGGGTTCGGCGCGGCGGACAAGAGCGCGCGGGTGTACGGATGCGCCGGACGCTCGAATATGTCCTCCGCGGCGCCCGTCTCGACGATGCGGCCCAGGTACATAACCGCGACATAATCGGAGATGTGCCGGACCACGCTCAGGTCGTGGCCGATGAAGAGGTACGTCAGGCCAAGGCGCTCTTGGAGGTCTTCGAGCAGATTGAGTATCTGCGCCTGGACCGACACATCGAGCGCCGAGACCGGTTCATCCGCCACGATGAGGTCCGGCTCGACCGCGAGCGCGCGCGCGACGCCGAGGCGCTGCCGCTGGCCACCGCTGAATTCGTGGGGATACCGGTCCGCCGCCTCCGGCGAAAGCCCGACCAGGCCAAGCAATTCCTCGATGCGCGCCCGGCGCTGCTCACGCGGGACGACGGCATGCACGCGCAGGGCCTCGGCGAGCATCGCGTACACCGTCATCCGCGGGTTCAGCGACCCGAACGGGTCCTGGAAGATAATCTGGATGCGCTTGCGTAATCGCCGTAATTCGCGCCGGTCGAGCTGCGTCAAATCGATGCCGTCGAACACGACCCGCCCCGCCGTCGGCTCCATCAACCGGAGGATGCAACGGCCCGCCGTTGTCTTGCCGCTGCCGCTTTCGCCTACGAGGCTGAGCGTCTTCCCCCGCGGAATGCCGAAGCTGATCCCGTCCACGGCGCGCACCTGCGCCGCCACGCGCGACAATACCCCCCGCCGCACCGGGAAGTGCTTCACGAGGCTATCGATAACCAACAGATCGTCGGACATATATCCGGTCTCGACAGGATTACCATTTCAGATTGAAGAAGAATGATAGCATGCCGCGCTCATCCCCTGCCCCAACGCAAGGCTTGCCTTGGCGGCGATCCGTTCCGACGTGACGGCTTACACGTCGTTCTCGCTTTGCTTGATCCCGCTCGAATCAGGGACAGTCCTTCATTTCGATTCGAGCGTCAACACGACGGTTCTGCCGTCGGTACATTTCTTCAGGACGGTCGTTCAGCGGCCGCGATTCTCCCATGCTTTCCACCCCGAGTTGCGCATCAGGTATTCCAAGTTCGCGCAGATAGGCCCTCACTGCCTCTGTGCGCCGCAGCCCCAAGCGCAAGTTGTAATCAGCGGAGCCCACGGCGCACGTATGCCCAACACAGATTAGCGTGTCGCACGGGAACTGCTTGTGATACCCGGCCCACCGCCTCAGTTCCGACCTGGCGTCCTCCGAGAGCTCGGCACCCCGGTTGCGGCCTGCCGCCGCCGCACGCTATACTTCCCCTCGAACAGCGGCCCCATCCGACGGCGCCGCTCCCGGGCCGGGGTAGCTCAGTTGGTTAGAGCACTGGATTGTGGATCCAGGGGTCCAGGGTTCAAGTCCCTGCCCCGGTACCATTCCTTTTTCGCCTCAGAATCTCCGGAAACACGCACTTTCCCCCGCAATTGCCCCGCTCTCTGGCCGTAGGTATGTAGACAGCCGCTATCTTGTGCTCCTGATACGGTTTCGCCAGGCCGCACCACGTGCAATCCTTAAGGAAGGCCTCCGCGTCCTCCTTCGATGCACAAGCGCGAAGAACGTCGAGGCACTCCCTTATTTTCTGTTCGTCAGTAATCGATCCGGACCCGGACGGTCCAGCCTGTAGGTGTAGTCGGGCCATAAGGGGCAATTCAGGTCGACCCAGGCCTTCACCGCGCGCATCTCATCCCGGCTCAGGACAACTTCCTTGTGGTCCTGGTCATCGAGGACTTTCCACAGACGGCTCTGGAGCGTCCCGAACGAGAGCGGTTCGGCCTTGAATGGACGCATGCCGTACGTGTAATCGAAGAAGTGAACCCATCCGCCCGCGATGAGGGATCGATAGGAAGCCGGGATACGGTGTCTGTCGAGTTTTCCGCGCAAATCGGGGCGCGCCCCGAGCCATCCGCCGTCGTGACAGCGGACGCAATTGCGGTCCCATACCGGTTGAACGACCTTTTCATAGGAAAAGGGCACGGCGCCCCAAGGCGGCGGATCGAGGTGGGCGGCCGGCTGCCGCATGGCCTGCCGCAGGCCCATGGCGGGCGAGGTGGTCTGGCGGTCTTCGTGGCAGCCGATGCAACTGCGCGTTTCCCCGGGCTGCAATTGAATAACACTCCGCATCCGCTGGAGCTCATTGAAATCCGCGTCAAGCAACTGAAAATAGAGCTGCCTGCCCGCGGGCGCCAGGAAATTGGCGGAACCATCCTCCGCGACGGGCGCGACGCCGTAGGATCGCTTTGCCTCGTACGCCGGCCAACTCGCATCCTCGGTCACGCGGTAGAGACCGTCTCCCACGGCTTCAATCTTCTTGGACCAGTCGTGGTTCGTCCTTACAGGCCCCACCGATGCATTGGCCGTGCGCGTAAGGTAACTGTTCACATGGCCTTGCACCAGATGGATCGGCGAAGCGTAGAAATCCTGGAAGGGCGGATGGTCTTTTCGGCATTCGCCATTGGCGAGCAATTCCAGTTCGGCGGGCACTTCCTCGGCAACACGGACGTACCTGACACGGCCGCGCCCGACTTCCGCCCCCAGACCGATGTAGACGTCCTGAATGGTAAAACGCCCCAGTTGCTCTTTGGCAAGAGGCTCGTCGAATCCGCTTGTCAACACCGGCGGGCGCGGCCGCGGCCGCAACAGCGTCGGCCCGGTGCTGCTGATTTCGGGGTCGATATACAGCAATTCACGGTTGCCGTACCGGTCGATGACGTACAGGCCCCAGTTATGGTGATTATCCGGGTTGTGAGTGACCAGGAAATGGTCGCTCGAGATGGGATACGGGTCCCGGAACGTGTCGAAGTAGCTGCGGTCCATCTGGTAGCACGGACGCGTATCCGGCGTAATGTTGGTAATGGCGTTCGTGTCGAAAGGCCCTTTGCCCCGGTCGATCAAGGCGATGGGGCCTTCGTGCGCGCCATGAGACATCAACGTGCAGACAATCTCGTTGGTTCCCGGCGCCTCGTGCGCCTGGCTGTAGCAATTGGGCGTGTTGTTGCCGAATAGCAGCGCGGGATGCGTTCCGTCGGGGCGGATGGTCCATAGCGTGTGGCTGAAGTCCGCGCCTTTGTCGATGTACTCCGACCGCGTCCAGAGAATCAGCCCGTCGCTCATAACGGATGGCTTCCACTCGCTCAGATTGGCGTAGGAAAGCCGCCGCGGACTCGTGCCGTCCCGCTCCATGCGGTAGAGCACATACGCCTGTGGCCGCCAGCAGAGAAAACGCAGCGCGCACCGGGTCGAGATGAACGCCACGCCCCCGTCGGGCAGCACGACGGGGTCGAAATCATGAAACGGGCCGTCGGTGAGTTGCAGCACTTCGCCGCTCTTCAAGGACAGCGCATACATGTGCCAGTACGAGTCCCATCCGTCAACCTGTGGAACCTCCGGCCGATAAGCGAAGTAGACGGTCTGCGCCTCATAATCGAGCACCGGCTCGCGGACGATGCCCGCGCTGCCGTCGAACAGTTGTTCGACCTCGGCCGCGTCCGGAAGCAGGCCGCCCTGCGCGTCGCGGGCGACGTGGAGCACAAAGACGCCGCCGCCGGGTTCAAGACAACCGTCCAAGTGCTCGCTGTAGTTGTGCGATTCCAAAAAAGGATGCCGCTTGGCGAACAGCACGCGCTCCAGCGGCGCCAGCGAAGGGTCGCGGAAGAACAGACGCCGCTTGGCCCAGCGGGCCGCGAGGTAGAGGTCGTCGCCGGCGGCCGCGCCGGAGTCCGCCGCCGCGCGGAACTGGGCCAACTGCCGCCGTTCCGCGTCAACGTCCAGCCCCTGCCCTTCGAGCCGGTCAATCATGCCCGCGTACAGCGCCACGACCCGGTCCAACGGCGACAAACGCGCAAGCCGTCCCCAGTACGGGGCGCCGCCCGGATAAGCCGGGCGGTCCGTCAGTAGCGGCGACAGGTAATCGTCGTCGGGAATCCGGCTCCACGTGTCGCGCTCGCGCAGAAAAGCGTATTGCAGCACGCCGCGCCAGTTCTTTTCTGACAGCCGGTCAACCCGCAAGCAGGGCATCAGGTCAAACTGGCTCAACGGGTTTCGCCGGCGCGGCAACAGCGACGTGGAGTCTAACGTGCCCACCGGCCGCCAGTCCGTTCCGTCCACAGACACCAACAGTTGCGCCCTGGTGGCGATGCGGTCCTGAAACTCGCCCATCCGATCCCGCGAAACCACCACCCGCGCCACCTCCGCCGCTTCCGGCAATTCGATTTGCGCCCACCCTTCTCCGGGCGTGGCGGCGATCCAGCTACGGGAGTTGCCATATTGGCCATCGTTCAAGTGAGCCACCGCGTGGATCGCGTACCCGGGTAGCAGCGACGACGCGCTTGCCACGGACCCGCGGGATGCAAGGGCCAGATTCTCCGTGGCGTTGGGAGCATAGACCTCCAATTCGTCCAGACACGGTTCCGCGTTTCCACTGGTCTCCTGGATTATCAGCCGCACAAAACGGACCTTTTGGGCGGGAAACTGTATCGCCGCCGTACGCTGTGGCGCGCCGCCGGTCGAAACGCGCGCCACTTTTTCCGCAAACTCCTCCGCCACGGGACGGCGCGCGGCTTCCCTCGCCCCCTCTGGCAAAGCCTCCTGTCCGGGCGCAGCCATCAGCACGGCGCCATACAACGCAAGAAAGACGGATACAGCAACCATTTTCCCGCCTCTACACAAGGATTTTTCGGATTATCATGCTTGCAGCCGGAACAAGTCAAAGGCTAAGGGAAGTAGGGGCAAAAAACAATGAGTTGCAGTCCCCGATCCCTGGATTGTCTCCTTGCATGTCGTTTCGTATACAATCTCTCACAAGACGCCGCCGCTACGGCGGTGGGGAGGCTTTGGGTGAGCCTGAACTATCGAAGAAAGCGACCGACCGGATCCGCCACCCTGTTTGTGACTTTCATGCTCGGCATGGCGATCGGGTTCACGCTTTGTTACGCCGTGCTGCAGTTGGGCCGGTCGGAAGGCGCGCCCGGACCGGACGTCCAGCCGCCCACCGTCGTGCTTATATCTAATGGCGACCGGCCCGCTCCCGAACCCGAGCCTGAACCCGCGCCGGAGTCCCAGACGGAACCCGCGCCGGAGCCCGAACCCGCCGCGCCGCCTGAGCAGGCGCTCCCGCCGGTGTGGCCCGCCCGGCACTTGTTCATCGGTATCTCGGGCACGACGCTCGACGCGGACACGGCGGACCTGTTGCGGGTGTTTCGCCCGGGCGGCGTCGTGCTGCGGGCGGAGAACATCGAGAACGCGGATCAGACGCGGGCGCTCGTGGCGGCCATTCGTGACGCGGCATCCGGCACGGAAGACGCGCCGCCGCTGATCGCGGCCTTCCAGCGCGGGGGCGATGAGAATCCGCTCCTTCTCGAAGAAGCCCCGACGCCGCGCGATCTCGCCGCCGTCCAGGACGCGGCGGCCATTCGCGAGGCGGCACGGCGCATGGCCGAGGCATGCCGCGACCGAGACATGGACCTTGTCTTCGCGCCGCCCCTGGACGCCTACGTCGAGGGGATTTCACCGCCGGAACTCGAAGCCCGCACGTTCGCCGCGGACGATGCAACGATCACGCGCGTCGCCGGCGAATGCCTCACGGGTTTCGAGGAAGCGGGCGTCGCGGCGTGCGCGGTGCATTACCCCGGGCTCGGGGGCGCGGTCCGCGACGAGACCGGGCTGCTGGTGGTGCGGGAGGAGGACCTCGAAGCGCTGGAGGCCATGATCCGGCCCTTTGACGAGGCGGTCCAACGCGGTGTGCCCGCGCTGCTCGTGAGCCACGTCGCCGTGCCCGCCATCGAGAGCGCGGTCGCGCCGATACCCGCCTCGTGCTCGCCGAAACTGGTGCGCATGTTGTTACGCGAGAAACGGCATTTCGGCGGCGTCCTCATAGCCGACGATTTGTCGCGACCGGAGGCGCTCGGGGCCCGCGCCCACGAGGTCGCCCTGGTCGAGACCCTCGCGGCGGGTTGCGACGCCGCCATCCTCATCGACGCGACGCGCGACCGCCTGAGCGCGGCGTGCGAGGCCGTGGTCGCGGCGGTCGCGTTTGGCACGCTGACGGAAGAGGCATTGCGTGCAAGCAGCGACCGGCTGGACGCCCTGCGCGCGCGCGTGCCGCGAGTAGTCGCGCCGCCCGGTACGGAGGCCGTGCAACACCGGATCGCCCAGGGCGATACGCTGTCGAGCATTGCTACGCAATACGGTGTATCGATCGACGACCTGCGGCGATGGAACCAAATTGACGACCCGAGCCTGATCAAATTCGGGCAGGAGTTGACGGTGTATGTGAAACCGACGACCGGCGCCCCCGAGCCCGTCGTGGAACAGCCGCCGGAACCCGTCGAAGCGGAACAGGTGGAAGAGGGGAGACCTGCGGTCGAAGCCGGTGGCGCGGTCCCCGCTTCCGCGGGGATGAGACCGGCCGCAACGGAGGAACCGCCCACGGAAACTGCAGTGGAAACGCCCCCCGTGCCCGTTCCCGAAGAGACGCCGCCGGAACCCGTCGAAGTGGAACAGGTGGAAGAGGGGAGACCTGCGGTCGAAGCCGGTGGCGCGGTCCCCGCTTCCGCGGGGATGAGACCGGCCACAACAGAGGTCGCGAGTCCGGCCACCACGGAGACGCAGGCGCCGGACACCGTTCCGTCGCCGAACACGCAGCATCGCGTCTATCGCGTGGCGCCGGGCGACACGCTCGCCGGCATCGCCGAGCAGTACGGGGTCTCGACGGAAGAACTCGCGCGATGGAACACGCTCGAAGGTGAGACCCCACTCCCCGGTACATTGATCGACGTGTATCTTCCCGTGGCGGAACCAAGCAACGGGACCACGTTCGAGGAGTATCGCGTCGCGCCCGGCGATACGCTGCACAACATCGCCACGCGCTTTGGCACAACCGTACCGCAACTGCTCAAGCATAACAAGCTGTCCAACCCGAACATCCTCATCGAGGGGCAGCGCATCAAGATACCAAGGTCCCCCTGACACGCCGACGTTATGGGTCCGTCCGCGGCCTGCCGGGCTTGACACCCCAACTGTATCGGCGGCACACTACGGCGACTCGGGTATATAGGAGGGTGCCCAGTATGATCCATCGAGGGACGCCGATTCGGGATGCCGCCGCATGATCCGGCCCGTGGTACTGATTCTGCATGCCGTCGCCGCGGAACGAGACCGTCTGGCCAACCTTGCCGAGCGGCATTGCCCCAAGGCCCGGCTGGTGGCGGCGCCTTCCGTCGCCAAAGCGATAAGCGCGCTGGCTAAAGCCTTCCCCAGCGTCGCGGTCGTTGGCGCGCCCGCGTACGACCAAGCGTTGAGACTCGCGCGATCGCTTCGCAAGCGGTTTCCGGACGATCCCTTCCCGATGCTGCTGCTTCTGCCCGAAAATACCTCGCCGGAGGCGCTGGATGCGCAAGCCTGGAGCCTCCTCGACGCCGCGCTGCCGGCTGGCGCTTCCGACGCCTTTGTGGCGGCCCGGCTTCAAGGGCTCTTGCAGCGGCGTAAACACATTGACGAATTGCGCGCCGCGAACAAGCGGCTTGCTTCCCTCGCCTCCGATAGAAGCGTCACGCTGCGCGACTGCGAAGACCGCTATCGCATGCTCTTCAACACGGCCTCGGACCCTGTTGTCGTTTTCGAGATCTCGACGCAACCGCTGGCGCCCGGCCGCATCATCGAGGCGAACGAGGAAGTCTGCCGGGTCCTCGGCTATGACAACGAGAAGTTGACCGGCATGTCGATCATGGACATCCTGCACCCGGAACGGGCCGACGCGGCGACCGTCCGCATGGAAAGCCTGCTCAAGCACCATCAAGTGTTCTTCGAAACGGTGCTGGTCACCAAAGCGGGCCGTCCCCTCCCGATCGCGGTGACGGCACGCGCTTTTCTGTCGGATGACCGCTATCTCGTCCTGGCCGTCGGCCGCCTTCAGCGAATCGGTTCCGGCGCCGCGTCTACCTCCGAGGGCGACAGCCGTTACGAGATCGTCGCGGATCGAACCGGCCAGATTCTCTACGATTACAATATCCCCGCGAACAGTATCCGCTGGATAGGCGCCGTTACACGCGTCACGGGATACGCCCGCGAGGAAATCGACGGCGCCGATTTTCAGCGACTCCTCGAGATGATCCATCCCGACGACCGAGATCGCGTCCGCGGCGCCATACAACGCGGCGTGGCCGAAATCGGCGTCTATCACTCCGAGTATCGATTCCTTCACAAATCAGGCACATATCGGTATTTCGAGGACGAAGGGCTGGCCTTGCCCGGCGAAGACGGGCGCGCCTACCGCGTGCTGGGCGCGGTACGCGACGTCACCGCGCGCGCGCTGGCCGAAAGGGAGCGGCGACGCTTCGAACTCGAGGCCCAGCATTCCCAGCGCCTCGAGAGTCTCGGCGTGCTCGCCGGCGGCATCGCCCATGATTTCAACAACGTGCTCGCGGCGATTATCGGCCTCACCGACATGGCGCTACAGGACATTCCGGCTGATTCGCCCACCCACGCCGACCTCAGCGAAGCCCTCCAGGCCGCGCATCGCGCCAAGGAACTCGTCAAACAGATTCTCGCCTTCAGCCGCCAGACCGGCGAGGATCGCGGTCCGCTCTATCTCCACGTCGTGGTCCGCGAGGCCATGAAGCTGGCCCGCGCGACGCTCCCCGCCACCATCGAGATTATCGACGACGTCGATGTGCATTCCGGCGTCGTCGAGGCGAACGCCGGCCAGATCCATCAAGTCCTCATGAACTTCATTACCAACAGCGCTCAGGCCATAGGCGACCGGGGCGGGCGCATCTCCGTGACGCTGCGGGACGTCGATGTGGATGAACACCTCGCGGCCACCCACCCGAAACTGCGTCCCGGCCCCTATGTCCGCCTCAGCGTTACCGATAACGGCCACGGCATGGAGCAGCGCATCCTCAAGCGTGTCTTCGACCCATTCTTCACGACCAAGGGCCCCGGAGAAGGCACCGGCATGGGCCTGTCCGTGGTGCATGGCATCATTACCAGTCACAACGGCGCGGTCATGGCCGAGAGCGCGTCCGGGCAGGGCGCCACCTTCCATACCTACCTGCCCCGCGTGGTCAGTCCGGTACTCGAGGACCAATTGGTCCGACATGCCCAGCCACGTGCACAAGGGCGCATCCTCTTTGTCGACGACGAGGAGGCGGTGCGCCGTTTTGGAAAGGCCGCGCTCGAAAAGCTGGGATACGACGTCGCCGCCGTCGATTCCGCCGACAGCGCGCTCCAGGCATTCGAGTCCGATGAAGCGGGCTTCGACCTGATCATCACGGACCAGGTTATGCCCAGGATGACCGGCGCGGATCTGGTCGAGGAACTGCGCCGCCGAGGAAGCAAAGTCCCCGTCATTCTCTTTACGGGCTTCGGCGAACACCTGACCGAAGCGAAGGCGGCCCGGGCTGGAATTCAGGAGATCGTGACGAAACCGGTGGTGGCGCACGAACTTGACGCCGTTATCCGGCGCATATTGGCCACGGAACCAAGCGACGACCGGCCGGGGGCCCGGCGGTCCAACTAGGGGATAGGGAACCCATGGTCAGCCGACTGCTCACCTGGAAAGAACAGGCCATACTGGTCGCGTTTGCCGCCGCCGTGCTGGTGGGTTCAGCGGTGTTGTATTTCCGCAGCCGTTCCGAGCCGGGTCCGCCGGTCCCCGCCGCGGTCGTGCCCGCGCAAACGCCGGCGATGATCGTTGATGTGCCCCAGGCAACGGTACTGCCGGAACCGGCGCCAAAGAACGAAATACTGTTGCTGCCGCCTCCGCCCCAAGACGTCCAGCAATCCATTGTGGCCGAGATCAAAGGCGCGGTGAAGCACCCCGGCGTATATGACTTGGCGGAGACCGCCCGTGTCGAGGACTTGATTCAGGCCGCCGGCGGGCCGGACGCGGACGCGGATTTGAGCGACATCAACCGAGCGGCCAGGCTCCTGGACGGCGCACCGCTGACTATCCCCCGAAAGGGTCGCATTGCCCTCATCGACGGCGTCGCGACCAATCGCGCCGATCCGAGCGCAAGTGAGTTGAACCCGCCGGAGTACACCGTCTCCGGCTGGCGGCGCGGTCCAGCGCAGTCCTCGAACACTCAGACGCCCGCGGTGGCCAATCCGTCCGGTGCGGCAGGGTCCGATTCAGCGATCATCGATCTAAACACCGCCACGCAGGCGCAGTTGGAGTCCTTGCCGAGCATCGGGCCGGTCACTGCCCGCAAGATCATCGACCACCGGTCCCATACTCCGTTCGCGACGGTGGACGATCTCATGGCCGTCCACGGCATAGGCCCCAAGACCGTCGAGACGGTCCGCCCCTTCGTTACGGTAAGCGCGCCCCTACAGTAAACCTCCCTCGTGCCCGCTCCGACCCTCTATCGTGCGAGACGAAGCAGGTTGCCGCGCATCGGACGCGATTCACGGTCAATGGCCCGGTCGCCGAGGTACGTGCGCCGCGCCCGGTCCACTCGTGATTCCCGGTACCAACTCTGCCGGGACCGGTGTTGGCGTTCCGCCTCGCCGCCGGACGGCGCTTCCGTCGTGGTGCCAGCGGTCGTCGCGTCAGGGGAGCCGGACTCCTTGTCCCTGCGAAGGGCAAACTCCGCCTCAAGCGCCGCATTCCAGTGGCCCGGGTCGCGGTAGGCCCGTTTTTCCGGCAAACGCGCGCCGATGGCCCCACGATAGCAACTCTCGCCGAGGGCGACGCTCCCGCGCCGCACGCCGCGCACGTTCTCGCGCACCGTCGGGTACACCCCTTTCAACTCGCCGCCGCGAATATACGAGGAGGAGTGCCATACGAGGCTCTTGGTCCCGTGCCACAGCCACTTGATCGGACGCAGCGCGGGCTCCTCCGGGTTGCCAAACTGGCCTCGGTACGCCGGTTCAACCCCATAGGCAAAGACGCCGCACAGCATGACCGCGCACACTGCCATCAACGAAGCACGAATCATCATCGGACACGTCCTCCCATTTACGGCCACGGTGATTTACACTCATGGACTGTCTTCCCCATTGTAGCGCAACCCCGGTCCGCAACCAAATTCGCAAGTAACCGAACACCGCGGGAGAACCGTTTGAGAGGCGTCGCCCATGCGCCCTGCGGCCCTCATGGGTCCTGTAAGCCGTATGACTCTTGCGCGCGAGGATAAGCAGGGCTCGGTATGCTAGAGTATGGCGCAGATCTGGAAGAGGCTCGCGCATCCAGTCGGAACATGCCAGGAGGAACTCGTATGAAACCGTCCCACCATGTAATCATGGGCATCCTGTTCACGGGAGCGTTTATCGCTTCCGCCGCGCCCGTTGCCGCGCAGACGGCGACAAAACTCCTGTGGGAAATCGGCTTCGCGAACGAGTCATCCGCCGAATTCGCGCTTGCGCCGAACCGCTTCGGCGACTTCAGGGAAGACGGCTTATACGTCGTCGGGTGGTCGGACCCCGCGAAGGATTGGCCCTATGTCCACCCCGGCCCGATTGATCCTTGGGCCGGTGCGAGGAAGCACACGTTCCATATCGTCTTCGTGCTGGCGGAAGCGCCGACGGAGGGCAAGTCCATTCTCGATGTTCGGCTCGTCGACACCCATTCGGTGCGCGCTCCCGCCATTTCGTTCAACATAAATGGGACCTTGTTCCGCCGCCCGACGCCCAAGGGCGCGGGGGACGCCTCCATCCACGGCGATCCGACCGTATCGCAGCCGCACAAGATGGAGATACCCTTCTCGTCGAACCTGCTCAAGGTCGGCGAGAACGAGATCGCGATCACGGTCGAACTCGGCAGTTGGATGCTTTACGATTATATCGCCCTCAAAACCATGGAGAACGCCATGCTGGGAGACGTAAAGACCCTGCGGCCCCGCGTGGGCGCGGTCGAGTGCCCGCCGCTGTTGCGCGAGGAAAACGGCGCGCTGATGCAAGTCGTGCGCGCGCCGGTACGCCACTTGGGCGAGCCGCGCGAGATTACGCTGCGGATTGAGGATGGCCCGGCGGTCACGCGGACCCTCGTTAATGGGACCCAGACGGTGGAACTGCTCGTTCCGGCGGTAAGCCAACCCACCGCCAGACTGGTGACCGTCACGAGCGGCGAAGAACCCCTTTCCCGTACCGAAATTGAACTCACGCCGACCAGACGGTGGACGCTCTACCTCTTGCACCACACCCATCTCGATATCGGCTACACGCACCACCAGAGCGAGGTCGAGGAACGCCAGTGGTCATTTCTTGATCAGGCGGTCGAGTTGGGCAACGCCACGCGCGACTACCCGCCCGAGGCGCGGTTCACGTGGCTGCCCGAGGGCTTGTGGGCTGTGGACAGCTACCTGCGCCGCGCCGCGCCCGAGCAGCGCGACGCCTTCATCGACGCCGTGCGCGCCGGAACTATCGGTCTCGACGCCCTGTACGGCAACGAACTTACCGCCCTATGCCGACCCGAGGAACTCCTCGAACTGACCGGGTTCGCGCGACGCCTCGCCGCCCAGTACGACCTGACCATCGACTCGGCCATGATCTCGGACGTGCCCGGCTACACGTGGGGAATAGTACCAGCGCTTGCCCTCAGCGGCGTGCGCTTCTTCTCGATTGGCCCGAACCGCGGCCACCGCATCGGCTACACGCTCTCCGAATGGGGTGACCAGCCGTTCTACTGGATCTCGCCCTCGGGCAAGCAGCGTGTGTTGTGCTGGATTCATGCCGAGGGCTATTCATGGTTCCATCGCGGCCCGTTCTACCACCACGGCGACGCGGGCGTCGAGGCCCCGGCCCTGCTCGAATACCTGGCCCGTCTCCAGGAGTCCAAGTACCCCTACGACATCGCCATTGCGCGATACAATATCGGCGGCGACAACGGCCCGCCCGACCCGAATCTTCCCGACTTCGTCCGGGCGTGGAACGAACAGTACGCGTCGCCGAAGATCGTAATTGCGACGGTCAGCGAAGCGTTCGGCGCGTTCGAGGACCGTTACGGCAAAATGCTGCCCCAGAAACGCGGCGATTTCACCCCGTATTGGGAGGATGGCGCCGCGTCCTCGGCCCTCGAAACGGCGGTCAATCGCGCCGCCGCCGATCGCCTCGTGCAAGCGCAGACGTTGTGGGCCCTGCTCGGCTCCGGCCCCTATCCCGCGGCGGATTTCAACGAAGCCTGGCGGCAGGCCATCCTCTATGACGAGCACACCTGGGGCGCCCACAACAGCATCAGCGAACCGGAGAGCGAATTCGCGCTGTCCCAGTGGCGGACGAAGCAGGCCTTCGCGCTCGACGCCGACCGGCAATCGCGCGACCTCCTCGACCGCGCGCTGGCCGTTCTCGAACCCGACGCCGATGACGTGCGCCGGATCGCCGTCCTTAATACGACTTCCTGGCCCCGCACGGACCTCGTGCTGCTGCCTGTCACGTGGAAACGGGCCGGGGACCGCGTTCTCACCGACGCGGGCGCCGTCGTGCCGTCGCAACGACTCTCGACGGGCGATTTGGCGTTCATCGCACGCGACGTGCCCCCCTTCGCGAGCGCCGTCTACGTGATCGAGGCCGGCGACCCCGCGCCCGAGGGCGACGCGCGCGCGGAAGGCGCGCGTCTGATCACCGGCGGCCTCGTAATCGAAGTGGATCCGGAATCGGGTGCCATTTTCCACCTGAGCAAAGGGGAAGGCGCGCCGAACCTCGTGGATACGAATACGGGGCTGGGACTCAACGACTACCTCTACGTCGCCGGGCGCGACCCCGCGTCGCCGCAACGCGCCGCTAACGCGACCGTGACCGTGAAAGAGCCCGGGCCGCTGGTGGCGTCGCTGGTTATCACGTCCGACGCGCCCGGCTGCCGCGCGCTCACCCGCAAAATCCGCGTTGTCGCCGGATTCGATCGCGTGGACCTGGTGGACACGCTGGATAAGGAGAAGGTCTACGAGAAGGAAGCCGTCCATATCGCGTTTCCCTTCAACATCGAAGGCGGCACCACCCGCATCGATACGCCCTTCGCCGTCGTTCGGCCCGACTCCGACCAGCTGGTCGGTTCCTGCAAGAACTACTTCACCGTCCAGCGCTGGGTGGACGTCTCAGGAAGCAAGCACGGCGTCACCCTGGCCACGCCGGACTCGCCCCTCATCGAAATCGGCGCGATTACCTGCGACCCCGTCGTGGTCGGTTGGCTCAAGCAGACCGTCCGCCCGCGCACGCACGTCTACGCCTACGTCATGAACAACTACTGGGAAACCAACTACAAAGCGGCGCAGGAAGGACCGACCGTGTTCCGCTTCTCCTTGCGGCCCCACGACGGTTACGACGTCGTCCAGGCACATCGCTTCGGCATCGATCAGAGCCAGCCGCTTATCGTGTCGCCCATCGGCCCGGACGCGAAGCGCCAAGGCGCGGTCCCGCCGCTCTTCGCCATCAAGACGGACCGCCTCGTCTGCACCGCCCTCAAACCCAGCGACGCGGGCGACGCGATCATTGCGCGACTGCACAACGTGACCCAGGGACAGGAGCGCGTCGCGCGCTTCTTCAGCAACCTTGCGCCCGAGGCGGCGCACCTATGTACCCTGAGCGAGAAGCCGGGCCGCGTGGTCCACCGGGACACGACTGTCCTTCCCGGCGACATCGTGACCGTGCGATTACCATCCAGGTAGGCGGAGGCGTGTTCGTAATCGTAATCGATCCCCTCTCCCCGACGGAGAGGCTTACAGCGACGGAGGTAATGCCATGACTTCCCGCGAACGCGTGCTTGCCGCACTGAACCATCGCGATCCCGACCGCGTGCCCGTGGACCTCTCGGGGCACCGCTCTTCCGGCATCGCGGCGATGGTCTACCCGAAACTCCGCGCCGCGCTCGGCCTGCCCCCGAAGCCGATCCGCGTCTATGACCCCGTACAGCAACTCGCCATTGTCGACGACGACGTCCTCGAACGCTTCGGCGTCGATACCATCGAACTGGGTCGCGGCTTCGCGCTCGATGACAAAGACTGGGCCGAATGGGTCCTCCCCGACGGCGCCCCCTGTCTCATGCCCGCCTGGGCATTGCCCGCTCATGAGTCGGGCCGCTGGGTGATCCGATCAGAAACCGGCCGCGCCATCGCCGCCATGCCGGACGGTGTCTGGTTCTTCGAGCAGACGCACTGGCCCTTCCTCGACGGAGACGACGACCCCGAGCGCATCCCCGACGCGATGCGCGAGTGCATGTGGACCGCCGTCGCCACTCCGCCCGGCCCCCTCGCCGCCGGCGCGGACGGCCCGGAACGACTTGCGGTGGGCGCGAAGGCGCTTCGCGCGCAAACTGACCGCGCCATCATCGGCCTCTTCGGCGGCAACCTCCTCGAAATGGGTCAATTCTTCTATCGCAATGATCAATTCCTCCTCATGCTCGCCGACGCCCCCCACCGCGTCCACCGATTCCTCGACGCCATCGTCGAAATCCACCTCGCCAACCTCGAACGCTTTCTCGGCGCGGTCGGCCCATACATCGACGTCATCCTCTTCGGTGACGACCTCGGCATGCAGAACGGACCCCAGGTGTCCCCCGCCATGTACGACGAATTCTTCAGAACGCGCCACGCCATCATGTGGAAACGCGCCAAGCAACTCGCCCGCGTCAAGGTCATGCTCCATTGCTGTGGCGGCGTACGCGAACTCCTGCCCAGCCTCATCGACGCCGGGCTCGACGCCATCAACCCCGTCCAAATCTCCTGCCGCGGCATGGACGCCCCCGGCCTCAAGCGCGATTTCGGCAAACACATCACCTTTTGGGGCGGCGGATGCGACACCCAGCACATCCTCCCCCTCGCCACGCCCGACCACGTCGCCGCACACGTCCGCCAACAAGTCGCTGCACTCGCGCCCGGCGGTGGCTTTGTCTTCCAGCAGGTCCACAACATCATGGCCAACGTGCCCCCCGAAAACATCATCGCCATGTACGACGCGGTGAATACCTAGCGCCTCCCCACCATGCCCCCGATCCTGAATCCACCCTCCCCTCGTCTCGTACTACACCGAGAATCGACTCGGGCGCGCGCTCGGTTGTGCCAGTCCCCATCCATGCACGTCCTCGTTCTCGGGGATCGGGGACAGGCACGTCTCCCCCGCGCGGCGCGGGGTCGCTTGTGCCAGTCCCCATCCTTGCTCGTCCTCGTACTACTCCGAAAATCGACTCGCTTTGGAGTGCTGGAGCTTGCTCCAGCTTTCCCGTCCAGCAAGCTAGCTTGCCGGACAAGAGCGCAAGCAAGCTTGCGCAGTCCACATGCGTCGCGCACTTTCATCCTCTGCGGGAGAAACCGCAGGTTTCATGACAAC
>JAKQEQ010000114.1 GCA_029556545.1 Candidatus Hydrogenedentota bacterium
TACCGAAAGCGGGTCCAGCATGGCGTTTACCTCTGTTGCGCTGATGGGTGCGGGTGCGGCGTCGAACACCGTCGGCGCCTACTTCGGCGCCAAGCACGCGAAGAACGCGCTCGAATATGAAGCGAACATCGCGGACATCAATGCCGGCCTTGCCGAGAAGGCCGCAGAGGGTGAACTGCGGCGGGGCGAACGCGAAGAGCAGTCGTCCCGCCTCAAGACGGCGCAGGTCAAATCGACGCAACGCGCGGCCCTTGCGGCCAACGGCATCGACCTCGGATCCGAGACGGCCGGTCGAATCCTCACGTCGACGGATGTCATGGGGGAGATCGATGCGAACACCATCAAGAGCAACGCGATCGCATCGGCGTGGGGCTATCGGATCCAGGGGACGCAGTACGGGAACGAAGCCCTCGTAAACCGGGCCACATCCAAAGGCATCAAGCCGGGGGCGGTGGCGCTGTCCAGTCTCTTGACCAACGCGGGACAAGTCGCCGGGACTTGGTACACGCTCAACAAGGTGGGGGCTTTCTCGGGCAAGCCCGCTCCGAAGGCTGACGGGCTCGCGTCCTCGAACTGGATCCCGTAATGGCTACCGTTCCGACCCTCGACAACTTCACGGCCAACGTTGCAACGGCGCCGTCCGCACGGTTCCGCGCGGATGTCCCTCCCGATCAGGGCTCGCGGATGCTTCGGGAGCAAGGCGAGGGCCTCATGCGCGGGGGCGATGCCTTGGCTCGTGCGACGGTCGACGCAACCCGCGAAGCGAATCAGATTCGACTGAACGAAGCGCTCAACAAGGCGAAGGAAAGCGAACTGCGCCGCACCTACAGCAAGGACGCGGGCTTTGTCCATCTTCGCGGGAACGATGCGCTCACCCGCCCCGACGGTCGGCCGCTCGAGGCCGAAGCCGTCGACGGGTACAAGACAGACCTCGACGCGATCGAGAAGGGCCTCGGGAACGATGCGCAGCGGATCGCCTTTCGCCAACAAGCGGGAGCGATGGTCGAGCAGTTCCGCGGCAAGGTGCAAAGTCACGTAGCGCAGCAATT
>JAKQEQ010000129.1 GCA_029556545.1 Candidatus Hydrogenedentota bacterium
GACGAGGGCAAGACCTGGAGCGTCGCGAAACAGATCAGTCCTGACGGAAAGTACACCGGCCTCACCAACGGACGAAGTCTGCGGCTCGGTTCGGGTCGCATCCTGCTCGAGGCTTGGGAGGGCGGCGACAGCTATTGTTACCTCTCGGATGATGACGGGGACACGTGGCGCGAGAGCGCGCGCGTCCAGCCCGAGGGCGGGTGCTGGGAGCCCGCCTGCATCGAACTGAAGGACGGACGCGTCCTGATGCTTATGCGCACGCAACAGGGCTGCCAATACAGAAGCCTCTCGACGGACCGGGGCGAAACGTGGTCTGCGCCGGAACGCACGTCGCTTGCGGGAACGGCTGCCCCCGCCGCACTTTCGCGAATACCCTCCACGGGCGCGTTATTGGCCGTGTGGAACCACAACCCCGGCGCGTCCAAGCGCAACCCACTTTCGTGCGCGATCTCGACGGACGAAGGGGAAACCTGGACCATCATCAAGAACCTCGAAGACGCGCCTGACGATGCCTGGGCCTATCCCGCGATAACGTGGGTCGGAGAGGAAGCGCTGATTACCTTTTTCAATTACAAGGGCGGGCTGGCGCTTCATCTTCGAATTGTTCCTGCGGGCTATTTTGCACGCTGAAGCAATCTCGGCGGCGCTGAGCGGCAAGTCGCGCGAGGCGCGGCCGGGCATTCACCAGGAAGCCGTCCGTGACACTGTTCGCCGCAGAGAGCTTGACGAGGTGCTTCAGGCCGACTATAATCAACACGACCAACCTGTGGTGGTGACCGGAAACGCTATGTCGAAGCTCTCACATGCAGTTCGTGAGGTGCGTCATGAGTAGTCTCTCGCGTCGTAACTTTCTTCGAATGGGGGTTCATGCCACGTCGGCTCTGGGTGCGACCGCCGGCCTCACCGGCTGCCCCGCGTCGCCGCCGTTCGCCCCAACGACGCAGCGGGCGCTGGTCGCGGTAATTACTGGCAGCGACCTCGCTCAGATGACGCGCGATGCGCTCGACGCATGCGGCGGTATCCAGAGCATTGTCTACCCCGGCGAAACCGTCTTCATCAAACCGAACTTCTGCGCCGCTGGTCTCGTTCGTCACAATTACGTCACCAGCGGCGATTCCACAAAGCCGGAAATCGTTCTTACTGTGGCGGAGGAATGCCTGAAGGCTGGCGCCGCTCAGGTCACGATTGGCGATGCGGCCCAGGTTCCCGCCTATTCGTGGGAGGAACTGCCCACCTTGGACGGCGCCCGCAACATGCTGACCGAAGTGATCCGGCTGAACGCCCGCTACGGTGGTCGAGTTCGCCTGGCCTGCCTCAATTCGGAATCGCCCGCGTGGAAGGCCGTGCCGTCCTGCACGCGCCTTGGCAACATCAAGGTTTCCAGCTTGGTCCTGGACGCCGATCGGGTCATTTCGCTGCCGGTGCTCAAGACACACCGCTGGACCCAGATCACCGCATCCATGAAGAACTTCGTCGGCGTCACCTCGGTCAACCACTATGGTCTCGGCGGCCCATGGCGCTTCCGTCTGCACAACGCTGGTATCGAACAGGCGTTCCTCGACATCGTTCACGCCGTCAAACCCGACTTCACGCTTGTCGACTGCTCTATCGGCTGCGAAGGAAACGGTCCCCATGTGCTCCCCGGCTACTGGGGAACAACCGTCGATATGCGGGAACGCCTTGGCGCGTGGGTAATACTCGCCAGCAGGGACCTCGCGGCGGCAGACGCCACCGCGGCGCGTCTCATAGGCCACCACGCCACCGCCACGCGCCACCTCGCCATGGCGTTCAACCAAGGCATCGGGCAAATCCATGGGCAGATGATCGACATCATCGGATCCCGCCTCGAAGACGTCCAGGTCGAATGGCGGCCGGCCGAACCCACGGACGGTTTCTGGGACATCCTCATCCCCGGCATTCACATGTTCCTGGAAGGCTAGTCCGTTATCGCCACAACGCGACAATGTCGTGTCATTGTAATTGCGAGGAATACGCGTGTGGTTCAGGCGTTGTCCAGGATGTTGCGAATTTGCTTCTCGCGGGCCTCGATGCTCTCCGTGAGCTTGAATTGGACCCGCGCGCGGTTGAGGTTCTGCCCGTCATAGCGCGTCTTGAAATACACGTCGCCGGCGATGTAGTCCGCGAAGAACCGGAGTCCGAGTTCGAAGGCAATGAGCCGTATCGAGTCGTAAAGATACTGCCGATCGGCCTCTGTGAGAAACGACCGCGCATGGACCATGTAGCCTTTGACAATCGCCTCACAGAGATCCGTGTCGAACAGGACGCGGCTCAAGTCGGAAGTTTCTTCGCCCATCGGATTGCAGCAGGATCGCAGGCAGTCGCCGAAGTCATAGTGGATCAAGCCCGGTTTGACCGTGTCCAGATCGACAATGCACGTCCCCTTCCCCGTCGCGTCGTCTATCATGATGTTGGAAATCTTCGGGTCTCCGTGGATGGGCCGTAACTGGATTTCGCCCGCTGCCTTGGCGTCTTCCAGCACGGAACACCACTCGCGGCGTTTCTGCACAAAACGATTGCAGGACTGGGCATCGAGCGAAGCATTCAATCTGACCCGCCCTTCCGGCGTTTGCAGGGCATCATCGAGCTTCTTCAGATACCCCGGAGTGATGTGATACCCCTCGAGCGTGTCCCGAAGCCGGTTCACGTCAAGATCGCTGATGATGCGTTGAAAATATCCGAGCACGAACCCGGCCTCGTGGGCATGTTCCACGCTCTGCACCTGGCCATAAGAATGTGCGGACGCGATGAGCGTGATGGCGCGCCAATACTCCCCGTCGCCGTCGATGACAAAATCCTGACCGTCCTTCGCGGGGATCACGCGGGGCAATTGCCAGATGCGATCGGCCGTGTCCGCTTCCGCCTCGATGCGCCGGTGAACGTGATCGGTCAGGACGCGCATGTTCTCCATGATGTATTCCGGCCTGGAGAAGACCCGCTTGTTGATCTGTTGGAGAATGATACGTTCTTCGGAGAAAGTGGTGCGGAAGACGGCCAGATACGTGTCGTTTACGTTGCCTTCTCCCGTGTGCTCGACCGTGACCAGGCGTCCGGCGACATCAAACTTGGGCGCAATCAGGGCGGCTTTCAATGGAGGAGCGCTCCCTTTTTTCGTGCGACGCAACTATTGGAAGGGCGTATTGTCGCCATGCCACGGTTTCATCGCCCCGCAATCTTCCACAGTCCCCACGCGTAGGCTACATCGAATTAGCACACATTTACAAAGCCACCCATACACCGAGCCGGCGGCACATCCGCGCAGGCAGCCGACGCGTCAGACAACGCGGCAAGAAGCCTTGCGCCCCCAGAAAACGGTTAAGGCGCCTAATTGTAGATGAATTGAGCCGTAGCCGTGCAGTCTCTATCCACCGTGATGCGCACCCACTGCCCGGAAAAGGCGTCGGGAAATTCGTGGTGGACATAGGGTTTCTTGCGGGTGAGCTTGAAGGAGGCGTAGGGCATCCAGTGGCCGTCGCCGAGGATATCGACCTCCACCTCGAACCGCACCGGTCCCTTCGCTTCGCACGCAAGGTGAAGCACCTTCCGATGATACCCCGTCATAAGAAACGGGTCCGATATCTCCCCGGCCTTCACGGAAGTATCCCACCACGGCCCGCCCCACCCCGTGGGCTTGCCCAGCCGCCAGAGGTCGTCGATATTGCCGAACCACAGACCGGACTGTGGCTGGCCCGCGTCATGGTCGATCTGATCGGACGCCATCACGAAAAGGCCGCGCCAATGGCAAAAGTCGGGAACAACACGCAGATGCGTGCAAATGGGACGTATGCCCCAGACGCGCCCGCCGTAAGCAAAGGGCGGCAGTTCGAAGAAGGCGCCATGCGCATCCATCAACAGCCGCTCGGTCACGGCGTGCCGAATGCGCATCCATTCCGTGTTCCAGGCATGGTCCCATGTATGGCTGGCCTTCGGCAGCAAGTAGCGCTGCCACTCGCCGTTCACAAGCGCGCGCAAGACGACGGAGGACTTGGTCCAGCCGATCGCATAGAGCGTGTTCCCGCCATAGGTGGCGTTGCCCTCGCTGCCGCTGACTTCGACAAACGGGTTTTCCTCGACGATCTTCCACGTCGCGCCGTCCCACTCGGCAAGCCGTCCCGCGCTACGTTCGCCAAGGAACTCCTTCTCGTCATAGGTATTGTTGGCCACCACCACGCGGCCTTGGCCGGTATAAGCGCTCTTGAAGTGCTCCTTTGCGTCGATAATGCGCAGTTCCTCCCGCAGATCGAAGAGTTGCACGGCATCGAGTGTGCGCGCGTCCACTTCCCAGAACCCGCCTTCCATGCCGAGAAAGTAGACCTTGTGCTTGGGATCCGTGAGATGGGCGCACGTGGCGGCGAGGCGCTTATCCTTGAGCCCCTCAATGATACGCACCTGCCCGTCCGCGTCGATGGCGTAGGGGCCGATGAAGGCTTGGCCGCTCGGCCAGTGGGGCATGCGGTTGGCATACGTCCCGGTGATGGAGGCCGGGTGCCGCCGCATGGTCATGTCCTCGCGGATTTCGTAGAGGCCGAGCCCCTGACCCCGAATGTGGGCGACGTAGCCCACCGCCCAGAGCCGATCGCCCCAGGGAATCAGCGCACCGATCCCTGCCTCCGAATCGCTGCCGAGGCCCCTCGCCATTACCGTCATGGCCGGAAATACGCCGGCCACCTGAAGGGGCGGCGCACTTGGCGGCGCTGGATCGTCCGCGCTTTCCAGATACCGCCGGACCGCCTTCGCGAGCGACAGCCCGAACGCCCGAGCGCTGTCGGGCGTGACGGCCCTGCCGCCCGCGTTCGCGTAAGGAATCTCGAAACTCGCGGCGAGCCGCAACCCTTCGATACCCTCCGCCCACCGGCCGAAGCTACGGCCCGCCGCGTAGTTCCTCGGCTGGTTCCAACTCTTGCCATGGGGCAGATTGTGCGCGGCCAGATAGGGCAAGGCGCCTGACCTGTTCGACTTCTCCAGCAAGACGCCAAGAGCCTGCTGCTGCTCCCACATGACCTCGCTCCGGCTGCCCACGATGTAGATATCTTCGTTGTGTATGCCGCGCAGGTAGGGGCAATGAAGATCAAGGGCGATCAGCAGTTTGCCGTTCGACCAGTTGCGCGCCAAGGTCCGCAATGCCGCCGTTTCCGGATGAATGCTCGGGCCGATGTAGTCGCGGTTATGATCGTAAGGACGGCGGTTTTTCCCCTGGTCGCCGTCCTCGACACCGTCCTTGTCCATGAACGGAACGGCCATCATTTCGACGTTGCGCAGAAACCAGTAGCCGTCGTCGTTGTCCGCCAGCACCGCCTCCAGCATGCCTTCCAGCACATAACTCGCCATCGCCTCGCAAGCGTGGTGCCGCGCCGTAACAAGCACGCGAAACCGCGGATCGCCGTCCAGCCGGCCTGCGCGAACCAGCGCGACGTCGCGTCCCTTGGCGCTCTTGCACAACGATTCGACGATAAGGTTCGGCGAGTTCCGGTGTCTGGCCAGGAAATTGCGGAAATCCGATTCCTGATACGGGATAGTGAATGCAAACCGAACCTCGCGCGCATCAAGCGGGAATGCATAGGTGAATTGACCGGAGCCCACCGTCTTCGTACCCATCCACGACCACGACACGCCGCCGTCCGTGCTGACCGCCGGTCCGCGAACACCTATGGGATCGCGATCGATAAAACGAAACGTAATAGTGCGCCCGGCCGCCCCCCTGACACGGAAGTTCCAATAGAACCACCAGCCTTCCGTGTCGCGCAGATCGGGCTTGAGGTAGACCGTATCGCCGTCGATGCGGTCCACAACAACGTTGCCGCCGGGGTACTCGGCATCGATGGAGATTGTGATCCCCGAAGAAACGGCCCACGCAACGTCCGCCCCTGGCCCAATAGGAGTCACGCCGAATACGAGGAGAATTGCATTCAGGGCAAGGCCAAAGGCAATTCGTCTCACCCGCCGAAGCATGATCGGACCCAAGGCGTCACTGTGCATGTCACCCCTTCCCTTGACACGTTCGGCGGCATTATAGACATGCCCACAGGATCGGTCAAAGAGCGGATTCGACTCAGGGTGCCTGAGGGTTACTCTGCTATTGCCGCTGTAATCGACGCATCCCCACTTGAGGCTCCACTTTCGTCCGGGGTCTGTGGCCGTGTGCAATTTCCCCGTCGCGACCAACGAATCATAGACGAGTCTGAAGACTGCCAGGCAGATCCCGGGGCGTTCGGCGAAGGAGGCCCACGACGTTCGATCTTTAGGCAGATGTGATGTATACTTGACGTGTGATGCGCCAATTGCGTATTCGGGGAAATGTCTGAAAAGGCGGTCCGCAGAGCGGAGGAGAGCATCTGATGAGCGCGTTGCCTCAAATGGCGGCCCCGACACTGGGGTTCTGGAAGGGCCTCGGATATCTGCTGTTGTCGGTGGTGTTCGGCGTTGCGGTCATCGCGCTCGGCAAGATGGCGCTGGTCGGTCTTGTGGGCGCGGTCTTCTTTCTCCTGTTCGTCTATTTCCCGGTGCTGGGCCTGTACGCGACCACGGCGCTGCTGCTGCTTTCCGGCTCGCGCGGGATTGTCGGCGTGATCGAGGGCGGCGCGCTGGCGGTGACGCTGGCACGGTTGTGCGGCACGGCGGCACTTGCGGCGTGGCTGGTGAACATCCTTATTCGAAAGATCCGTTTCGAGTTCAACTGGCCCGTAATTCTATTGACGGCATACTGCGCGTGGGCGCTCCTGTGCACCCTGGTGTCGCCCGAACGCCCCGAGGTGCTGCCGGAGTGGATTCGCCTTGTCACGCTGCTCGGCTTCTTCCTGCTGGCGGTCAATACGCTCAATTCAACGCGGAATCTGCACTATTTCATCGTGCTCATTCTGCTGTGCGGGCTCATCATGTCCTTAGCGGCCGTCGCACAGTATTTCATCCCGCAGTTGCAGGTTGCAGGCGCGGAACCGTGGCGGGCCGTAACCACCGACACGGCCTATATCGATCAAGAATCGCTCCAGGGCGAATCGGCGATTCGCGTCTCGGGCCGCGCGGGGCACTCGAACTGGCTCGCCATGGTCATCCTGCTTATTCTGCCGCTGAACAGCTACTGGTACACGGTGGCGAAGAGCAACAAAATGAAGGCGCTCATCCTCTTCACGGTGGGCATCGAGGTTGTTACGTTGGCGCTGACCTACACGCGCACCGGCCTTATTATCGGTGCTGTGCTCGGCTTACTGTTGCTCTACAAGCGCCTCGTGCGCATGAATGCCCTCCGATTGTTCGGCGCGCTGGGCCTCGTCGTGATCGGCTGGGTGCTTCTGCCCAGCGCGTACAAGGAGCGCGTGTTCAGCCCCAAACAATACACGGGCAGCGCCTCGGTGCAGAGTCGCCTCGACATGCAGGGGGCGGCGTTGCGCTACTTCGGCCAGAATCCCGTCTTCGGGTACGGGTCCGGTGGCTTCGGCACGCAATTCGTCCACGAGCGCAACCAGAGCGCCGCATTAATGCGGATGTATGTCAAACTCGCGGGCTGGCAGCCGGTGTTTATCGGCACGCACAACATGTACCTGCAACTCCTTGCCGACACGGGCTTCGTGGGGTTCTGTCTCTTCATGGTCTTTCTCATCCTTATGTTGCGCAAGCTATATCTGATCGAGAAGCAATATCAGGCCGTCGGTGACACGCAGGGGGCCGCCCTGGCCTCCGCCCTGTTCGTAAGCCTGGTCGGGTTCGTCTTCTGCGCAGTCTTCCTCCACGCGCTCACGCAGAAAATCTGGTGGATGGTCGCGGCGGCGGCGGTGGTCCTGCCCCTCTACAACCTGAGCTTCAAGCAGGGGCTCCTGCCCAAATGGGGGTGGACCACGGAGGCGCCAACCGCGCAGTAAAGGAGCATGGCCGGCGTGGCGCAGTGCGTCTTGCATCTTTGCCTGATGTCTTTGTTGTGCGGCGGGGCGCACACTCTGTCCGGCGCCATACGGGACACGCACGATGCCGCCGTAGCTAACGCGTTTGTTGCGGTGCTTGACGCGTCGTGGCAAAGCGTGGGACATGCGCGAACCGACGCGCAGGGAGCGTTTTCACTGGAATCGTCCGTTGCCGGCGCGTACCTCGTCGTGCAGCCGCCGACGCGCGAGACTGCGGACGGGTTGCAGATCTGCGCCAACGAACCGCGCATCTATCAGGTATCAGAGACAACAGCAAGTCTCGATCTGCGCCTGCCTCCGGCCGGGGCGCTCGTTTTCGAGGCCTATGACGCCGAAGGTCGCCTCATGCGCTGGGCCGATTTCGAGCGCAACGGCAGGCACGCCGGGCAGTTCATGTACGCGATAAACCTCGAGGACGAGGCCGTGCCCGCCGCGTGCTGGCCCGTGCACGGCGCGCTGACGGGCGCGGCCTCCGGCCCGCGCGATCAGGGGCTTCCCGCGTTGTACGTGCGACCGGACGACACGGTCGCAATCCAGGTCCTGTTCTGGCCGACCCGCGACTACGGCAAGCTCATGCTCCGCGCGGACAACGAAGGCGCGGCATATCGGCTTGCGGCCCCCGGCCAAGCGCGATTGCTCCTACTGAACCTCGAACTGGCGCGCACCGCCGTCGCCGACCTCGAACGGCGCGCGGACCGATACGCGCCCGACGCGGCCGCCGCGATTGCCGCGTTGCGGGTTCGCCTCGATGACGCGTCGCGGGAGGCCGATCGCCGCCAAGCCGCCACGCACGCGGATGCGACGCTCGCCGAGGCGCTGCGGCTGCGCGACCGCCTTGAACTTGAGGCGGCGCGGGCCGCAATACCCACCGCCCGCATGGGCGATCTGCTCGTCAAGATCATCAACACCGAAGGTCAGCCTGTCGCGGGCTGCGAGGTCTCGCTCCGACAGGACCGATCGGCATTCCTGTTCGGCGTTTACGAGGGCAGCCCATATAACGCGGAGGCGTTCGAACTGGCGCGCGCAGCGGGCTTCGACTACGCCACAGTCCTGCCCGCGTGGAACTGGACTTCGAATCCAAAAATGAAGAAGGGCGCCATTGACAAGACGTTCGGCATTTCCGCCTTGCGAAAGCTCGGATACCGCGTCAAAGCCCACGGCGTCCTATGGATGCAGGAGTACGGCATCCTCCCCGACCGTGCGCGCGCGATGCCGCATGCGGAACTGGTCGAAGCGGCGTTGTCGCATCAGCGCGCCCTCATCGAGACCTTCCCCGAGTCCATCGCCATCTGGGAGGCAATGAACGAACCGGCCAACACCAACGTGGTCGGCCTGCCCCGGGACACCATGATTCAACTGCTCACGTCCGCGGCAGCCAACATCGCCGTCACGAGAAAGCCCGCCCTCGTCAACAGCCCCCATGAGTTCAGCTACGGCGCAATGTATTTTCAGTACGGACTGGATAATCGGCCCGTCGACGACTATCCCATGACATATTCGGCGTTCCTGAAACTCGCGCGCGACGCGAGCGCGCTCGATGACATCGACATCATCGGGTTGCAGTTCTATCCCGGCTTCCACCTCAACCCGGACTTTGGGAGCCAGCAGGGACCGGCCTTCACGCCTGCCCATCTGCTCGATACTGTCGAGCGGTATACCCACTTCGGGAAAACGGTCCACATTACCGAGTTGTCGTTGCCGTCCGATTACGGTTCCGACTGGACCGCGGGCTACTGGCGCGAGCCCTGGACCGAGGCGGCCCAGGCCGATTACGTCGAGGCTGTATTTACCCTAGCATTCGCTCATCCGCAGGTGCGATCGGTCACGTGGTGGGACATCACCGACCTGAAGCCCGCGGTGCTTTCCGGCGGGCTGGTCCGCGCGGACGGCGCGCCGAAGGCGGCCTTCGAGCGGCTGCGCCGCCTGCTCGAAACGTGGCGCACCAACGCTACGGGCGAAACCGACGCGCAAGGCATCGCCGCGTTTCGCGCGTTCGGCGGGGCTTATACCATCAGCGTGGTCACGCCTGGTGGCCAGATCGGGAAAGCTACCGCAACAATCGAGCGTGAGTTCGAGATTCTCGAACGTTGGAAGAACACGCTGGAGATCCAACTCGAGGACGCGCCATGAAGCCCGTCAACGTGCTCTATCTCGTCCGCACTTGGGCGCTCGGCGGGTCCCACACCATCATCCGTCTGCTATTGCGCCATCTTCCGCGCGACCGGTTCAACGTCATTACCGTGCCTTACGACGCGCCCGGCCGCGGCGACGCCGATTTCATCGCGTCGGTCCGCAAGCAGGGCGACGATGTGGCCCCGGATCGCATTCCCTGGCGCAGCCGCGCGAACTGGTTTCGCGCGCGCCGCGCGGTCGCGGAACTGATTTGCCGCTACGACATCAGCCTCATTCATACGCACGACACAAACTCGAACGTACTGATCGGCCTTGGGCGTGACCGCTGGCCCTGCGCCTGCGTGGCGAGCCCCTACGGCTGGTGGGAACCCGAGCCGCGCCGCCGCATCCGCGCTTATCACTGGATCGAGAAGAACCTCGCGCTGCCCCGCTTCGACCGCCTCATCACAGTATCCCACACCATGAAGCGCAAGATTCTCGCGGGCCGCGCCGCTGCGGACCGCGTCAAGGTTATTCACACCGGCCTCGATCCCTCGCAGTTCGCCGGCGGCCAAACGCGGGAAGCCGTCCGCGAGGAACTCGGCATTGCGCCGGAAGACCTTGTTATCGGCACGGTGAGCCGCCTCTTCCGCGAGAAGGGCCATACCTTCCTGCTCCAGGCCGCGGCGAGTATCGTCGCCGATTGCCCGCGACTGCGACTGCTTATCGTCGGGACGGGCGACCAGCGCGAACCGCTCGAACAGGAGGCGCGCGCGCTAGGCATCCGAGACCGTGTCACCTTTACCGGTTACTACGAGGACTTGCCGGCCGCGCTGCGTGCGATGGACCTCTTCGCGCAGCCCAGTATCCAGGACGAGGGTTTCCCGACCGCCATCCTCGAGGCGCAACTGATGGGCTTGCCCGTGATCGCGTCTAATATCGGCGGGACCTTCGAAACCATGGATGTCGACCGGACCGGCATGCTCGTTCCTCCGCGCGACGCGGACGCCCTCGCAATCGCCATGCGACTGCTCCTCCAGGACGCGCCCCGCCGCCGCGAGATGGCCGCCGCCGCCCGACCTTGGGTCGAACACTCCTTCACACTGATAGACATGATTGATCGTGTCGTCGCGACGTATGACGAAGCCATCGCGCACTTCGCGGCGACCCGCGGCGGCCACGGGTCATTGAGGGGCGCGGAGTAGTGGGCACGTCGCCGCGCAGCCCGGTCATCTTCGCCACGCTCCACACTTGCGCAATCGTACTCAGCACCGCGGCGCTCGCGCCCCTGTTGCATCAAGCGGACAACACCCTGCTCAATCACCGCGAGTGGAGCGTGACCAAGACCAAGGTCGCCATGGATCTCATGGGCGCGAAATCATACCTGACCGGCCCCCAGGCGCTCGCCGGCAGTCAGCTCAACTTGGGCGCTTGGCACGGCTATCAGGAGGTCGCGCTCCGCATGAAGGTCCGCCCCGAGACGGTCCGTTTCCGCGTTTGGCTAGAGGAAAATGCCTATCTCTACGTCATCTACGACCGGGACCACGTTGTTGGTTGGGAAGATGCCACGTGGCAGGCGGTTCGGCTGTCCACGTGGCCCTTGCTGCCATCGGCCCAAGTGCGCGCCAAAGCAGGCGGCGAGTTCTTAGAACACCGTCCGCTCGAAGGCATAGTCTTGCGCGAAAAGGCCTGGAACGACGTCGAACTGCGCTTCGGGGCCGATACCGCCGTGTTGATCTTGAACAAAGGCCCCGCCATTCCGGTCGGCGCGCCCATCCTTGATGCCTTTCACGTCGCGTTTCGCGGCGGGTCCCGGCCCGCAAGCGTGGACACGATAGCCATCGCCGGCGCGGGGAACGAGCGGGTATTCCGGGCGGATTTCAGCAACACCGAGGGCCTTGTCCGGACGGCGCTCGTGATTGCATCGCTGCTCCTGGGCGCAACCCTCGCTTTCCTCGGTTTGTACCGCGCCGCAACCGGCGGATGGCGGCCGGGCGCGGCCGCCGCCGCAAGCGTGCTCGTCACCCTTGCGGTTTGCTCGTGGATACTCTACGTCTTCTTCACGTGTTTTCAGGCGCACACGTATCCCGTTTTCGACGAAGACGCCCGCCGACTCGAAGACTTTCTGGTGCGGCGTTTCGCCGATGACGTGGTCGAGCAGATCAAGTCTCAGTTCACCCCGGAGAATCCCAAACACCGCCGCCGCATTCTCATACTCGGCACCTCCCAGACCTGGGGCAGCGGCGCCATGAAGCGGGAGGACGCCTTTGTCGCCCAAGTCGAGCGCCGTCTCAACGAATCTCCCGACGACGATGCCCGCTTCGAATGCATTCCCGCAGCCATTCCCGGCGTCAATGCCCCCTTGCTGCTCGACTTCTACCGCAATTTCTGGATCGATTTCGGCCATGAACTCGTGGTCATCAATCTCGGCATGAACGACCGTGACCCCGACGCCTTCGCGGAAGCGCTACGCGGGTTCGTGCAACTGAACCAGCAACGCGGCATACCCACGCTCTTTGCGCTGGAACCCGCCTCCATCGAGGATTGCCCCGACGGACTCGAGCCAAGTCATTCCGTCATGCGTCGCGTGGCCCAAGAGACGGGCACGCCCATCGTGGACCTCTTTGCCGCCATGAAAGCCCGTTACGCGGACGGCATTCTCTGGTGGGACGTAGTTCATCCCACGAACTTCGGCCACGAGTGTATCGCCGACGTCCTGGCTCCCGTCATCCGCGACCTCCTCGCGGGCGCGCCACATCCGCCCTCGCCTGGCGGTTCCGCGCAATCTTGACTTGCACGCCCTGCGTAGATCGTGTTGCGGGCAAGGTGGACGGGATGAATGCCGCCCCGCTATGCTGGCGGCCATGCGGGCGTCAGCAAGTTCCTTGACCAAGAAAGCACGCGCGACTATCGCCGGACATGACATGCTGCGCGCGGGACAGCGCGTGCTGGTTGCCGTCTCCGGCGGCGCGGACTCGGTGGCGTTGGCGTACGTGCTTGCGGAACTGGGCTACCCCATCGAAATCGCCCATTTCGATCATGAGACGCGCGACGGTGCGAGCGCGGCGGACGCGCGCTTCGTCGAGCGTCTCGCCAACCGGCTCAACGCGCCGTATCATCTCGAGCGGCGACCCGTGGCGCGCGAAGCATGCGCGGCGGGCAAGTCCTTCGAGCACCATGCTCGCGACCTGCGCTACGCTTTCTTTCTCCGCACCGCCCGCGAGCGCGGTATTGCCGCCATCGCAACGGGCCATCACGCCGACGACCAGGCCGAAACCGTGCTCCTGCGCATCCTCCGCGGGAGCGGCCTCCAAGGACTCGCGGGCATCCCACCGGTACGCGAGACGGACGGCGCCCGCATCGTGCGCCCGCTGATTGCGTGCAGCCGCGTGGAGATTCTCGCGTACCTCCGGGCGCGGCGGCTGCGCTACCGCACCGACGTCACGAACGCGGACCGGTCCTTCCCCCGCAACCGCATCCGCCACGAACTCATCCCGATGCTTGAACGCGCGTACAACCCCGCAGTGCGCGCGGCGCTGCTGCGCTTGGCGGAGATGCAGCGGCGTCAGAATGCCTATCTTCGCCCCTTCGAGGAGAAGGCTCTGAAACGGTCCCTCGACCCGACCGGGGCGTTGCTTCGCGCGCCGTTCCGCGAGTTGCCCGAGATGCTGCGCCATCGCTGCATCGCCCAATGGACGCGGGCTCGTGGGGTCGCGTGCGACTATGAGCGTATTCTTGCGGCGGCGGACTTCATCGTCCACGGGGCGACGGGGCGACGACTCGACTTGGGCGCGGGTACGCTCCTTTACAACGGCCGGGAAGCCGCGTATCTCCTTGGCGAGACGATCCCAGAAACCGTCGCGCCAGTAGCCTTGGTCTTTCCTCCTGATCTGTCAAGAGACACTCGGGCGAAGAGGGACAAAAAGGGACAGTCGCGGCACACCGCTTGCCCGTGCGCTGAAACACGCGCACTGGGCCGGCGCTTCCTCGTGCGGCGCCTCGAACGACCCCCGCGCGCGGCGCTGAAATCGTATTGCACCCCCACGCGCCAAGTCTTCGACGCGGATGCATTGGGCGAAGAATTGATAGTGCGGACGCGGCGCGCGGGTGACCGGTTCACGCCCTTAGGCATGTCGGGCGCGAAGAAGCTTAGCGATTTCTTTATCGACCGGGGCGTGCCCGCGCCCTGCCGCGACATCGTGCCGCTGGTGGCGGATGGCGCCCGCATTCTCTGGGTCGTAGGCTATATGCCATCGGCGCTGGCCGCCGTGGGACGGCGCACGCGGCGCTTGATTGAGATTGAGGCCCTGCCCGATTTCGGAGCAATCCCCGATGAGATTGATTGAGCCGCCGCTTTTCGACGCCGAGACCATCGCCGCGCGTGTCACGGCGCTGGCCGCCGCCATCGACCGCGACCGCGCCGGTGGGTCGCTTCTGGTCATCGCGGTGCTCAAGGGCGCGGCGCTCTTCGCGGCGGACCTCGTGCGGCGTCTGTCCGGCGACGTGTGCCTCGATTTCATTCGCGCCCGAAGTTACATCGGCGAGACCTCGTCCGGCGTGGTCGAGATCATGCACGCCCCGGAAGTATTGATTCGAGACCGCCACGTATTGCTTGTCGAGGACATTCTCGATACGGGGCGGACCGCGTCCCAGATCATCGCGTGGCTCAAGGAGCGCGGCCCGGCAAGCCTGCGCGTGTGTGCGCTGATCGACAAACCGGCGCGCCGTCTGGTCGAAGTGCGCGCCGATTACGTCGGCTTTTCCATCGAAGACCATTTTGTGGTGGGCTACGGACTCGACCATAACGAACAATACCGGCACTTGCCGTCCGTGTACACGCTGGATACGAATGAGGTATAGCCTGATGGATTTGCACCTGGACACGACGCCCGCTCGAACCGCCGCCGTGCCCTTCGACGCCGAGGGGCGGTATCGCTCGGTCAGTTACTGGCACGAAACGGTGGACATGACGCCGGGACCGGCGCTCGAGGGCGATATCGACTGCGACGTGGCCGTCATCGGCGGCGGCTACACGGGGTTGTCGGTCGCCTACAACCTCAAGCGACTCGCGCCAGACCTGGACATCGTCCTGCTTGAGAAAGCGGTAGTCGGCCACGGCGCAAGCGGGCGCAACGGCGGATTCGCGATGCCGCTGACGGGATGGGACCTACTCTACACGGTCCGCAAGTTGGGCGAAGCCGCGGGCGGCGCGGTTTACCGCGTCATGTACGACGCCGTATCACACGTCAAGAAACTGGTTGCGGACCACGGCATCGCGTGCGACCTCGAGGCCACGGGATACGCGCTGATCAACACGTGCGCGGCCCGGGAACGCCGCGCCCGGAAAGAATACGCCTGCGCGCACCGCCTCGGCTTTGACCACGTCTGGCTCGATAAGGCCGCCCTCGAGGAATACATTCGCTGCCCGCGGTTCCGCAGCGGGGTATTCGACCCGCATCCCTGCGTAATCAATCCCGCGAAGCTGGCCCGGGGCATGAAGGGCGTGGTCGAGCGCGCGGGCGTGCGCGTCTTCGAACGAACGCCGCTCGAGGCCTTGACCGCCGGCCCGCGCGTGGAGCTGTGCACGCCCAAGGGCCGTGTGCGCGCGCCGCGCGCCGTACTCGCCGTGAACGGCTACGGGGCGGCGCTCGGGTTCATGCCCGCGCGCATTCTACCCGTGCACACCTTCATCGTGCTGACCGAGCCGCTGACGACGGCGCAACTCGAACGGATCGGCTGGGCAGAAAAGCGGGCAAGTCTCGAGACCGCGCGCAATTTCATCCACTATTTCCGGCTCACCGCGGACAACCGTATCCTTTTCGGCGGTGAGGACGCCACGCTTTACTGGCGGGGCCGCTATTATGACCGCGACCCGCGCGTTTTCGACGCGCTCAAGGCCCGGTTTCGCGCCTATTTCCCGGACCTTGCCGATGTGAAATTCACGCGTGAGTGGGGCGGCGTACTCGGTGTCACTTTCGACATGTTCCCTACTTTCGGCGTGTGCGGCGAGCACAACAACCTCTATTATGCCGCGGGCTACTCGGGCCACGGCGTGGCCCTCGCCAACTACGCGGGCGCGCTGCTTGCCCCGCGCATCGTCGCCGATCTGGGCCGGCGTGAAGCCGCGACCGCGCCCTTCTGGAACCGCACGCCGCCGTATCTGTTTCAACAACCCCTCCGCTACGCGGGCATGCACGCCTATCGCGCCGCGCTCCGCGCCGGGGATATCCTGCAAGGCGCGTAAGGTCGTCCGCGGGCCCCGTTGCGCGCGAAACGCAAAAGCGGTAGGATGACTGGAAGCGCGCGGCGGTCGCGCCCGGCGAAGAGGCAGTCATGGCGAAACTGAAGTGTCCGAAATGTTTTCACGTGAACGCGGAGGGGCGCGAGGTCTGCGAGAACTGCATGACGCCGCTGCCGCGCATCCGCATCGAGGCCCGCCTCGAGCCCACGCCGCCGCCGCAAGCGCCGGAAATCCAATTCCGGCGCGGCCAAGTGGTGGCGCAACGGTATACCGTGCTGCGCCTGATTGGCCGAGGCGGCATGGGCTGCATCTACAAGGTGCATGACAACACCCTGGGCGAGGAAGTGGCGCTCAAGACGCTGCTGCCGCAACTGGCCCGCGACCAGCTCGTCGTCGAGCGCTTCTTCAACGAGGCGCGCATCGCGCGGCGCCTCGCCCATCCGAACATCGTGCGCGTCCATGACATCGGCACCGCGGGCAACATAATCTACATCTCGATGGAATTCGTCGAGGGCGTCTCGCTGCGTCAATCCCTCGAACGGAAGCGCGTGGACGCCACGCTGCCGCTGGGGCAGGTGCTCACCGTCGTCGATGAATTATGCGCCGCCCTCGAATACGCGCATCAGTACACGGTCCACCGCGATATCAAGCCGGAAAACGTGATGCTCAGCTCGGACGGGCGCGTCAAGCTCATGGACTTCGGCATCTCGAAACTCATGGCGGACACGCGCCTCACCGGCGCCTCCGTCGTCATGGGCACGCCCTTTTACATGGCGCCCGAACAACTACGCAACAGCCGCGACGTGGACGCCCGGGCCGACGTCTACAGTGTCGGCGTCATGTTGTACGAACTGCTTACCGGCAACGTGCCCACCGGCGTGCCGAAACCCGTTTCCGAACTGCTCAAGAAAGTCCCGACGGAACTGGACGCGATCATCGCCCGCTGCGTCGAGCCCGACCCGAAAAACCGTTTCCAGAGCGCCACCGAGCTGCGGCGGGCGTTGGCCCCCATTCGCGAGGCGGTGCTTGCGGGCGAGACGACAAAGACCAGGCGACGGACCACGCGTATCAAGGTCGGACCAGGGCGTTTTCGGCGGCCCTTGGGCGCCGCTTTCGCGGCGCTGCTACTGACGGCGACGCTGTTTGGCGTCTATCGCGCCGAAGCGCGGATGCGCGCGCTGGGCGGCGCGCGACCTGAAGCGCCTGCGGCGGCCGAAGGCGTGGCGGACCGTTTCGACAGCGTGACGGCGCTCGTCCTCCGCGCCCAGGACGCCGCAGACAGGCGCTCCCAGCGGGTCGAGGGCCAGTTGCGCACAGCCTTCGACGCGGGCGACGATATCTGGGCGGACGCGCAACGCGCACACGAAGCGGGCGACCCCGAGGCAGCGCGGCTCGCGCAGTATGCGCTGCAATGTTACCTCGCCACGCTGATGTGGCCCGAGGGCATGGTCTTCGTACCGCCCGGCGCAACCGACGCAAACGGGAAGCGGGTCTCTGTGCCGCCTTTCTTCATCGACGAGACGGAGGTGACCGCCGGGAAGTTCCGCCAATTCTGCGAACGCACCCCCGGCGGCTGGCCCTGTCACCTGCCCCCCGAGTACCCGGCAGACCGGCCGGTCGTAATGGTCGCGTACTATGACGCCCTCGCCTACGCGGCCACGCAGGGCAAGCTGTTGCCCACTGAGGCCCAGTGGGCGCGCGCGGCCTACGGCGCCGATCCGGTCGATTATCCTTGGGGCAGTGCATGGGAGGACGGCGCGGCGAAGACCCTCGGCATCGGCGATCCGGGCGCGCCGGCCACGGTGAAGTCGTACGGCAAGGACCTTACCCGAATGGGTTGCTGGGACATGGCGGGCAACGTTACCGAATGGACCCGAACGGTCTCTGGCGCGGGAGGCGAGGACACCGGGGACGCGGCGCCTGATTTCAAGGCGACTATCGCCGTGCGGGGCGGCAATTTCTCCGCTGGACCCGCCAGCCTGACGCGCTCGTTCGCCGCCGAATTCGAGAAACGCGACATGACCCTCGGATTCCGCTGCGTGCTCGAGATTCCCACACGGCGCGACATCGTCGAGAACGTCCTGAGCAAGGCATGAGCACGGCATCCCGACCGCCGAAATGAAGAAGAGGTCTGACGCGAACGAGCGCACCAGACCTCCGCGGAAGGAGAAACGCCAAATGTGGCGTTGACCAGATTTATTATACCACGAACTCGGGCGAAAGCATCCGACGGCGCTCCATTTGCAGACGTAAACCATTGGAAACTAATGACTTGCGCACTTGGTTGTCGATGACCGGCCGGTTCTGAACGGCCGGTCGCCGACCCGGACGACCCCAAGGCGGATTCGCGGCCGGTCCATGATGTGGTGATGGCGTCAAGGATGCCGCGTTCCTGGGACTCGACGATCATGACTCGGGAAGTCGATATCACAGTCGCGCTCATTACGCATAATCGGGCGGAGACCCTGCCCACGTGTCTGCAACATCTCGAAGTGCAGGATTATCCGCCCGCCCGCTTCGAAATCCTGGTACTGGACAAGGCCAGCACGGACGGCACAGCGGCGATGTTGGCGCGCTACGCGGCGGGCGCGCCGGTTCGGACGCGCTGCATCCCACTGTCTAAGGAGACCACGTGGCCCGTGGCGCGCAATCAGGCGTTCAACGAGGCCGCCGGGCGTTGGGTTCTGTTCCTTGATCAGGACTTGCTGGCCAGTCCGCGCTTGGTCTCACGCCATGCACGGGCCCACGAACAGCAGGAGACGCCCGCGGCATTCATCGGCCATATCCTGTTCCATCCGCAGGCGCATCCCATGACCCTGACCCGCGGCTTCCTCCCGGAGGAATATGCCCCGCTGCCCGAAGGCGCGCCACTTCCGTATCTGGACTGGCGGGCGCACAACTTCAGTATCGCGAGAGAGACCGCCCTTCAGGTCGGCGGGTTCGCCCCCGATTTTCTCTTCCCTCATTTCCAGGCGGCAGATTTGGCGTGGCGCCTCCGCGAGCGCGGGGTCAACGGCTACTACCTCGGCCAAGCGCACGCTTACATCTGGCGCCCGCTGAGCATCGAAGCGGCGCGCGCCCGCGCCTACGCCATGGGATACTCGCTGCACTTGCTGGTCCGCAAGACCGGCGAGGAGACCATCCTTCAGCGCTACCGCCTGGCGCGCACGCCGCTGCGACGACTGTATGATCGCCTGACGATGCCCCATATCACGCGAATGTGTGAGCAGCTCGACGTCAATACGCGCCCCTTTGCGTTCTATCTTCGCCGCGTCCTGCGCTACGAGATGTACAGCGGCTACGTGGACGCGCTCCAGGGCCGGCCCCCGCGCGAGACCGGAGAACGGACCACGTCGCACACCGAGTGAGGCTCACGTCGCCGCCGTCCGAGGCACGGGCGCCCATCACGGACGGACGCGGGCGGATCAAAGGCTTTCTCGTGCGTCCCCGGCATGGTAAACTTGGGCCTCATGCGCGGCTTGGGTAGGAGCACGCGCCAACCGAACACCGACAGAGGATAACTATCAGTACGTGCGGTATCTTGGATTAAGTATAGACTTCACCTTGTTGTACGGGCTTCTCATCCGACACATCCTTGTGGTTGCTGTGGCGGGGCTTCTTGCGAGCATATCCGGCTGCGGCAAGTCTCCCTACGATGACTTGGCGGGTGCGTGGCGCGGCGAAATCAAAGGCCAGCCGTTTGTTGTCGAATTCCGACCCCAAGAGGATGCCGTACTGTTCGACGGGCGACGCGGAACCATGCGTCTGAAAGAAGAACGGGACGGCCGCCTCGTCCTCGAAATGACCGGCCCGGACGGACGGACCGGCGAGGTGATGATTTGCAGAATCGACGATGGTCGGACGCGCCTCGACATACCAAATCTCGGAATAAGCGTCGATATCCAGCGTCGCGAATAACACCCCCTCGGAGAAAGCGACGAACTATCTCGCGCCATGCATGCGCGCCATCACTTCGTCGACGAGCCCATACGCCTTCGCTTCTTCCGCGCCCATGAAGAAGTCGCGGTCGCTGTCGTGCCGTATGGTCTCGAGAGGTTGGCCCGTGTGCTTGACCAGGATTTCGTCGATCATCTCACCGACGCGGACAATCTCGCGCGCCTGAATCTCGATATCCGCCGCCTGCCCCCGCACGCCGCCCATTAATTGGTGTAGCAGGAACCGCGAATACGGCAGGGCAAAACGCTTCCCCTTCGTCCCGGCCGCCATGAGGACCGCCCCCATGCTGGCGGCCTGGCCCAGGCAGATGGTGCAGATGTCCGGCTTCACGAACTGCATCGTGTCATAAATGGCCAGCCCCGCCGTGACGCTGCCGCCCGGCGTGTTGATGTAGATATTGATGTCCTTGTCCGGGTCTTCCGCCTCGAGAAACAACAACTGCGCGATGATGTAATTCGCGACGTAGTCGTCGATGGGCATCCCGAGGAAGATAATCCGGTCTGCAAGCAATCGCGAGTAAATGTCGTACGGGCGGTCGCCGCGGCTGGTCTGCTCGTATATGGTCACGGCCCGGGGAGACGCGGGGGCGCTCCCAAACGCTGCCGCCGGCGCGTGGGCGTGCATCACCGCCAACGGGTCGGGATTAGTCCTGCTCATCGCTCGCTTCACCTTCCGCGCTTGGTAATTCCTTGTCCGTAATTCGAGCGTGCTGCATCACGAGCGCCAGCGCCTTGCGCCGCAGCAGACGCTCTGCATATTCGTCCCGGTGCTCCTTCTCTTCCAGATATCCGCGGACGGCCTTTTGTTCTGCCCCGGTGCGGCGGGTAATGGCCTCGACTTCCGCTTCGAAATCGGCGTCGATCACCTTGATCTCCTCGACGCGCGCGATCTCGCGCAGCACCAGGTACTGCTTCAACTCGGCCTCGGCGGTCTGCCGCGCCTCCTCGCGCAACGCCGCTGCCCGCGTCTCGATCTCGCCGGCGGGCATGCGCGCCCGGCGCAGCCGTTGCACCTGTTCCTCGTAATTTTCCTTCGCGATGGACTCGATCATCGATTTGGGAAACTCGAAGGCGCTCTGCTCGACTATCTTGGTCAGCGCCACCGTCTCGGCCACCTGGTCGCTCTGCGCGCTCGAACCCCGACGCAGACTGTCCCCGATCTTCGCCCGCATGTCCGCCACGCTCTCGTAGCCGGCCTGATTCGCGAGTTCATCCGTCAATTCCGGGGTCTGGCGGCGCTTAATCTCATTGACCTTGATCGTGAAATGCGCCGTCTTGCCCGACAACTCGGCGACCCGGTAATCCTCGCCGAAACGAACGTCGCATTCGATCGCTGCGCCGGTCTTCGCGCCTTGCAGCGCCTGCTCGAACTCGGGGAAGAAGCGTTTCGTGCCCAGAATATACGGGTAATTCTCCGCGCGATTGCCCGGGAACTCCTGGCCGTCCACCTGGCCGTGGAAATCGATGATGACCTGATCTCCGTCCGCAGCCTCGGCATCCGGCGCCGTTTCATACACGGCGAAGCGTTGCCGCATGTCATTGATGGCCTCATCGACGTCCGATTCCTCGACCGTGACCACCGGGCGCTCGACCTCGACCTCCTTGTAGGGTCCGAGCGTCACGCGCGGCATTACCTCGAACTTGAACACCAGGTCCAGCGGGGACTCCGGTTCCGCCTCGCGTGCGGCATCGACCCCTTCGACATCCGGAAAGGACAATGGTCGAAGGTCCTGATCCTTCACCAGCTTCAGGAACGCGGCCCCAGTCAGCTTTTCGACCACCTCGTCGCGAACCACCTTCCCGAACTTGCGCTCGATCAATTTGCGCGGAACCCGACCGCGCCGAAACCCCGGCACTTCGGCCTTGGTCTGCAATTCCTCGAAGACTTCGCCCGCCTTCTTTGCCTTGTTCGCCGCCGGGATAGTCACCTTGATCTCGTAGGCGCAATTCCCTTTATACGCGATATCGAACACGGGGTCTTCGACGAACTCGAACTCCTTCTCCTCGTCGTCCGTCTCCGCGGTCGCCGTGGTTACGGGCTCTTCCTGTTCGTCGTGGTTGGTCTCGGGATGCTCTCTGTCGCTCATGTTCCTGCATTCTCAAAGGTTGGTGGGCGAGGCGGGAGTTGAACCCGCACGCCTTGCGGCACTGGATCCTAAGTCCAGCGCGTCTGCCAATTCCGCCACTCGCCCGGTTCAGGCTCCACCGCTGCTTAATGCCCACAATTATACATACGCGCGGCCTTCAATGGGATAGTCGCCGGCCCGCGCACCTGACGCCCCGCCCGCTGCCGCGTCGGAAGCGATCCCGCGCCTGACGCTCCATCACGCGCGACAGCCCGCAACCCGGCCCACGCTAACGACTTATATGCGCGCGATATACCGGCGACGCATTGCCGGGTATCTCTACGCACTCACGAGGTGAGTCGCCGCATTCAGTATATGCGCCATCCGTCGAGGGACTGCTCTTCGCGCAACGTGTTCCGCGCGCCCTGCGCCTTCGACATGCCATCCAATCCGAAGAAAAGGCGAGAGGGCGTCAAACTCCAATAGACGCTACACTCGCCAAACACGCGCCGAAGCGTACCATAACGATATACTTGAATGCAATCATCCGAATTCGCGAAATTCGCGTATTCTACAGTCGGCGCGCCATGCCGGACAGCTTGGCCGGGCGTCCCGGCGCCTCGACACGGAATAGGGAGCCGCCCGTCACGGTGTTTCCGGAAAGGATGGCAACCCTCTCCCTGGCCAGGAGGCAAGTGGTTCGTCCATATCGTCCATACCGAAGCCAGACCCCAACGAGGCATACAATGCGAAAGCTTCTCCTGGAAACGGTCCTGGTCGCGGGGCTCCTCGCGGGCTGCGTCGAGCATCCCGTCGAAGGGTCCGCGCCCGCATTCGATGCGCCAAACAAGGATTCAGAAATGACCGACAAGATCACGAAAACGGATGAGGAATGGCGGGCCCAGCTGACGCCCGAGCAATACCACGTCACGCGCGAAAAAGGGACGGAACGGGCATTCACGGGCAAGTACTGGAACACGAAGACGCCCGGCGTCTACAAATGCGTCTGCTGCGGGCACGAACTGTTCAACAGCGAGACGAAATTCGATTCCGGCTGCGGCTGGCCGAGCTTCCACGCGCCCGCCAACGATGCGGACATCGACGAAGCGGAAGACCGCAGCTTCGGCATGGTGCGCACCGAAGTGACCTGCGCCCGCTGCGGCGCCCACCTCGGCCACGTCTTCCCTGACGGCCCCCAACCCACCGGCCTGCGCTACTGCATCAACTCCGCGGCCCTGGAACTCGACGCAGAGTGAGGTGGAGGGATTACGAGATGCACCATGCGTGTACTTGTGGTAGCGTCTGAAATTCTTCACGACGCCCTCGAAGCAAATCTCGGCATCGAAGGCCGCCGTGTAAGTCGGAAGATATTCGCATCGGGTCATGGCCGGAACGAGTTTTTCCCGCATCGAGGCGTGCTATAATTGTGCCGGAAAGAGAAGGAGTGTTGTCGTGACCGTTCGGGGACATATCAAGGCGGGCGCCATTGTGCTGGATGAGCCGACGGAACTCCCGGAAGGCGCGAGGGTGCGGTGTGTCGTGATGGTGGAACCGAGAGATACGCCCGCGCCTCATGAGAACGCGGCCAGTCACGCCGGACTGCTCAAGTTCGCCGGTGTCATCAAGGATTCACCGCCGGACGCGGCCAGAAATCTTGATCATTACTTCTACATTCGTGGTCGGTTAAGCCGCTGCACATAATGTCTCCAAGCGCATAACGCATACTTCTTTCTCGTTTTCACGAATTGGCCTGGATTCCCGCTTTCGCGGGAATGACGCTGGGGGCGAAATTGGCCCTCTTTTCCGTCATTCCCGCGAAAACGGGAATCCAGAAAGGCAAAGATAGTACCCTTAACCGAACACGAATGACTACCTCTACGGTCACGCAAGAAAATGAACCGGGTCTTCATCGACACGTCCGCGCCTGTCCGCACCTGTCAACGACGCGGACATCGACGAGGTGGAAGACCGCGGTTTCGGCATGGTCCGCACCGAGGTGACCTGCGTCCGCTGCGGCGCCCACCTCGGCCACGTCTTCCCCGACGGCCCCCAGCCCACCGGCCTGCGCTACTCCATCAATTCAGCGGCGCTGGAACTCGAAGCAGAGTGAGGCGGAAACATTGCGAGCTTCGCCGCTGGACCCCATAAAGGTTCAAAGAATCAAATAGTCAAATAACCTACATCATCATCGCGAACGCGAACGCACCGCGAACACCCGGCCGTTGTCCGAGTCGGTCCGGAACTCGCGGCCGTGGAAGAAGCCGAAGCCCCACGCCGACGACGAAGCGCCCGGTTCCGCCCAGACATACCAGCCGGTGGTCCGAAACGCGGGATCCATATTCCGCTCGCCAATGCCCTCCTGGTAGAGCGTTGCAAGCTCCTGCCGCGTGGGCATGCGCCAGCCGCCGCCCGCGACGTTGCAGCCGGCCACCCACTGTTCCGCCTGCGCGTAGTTCGTGTCCCGATCCGGCCCGGCGACCCATTCCAAACCCGTCTGGGAGTCGGCTACTACGCCTTCGCCAGACAGGGTGAAGCGCACTATCATGGGTGACGACAGGACGGAGGTCTCGCCCTGCGGCGCGCTATCGAGCCTGACAACGGCGCTTTCACAAGTCCACTTATCCGACCAGGGTTTGAGGACATACTGCGACGATGGGAAAAGCCCGCGTATCCGGAACGATCCGTCAGAACCCGTCACGGCTTCGAACTGCTCGTAGCCCTTGATAGGCTGCACCTGCGCGGCCGTGATCTTCACCCCGGCCATGGGCTTACCGTTCCCGTCGACCAGTTTTCCCTCGACCGCCGACTGCTTGCCGCCGCCGCAGGCAGTCAGCGCCAAGACCAACAACAGAATTGAAATACAGGACTCGCTGCGTTTCATGACTCTTCCCTCCGTTTTTCCCTCTCGGAGTTGCCGGCCGCCCGGACTGCGCCGGTTATCCAGCTCTTGCGTGCCTTATTATGAACCGTTGCCTGTCCGAAGGACAAGATTATGATAGCCCAGGGCAACGCCCTGGGAGAAATAACCGGGAAACACCCGCCCTGAAAGGGCGATAGAAGGATTCTTCCCATCCCACAATCGCTATCGATGAATCTGATCCATCTCATTTACAGCACGAAAAACCGGGATGCCTGCCTCACAGCCGCGATTCGACCGAAATTATTCGCATATCAGGCCGCTATCTTGCGGGAATGGGATAGTCGCGCGATCGTGATTGGCGGTATCTCAGACCACCTACACACGTTGCTTGTGTTATCAAAGAACCACGCCCTATGTAAGGTTGTGGAAGAGGTCAAGAGGAGTTCCTCAAAATGGCTGAAGACACAGGGGCGATCATTTGCGGGATTTCATTGGCAAAATGGATACGGGGCCTTCTCCGTCAGCCAGTCCCATGTGGCACAAGTACGTCGCTATATCGAGAACCAAGAAGAACATCACCGCACAATGTCGTTTCAGGATGAATTCCGGTTGTTCCTGAGGCGATACAAACTCGAATGTGATGAACGGTATGTTTGGGATTGACCTATTGTTTCGCCCCTTCAGGGCTTCATTTTTCCGGGCGCCCCTATTCTCCCAGGGCGTTGCCCTGGGCTATCATATCCTTGTCCTTCGGACAAGGCGCAGCACGCCTCAATTACCGGCGGACACCAACATCCGCCCTCATGTCCTTGTCCTTCGGACAAGACGCCGGACGCCGCTTCCGCCACGATACATTGAATCTCTTGCGGCTATGCGTTGATCACCGTCTCGCAGACGTAATCCAGAACGGCCATGATTTCCTGTTCTTGCTCGGCGGTCAATCGGCTGGGCACGTTGATGCCGACGGAGGTGATTAAAGCCTCGTCGAGGCGGGGCAAGGTTCCCCGGTCGTAGCGATACGCCGCGTGGAATGCGTTGCGCGAGCAGTCCCACGGGCAGCCGTTGTTCATGGGCCGTTTCTCGATAAGCGGGTGGATGTTGTAGTAAACGTGGACCTCGAAATCGTGGAGGAACCACGGGTGCAGACCCCACGCGGCGAGCGCGGCGGCCACGGCGCGGCCCCGCGCGATCTTCGCGGCGGCGGCGGCGGGTCCCGGCGGCAGGTGAAAGATGCAGTAATAGCCGGTGTCGCCGGGTGCGCTCGCATCGGCGCGGGCGCGCGGCGTGAGGCCCAATTCGCGTGCGTGGACCTCGAAGCGCGCATGGCTCCGGCGCATGTTGTCGAGTATCGCATCCAGTTTGCGGAGTTGCGCGCGGGCCACAGCGCCTTGCAGTTCCGTCATGCGCCGTCCATGGCCCCACCCCAACGGCGCGTCGCCGTACCAGTTCTGCGCCGGGTCGGCGTCCTTGGCGTAGCCGACGTTGTGCAGCGCCTCGATGCGGCGATGGAGTTCCGGGTCGCGGGTGACGATCATCCCCCCTTCCCCCGCCGTCATGTCCTTGTTGATTTGCAGGCTGAAGATGCCCGCGTCGCCGAAGGTCCCCACGCGATGGATGTCCTCGTCGCCCAGCGGCGCAATCGATCCGGGAATACCCCGCGCGTGCGCGCCCAGCGCTTGGGCGCAGTCTTCGAGGACCCGCACGGGCGGCAGCCCCTGCGTCCGGCGCTCGGCGTTGATCTCGCGCACCACGGCCATGATGCGTCCGATGCGGGCGCAGCCCCCCAGCATCGGCACGGGCATGATCACCTTCGTGCGCGGGGTCACCGCCGCGCGGATCGCCTCGGGGTCCATGTTCAGCGTGTCGTCGGAGTCGACGAGCACCGGCACAGCGCGGGCGCGAATGATGGACGAAATGCTCGCGATCCACATGAACCCCTGGACGATCACTTCGTCGCCGCAGCCGACGCCGAGCGCATCGAGCGCGACCTCGAGCGCGCCGGTGCCCGAGTTGACGGCGGTCACGAGAATATCGCCGGCCTCGGGCCACGGCGCGCCCGGTTTCGCGGCAAGGTAGCGGGCGAATTCCCGCTCGAACTGCCTTACCTCGAAGCCGCAGTCTGGGCCGTAATAGCGGAACGGCGATCGCCGCTTCATTACGCGCATGGCCGCCTCGATTTCTTCCTCGCCGTACCAGACCGCGCCCGGAAACTCGGCGGGAAGCGCGAACTTCGCGGGCTTCTTGTCCGACACCCTCTTGTCAACCGGCATACTACGAACTCCCTGTGCTTTGCAGTCCCCGAGTCGCGCCATGTCCCCGTCGAGCGTCTACCGGTCCACGTCGCGCGCAAGCCGCGCGAGGTTGGCCTCGGCGGCGGCCAAGCCTGGCGCCAGTCGCAGCGCGCGCTCGAAGCTCTCGCGCGCCTTGGCGACTTGTCCCAGCGCGTGCAGAACAACGCCCAAGTCATTGTGCATGAACGGGTCTTCGGGATCGAGCCGCAATCCCTCGACCAACGCCGCCAGCGCCTCGCGGAAAAAGCCATTCTGGAACAGGTCCTCCGCCTCGACGCGGAGCGTGTGCGCGCGCACAAGGTTCTGGAACTCGACCAGCTTCGGGGCCAGGTCCCGGGCCATTTCGAGTTCGCGCAGAGCGTGTGCGGGATGCCCCTGCCGGTCAAAAACCCGCGCGAGGCCCACGTGCGCCATCAGCGCTTTCGGGTCCGCCTCAAGCGCCGCATCGAGCCGCCGTCGCGCGTCCTCGACGCGACCCTCACGGCAGTCGATTGCGGCAAGCGCGGTGAGCATGTGCGGCGGGGCGGTGTCCCGAGCCGCAACCACTTCAAGTACGGCCCGCGCCTCGCCGAATTCGCCCCGGTTCAGCAGGATATTCGCCAGCGTCGTCGCGGAATCCGCGTCGCGCGCGTCGAGGGCCAGCGCCTTGCGGCAAGCCGTTTCCGCTTCAGCCACCAGGTTGCACGCGAGGGCCTGCTCGGCGAAATCGTGTAGCGCCTTCACGTTCTCGGGCTGGGCTTCCATCTTTCGGCGCGCGATGGCGAGGTAGCGCGCGGCCTTGTCGCCCCGGCGCGCGCGATCCGGGTCGTACCCGTAGTGATGGATGAGGATGTCTTCCTGGAGCACCTTGCCGCCCCGCTCGACGACGCTCTCCGTGATGTTCTCGTGCACCGGCTCCCGGTACGCGAACCCCATCCGATTGCGGAACAATCGCAACAGGCCGACCCGCAGGTACCCCGAAAAGCCGCGAGCGCACTCGCACCCCGCATCGACGGGCGTCCACCGCCACGCCCGCGGATCGTCGCAGTAATTGGCCAAGACGAGTTCGACCGCGTCCGCGCCGTAGCCGTCGTGGTCCACGATGTCCCGAATGCGCCGCGCGCCGTCCGGGTCCAGCAGTTCATCCGCATCGAGATGGAGCAGCCAGTCCCCGGTCGCCGCGGCGATGGTTTCGTTGCGCGCCGCCGCGAAATCGTCCAGCCACGCGATCGGGAAGACCCGTGCGCCTAGAGCCTCGGCCAGCGCCGCCGTATTGTCCGTCGAACCGGTATCGCCGACGACGATCTCGTCGGCGATGGACCGCACGCTCGCGAGACACGCCTCGATGCGCGCCGCTTCGTCCTTCACGATCATAATGACGCTGAGCGTGGGCATGGCGGGCTACGATGGGAGGGGAATTACGACAGGTATTTCATGAGCCGTTCGGCGACGGTGGCGACTTCTTCCGGACGCTTGTAGTCACCCCGCTCGATGCTCGCTTTCGCTTCTGCGACACGATCGGCCCGGACATCCTCCTGCGTCTTCGAGAGCCGAATAAGCTTGGCGATCTCGGCGGCGGCGCGGGCTTCGCTGCTGATCACCGCCACGTCGTCCGCGGGCTTGCCCCCGGATTCCGCGGCGGTCGCGCGCCGGACGTCCTGCTCCCGTTCCGAACGGACTTTCTCCGTCCGGTCCGATTTCGGCTCCGGTGCGCCGCCCACGCCTTGAATAGGGACCATCACTTACTCCTTCGGGGCACACGGCCCCGCCCGACGATCGCACGTCCGATCACCCGGCTCATCTCTCTTTATCGGCGGAACCCGTCGAAACTTTAGCGGGTCGATACCGCCGCGGTGACGTTCACCCTCCTTTGTACACTATTTTCGACGGAAGTGCAAGGCCCCAAGGCTAAATTCTTACGGGACAATGGCTTGCGCGTGATGCCCGTGTCCGTCCGATTAGCAGGGGACTGGCACAAGCGAGCGAGTCTTCGAGCGAGACGTGCCTGTCCCCAACCCCACGGACTCCGCCTTCCGTCAGCTTTCCTCCGGACTCAGGGGCACGAGGGCGAGGTTGTCCGCGATTACGACCTCGTTCGTCATCTCCGAATGGATCACGAGCGGCCAGTGCGTAAGATTGCCCGTGATAACGGCGCCGCGCACGTCGGGCCCGAGGTGGAACTGCGGCTTGTGGTCCCGGAACTCGCAGCCGCGCACCATGATCGAGCCGCTCAACACGGTGATGGCGGGGTCGCGGCTCGCGCGCTGCTCGGGGGTCATTTGCCGATTCTCCGGCCACTCGCCGAAGGTGCAGTTCGAGAACGCGACAAAGCCGATGGCGTCGCCCTCGATCACGGCGCACCGGTCCGTCGGCCCCCAGAAGCCACAGTTATTGAAACGCACCGAGCCCCGGTTGGCCCCGGTGACGCGGACCATGATCGAACGCGGCGGATCGAGCAGGGCGTAGCCGCTGTTGTTGATGAGCACGCCCCAGGTGGCGCAGGCGTCCACATGCACGCATGCGTGGCACAATTCGGCGTTCATGCCGTTGAAATTGCCGTAGGTGACGCCCGCCTCCGTGCGGATGAATTTGTAGCCGATATCGTAATTGAAACAGAAGGTGTTGAGCGCATATTGCCCGTCGCTGCGCCCGAAAAGGAAACCTATGCCGTTGTCAAGCTGCCACCGCGACATAGGGGTGTCATAGGTCCACCACGGGTTCCAGTGCACATTTTCGAGGCGGCAACAGTCATACGCCTCATCCACGAAAAGACCAATGTGGAGCGGCTGACCGTACACGTTGCGCACGAGTTGGCGTCCGCCAAGCCCGACTTTCACGCCGTTGTATGGGTTCAGCAATTCAACGTCGAGAACCGCCGGGTTCGCGCCCTGCATCGCTATCGCCCACGGATACGGCGTCGGCGGCGGCTCCAAGTCCTGATCCGGGTAATAGATGCACACGCCCTGCAATACCGAGTTAGTGTCCAGCAGGATGAACGGCGGGCCCTCCTCGCTGCCAGCGCCGCCGCGCGGCAGCAGCACCGTGCCGAACTCGGGCAGTTCGTCGTTCTTGTCGCGGATGCCCGAGTGCGAAGGCGCCCACGCAAAGACGCCGCGCAACGTGACGTCCTTCGGGACGCGAAGCGACCCGGCGAAGCTGTAGCGGCCCGTCGGCGCGAACACGACCCCGCCCTTCCCCACCGCCGCCGCGTCGAGCGCCTTCTGGAACGCTTCCGTGTTATCGGTCTCGCCATCGCCCACCGCGCCGAAGTCCAGCACGTTCCATTGCGACCAGCGCGACTGCTCCCCAGCCGCTTCCACGGCAACGCTGGGGGAGACCGATTGACAAGCAACTAAGAACAGCGCAGCCGCCGCCCCAGCAAATAAGATCATTACCCTCGAATCACGAATCATGGCGAGACTCCCTGTTGGCGTTGGCTTCACGGACGACCGCACACAGTCGCTCCCTCAGTATGACACCCGCGCAGCGCGGAAAGTGACATCTTGCCCTCTCAATCTTGTCTGCGTCCTCTTGACAGCGTGACTGCGTTGCGCGTAGAATACAATAAGAAGCGGCATGACGCAAATAGAACCTCATTTACGACTAATTTGTCATGCATAAGGCGGGGTTTGAGCCATGGCTTTCTTATGGATTCGGTCTGTTCGGGGTACGCGAGTGCTTCTGATATTGGTGATTGCCGCCGTGTTTTCTAACGGGGGAACCGCGTGGGCGGTCCCGCCCTGTCCCGCAGTCGAGACGATTGACGCGGAAGGGCAAGCACTTTATGCCGCCTTGTTGCGATCATGGGACCTATCGGACGTAGACGGAAACGGGATGATCGACAGTTGGGAGACGGCGCTGCTGGCGGAGGTGCTATGTCGTGAGTCCTATCCCCTCCATAGCGAGGTGCGAGCATGGTTCGACTCGACGGTGTCGACGTTGCGCAGGGACCCCGCGTACGGCGTGTTGAACCTCGGTCGGTTCGAGAACGCGATCGCCGCGCTAATCCTCCTGAGTTGGCCCATGCGCGACAAGGTCACCCACGATCTTTATCTCGCCCGGGATTTCTACGCGCCGTACATCCACCTGGCCTCGGGGCAACTACCCTTCTCCGCTCAAGGCGACCCAGACGTCGACGGCCTCACCAACTATCAAGAATACGACGCCGTGCGCCAGGTGTACGGTTCCCGCTCCACATACGTTTGGGCCGCGCTGACGGCGCGCGGTATCGACTCGGATTTCGCGTCATCGTTGAAGTATCTCTACGAACTTGAAATTCCCGCGGTCGGCTGCCTGCTCTGCGAGAACATCTGGACCGCCGACCTGGACCAGAACGACATCGTGGACTATGCCCACGCCATGCTCGTGGACCAGGTGCTGGCTTTCGTGGACCGGCCCCACTACACGGAGGTGGCGACAGCGTATCTGCACAACAACTACTTCGTCAAGTACTACGTCAACAAACTACCCGACCTTTATTGGTACATCGTCGATAAGAACAAGGTGATCAAGGCGCTTACGGGCGTGGCCACCATCGGCGACCCCGCCAGCCTGGCGTTCATAAAGGCGGTTTTCTCGAATACGACGCTCACTGGCGGCTCGCCCATCGAGGTCGACCTGAGTGTGTTCAGCACGGCGGCGCAGCCGTTTGTCGGCGCAAAGGGCGACGCGGACGACGACGGCGTGTGTAATCTGGCCGAGTACAACGCCGTGTCACACGACGCGGTTGGCTTCATGCAGTTCGCCGCCAATGCGATCAATCCCAACGTCACCGACGACGGCGGCGGCTGCGAAGGCCTCGAGTATAACGACGGCGAAGAGCCGGCGGCCTGCCCTATCCTTGAAACCATCGACGCCGAGGGAACCGCGCTTTACGCCGCGCTCGGCAAGGACTGGGCCACGGCCGACCTCGATGAGAACGGGATGATCGACAGTTGGGAGGCCACCCTGACCGCTGACGTCCTGTGTGATCCGATGTTTCCGCCCTTCTATATGGGCGCGCGCAAGAAGTACACGGGCAACCTGTGGCGCCTCGAAGCGGACGGCCAGGCCGCGCTCGCCGAACCATTCAAACATGTGCTCGCCGCCTTAATGACCACCAGCGGCAACTTCTCCGCCAAATTCAAGAGCGACTTCAACCTGACCGGCTACTACTTCCCCTACAAAGAACCGGCCGTCACCGGCGTCGAGATGCTGGCCGGCGGCGGCGACCCCGACGGGGACACGCTCACGAACAAGATCGAGTACGGCCACGTCATCGCTGCGGGCGGTGATCGAGCCGACTACGTTTACGCGGCGAAACATCCTCTCGGCGGCGGCGACGTCGACCGCTGCGTCGGCCTGTGCGAACCCGAGGACGGCGCATGCGGCGGGCAGGATTTCGACGCGCACATGGCGGCGGTCGACACCGCCCTCGCCATGTTCCGCGAGCAACTCGGCGGTTACAGTTTCGACCCGGGCGTCGCGGACATTAATGGAGGCATCAACGCCGAAAACCACATCCTGCCGAACGGCATTCTCGACAGCGATGAGTTCGCGCTGATCAACCATTTCCTCACGCGCAACATCGACCTGAGCCCCGTGGGCGGCCCCACCTCGGCGGAAGTCTGCGCCGCCTGGGACCGAAATCGCGCCCAGATGCTCGCCGACCTCGGCGGCAGCGGCGGCCTGCTCAATCTTATGGTACCGAGCCTGCATTATGTCCTAGCCGCCTACATGGTCCTCGGAGACGACGCCTCCGTCACGATCCCGGTCACCGCGATGACGTTGGCCGCGGGGTATACCGAGATCGATCTCGGGGTGACCATACCCAACCTCGCCAACTACACGTTGATGCCGCACGTGTTCGGGCCGAATGCTGACCCGGACTCGGACGGAAACACCAACCTCGATGAGTACTATTGCTTCCGGGGTCGCAGCCGTTGCTGCTATCTTCTTGCGGCGGCTGATCCCACGCTGTTCCCCGCGCCGGGACAATGCCTCTACCCGGGCGGCGAAGGGGAAGGGGAAGGGGAAGGGGAAGGGG
>JAKQEQ010000135.1 GCA_029556545.1 Candidatus Hydrogenedentota bacterium
GCCCTTATTCCCTGCCCGCGTGGAATCTTCCCGTCGTGTTTCGCCCTTTCAGGGCTTCTCTTTATAGCAGGCATCCCTCTTCCCAGGGCGTTGCCCTGGGCTGTCTTCTCCGGCCCTTTTCAGGGCCGTGCCCTTCGCCAAAGCGCGCAAACCGCGCGGTTCCCGCAGTGGACATAATGTGCGGATTTTGATGCGATTGCCCTGCTTCCTTTGTGTCTCGGCCAGGAACCGACCGGCAGGCCGGACGAGTAACCCATCTGTAATAGCATCATAGTACCACGCCCTCCCGCGAAGCTTCTTGGGGAAAAATCCCCAGTCCAGAATCTGGACGAATCGTGTATGAATTCTGGAATTCATGCGCGTGGCCGCCCGGCGTCATCGGGGCTCATTCTTCAGGCCATGTGTCATAAGTTATTTTACTACAAGTATTTATGGTGGTCTTCCGACGCGAAACAAGGAGTTGGCATGAAACATGCTCATACTACTGCCAGACCGGCGGGATCGGGCGGCACGGGAGAGCACCGTTGAACAGCGCGGGACAGGAAGCAGAGCGCGGCGGACCGGGGGGAAACACGGCGGCGGGGCCGTCGCGCGCGGTTCGGGGCCGCGGCGGATTTCGCGGGCGCGCCGTCCGGAAAGCGGATTCCGGGGCGTGCAACGGTCGATTTATTGGGGATTTTGCGGTCAGGAGCGGGGGCGTCACGCCCCCGAAGGAGCTTGTGGCGGCGGATGTGAGTTCTCAACAGCATCGGGAATGTGTACGCAATCGAGCGACGGAGGCAAAGGGACTACCAGAACAGGAGGACGGAACCATGCGATCGGGAATGTGGTGGATGGCGATGATAGGGGTGATGGCCGCTTGTGCGGCGGGGGCGGCAAGCGGGCAGAACGCGGACGCGGAGAACGCGGAAGCCCGGGCAAAGGTCGAGCAGTTCATGGCCGGCCCGTCGGTGTTCATCGAGAACGCGGGGCAATGGGCGGAGGCCGACATCAAGTTCGCGCTGGACAGCCACGGCGCGAACGTGGGCCTCACGGACCGCGGGCCGCGATTTCAGTTGTTCCGAAAAACGGAGACCGATCCGACCGATCCGACCGATCCGACCGATCTGTCCGATCCGTCTGGTTTGCCCGAACCGGCCCGTGAGCCGGCGGCGGTCCCCTCGGCGATGCACGAGTTCGGGCTCGTCTTCGACGGCGCGGCCGTGGTGGCGCCGGTCGGGCGCGGCCAATCGGATCGGACCTTCCACTACCTGATGGGCGATGCGGCGCAACACCGCGAGGGCGTGCCGTCGTATGACGCGGTGTGGTACGAGAACCTCTACCCCGGCGTATCGCTGGAACTCACGGGCCGCCGCACGGGCATCAAGTACAACTTCCACGTCGCGCCGGGCGCGGACCCAGGGCTGATCCGGCTGCGCTACGAGGGGGTCGCGGGGCTGGCGCTGGCCGAAGACGGCGCGCTGCAAATCCAGGTCAAGGAGGACTGGGAGCCGCTGCGCGACGGCGCGCCCTACGTCTATCAGGAACAGGGCGGGGAACGCCGCGCCGTGGCGGCGCGCTTCGTGTTGCTCGATGATCACGCGTATGGCTTCGAGGTCACCGGCGCCTACGACCCTGCGCTGCCGCTGGTAATAGACCCGGAAGTGGAATGGGGCACCTACCTGGGCAGCTCGCAAAGTGAGCAAGGCAGGGGCATCGCGGTGGATGCGGACGGGAACTGCTACGCGACAGGGGGTACGGGTTCTTCGGGCTGGGTGAGCGGCGGTTGGGGCGGTGGCGGCGGCTGGGACGGCTATGTGGTGAAGCTGAGTGCGTCCGGCGCGCACCTGTGGTCGACCTACATGGGCGGAGGGGCTTCGGAAGACGGCTACGGCATCGCGGTGGACGGGAGTGGCAACTGCTACGCCACGGGATGGACGGCGTCTTCCGGCTGGGTGAGCGGCGGCTGGGACACCAGCCTTGGCGGTACGCGAGATGCCTACGTCGTAAAGCTGAGCGTTTCTGGCGGGCACCTGTGGTCCACCTACCTTGGCGGCACAGGCGACGACTATGGCTACGGGATCGCGGTGGACGGGAGCGGGAACTGCTACGCCACGGGGCCTACCGGGTCCTCGGACTGGGTAAGCGGCGGTTGGCAAGCAGCCAGCGGCGGCGGCTATGTGGTCAAACTGAGCACTGCGGGTACACATCTGTGGTCGGCGAGGGTGGGCGGTGCAGGCTATGGCATTGCGGTGGATGGAAGTGGGAACTGCTACGCCACGGGGAATACCGGGTCCTCGGGCTGGGTGAGCGGTGGCTGGAACACGATGCTACAGGGCACGGACGGCTACGTGGTGAAGCTGAGCGCTTCGGGCGGGCACCTGTGGTCCAGCTATCTGGGCGGTACAAGCAGCGACTACGGCTACGGCATTACGGTGGACGGGAGCGGGAACTGCTACGCCACGGGGCGTACGCAATCCTTGGGCTGGGTGAGCGGCGGCTGGGACACGACGCACAATGGGGACGATGACGGTTACGTGGTGAAACTGGGCGCAGCGGGCGCGCACGTCTGGTCGAGCTACCTCGGCGGCACGAGCACTGAGTATGGCTACGGGATCGCGGTGGACGGGAGCGGCAACTGCTACGCCACGGGCTACACGCAATCTTTGGGCTGGGTGGGAGGCGGCTGGGACACGACGCACAATGGGGGCAATGACGGCTACGTAGTCAAACTGAGCACGTCTGGCGCGCACCTCTGGTCCACGTACTTTGGCGGATCGGGCACTGACCACGGCTACGGCATCGCGGTAGATTCGACTGGCAGCAACATTTGGGTGACCGGGTGGACGGCTTCTTCCGGCTGGTTCAGCGGCGGCTGGGACACGAGTTTCGGCGGTATGTGGGACGGCTTCGCACTGAAGATATCGGACGCACCTTCCCAAACAGGCAGTCTCCAGGTGACGCTCACCCCTCCCGAAGCCGTCGGCGCCGGAGCGCGGTGGCGCCGCGTGACGACAACAACATGGTTTAACAGCGACGACACGGAGGCGGATATTACGGCGGGCGAGTGGGCGATTGAATTCAAGAATATGTACGGGTGGGTCCCGCCCGACACTCGTGGCGTCATAATCGCGGCGGACGATACGGTCACGGAGACGGCGGCGTACACCGCGACTTCGGTCGACGTCACTTGGTCCACCTACCTCGGCGGCACGGGCTTTGATCAAGGCTACGGGATCGCGGTGGACGGGAGCGGGAACTGCTACGCCACGGGGCAAACGGCGTCTTCGGGTTGGGTGAGCGGCGGCTGGGACACGTCATACGGCGGCAGTTATGACGGCTACGTGGTGAAGCTGAGCACGACCGGCGGGCACCTGTGGTCCACCTACCTGGGCGGGACAAGTGGCGACGAAGGTTACGGCATTGCCGTGGACGGCAGCGGGAACTGCTACGCCACGGGGCAAACGGCGTCTTCGGGTTGGGTGAGCGGCGGCTGGAATACGACGTACAACGGCGGAAGCGGTACGACCACTGACGGCTACGTGGTGAAGCTGAGCGCTTCGGGCGGGCACCTGTGGTCCAGCTATCTGGGCGGTACAAGCAGCGACTACGGCTACGGCATCGCGGTGGACGGGAGCGGGAACTGCTACGCCACGGGGCAAACGGCGTCTTCGGGTTGGGTGAGCGGCGGCTGGAATACGACGCTACAGGGCACGGACGGCTACGTGGTGAAGCTGAGCGCTTCGGGCGCGCACCTGTGGTCCACGTATCTGGGCGGCACGGGCAGCGACTCTGGCCGGGGCATCGCGGTGGACGGGAGCGGGAACTGCTACGCCACGGGGGCAACAGGTTCTCCGGGTTGGGTGAGCGGCGGCTGGGACACGATCCTTGGCGGTACGGGAGATGCCTACGTCGTAAAACTGAGCGCTACGGGCGGGCACCTGTGGTCCACCTACCTTGGCGGTACAAGCGGCGACGGCGGCTCCGGCATTGCGGTGGACGGGAGCGGCAACTGCTACGCCACGGGGTCCACGGAGTCATCCGGCTGGGTGAGCGGCGGCTGTGACACGACACATGGCGGCGCTGACGATGCCTACGTGGTCAAACTGAGCGCGTCCGGCGGGCACCTGTGGTCCACGTACCTGGGCGGCACGGGCACTGATTACGGCCGTGGCATTGCGGTGGACGGGAGCGGGAACTGCTACGCCACGGGGTCCACGGAGTCATCCGGCTGGGTGAGCGGCGGCTGGGACACCAGCCTTGGCGGTACGCGAGATGCCTATGTGGTCAAACTGAATGCCGCAGGCGCGCACTTGTGGTCCAGCTACCTTGGGGGGGCGAACGATGACCGAGGTTACGGCATTGCGGTGGATGCAACTGGGATCAACACTTGGGTGACGGGGAGCACGACTTCGGCGGGCTGGGTCCACGACGGCTGGCAGACCACGCACGGCGGCGGCACAGACCCGTATGTAGCGAAAATCATGGACGCGCGCTTAACCGGGAGCCTTCAGGTGACGTTGCTGCCGGCGGAGGCGGTGGCGGCGGGCGCGCAATGGCGGCGGATGTATACGAGCGCTTGGCGCGACAGCGGCGAAACGGAGACGGGTGCTCCGGTGGGCTACTGCAAAATCGAATTCAAGGATGTGTTTGGGTGGGTCCCGCCGACGCCACAGACGGTAGCGATTCCGCTCACGGGGACGGCCCAGGAAACGGCTACCTACACGGCGGTCGACGTTGATATGAATTGGTCGACGTACTTGGGCGGCTCGGGTACTGGTTATGGCATCGCGGTGGATGCGAGTCGGAACTGCTACGCCACGGGGAGCACGGCGTCTTCCGGCTGGGTGAGCGGAGGCTGGGACACCACGCACAATGGGGGCGCTGACGGGTATGTGGTGAAGTTGAGCACGGCAGGAGCGCATCTGTGGTCCACGTACCTGGGCGGTACGGACCATGATTACGGCCTTGGCATCGCGGTGGATGCGGACGGGAACTGTTACTCAACCGGGTACACGCAGTCGTCCGGCTGGGTGAGCGGCGGCTGGAACACAACGCATAACGGCGGCAGGGACGGTTATGTGGTGAAACTGAGCACGGCGGGCGCGCACCTATGGTCGACGTACCTGGGCGGCACAAGCGACGACTACGGCCAAGGCATCGCGGTGGACGGCAGCGGGAACTGCTACGCCACGGGGTACACGTATTCTACTGGCTGGGTGAGCGGCGGCTGGAATACGACATACAACGGCGGAAGCGGTACGGCCACCGACGGCTACGTGGTGAAATTGAGCGCCTCGGGCGGGCACCTGTGGTCCACCTACCTGGGCCGCACGAACAATGACTACGGCTACGGCATCGCGGTGGATACGATCGGGAACTGCTACGCGACGGGGTACACGACGTCTTCCGGCTGGGTCAGCGGCGGCTGGGACACCACGTACAATGTTATTGACGGCTACGTGGTCAAGCTGGATGCGTCTGGCGGGCACCTGTGGTCCACCTACCTTGGCGGCACGAGCAGTGATTACGGCCGGGGCGTCGCGGTGGATGCGAGCGGGAACTGCTACGCGACGGGGCAAACAGGTTCTCCGGGTTGGGTCAGCGGCGGCTGGGACACCAGCCATAACGGCGGCTGGGACGGCTATGTGGTGAAGCTGAGCACGTCCGGCGGGCACCTGTGGTCCACGTACCTCGGCGGCGCGGAACCTGACCAAAGTTACGGCATTGTGGTGGACGGGAGCGGGGACTGCTACGCCACGGGGTGGACGCAGTCGTCCGGCTGGGTGAGCGGCGGCTGGGACAGCACGCTGGACGGAACTTATGACGCGTATGTGGTGAAGTTGAGCAGCGCGGGTGCGCACGCGTGGTCAAGCTACCTTGGGGGGGCGAACGATGACCGAGGTTACGGCATTGCGGTGGATGCGACTGGGACCAACACTTGGGTGACGGGGAGCACGACTTCGGCGGGCTGGGTCCACGACGGCTGGCTGACCACGCACGGCGGCGGCACAGACGCGTTCGTGGCCAAGATTAGCGAAATCACCGCGCCTGCTCCTCCCTCGGACCCCGGCGCGACGGCCATCGGCCTCGATACTATCACGTGGACGTGGCAGGACAATTCGTCGGATGAGGACGGGTTCAAGGTGTATGACGATCCGGGCGCGGCGGAACCGGTTACGCTGCGGACCACGACGGCGGCGGATGTCGAGGCGTGGCAGCACAATGGGCTGCCGGCAAATACGCAGCATGCGTTCCAGGTGGCGGCGACCAATGCGCAGGGTGACAGCGACAAGACGCCGAATTTCACGGCATGGACGCTGATCGAGGCGGTGTCGGGGCTGGCGTTCAGCGGCGTGGATGTCGACATGATCGGTGTGGCGTCGGTGAATACGCCGAGCAACCTGGCGGCGGGGTTGTCGGGGTTGCAGTTTGGAAACACGACGGCGGGTCAACTTTCGCCGTGGCGGCAGGACAACACGCCGTGGGTCTCGACCGGGCTGACGCCGAACACGCAGTATGCGTTCACGGGGCAGTCGCGCAACGGCGACGCCGTGACGACGACGACGGCGACCGGTTCGCGATACACCCTGATCGAGGCCGTATCCGGGCTGGCGTTCAGCGGCGTTGGCTTGGGCAGCATCAGCGTGGCGTCGGCGAACACGCCGAGCAACCTGTCGAGCGGCGCGTCTGGACTGCGGTTCGCCAACACGACGGCGGGGACCGCATCCGGATGGCGGCAGAACAACACGCCGTGGGTCTCGACCGGGCTGACGCCGAACACGCAGTATGCGTTCACGGGGCAGTCGCGCAACGGCGACGCCGTGACGACGCCGGGGGCGAGCGGCTCGCGATACACCCTGATCGAGGCCGTATCGGGGCTGGCCTTCAGCGGGGTGACCCCGACGTCCATCGGCGTGGCGTCGGTGAACACGCCGAGCAACCTCGCTTCGGGCGCGTCTGGGCTGCGGTTCGCCAACACGACGGCGGGGACCACATCCGCGTGGCGGCAGCATAACACGCCGTGGGCCTCGACCGGGCTGACGCCGAACACGCAGTATGCGTTCGCGGGGCAGTCGCGCAACGGCGACACCATCGAGACCGCGCCGGCCTCGGGAAGCAAGTGGACGCTGGCGGCCCAGCCGCTAGCGCCCTCGGTCACGAACGCGACGCAGCACACGCTCGATGTGGCGCTCACGGCGGGCGACGGGAATCCCGCCGGAACGGAATACGCCATCCGGGTGGACTCGGGGATGGGCGGCAATGTCTGGGTGCAGCCGGACGGGACGCTGGGCGCCGCGCCGGTGTATCGGACGATTCCGGCGTGGGGCACGGTGACGGTGACGGGCCTTACCGGAGGCGTGTTCTACGGCGTATTCGGCGTGGCGCGCAACGGGGAAGGGGTCGACTCGGCTATCGGTCTCGCGGGGTACGGGCAGACCCTCGAAGACGTGCCGCCAACGGGCACGGTGCTAATCAACGGCGGCGCGGCATATACGAACACGACGGCGGTGACCTTGACGCTGTCCGCGACGGACAACGCCTCGGGCGTCGCGCAGATGCGGTTCAGCAACGACAACGTTTCGTGGTCCGGCTGGGAGGCCTACGCGGTCGGCAAGGCGTGGGCCGTGGAATCCGGCGAGGGCGTGAAGACGGTGTATGCGCAATTCCGCGACGGCGTGGGCAACGTGTCCGTCGGCCCGATCAGCGACAGCATCACGCTGGACACGATCGCGCCGACGGTGGCGCTCTCGTGCGCCGCGCCGGAACCGACGAATACGCCGATTGCGGTGTCGGTCTTGTTGAGCGAGCCGAGCACGGACTTCGCCCAGCCGGACATCGCGCGGACGAACGCGACCATCACCGGGTTCACCGGTGGCGGCGCGTCGTACAGCTTCACGCTCGTGCCCTCGGCCCAGGGCGTGTTCTCGTGCTCCGTGCCGGATCTGCGGTTCCGCGACACGGCGGGCAACTGGAACGCCATCGCCTCAAACACGATCGCGCGCACGTATGACAACGTCCCGCCCGTGGGGTCGGTGGTGATCAACGGCGGCGCGACGCATACGACTAAGACGGCGGTGACGCTGGCGCTGTCCGCCACGGACAGCGGCGTGGGCGTGGCGCACATGCGGTTCCGGAACGCCGGGGCCGTGTGGAGCGGCTGGGAGGCCTATGGCCCCGCGAAGGCGTGGACCCTCGACCCGGGCGATGGCCTGAAGACGGTGATCGCGCAGTATCGGGACGGTGCGGGCAATGTGTCCACAGGGACGACCTCAGACACGATCGCGCTGGACACCGCGGCGCCCACGTTTACGGGGCTTGTCGCCGCCCCCGCGGAGGCGAGCGAGGGTGACACGGTGACGATTACCTTCGCGTCGTCGGAGGCGCTGGACGCCGCGCCCGAGGTGACGGTGAACAGCCACGCCGCGACGCGGGATACGACGAAGGCGGACTATGTCTATCTCTACGAGGTACTCGGCGTGGCCGACGACCCGCTGGGCCCGGCGTACATCGAGATCAGCGGCGCGGACCTCGCAGGGAACCTGGGCACGCTGTCGGACCTGAGCGCGCTGGAAATTGTCGATACCGCTACCGTACCTGCGGCAAGCGCGGCGTTGCTGGCGCTGTTGGCGTCGGTGACGGCGCTGGCCGGGGCCGCGGCCCTGCGCCGCCGCACATAACCAAGTCCTCCTGGGAGAGGGCGCCCCACCGCGTCCTTTCCTTGCCTAAGACCCAGTGGCCCCGGCGCGTCAAGGCTAGGCGCGCCGGGGTCACGCCAGTTTCCTGGTATCGGGTTTTGGGTGGGTCGTGCGGACCCGGACGCGACCATGAATGGCCCCACGCGGCGCAAGCGCCTACAGACTCAAGCGCAGATAGAGAAACCAAACCATCCGCAGCGCGAGCAGGAGGACGACGATCATTCCGACGGCCCCGAGCAGGTTCGAGACGACCTTGTTGCGGCGCTCGCCCATGATGGATTCTCGGTTGGCGAGCCACAGGATGGTCCCGGCCATGATCGGGTTGCCGATGACGGTCATGGCTTGCCCGAACACCATCAGGTTCACGGGCGGAATCCGGTTCCAGAGGCCCACGGCGGCCATGGCGAAGCCCGTCAGCAACAGGCATACGGTGAACACCCGCGGCCAGAAATCGCTGAGCTTCCCCGGCAGCCCGAAGCCGTCGGCCAGCGCCGTCCCGCCAATCATCGCGTTAATCAGGAACGGGTTCAGCGCCACGGGGATCAGCCCGACACAGAAGACAACAAAAGCGGTGACGCCCAGCAGTGGTTGCAGTGTAATAGCAAGCGTGGCGATATTGTCCGCCGGCTTGCCCGCAATCACGGTAGCCGCCGTAATCATGATCATCATGCTGACCAGGGTCAGCACGCCCACGCCCGCGATGGAATCACCGATGCCCCGGTCATAATCCTCTTTACCCCAACCTTTCTCGCGCACCAGATTCCCCTGGAAGAACGCGCCCGCCACCGAGAACGTGGTCCCCACCAACGACGCAATCAGAACCAGCGGGTCCTGAATGGCCCCCGCCACGATTTGCGGAATCCCGAGGGACAGCCCCTCGGGCCGGCGAGGCACAAGCCCCCGCACGACCGCCATCCAGTCTGGTCGCGCCACAAAAAGATTGATCAGGAAGGATATCAGCACCACCCCGACCATGACTTTCATGATGCCTTCAATCGACTTGAAAATGTGTTGCGCTTTGAAGAGGAAGACGACAAGCACGACGTTGATCGCGGCCATGGCGGCAAGCTGGACGGGCAGCACGTAGCCTTCCGGGGCAAACGCCCCCACCGCCAACGCAATCGCCAGGTTGTTCGAGAACTGGAACGCCGCGCAGGTCAGGCACAGAACCGCGCCCAGCAGGGCCGCAAAAGGGCGGCCGATTTCGCGGGCTATCGTCGAGAAATGCGTCGCCCCCGCGGTAACCCCCGCCCGCGCCGACATGGTCATGAACGCCCCCATGAGCAAACCCGCCAACGCCAGCAACCACAGCAGCTCGAAACGGTACGTGGCGCCCACGTTCGCGCTGATAACCAGGCTGCCCGGCCCGAAAACCACGCAGGCCGTGATAAGCGCAGGACCTATCGACCGCCACCATGGCGCGCGCGCGGCGCCGGAACCACTCGCGTCTTTCTGCGACATAAGAGCCCCTTTGTGGATTTCAGGGAAAGACCCCGAATCGGATTCGGTCCGCGGCAGTCAAAAACCACGCCCACGGCGGCCCAACAGCAAACACACACCCGCCGCGTTCATTATGTAGGGGCGGCCACTGCGTGTCAAGCACTGTCCAAGCGCGAATCTCGACATAGCCCTTCTTATCGCACCCCGGTCCTCCCGCCACTGGCCCTCGATATATCGCAGGCCCTTCTTGACAGCCCGGAACACGTTCCAGGGATTACAAGGCGCATAAGACTGCGGGGTCGGGTGATCCGATGTACTCGGGGCCCAATTCCTCGCCAACGTATCAACCAGTCTCTCAGGCGTTCACGACACGCGGCGGTTTCGGTGCTCCGATGCTAAGCCGTCGACGCCATAAACGTGACAAAGAAAAAGACCGCCAGAAGAATAAGAAACGCGATGACGGCCGCCGCTCGATGGCGCTTCTTCCGTGCCCAGAAAAATGCAACATGAAACATTACCGCGATACAGAGCGCACTCACGCCGCCCCAAGCCGCCGCCGTACCGGTTGCCCACCAACCGCGGCCCACGGCATGAGCCGAGGCGCCGGGAATGTAAATGTCGCGCAACACGAAGCCGCGCCATGAACCCCACAGAGCCAATACGATAGGAAGGATAATGCCCAGGCACCAGGACGCCAGGCGGCCTAGGTCTGCCGGCGCATAGAGATACGCGTCGAGTTCGTCGGGGCTTAGCGCGCGGCCATATGTCAAGCGTGGAAATCCGGCATCATCCTGTTCGGGCATGGGCAGGATGAATGGCATCTCGCACTTGACACAGCGTACCGTCTTGCCGGCGAAATGTGCGGGAAAACTCTGCCGCCCGTGACAGTGCGGACATTCAGTAAAGACCATTTCGCTTCCCCTTCTCAGTTCTTGCCCCGCCGCGCTCGCGTGTTCTCCCTCACTCCGATGATGACGGCCGGGCAATCCGAAAGAAGGCATCCAGTCGTTTCGAGGGAAACAACCCGGTGAATCCGACGGAGTCGGCCAAGTTGCCAGAGCCCAGCGACCCCAGTGATTCAATTGTCTTTGCTCGTCTTACCGGAACCCATATCTCCAGTCAAGTCTCGCGCCTTCCGTTCCCGCTTAGATAATGGCGCCATGAATAAGGAGAGCGGCCAGGACCAGATCCCAGCCGCCCCACGCCATTATTCGACCATCAGTCAACCCGTCAAAGCCCAGGGCAGAAACCGTCCTCCGTGCCATCCGCTGGACAGTAGTGATAGCCGCCGGAATTGTAGAACTGGATGACCCGGAGAAGCTCCGTCAAAGCGATCGTCCAATCCGGCCCGCTCGGCGCATAATCGCTCGCGTGCGGACAACAACTCGTGTCCGGGCCCGGGCCGGGCACGTAACCGTCTTCTGTGCTCGACGGATCCTCGGCGCAGCAGAGGCCGCCCGAATTGAAGAACTGAATGACCCGCAGCAGTTCGGTCAACTCGATCAGGTTGTTTTGGCTCTGATCCGCAGTGTGATACGAGCTGAAGCAGAAATCGCCTTCGCCCTCACCTTCGCCTTCGCCCTCGCCCTCGCCTTCGCCCTCGCCTTCACCTTCACCTTCACCCTCGCCTTCGCCTTCACCTTCACCTTCGCCTTCGCCCTCGCCTTCGCCTTCACCTTCGCCTTCGCCTTCGCCTTCGCCTTCGCCTTCGCCTTCGCCTTCGCCTTCGCCTTCGCCTTCGCCTTCACCTTCGCCTTCGCCTTCGCCTTCGCCTTCGCCTTCACCTTCGCCTTCACCTTCACCTTCGCCTTCGCCTTCACCTTCGCCTTCACCCTCGCCCTCGCCTTCGCCTTCGCCTTCGCCTTCACCTTCGCCTTCACCTTCGCCTTCGCCCTCGCCTTCGCCTTCGCCTTCGCCCTCGCCCTCACCTTCACCTTCACCTTCGCCTTCGCCTTCACCTTCACCTTCACCTTCACCTTCACCTTCACCTTCACCTTCACCTTCGCCTGCCTCACACGCATTGCACCAAATCGGAGAACTGATGGCTTCGTCCGGATGGCCGCCATGATTTCCGACATTTAATCCCACGATCACATAATAATAATCTTGTGCATTGGGCGCGGGATCCGAAAAAGACACCGTCACTTCCGTGCCGCTGATATACCGCGTATCCAGATGCACGCCGTTGCGATATAAACGGACTTCCTGGATCAAATCGCCGCTGCCATCCCACGCGGACACGGTGAACTGAAGCGGAACCCCGGTCAGTTGAGAACCCATGGGGTAGCCGGAACAACGGAAATCAAGATATAAATCCTTGTTTTCCGTGCTGTAAAAACGCCGGTTGCGATAAGCGTCAATGATGGCTGCCCGGGTCAGTTCGGTCGCCAGCACGCCGGTCCGAAACGAAGTACTGGAACCCCATGTTGTGCCATGGTGATCAAAGCCTCCCGTCGCACCGACCCGCCAGCCTTTCGAATTCGCCAAATCATAATAGTTCTTGCCGGAACCATAAGCATTGACATAGTAATACTCGTCGTACCCATCGCCCTTATTGAAAGTCTCAATGCCCACCACTTGATCGACAACAGAGCTATGAACGTCGAAATGGTTGAATTCCGTTCCAGCATCATCCTGGCGGCCTGGATGGTTGAACGTGGCAAACCCTTCCGGATGGTCGTCGAGCCAGTTGTAGAAAGACGGCAAGAGCGGGTGGGAAATGGCGCTGGCAAATTCGCCCGTATTATGAACGCAGATGTGCCCCATCAGCGGATGACTGTACTCAAAGCCCCACAGGGTCACGAATTGCCCCGGCGCATTGAACGCCTGGGCGGTGTCTACCAACTCCTCCCATTTGCTGTCTTCCCAGGGCCACGTGATGAGATTCTCCGCGTGATCGGCAAGCGAAAAAAAATCCAACTGGGCCACGTCGCGCGCATGGGCATACGCCGCGTACGGACTGCCGTCCCCATCCGAAAGTGTACTGTGATTGTGAAGATTACCGAAATAGATGTTGTACGGAACCCCGGCTTGCGTCGTCTGACTCCCGACGGGTGCGATTGCCTCTTGAGCTTCCGCTTGGACGGCCCCTCCTAGTAGCAGAAGACACAGCCCCGCGGTAATGCCAAGGACCAAGCGCACATTAAGAAGAGTCTTCATGTGATCCTCCCCCTTCCAATACGTTCATCATCGTTCGATTATACCATGAAACCGCCCGCGAAGTCCATCATAGCCCTGAGTGCGTGCAGGCGCATCCCATCGATCGTGGCCCTTCGCCGGCCCTTCAACACCTATCCTGACTGGGCGGCGATGAAGTCACGAACGGCATCGGCTTGGGGACGGTGTCCGTCAATCAACACGGCGGCCAGGATGGAATAACCGGACAACGTTTTCTTTTCGACCAAGCCCGCGATTCCTTCCATCTGGCGCCTGACTTGGTCTACGGGAACCGGCGCCGCCTGGGTGTAGTCGCGGAGGTACACGCCCATGACGATGGGTTTGCCGGGAAACAGTCTTTGGCACTGCTCAACATAGTGAGACATGTGATCAATGTTTTCCGATTTCCATATCCACAACGTCACTACATCGATGTGCGGGCGCATCTCCGTCCAGAAATCGACCTCCTCAAACTCGTGGGTGTATACGACCGTCCAAAGTCTGAGATTCGGGTTCTGGTTCCGGATCGCGGATCGGATTTCGCCGAACGCCTTCGGACCGTACTCGAAACTCTTCATCAGCCCCAGGAGGTCGTCGCAATAAACGCCGGTGATGTTCTCAAACTGCTTGGCCAGTCGTGCGACATTCTCGCCTTCGGTACGGACCGTCACGGGATCGCTCTTGGGTTTGCACGCCGGCCGCCCGTCCTCGTTCCACTCCCACCCCCATTTGGTGATGTCGCAGGTAACTTCGTCGTAATCCTCGAACAGGCGCAGGGCATGGACATCGTTCGGATGAAACAGGAAATTCGCCCGCGAGAGACCAAAATAGCGGGCGCCCTGCCCCAGGCCATAAATCGAGGGTGGCACTCCGGGGTCGACGCCCTGCCCTTCCCACACCCATCCGACGTCGCGAAAGGATGGTTTGCCGCATTCTACTGCTCCGGCGGCGTTTGGTCCTTGGTCAGCTCCTTCCGCCCTGCCGGCCAATCCCAGAGCCGCGCCGGCAACGGAAATCGTCTTAACGAATTCCCGACGCTTCATGAAAGCCTCCATGAGTTGCGCTCACGGGCCCGGGCAGAAACCGTCCTCCGTTCCATCCGCTGGGCAGTAGTGATAGCCGCCCGAGTTGTAAAACTGGATAATCCGGAGCAGCTCCGTCAAAGCGATCGTCCAATCCGGCCCGCTCGGCGCATAGTCGCTCGCGTGCGGCGCGCAACTGTGATTCGCGCCCGGCCCGGGCACGAACCCGTCCTCCGTGCTGCCCGGATCGTCCGCGCAATGGAACCCGCCCGAGTTGTAGAACTGGATAACCCGCAAAAGCTCGGTCAACTCGATGAGCCCATTCCCATTCTGGTCGGCGTTGTGTATCTCCGGCTCGCCCTCGCCTTCACCCTCGCCCTCACCTTCGCCCTCACCCTCACCCTCGCCCTCGCCCTCACCCTCGCCTTCACCCTCGCCTTCACCCTCGCCTTCACCCTCGCCTTCGCCCTCGCCCTCGCCGGTTGCCGGAACAGGATAGGGGTCGGAAAGAGCCGAGGTGTTTCCATCCACGGTTTGTGTTGCGGTCAGATTCATCCCCCCATAGGCAGTCAGGTCAACATCCAGAGTGAAATCGCCCCCGCCATCGGCCACGGTTTTCCCGACAAACGTGCGCTGCCCCTCGCTTGCCGCGGCAAAAATCTCCACCGAGGCGGCGGCTGACGCCGTTCCGGACACGGGATTGATGCCCGTGATGACTGGCGGCAGGATGCCGTCGTTTGCGCCGTCTTGTAGAACAATTTCACCCCCCTTGTTGCCGAAGATGGCATTCTCGTAGAGAGCGTTCAGGCGCGTCGAAGCGCCGGTAAGACGCACCCCGGCGCCTTCGTTGTCTGTGATGAGATTCGGCTCGCCGGGATTCGCCCCGCCGACCGTGTTCCCAGTGGATCCATCGGCAATCGTGATGCCGTCTCCGGCGTTGCCGAGGTCGCCGATTATGAGCGCACGCAAAGCCTTGCCCCAAGGGCTTGCGCCCATGTAGTTCCCCAAAATGTGGTTCCCATCGCTCTTCTCCAGATAGAGGGCTGACCCGGCATTGTCACAGAGGACATTCCCGAGGAACACGCTGTCGCCGCCTATCGTGTTGTTTGTGCTCATGTAGAGGTATATGCCGTGCAGCCCATTGCCAAGGGCCGTAAAGCCGTCCCCGTCCAGGCCGACAAAGTTGCTGGCAATCAGACAGTCGCTCACCGAGATGCAACGGATGCCATTGAAGAGGTTACCCACGATGACATTGCGCCCGGACGCGCCGCCGCCGCCGATAGTACAGTCCGTCAAAGTGTCAATACTGACCCCCGTCCTGTTGAATCCGATAAGGTTTCCGCGAATCGTAACCCCGCTGGAGTTCGCCACGACAATGCCGGAATCCCCGTTGTGGAGAATCCAGTTCGCGTCCCCGCTGTTTGTGGAGCCAATGGCAAGATTGGTGGCGTTCTGCGCTATGATCCCATGAGAACCATTACTCTGATCCGTGCCCAGGTTGTCGGTTCCGATCCGGCATCCCGTCACCGTGCAATTGCCTGCGGAAATGGCCAGACCGAACAACGGAAAGTTGGTGATGCTAAGATTCCTGACCGATCCGCTGGTCCATAGGAGAAGTCCGCCGCCTTCGCCAATAATGTCCGTCCCGTCGATCGTACTGCCATTCCCCTCGATGCTTACGCGGCCCGGAAGATAGAACACGGCGTCCAACTCACTGGTCGGCCTGATGGTCAGGCCGCCGTTGATGGAAATAACGTGATCGCCCGAACTCTGCCCGTTGACGGCTAGTATCGCCTGCCGCAGTGACCCCGCGCCGCTGTCGTTGTTGTTGCTCACCGTGAAAGTGGCCGCCCCGGCCGTCGCCGCGAAGAACACGAGCAGCACCGCGGCATGAACATGAAGTTGGGGCCGGCTCCAGAGAGAATTGGAGACAATAAGCATACCCATGACACGTCCTCCCACCGGGCACGAACGGCCCCCGCGCAAGACCACAGTGGTTCCCCCGCGACGGGCAGTCTATGTACCCTATGGCAACTCTTACTCAGATTGAGTTGACAATCACTGTGAATGTCCGACTCAACATAGCGTAATCGATGTGGCTTGTCAACAATTTCTTCTATTACCATGCTGCATCAGCACTTCGTCAAGCGCCTCACGACTTGGACGGCATCCCGTGCCATGTCACGGGACGTAACCTACTGCGCCGCCTCCGGCGAAATGCGGGAACTCTGGCGATGAAGTATAGTAGGGACACGGCGGACAACAGACGGAGGAAACTGCCATGACACTGTGGTGCATTGCGATTGTCGGTAGTCTAGGCGCGGCGGAAGTGTCGCCGGCGATGGAGCCGTCGCTGCCTGTTCGGGTCGTCGGCGCCTGGGAGATTGCCGTGGGGCCGGGCATCATCCGCGTCGGCGAACGGGACGTGTCCATTGCCGATCCTGTCCAACTCGCCGTTGATCCGCCCGAAACCCGCCTCGTGCGCGACGAGTGTTACACGGACCTGCCCGCCTTCGACAGCGCGGCCCCCGGCTGGCGTAAGGGCGCGCGGCTGCGTCCCCTTATCACGGAGGAATGCTCCGCCACCGGTCTGCTCGACGAGGCAACCCTCAGAATAAAGACGGGACCCGGCGCCGCACCCGTCCTCACGCGAGGCGTCGACTACGAGCTAGACCCCTTCTGGGCCACGTTTGGCCGCCTGGAATCCGGAAACATCGCGCGAAGGCAGGCCGTCTTCGTCGATTATGCCTACCGCCCGAACCGGCTCGATTCCGTAATAGTTAACGCTGCTGGTATCGTAACACGCGTCCCCGGCGCCGCCGGCGTCGGCGCGTTGCGGCCCCCGGCGGTCCCGGATGACGCCGTGGTGCTTGCCAACGTGTGGGTGCCCGGTTTCACCGACGCCCTCACCGAGGACGCCGTTTTCCCTGTGTTGTCCGACGCGCCCTCCCCGGCCCCGGAAGCCCCCGTCGCGGACCGGCTGCTCCCGAATATGCTGCGCAAACTGCGCGCCGGCGAAACCGTCACCATCGTCGCCTGGGGCGACAGCGTCACCAACGGCGGCGGCGTGGGAGACGACGTCAATAACTGGTACCAGCATCAGATCGCCGCGCGGCTCCAGGCCCGTTTCCCCCGCGCGCGCATCCGCATGTTGACCGCCGCCTGGGGCGGCGCATCCAGTCGTCTCTACCTCGACGCCCCCCCGGGCGGCGATCACGATTTCCAACGGGACGTGCTCGACCCGAAACCGGACCTGGTCACCATCGAATTCGTCAACGACGCTTATCTCGACGAGGCCGGCGTGCAAGCGCATTACGGCTCCATTCTCGATCGACTGCGCGGCATCGACGCCGAAGTGGTCCTCTTCACGCCCCATCTCGTTCGCCCCGATTGGATGGGCGTCAATACCGAGAACGTCCGGACGGACCCTCGCCCCTACGTGACCGGCCTCCGCCGCTTCGCCCACGAGAAGAACGTCGCGCTCGCGGACACATCCGCCCGATGGTGCGCACTCTGGCGACAAGGCATTCCCTACACCACCTTGCTCGCCAACGCCATCAACCATCCCGATGCCCGCGGCATGGCCCTCTTCTCCGACGCCTTCATGGCCCTGCTCCCCGAAGAATAGCCCGCCGCGTTATGTCCTCTCGGCCCTGTTGGTCCTCTTGGGCCTCTCCGGCCTCGTGGTCCCTTTGGCCTTCCTGGTCCTTTCGGTCCCTTTGGTCCTTTCCGTCCTTTCGCCCCCGTTGTGTCACGCGCTGCACTCACCGATCCAACGCAGATTTCGATTGCGGTCAGAGCGGCCACACCAGGAAGAATACGACTGCAACGTTTGCCCTCAAAAAAGGGCGCGAACCGCACAAGCTACGTGCCCTTCGAGGAGCCCTCATCCGAAAAAAGTCTTTTCGCTGTATTTGTTGATATGCGATTGTTTGTGTTGCTTTATTGATGTGTTATGTTGTTTTGTGTCGGCTTTCGGCGCGCGCCCCGCACCCTAAATCAACGCGAACACCGGCGTGCTCCATTGCCGCGTGTCCGTCACAACCGACGCAATCGCTTCCGGCCCGAAGCTGGCCGCTTCCCAGAATGGTTGCCCGGTTATTTGTTGCATGGCCTCCTCGGTTTCGTCCTCCGCCTCCAGCATATCGGTGATCATCTCCGCCGCCCGGACCGCGCTCGCCAGCAAGCGCGCGTCCTCCGGCGCCTGTTCCGGCTGGTTATGCCACGTCACCGCCGCCACAAGTTCCGGCGGCAGATTCCATTCTTCGAGGAGAAGACCGCCTATTTGCCCGTGGCAGAGCCCCAGTTCCGTTTGCTCCACTTCCGGCCTGGGTAGCGCGCGCGACGCGATATCCGTCTGAATCCGCTCGTAGACGTCCGGAAAATACTGATCCAAGATAAGCAGGCCGATGTCGTGCAACAGGCCCGCCATGTAGGCCTCGTCCTCGTCGATATACACCCCGGCCCCCGCAGAACGCGCGATCATGCGCATGCACACCGCCGCCCGCAACGACTGCTGCCAGAAGGTCTTCATATCCAGATGATGCCCGAGTTTTTCGAACGCCCGGATGATCGCGGCCGCCGAGACCAGCCGCTGCACCTCCTGCAGCCCAAGCCGCACCAGCGCGTCGCGAAGCGACACAATCCGCCCCGACATGCTGCTAAAATACACCACCGAATTCGCCACCCGCAGCACGCTCGCCGCAATCGCCGGGTCCTCCTCGATCACGACCGCAATCTCCTGGATGCCGGTCGAGTCGCTGCTCAACATCCGCTCCAATTCGAAGATGATCGAAGGCAGCGTCGGCAGGTCCTCCAGCGTACTGAATTTCTTGATCAGTTCGTCTCGAAACACGCGCGTAACCTCGCTCTTTTCCGCCCTTTCCCGCCAAACCCGCCCCTATGGTACGCGGAATCACCAGGAATTCCAAGGCAGCGAACCGGGACGCCAGCCGGCGTCTCCGTGAACCCCGTGGTCTATCCCTCAACAGGACGAAACGGCAGTATGCCACCGCACCTTGAAATCACCCACATTCTTAACGAATACTCCTTGCGTCGCTTTGCGCTTCCGGGCATAATACGCACAGATTCTTCCGGGGTATTGACGGGTGGAGTAAAGAAGAGACGCCAGGGGTGCCGCCGTGCATATTTCTAATCGACTTCTTGTCTCGATCCTGCCGCTCCTGCTACTTGTCGCGAGCACGGCGGGCGCCTCCAGCAACATGGCGCTCCAGCAGACGGCGACCGGCGCGGCGGCCGGCGTGACGCCGCCGCCCGGCCTGCGCTGGGTCCACTTCGCGCATCATACGCACACGGACTACAGCGACGGCCGCGACACTGTCAGGAATCGCATACTCGAAGCCGCAAGTTTCGGCGCGGATAGTGTCTCGATCTGCGACCATAATACCATCGAGCAATGCAATGACCCGTGGTTCATCGAACAGGACGGCTGCATACCGATGTGCGGCGATGAATGGGGCGGCATGGGCAGAGGGCACGCCTGCGTTCTGAACATGACGGGCAATGAAACGCTCGATGTGAGGCCTGACGGCACCCTGTACTCCCTTGATGAGATGCTGCCGCAAATGTTGGCGCGGGGCGGCACGATCTTCATCAATCATCCCTTCGACGACGGCAATCCCTGGCCCCACGGATTCGCGCACGCCGGGATTTGCGGCGCCGCAGTATGGACCACTCCCTTCCCGAATGCGGACGCCCGCGGCTGGTGGGCCGCGCACATTACGCACGGCCGCATCCTCGTCGCAATCGGCGAAAGCGATCACCACCTCGAAAGGATCCTCTCGACGGCAATCAGCAACTCGTTGGTTCCGTGCAATTACGTGCTGGCGAGCAGCGCCCAGCCCGCGGACGTGCAGGAGGCCCTCGAAGCGGGCAGAATCGCGGTTGCCGGGTCGAAGGGTGCGGCGCGTGCTTTCGTCTGGTGCGACCAGGACGGCGACGGCATCTACGAGACGCCCATGGGCACGAACATAGTCGTAACCCAGCCGAAACGCTTGCGCTTCCGGGTCGAGGTCTACGACGGGGCCGGGATACTCGGAAACGTGATGGTGTACTCGAACAATGGCGGCCTGAAGACGACGCTCGGAAGCGGGTCTCCCTGGCGCATTGATTACGAGGCCGATGTCACGGCGGATACGAAGGACTACCTGCGCGCAGAACTCCGGGGCGCCTTCGGCGTCTTTCAGTCGATTACAAACCCAATCTATATCAACTACGCGCCGACCGTGACGCTCAGCGCGGACCCGGCGGACCCTGTGAATGGCCCGATCGCGGTTGCCGCCACGCTGAGCGCTGCGACCGGCGATTTTCACGCGGGTGATATTGCCGTAACGAACGCTACCGTCAGCGGTTTCTCCGGCGGCGGCAATTCCTACAGTTTCTTGCTGGCGCCCGTGTCGGAGGGGCTGTTCTCATGCCAAGTGCCTGCGGCCGTCTTCCACGACGCAGTCGGTAACATCAATCTGGCCAGTGCGACCTTGTCGCGCACGTATCTCAACCCGGCAGAAGGCGAAGGCGAAGGTGAAGGTGAAGGTGGAGGTGAAGGTGAAGGTGAAGGTGAAGGCGAAGGCGAGGGCGAAGGCGAGGGCGAAAGCGAAGGCGAAGGTGAAGGTGAAGGCGAGGGCGAAGGCGAGGGCGAGGGTGAAGGCGAAGGTGAAGGAGAGGGTGAAGGAGAGGGTGAAGGCGAAGGCGAAGGTGAAGGTGAAGGTGAAGGTGAAGGAGAGGGTGAAGGCGAAGGCGAAGGTGAAGGTGAAGGTGAAGGAGAGGGTGAAGGCGAAGGCGAAGGCGAGGGTGAAGGCGAAGGCGAAGGCGAGCCCTTCGAGTGCGCCGACCCCGACGCCGACACCGCCGCGCTCCCCGGCTCGGCCATCGTCGGCGAGTGGGGCCCGGCCACCCGCATCAACAGCCTCGCGATCCCCGCCAACCCCGACGAGTCCGCCGCCGTCGGCTGCGGCGACATGGTCGGCTTCAACAAGGGCACCGGCCTCTCCGGCCTGCTCGGCATCGCGATGCTCGACCTCAAC
>JAKQEQ010000136.1 GCA_029556545.1 Candidatus Hydrogenedentota bacterium
AACCGCGCGGTTTGCGCGATTTGGCGAAGGGCACGGCCCTGAAAGGGCCGGAGAAGACAGCCCAGGGCAACGCCCTGGGAAGAGGGATGGCTGCTATAAAGAGAAGCCCTGAAAGGGCGAAACACGACGGGAAGATTCCACGCGGGCAGGGAATAAGGGCGCCCCGCCTACAGACCCCTTTTGCTGTTACGCCCTTGCAGGGCTTCACATTGAGGCGCGCACATTTTCCCAGGGCGTTGCCCTGGGCTACTATGTCATGGGCCTTCGGCCCTAAATGCGGGAACTCCAGCGCGCGACGCGGACCTGGGGCAAGACACCCACACATCGAGTTCGCATATGTCCCGGAGTAATTATGCACATCGAAGCGGAATGCACGTACTTCTTAGTGCGATTGCCCTGAGCCCATTTTCACAGGCCCTATCGCGCCATTCGAAGGCGTGCTATAATGGCGCTTCGGGTCACGCGCGGTTCACCCGCGCGCGAAATGGAGGCAGCGCTCGTCGAGCGTTTCTTGGTAGGCGCAACAGGAGGACAGGGCAATGATTTCAAAGATTTCCACCTTTGGCGCATGGAGTGTGCTGGCGGCGCTAATTCTCGCGGCAGGCGCCGCGCCAGCCCAGGCAAACACGGTGACCTATCAGGGCGTGCTCCGCGATGCCGCCGGAGACCCCGTCGCGGACGGCGCATACCCGATGGTCTTCGGGATATTCGCGGCGGACTCGGGCGGTTCCGCCCTCTGGACGGAGTCGCAGACCGCCACAACGTCGGGCGGCGCATTCTCTGTCGGGTTAGGCGCGGTAACGCCCCTCGGCACGCTCTTTGTCGACAACGCGGGCGCCGCGCTCTGGCTCGAAGTCTCGGCGGACGTCGGCGCGGGCATGCAAACCTACTCCCCGCGCGTGCCCCTCACCCGCGCGCCCTACGCCTTCCACGCGACCCATGCCGACAGCGCGGACAGCGCGGATAGCGCCGGTGATGCCGACACGCTCGACGGCAAGCACGCCGCCGACATCGACGCGGATATTACCGCCGCCGTGAGCGCCCATGACGCAAGCGGTGCGGCCCACAGTGACATTCGAACCCAAATCGGCGCGGATATCGCGGCGCATGACGCGAGCGGAACGGCGCACGACGATATTCGGACCCAGATCGGGACGGACATTGCCGCGCACGACGGCGATCCGGGCGCGCACGCGACCATCGAACTGGACGCGGCGCAAATCACCTCGGGCACGCTGAGCAATGCCCGCTTGAACATGGGCCATGGCGGCGGGATCGACGCGGATAAGCTGGACGGCCTGGAGTTGAGCAGTATCCAGGGCTTTGTCACGAGTCACAACAGCAACGCGGCGGCCCACGCAAATATCGAATTGGACGCCGC
>JAKQEQ010000165.1 GCA_029556545.1 Candidatus Hydrogenedentota bacterium
TTCCTTGGCGACCCCCGTTTCACCGTCACCTCCTTCCAGACACGCGACATCACCGTCGTGGAGCAATGGCGGGAAAAGTCCCGGGCCGCGGGGTTCCCCCTTGTTATCGGCATGGACGAGTTCTTCCCCGACACGTCCCGCGCCGACAACCTCGACCGGCACCGCCGGGAATACCTCTGGCCAATCTACTTCTCCGGCGGACAGCTCGAATTCATCCTCGACGACCTCCTCCGCACCAACGACTTCCGGAAATACGAACCGCTCTGGCGCGACATGGCCCACGCCCGCCAGTTCATCCAACAACACCTGCCCTTCTGGGAGATGGAACCCGCCGGAGAACTCCTGACCGGCGCGGCAACATTCCAGGGCGAACACAATCGCATTCCCGGACAAGTCTTCGCCAGACCCGGTCAATGCTACGCCGTCTACCTCCCCGTTGCCGAACCCACAGGCGCCCTCGACCTTACGGACGCCACGGGCGAATTCATCCGGCGCTGGTACGATCCCCGCGCAGGCGCGTTCACCGGAGACCAGGAAACCGTAACCGGCGGCCGCCCCCTGCCGCTCGGCCCGCCGCCCGAAAAGCCCGCCGAAGACTGGGTCGTCCTGATTACGCGGCCCGCACCCCCCGGATCGCCGCCATGACCCCGCCAACGCCCCCGCCAACCATTCGCGGTAGGGATGGCCCTTGCGGGCCACCCCCCGCACAGATCCCGGCGAGCGGCATTACCGCACCGGGCTCCTGCCTTGGGTTATGACGTTTTCAGTCGCACGTGGGGATACGGGTGTGTGATTCTCGGCGGTGGCAGCCATTGTTGGGCCAGCTTTTCCATGTAGCTCTGGGTTATCCGGTTATGTTTCTGACTGCGTCTGCGCAGCATCTTTCGCCATAGCATGAAGATATGGTATCGGAATGCAGACAGGGCGCGGCCATTGCGAGGCACCCCGTAGTACTGGTAGTGCCCTTCAAGAACCGCTTGCAGCCATTCTCCGGTTTCCCGTATGGGTTGGTGCATCCGTCTGCGCATTTCCTCGGCCAGGGCGGCCAGCTTGGCCCGCTTCTTCTTGGCCATGGTCGTACGCAGCACGCAGTATTTTCCACTACGCGTCTTGCTGCAGGCGTGCGTAAATCCGAGAAAGTTGAACGTCTCGGGTTTCTTTTCGCCTCGTCCTCGCCGGTTCGTGTCCGCAAAGCGGCCAAACTCGATGAGGCGCGTCTTCTCCTCGTTGAGCGAAAGACTGAATTTCCTCAGCCGTTCGCGTAACTCGGCGTGGAACCGTTCCGCGTCGTCTTTGTATTGGAATCCGACGATGAAGTCGTCCGCGTAGCGCACGAGAATGACCTCGCCGCGCGCCTTGTTCCGTCTCCATGAGCGCGCCCATAGGTCGAGCGCGTGTTGCAGGTCTATCTGGCCTTGAGTCCAGAACCTGGTTTGCTCTCCCATATTTCCCTTGGCCAAGCCCCTTCCCTCCAGACGCTCCGCCGGACAGGGTCTCCCCTGCTCTTTGTTCGCGCCCTTCGCTGGTACTATGGGCTTGTCAGACTTCCCGCCATCGTGCATCATGGTTGTACTTTCCTTTTGACCATGCGGACCTCGGCGACAGGCCAAGGCCGATTGGCGGGACCTCCCGGTTTCCGCGCATGAAGTTTCACTACGTGCTTGGGGTCTCTGACCTCGCGGAGCTCAGACGCATCTCGCGATGGCGATGCGCCTGATGTTGCCTTCCGTCTTTGCCCAAGGCGTCGGCGCTCCGGACAATGCGATTTCGCGGCTCGATACCCAGCCCATACCTGCCCCTGTCGACGCTTGTCGCTTCCTCTCACGAGGAAACAGCCACGA
>JAKQEQ010000167.1 GCA_029556545.1 Candidatus Hydrogenedentota bacterium
CCTGCCGCGCCTGCTCCGGAGGTCTGGCCGTAACCAAGACTTCCCCCGCCGCCGGTTGATCCCGTACCGCCGCCGCCGCCCGAAGTTCCATTCGCGCCGCCGCCGCCACCGTTGCCGTGACCGCCACTTGCCCCATTGGTCGTGGGTATCGGCGTACCGCCACCGCCGCCGCCACCGCCCCAGCCGCCGCCGCCGGGTCCGCCACCGCTGCCGCTGCCGCCGGGCGCCGCGCCCCCGCCGCCACCACCGCCCGTGCCGCCGCCCGCGCGGCCCGCGACGCTTGCGGAGACGTCAAACGACGCGCCAATGTACATGTCTTCGCTCGCCGTCAGCGAGAGCGGCCGTGAACCGGTTACCGTCACGGCGCGGCCCGCCGGAATGACGACGCGGCGGAAGTCAAACACCGCCACCCCATTCTCGACGCGACCGTTGTAGGCCGTGCCCTCGCTGATGCTCAGCGTCGGCGCGGCCCCGCCCGTATTGACGGTCAGGCTGCCGCCGCCGCTGAGAAGGAGATTGCCGAGCGAACCGTCGCTCTCGTAGAGGTCGGCGCGAACGGCCGCCCCCGAGATGAGCGCGAGGCACGCGATGAGGCAGCATGTCGCTACGCGATGCACGCCGCCCCTGTGGATTGGATTGGATGATTGCCCTGACATAAGAGATTCCTCCTCTTGCTTCCCACAACACCTTCATTTCGGTGCATGAAGAAGTCACATGCGCCGCCCGAGCAGTTGGGCATCAGCCAAGTACGTGCAGCCCTCTTGCCGGAACCGCGCGGCATCTTCACGCACGCTCTACCACGACATCTTCCGCAGCTCCCGCCCGCCGCAGTGTTCCGCAGAATTCGATGTATATTAGGCCAACGTAGGCGGTCTTGTCAAGCCCCTGGAAAGACATTTCGCGGACTGTATATTCTCGGAATCATCATTCATACCGTCTTGGTTCTCGATATTGTAATACATAATGGATATCAGGCACGAGAATTGCTTACAGACGCCAGACAGCACGCTTAGTCGAGATTTCCCGGGTCTCGGGCTGTTTCTTCGAGGGACGGGGCCGCGTGGTGGCATGGGCATCTTGCCCATGGTCATCAGTCACGGGCGCGATGCCCGTGCCACGGTGTTCAGACCCGCATCGCCCCCACGAGTTCGGAGATTTGGGCCACCCCGTGGCGACGGCAGTAGTCTTCAAGCCCTCGAATGACGCTCAGCGCCGTGTCCGGTTGCCGGAAGGACATGGAACCTACGGCCACAGCCGTGGCGCCGGCGAGGATAAACTGGAGGGCGTCGGCGGCGTTGGTGATGCCACCCATGCCGATGATCGGGATGCGCAGCACCTTCGCGGCGTCCCAGACGAGTTTGACCGCCACGGGGCGAATCGCCGGGCCGCTGAGCCCGCCGACGATGTTCGCGAGGATGGGCCGCCGCGTCTCAGGGTTGATACCCATCCCGAGGAGGGTGTTGATGAGCGACACGGCGTCGGCCCCGGCTTCTTGCGCGGCGAGGCACGGCTCGGCGATGTCGGTCACGTTCGGCGACAGCTTGATGAACAGCGGCAGGCCCGTGGCCTCGCGCAGCGCGCGCGTATATTCAGCGACGCGGTTCGGGTCCTGGGCGACGAGCGCGCAGCCGCGCGCGGTCCTGGCGTCGTGGACGTTCGGGCACGACAGATTCGCTTCGATGGCGTCTGCGCCCGCTTCGGCTTCGATGCGCCGGGCGAGTTCGACGTACTCGTCGGGCGAATGGCCGTAGATGTTCGCGATGATCGTGCAGCGCTTCTCCCGGAGGTAGGGCAGCTTGTCCCGGAGATAGACGTCGATGCCGACATTTTGGAGTCCGATGGCGTTGAGCATGCCGGCGGGCGTCTCGACCAGGCGCGGGGTCTTGTTTCCCGCGCGCGGCTTGAGCGTGAGGCTCTTCGTGGTAACGGCTCCGAGTTGGGCGATGTCGAAATAGGCGTCGTACTCCTGGCCATAGGCGAACGTGCCGGACCCGACCGTGACGGGATTCTTCATCCGCAGGCCGCCTAAGGTGATTTCGAGATTGACGGTGATCATGTCAGGACCCAGGAACTCGTGGATTGAGGACACGGCCAGACACGGACAAACACGGACGGGGCGTCCCGGCCGCTGAAGTCGATTCCGACATTGACCGTGCTCATTTCAGGACTCCGCGATCCGCATTCCGCGTTCTGCATTCCGCATTCCGCATTCCGCAATCAATATGATTCCCATTGAATAAGGCGTGTGTCGAACACGGGGCCGTCGGTGCAGACACGCACCATGCGCTCGGCCTCGACTTCGACGTTCGCCTCGACCACGCAACCGAGGCAGACGCCGTCGCCGCAGGCCATCTCGGCTTCGAGCGAGGCGAGGCACAGCGCGCCCGCAGCCTCGCAGACGAGGTGCGTCGCCTTCATCATCGCCATGGGGCCACAACAGTAGACGACGCTGTTTTCCTGGAGTCCGAGTTCGCGCAGGAGGTCCGAAGCGAAACCCCGGTAGCCCGCGCTGCCGTCGTCCGTGGCGAGGTGGACCTTGCAGCCCATCTGGCGAAAATCCTGTTCGCAGACAAGCTGGTCCGCGGTGCGGGCGGCGACGATCACCTCGGGCACGGCCCCGCATTCGCGAATGAGCGCCTCGGCCAACGCCGGGAACGGCGCGACGCCGATGCCGCCCGCGACTATGACGTGGTGCTCGAACTCGCGGCGGAGCGGAAACGGCTTGCCGAGAGGCCCCTGCACGTTCACCGTCTGGCCGACGCGCATCTTCGCGATGAGGCGTGTGCCTTCGCCCTGCACGCGATACACAATCGCGAAGCTGTCGGGGAAGATGCGCTCGAAACACATGGGCCGACGCAGGAACGGGTAGAGTCCCGCCTGCACCTCGAGCATGCAGAACTGGCCCGCCTTCGCCTCGCGGGCAATCTCGGGACCGCGGAGCACGAGCCGGAAATGCTCGGGCGCAATCTCCTGGTGCATGACGATTTCGCAGTCGATGAGGTGGGGCATACTACCGGCGGTCTTCCCATACGAGTTGGTTATGCAGCATGTTCAGGCTGGCTCGGACGCGTTCGGCGAGCACCTCCCCCACGCCGTCCACGGCGACGAGTTCGTCCTTCGGCGCGCGGATCAACTGCTGGAGGGAGCCGAACCGCTGCACGAGGTTCTCGATGATCTGCGGCGAGAGGCGATGCGTGCCCGTGAGCACGCGATAGCCGCGCGGCGTGAGGTACGTGTCCACGCTGCGCAGGTTCGGGCCGTAGCCGAGAGCCTGGCTTATCGCGCCCAGGTTGAAGATGTCCTGCTCGGAGATCTCACTGACGCGCGCGCGCACCGCGTCGAAGTTTACGTCGGCCTTTTCGCGATAATAGTCGCGAATCACCAAGACCGCTTCCTCGACCGGCTGAAGCAACTCCTGGACCTGCAACTCGACCAGTCGCCCCTCGGCCCCGAGTTCAAGGATATACGGTTCGATCTCGGCGGCCATGCGCGAGACCATTTCCATGCGCTGAATGGCGCGGCATACGTCGAAGATGGTGACGATGTCCTGGAACTCGCGGACCGTGAGTTCCTGAAGCTCCTGTTTCAGGACGTTCGTATACTTTTCGAGGGTCTGTATTGCCTGCTGCGCCTTGTTCAGCAAGGTGGGGATCGTGCCCATGACGTGGCGGATGTCGTGGACGTAGAGGGTGACGCTCGAGCGGCGCTGCGACACGGCGATCACGACGCACTTCGCCTGGCGCGCGAGGCGTTCGGCGGCGCGGTGGCGCGTTCCGGTCTCCTCGGAGGTTATGGTGGCATCGGGCTTGAGCACGCGGTTCGCGTACAACACGCGGCTGCCGTCTTCGTTCAGCAGGATCGCGCCGTCCATCTTCGAGAGTTCGTAGAGCAACTGCGGCGTCATCTTCGCGTCCAGCTTCACGCCTGCCTCGGAGAGTTCGGTCAGTTTCTTGAGCGAGCCGAAACAGAGGAGCGCGCCGGTGCCCGCCTGCATGATGGCCGAGATGCCCTCCCGGATTTTCGTGCCCGGCGAAATCATGAGCAGCGCCTTGTGGTAGGCGTCCAGACTGGTCTTTTTCGGCTTGCGCGCCACGTCAACTCTCCAGGGCCGCGTCAATGACCTCGGTGACATTCGCGACGGGCAGGGCCGCGGCGGGGCCCGAGGCCAGGTCCGCCATGCAGTTTCGCGGTACTATACACCGTTTGAACCCGAACTTGCCCGCTTCCGCCAGCCGCCGGCGGGCCATATCGACGGCGCGCACCTCGCCCGCGAGGCCGATCTCGCCGAAAGCGGCGAGGTCCCCCGCCACAGGTACCCCGCGAAAACTCGACACCAGCGCGAGCGCGATGGCCGCGTCGGCGGCGGGTTCGTCCAAGCGCACACCGCCCGCGACGTTGACGAAGACGTCGCGATCGGCGAAGTGGAGCCCGGCCCTTTTTTCGAGCACCGCGAGAATGAGCGAGAGCCGGTTCGGGTTGATGCCCATCACCGCGCGGCGCGGCGACCCGGCGTGGTAGTCGCCCACGAGCGCCTGGACCTCGACGAGAAGCGGGCGCGTGCCCTCGATGCTGGGCAGGACGACCGAGCCGCTGACGTTCTCGGGGCGCTCGTTGAGGAACCACGCGCTCGGGTTCGGGACTTCGTGGAGGCCCGTCTCGCGCATCTCGAAAACGCCGATCTCGTTGGTCGAGCCGAAACGGTTTTTCACCGCGCGCAGGATGCGCAGGGCCTGCTTGCCCTCGCCCTCGAAGTAGAGGACCGTGTCGACGAGGTGTTCGAGGAGGCGGGGACCCGCAATGAGCCCCTCCTTCGTCACGTGCCCGACGAGGAAGACCGGGACGCCCGTGCTCTTCGCGAGGCGCATGAACTCGTTCGCGCACTCGCGCACCTGGCCGACGCTCCCCGGAATCGCGGCCAGTTGCGGCGAATACACGGACTGGATCGAGTCGATGACGCAGAACGCGAACGCCTGCGACTCGACGTGGCGCAGGACCGCGCCGACGCTGTTTTCGGTAAGGAGGAAGAGCCGATCGTCGAGCGTATCGAGCCGGCGCGCGCGCAGCCGCGTCTGCTCGAAGGATTCCTCCGCCGAAACGTAAAGCACGGGGCCGACGGTCCGCGCGAGGTGGTGGGACAGTTGCAGCATGAGCGTGGACTTGCCGATGCCCGGGTCGCCGCCGACAAGCCCCAGCGAGCCCGGAACGATGCCGCCGCCCAGGACGCGATCACACTCGCCGATGCCCGTCAAGAGGCGCGGCGGCGGCTCGGCAAGCCCTTCGGTAATGGGCACGGGGGCGGCCTCGTCCGCAAGCGCGCCGCGCACGTGCGGGCCCTCCTCGAGGACCGGCTCCTCGACGAGCGTGTTCCAGCCCTCGCATTCAGGGCATCTGCCGAGCCAACGGGGCGCGACCGCGCCGCATTCCTGGCAGACAAAGGTTGTTTTCGGTTTCCCCATGACGGTCCTCTGAAACGGGCGAGCCGTGCTCCGGCGCGCTCGGTCCAACGTAGCACAAGACGGCGAAACCGCGCAAAACCGGATGAAACCGCGCGGGCGCGCATGATAAGCTTGCGCCTTTCCACGACGAAAGTGCTCGTACTTGTATTTGTACTCGTGCGCGTGCTCGTAATCGTAATCGTAATCGACTTCGACACCGGCGCGTTCCCGCCGGGATGCGATGCGCATTTTTTAAGTCCGATAGCGTAGTGACGAACCCAGGCACTGAGGGCAGGCTCGATATGGATTCGCTCGTGTTTTTTACAGAGGCGCAGGTCCGCGAGGTCCAACGCGCGTTCGGCACGCCGGTCTACGTGTATGACGAGCGCACGTTCGAGCGTCGCGCGCGCGAGATGCTCGCGTTTCCAAACGCCTACGGGCTGACCGTGCGCTACGCGATGAAGGCGTTGTCGTCGCGCGCGGTGCTCCGTCTGTTCGACGCGCTCGGGCTGCACATCGACGCATCGAGCGGCTTCGAGGCGGAGCGGGCGTTGCGCGCGGGGATTGCGCCGGAGAAAGTCCAGATCACCGCGCAGGAACCGCCGAGAGACCTGAAAGGACTGGTGGAACAGGGCGTGCGGTTCAATGCCTGCTCGATCCATCAACTCGACGAATACGGGAAACTCTTCCCTGGCGCGGAAGTGAGCGTGCGGATCAATCCGGGCCTCGGCTCGGGCCACAGCAACCGGACCAACGTCGGCGGACCGTCTTCGAGCTTCGGCATCTGGCACGAGCACCTCGACTACGTCCTCGGCAGGGCGGCGAGGCACGGCCTGCGCCTCACGCGCATGCACACGCACATCGGATCGGGCACGGACCCGGAGACGTGGCTCCACTGCGCGCGGCTGTCGCTCGCCATCGCGGCGCGCATGCCGGAGGTGACGCTGTTGAGCCTCGGCGGCGGCTTCAAGGTCGCGCGCATGCCGGACGAATGCTCCGCGGACGTGCGGGAAATCGGCGGGCGCATCGCCGCGGAATTCGAGCGCTTCGCCCGCGAGCACGGGCGGGAACTGCACCTCGAAGTCGAGCCCGGCACCTACCTCGTGGCGAACGCGGGCGCGCTCGTGTGCACCGCCATCGACGTCGTCGATACCGGGCCGGACGGATTCCGCTTCCTGAAACTCGACGCGGGCATGACGGATATCATGCGCCCGAGCATGTACGGCGCGTGGCACCCCATCGTCGTCGTGCCGGCGAGCGACGCGCCGCGCGGCGCGGCTTCGTATATCGTCGCCGGCCACTGTTGCGAAAGCGGCGACATCCTCACGCCCGAACGGGGCAACCCCGAGGGCCTTGCCCCGCGCGAACTGCGCGAGGCCGCCATCGGCGACGCGGTGGTCATCGAGGGCGCGGGCGCTTACTGCGCGGCGCAGTGCGCGAAGAATTACAACTCCTTCCCCGAGGCACCCGAGGTGCTCCTGACGAAAGCGGGCGAATTTCGGCTCATCCGCCGACGCCAGACCATGGAGCAGATGCTGGAGAACGAGATCGAATAGGGGGAGTTCCCATCTGATCGGCTGCGACGCACAGACCCTCACCCCAACCCTCTCCCTCGGGGAGAAAGAGTGAGATACCATATATAGGTGCTGCGGGGTCAAGCGTCTTGACAATATATTGGGTCTGAAATCCTTCGTCTGTGCCCTTGCTTCAATAGGTGGTGGTGAGAACAAGGCGTGGGGTCGAAAAAAAGACTTGACAACCACTATATCTTGTGGTATGGTGATGCCGGTGTTTGAAACCGGGACCTCAAAATCCCCAAGGTTCAACAGCCCTGAGTGACTGAAACCACTACCGCAGCCCAAGGGTTTCAGCCCCTAGAAACCGTGACCCTCTTGCGCCAAATGAGACGGGACCGGATTTCAGACACTCCCCGCACTTGGGCGGCGGAGTTCCCCCCTCCGCCGCCCCCTCCTTGTATACGCGACCGCGCAACCCCTTGATATCGCGCCCCTTGCGCGCCACCGGGAGAGAAATTGCGGTCTACAGTTTGAAACGCGCGCCTTGCTTATGGCATCATAACGGCTCAATTCCCGGTCCGCGATAGCTCAGTAGGTAGAGCGGGTGGCTGTTAACCACTAGGTCGCAGGTTCGAGTCCTGCTCGCGGAGCCAGATACCGCACTTCAGCGAAATCGCCGCTTTGGCGAGCGCAGGAGTTTCCGAATATGCGCCCTGCATAGCCGAAAGGCTGCGCAGGGCGGTTCTTATGTCAGCTTGCAGTTCTGAACGATTGGTTTCGACCCTCCTCTCACTGTCCTTTGCTCATAATGCGGCGAAAACAAGTTGTCTGTTTCAGTGTCAAGCCGAACGGCGATGGGGCGCGGAGTGCGAAAGGACAGAGCAGAGTCGCGTGACCTCGGCTTCTGCAATCACAGCGCAAGCTAAGGCAAGGCAGCCTATTTCTCTGACGATTCGTCTGCTGGCGACGCTTCTGGGTTGCCGGTTGATGACCGACGGCTACGCGCGCGCCGGCTCTCCGCGAAGGCGTAAATGTCCTTTTCGCCCGAACGGAGGAAGTCGAGGAAATCCAAGCCCATGTACTTGCACGTTTCGCAAAGGCTCAACAAGACCAAGTAGTCGCGAATGCCTTTCTCCGTCGTGATTCCTCCGATGACATGACGAAGCGCTGCGAAGGGTTTGACGGCGTGTTCAGCGTTGTTGTTGTTCCACGGGACCCCATCATAGTTGAGAAACGTGAACAGTTTCTCTCGGTTCTTTTCCAAACGCTCCTTGAACTTCGCCGCTGTCTCGCTCTGCAGGTCGGTTTCGGAGATTCGCCGGTAGAATCGCTTCACAGATGCCAGGTGCTTCTTCAGAAAGCGGCACTTCAATCCGTACCGATCAATGGTTTCCACTATCGGCTTGAGCAGAGCCGTAAGAGCTAATGCCAGATCTTTCAGTTCCGCATCATAGGGGTGCTTCAGGACATCGTCATTCAAGTCTCGAATCAGGTGGATCAAGCACTTTTGCTGTGGACATCGAATTGAATCGTAGGCCGCATAGAAGTCGGACACCAAAACGCCCTTGAAATCTTTCAACATGGTCTGCAGCAGGTTGCCCTCTCGCGTTTCGCTATAAACGTATGCCACTTCCTGTATGCTTGCGAAAATCCACACAAACCCTGAGTTTCCTCGAACACTGGCCTTCGTTTCATCGACGTGAAGCAACCGTCCGCTACACAGCTTCTTCAGAATTGCTTCGTAGGCTCCTCGATATGTCCTGGCCGCTTGCTCTTTGATGCCGTTGGTCGTTTGCCCAGCCGCCAAATCAAATCCGAATAGCCGATTTAGGCACTGGTCAACATGCCCCTGCGGAAGCCGCAACTCGATGTTCAGATAGATCGCGAGGGCAATGACGTTGGGGCCAAACTTGCCGCGGCCCCAGGTTTTCTCTTGAGATGTGAAGGTTGCCCCGCAATTTTGGCATCGGTAGTTCTGGAACTGGTAGCAAGTGATCCATCTCTTCAGACCGTACCGCATGAACTTGAGATCGAATACGGTCTTGCTAAGCTTGGCGTGCTTGATAACGGTAGCCGCGCCACATTTCGGACAGCACCGAGGTCTGGCACACTCGACCGTTTCATTGGGATGCAATACCCGTTGGGGTTTGCCACTTTGCCTGACCGCGTGGTTCAACCCCTTGTCAGACTTCACATAGACCCGTTCACGTTGGTAATCCCAGTAAGCAGCGTCGTTGATGGTATGCAATTCAGGGAATGCAAATTTGTTTCGCCCAAAACCATGCGGGTACTCCCGCTTCAGCTTTGCCGTGTCAACGATCTCGCCGAGGCGGGAGTCTCCCCCCGGAGGTGCTCTTTGGCCCAATTCAACAAGCGCATGCGTTAACACATCGAGAGCTTCGCAATCCTCGGTGTTGTAGATGAGCAGCGCCTGTTTAGCTGCAGTCGCTCTTGTGGTTTCCCACTCTTGTCTCCAGGCAACGGTTTGGATTCCGGTCGCAGTGGGATCAGACCATCGAAACCCCATGTGTCCTGCGACTTCTTTCAGACTATTTGAGGGGCAAGGAAAGTAGACCTGGGCGAAGACCACAGACAACAGATTTACGGCAGCTTCGATCGTGGTGGTTGCAGCAGAACTTAAACATCGTTGTCGGTAGCGCTCACGCATTCGTTTCAGAAAGACCGTCTCGTAACTGCCGTAGTGAATCAGCACCGGTTTCTTCACGGCTTGGAGGATGTCAAGGAATTCCCGCCAAATCTTCCCTTCGTCCTTGACTGTATCCGCCCACAGGCTGTGCTGGACAGCCGATTCGCCATTGCCAATGCGGACGCCGATGAGGTAGTAGAAATCGCGGTCGGGCAGGCCCTCGACATCCAGATAGACTGGCGTGCCTTCGAGCTTCAGTTCCAGAGTGCCTACGATGTGTATCTTCTTCTCCCGAATCGCCAGCGCCTTGAGCGAGTGGTGATACTTCTCCTTCCTATCCCGCAGCCACTTCGGGCGGCGTCGCGGTCGGAACGTATAGGAGAGCTGGGTGACGGTGGAAATGCCATTACTGCGTAGTCTCTGACGCTCCTTCGCGCTCATGCCTCCCAGAAGGCTGAGGTCATCCTGCTCCAGTGCCTTTTGCCGACAGCGGGCCTGGAACTCGCACTCAGAGCAGTGCCGGTTCAGAACGAGGTCGGGCGGCGTTGGGCTGGACAGCAGCGCGGCAATCTTCCAGAGGCTTTTCCGCACTTCGCCCGCCAGAGCCTTGATCTTCACCTTGAGCGTTGCGTGGTCCTCGCCGTGAACGATCTTGCCGACGGCGACTCCACGTCCCAGGGCAGCCGATAGCGCGAAGGCGTCGTAGGCCAGCAACAGACGGTCGTCCTTTCCCAACTTGTTGGCGAAGAGGAAGCGAATGGGGATGAATTGAACCGCCTTGCCCCTGCCTTCGGCGGGCACTCGTTCAGTGGCGTGGAGACGAGTCTCGGCAGTAAAGGCGGTCGCCGTCGCATCCGCTTCGTCCCTAGCGGCAGAGGTGACGCGGCTCTGGTCTGACGGTTGTGAGTTTAGAGTTGCGGGAGGAACGACAGCGGAATGGGGCGCCTGAAGTCGGCCGCCAAGCGGGAGGTCGGGTGCCGTGACTGCGATGTCCACCGCGATATGCCACTTGGCGACTTTCAGGTTATCCGCAGGAGGCGAGAGCTCGGAGTCGGTTGGCGGTTTTCGCGCGAGCAGACGTTTGGTTTCGGCAACGCGGTAAGACTCATTTTGGATTCTTACCCATTCGGCGTAGGTGTGGCCAGCGGGAGCTTCGTTGGTGGCCCGAAGCCAACACTTGGTCGGACATTTCAGAAAGGCTTCGAAGAGATGTGCCGTTATTCTCATAAGAAACCAGTATATACCTCAAGATGACATCGACTCCTTACGAATGGTACGCTGTTCATTGACGGACGCAGTCCCGCCGAACGTACCGCGCGCCCGAATGAGCCCGCAAAGGCGTAGCACGGGTTACGGCGTTCATTGTTGTGTTCGGTTCGTTGGTGCGATGATGTGCAGACCAGCGACCACGGGTAACATCGAAATGAATGCGACTGAAGTGAAACGATTAACAGCGCTGGGCGAAGATAGCAGCCGCCAGTTCAAGGAAGACGTGCGGAACGCCGATTCTTTGGCCGCTGAAATGGTGGCGCTGTCGAACAGCGCCGGCGGCGTCATCCTCATTGGCGTGAAGGATAATGGCATGCCCGTTGGATTGTCTCCGGCTGACGTTCGCCGGGTGAACCAACTTATCAGCAATGCTGCCACGCAGGGCATGCGCGGTCCGATTGTGCCGCGTACAGAGAACGTTCGCGTTGGCAAGGAACGCATTGTAGTCGTCTTGACGATCCCGGAAGGGCTGGATAAGCCCTATTTCGACCGCCAAGGCGTCATCTGGGTAAAGGCCGGGCCGGACAAACGGCGAGTCCAATCCAAAGAAGAGCTTCAAAGGCTCTTTCAAGCGGTTGGGCTTGTCTATGCGGATGAGGTACCAACGGAGGCCGGGATGGAACGAGTGTCACGTGAACGCCTTCGGGGATTTGTGTCGGAGGTGTTCGGAGAGGACATTCCCGTCAGCCGGGATGAGTTGGCCCGGCTGTTGGAAAATATGAATCTCGCGCGTGGCGGGAGACTGAATCTGGCGGGGCTGCTCCTGTTCGGCGAACAGCCCCAGTCGGTGAAGCCCGCGTTTGTGGTCAAAGCCGTCCGCTATCCCGGAAGCGATATTGCCTCGCACACCTATCTGGACATGGAGGATTTCGAAGGAACGCTCTCGGCTCAGTTTGAAGGGGCGTTGGCATTTATCCTTCGGAGCCTACCCAAGATTCAACAAGAAGGCCGCAGTATCAACTCTCCCGGCAAACTTCCGATCCCGCGCATTGTGTTTGAGGAACTCCTCGTGAATGCGCTCATCCACCGGGACTATTTCATCAACGGCGCTGTTCGCGTGTTTGTCTTCGACGACCGCATCGAGATCATAAGCCCAGGATCGCTCCCGAATCATTTGACTGTGGAGAAGGTCCGCGCGGGAAACTCGATCCTTCGCAACCCGATCTTGGCATCCTTTTCGGCAAAAGGAGTCTTGCCCTACCGGGGTCTCGGCACGGGCATACGCCGGGTTCTGAAGGAATGGCCCGCAGTGGATTTGGTCGATGACCGGGAAGCGTGCACCTTTACCGCGCGCGTGAGGCTACCGAAGGAACAGAAAACGCCCGCCGCGGCCAAGAAGAGAAATAAAGGTGCATCTGAACAAGGACGGAATGCACCTATAAATGCACCTTTATCGGGCGTCTTGAACGAGATTCAAGCGTACATACTTGAAGTGATTTCGGGCAATCCGCACATCTCCTACGATGAATTGGCGGAACGGCTTTCAAAAGACCGAAGCACGGTGATGCGAAACATCGGCAAGCTCAAAGAGAGGGGAGCGCTTCGGAGAGTGGGTTCCAAGAAAACCGGTCATTGGCAAGTTGTCAATCCAGACTGACCACGGTCACACGGTTACGATTCCCGCGGCTCTTTTTTCCAGATCACGGAACGCCTTGAGCTGTTCCTTTGTTCTTGGGAGACGCGTGATGGAACGTAAACGTCGTTCGCTGAAGAAGGCGATGCTCTTGGGCTCAGAGACGGAGCACAGATTTCGGATAACGGAATCGGGTAGCTTGAGCAAATTGAGGACTTGAGTGATCCGCGCCCGCGTTAGTCCCACCTTCCGTGCGAGGTCTGATTGATTGTTAACCTCACCCTCTTCCAGCATTCGTTGGAGCGCAAGAGCAAGTCTCGCGGGGCTTACCGGCGTGGCCTTTTCTGGCTTGTTCGGAGACGCAATCGTATATATCACATTGCGGTCAGAGGAGTTACAGAAGACCGGCACGATGTGCCAGCCGGCGGCAATGTTTCGCTGTGTTCGCAATACGGGGACCCAGACTGTTCTCGCCACCCGCATGGGTGGCGTTTGCTTTCGGTGGAGCGGGTGGCCGTTGATCTGCCTGCGGCGGATACGCAGGCCGAAGGTCCGCCGTAGGCGGATTCGAGTCCTGCTCGCGGAGCCAGACGATCTCAATCACCCCGTGGGGTGGCTTCTTGTGCCCGGTTATGTGTATGTTCCTTGCTCAGAGGCGATGGGCAAGACCTACGTTGGTCAAACCATGAGGCGGAACAACATGTTTCTCAACACCACGTTCCGGCGTTCAAGTTGATGATCACCGCTACGCGCATATGTGGTTGCATAGCGGCCTGTGTGGTCGCGCTGTCGGGCGCGGCTTCGGCGGGGCCGGATGTGCCGGCGGCGGAGGCGCTGCTGCGGCGGGTGATCCCGGAGCGCGCGGGGGAGTTCGCGGTGGAGGGCGTACCCGCGGAGGAGGGGCTCGACGTTTTCGAGATCGAGGGGGCGGACGGCCGGGTCACGCTACGTGGCTCATCCGGCGTTGCGGTCGGCATGGCGCTTCGCGAATATCTCGCGCGATGGTGTAATGCGAGTCTCTCGTTGTGGGGAAGCCAGCTTGACCTGCCGCGTCCCTTGCCGGAGGTGAGCCCGAAGGTGCGAGTGGTCGTGCCATTTCGGGACCGGTACGCGTTCAACTACTGTTGCTTCAGCTATTCGATGGCCTGGTGGGACTGGCCGGAATGGGAGCGTGCCATTGACTGGCTCGCCCTGCAGGGCATCAATATGCCCTTGGCCGTTACCGGCCAGGAAGCAATCTGGCAGGCCGTCTACCGCAACATGGGTCTGAGCGATGACGAACTCGATGCGTTCTTCGTCGGGCCGGCCTATCTGCCCTTCGGCTGGATGGGCTGTATCGACGGGTGGGGCGGTCCCCTGTCCGATCACTGGATTGATCGGCATCGCGAACTGCAGCGCAGGATTGTGGCACGGGAGCGGGAACTCGGGATGCGTCCCGCGTTGCAGGGGTTCACGGGCCACGTGCCGAGGGCGTTGATGCAGCATTTTCCCGAGGCCACATTTCAGCAGTTGCCCAGTTGGTGCAACTTTCCGCCGACGGTCTTCGTGGACCCGCGGGACCCGCTGTTCCAGCGAATCGGGAAGGCTTTCATCGACGAGCAGACCCGGCAGTTCGGCACGGACCACCTCTACGCCGCAGACACCTTTATTGAGATGCCGCCGCCCAGCAACGAACCGGCTTTTCTCGACGCGATGGGCAAGGCCGTTCACGGCGCGATGACCGCGGCCGACCCGGAGGCGGTCTGGGTGATGCAGGGCTGGATCTTCTTCAATGCGGCGCATTTCTGGCAGCCGCCGCAGACGGCGGCGCTGCTGGGGTCCGTGCCTCACGGGCGCATGCTGGTGCTCGATTTGTTCTGCGAGAGCAATCCGGTGTGGGACAAGACGGAGGCCTTTCACGGGCACGACTGGTGCTGGAGCATCGTGCAGAGTTTCGGCGACCAGACCAGCCTGCACGGCGGGCTGGCCCAGATCGCGCAGGGGCTGGTCGGCGCGGTAAACGATCGCCGGCACGGCAACTTGCGCGGGACGGGCTTCCTCATGGAGGGGTTTGGCCACAGCCCCGCGGTGTATGACCTCATGGCCGACCTGATGGTGCGTCCGGTTGAACTGAGTCTTCCCGATTGGATACGCGCCTATGCGCGGCGGCGCTACGGCCAATCGGTCCCCGCGGCGGAAGACGCCTGGAAGGTTCTGCTGGACACTGTCTACAACGCGCCCAGGCAGTCCAGGTCGCTGGTCTGCTCGCGGCCGGTGCTGGCGCCGGCGAAATCCCGGGAGAACAGCCCGGATTCTTCGGTGCGGCGGGAGATCGACGCCGCATGGCGCATGCTTCTCGACGCGCGGGAAGCGCTTCGCGGCAAAGACGCCTACGAGTACGACGTGGTGAACGTGGCCAGGCAGGCGATCGCGAGCCGGGCGCACGAGCCCTACCATCGGCTGGCGGCCGCCTATGCCGCAGGGAATGCAGCGGGCGTGGCCGAGGCAGGCGCGGAACTTCTGGGGCTTGTGTCGGACCTGGACACGCTTGTCGCGACGCGGCGGGAGTTCCTGTTGGGAACGTGGACCGCAAGTGCGCGCCGCTGGGCGAACAATGCGGAAGAAGCCGCCCGTTACGAGTGGAACGCCCGCAACCAGATTACGCTGTGGGGGCCGCCGGACGGCGTGCTCGCGGATTACGCGGCGAAGCAGTGGGCGGGACTCTTGCGCGATTTTTACCGGGGCCGCTGGGAACTCTTCGTTCAGCGGGTCCAGGAGTCATTGGCCGGGGACACGCCGTGGGACCACGAGGCGTGGAACGCGGAAATCCGCGCATGGGAAGATGCGTGGACGCGCAAGACCGACGCATACCCGACGGCGCCCGAAGGCGACAGTATCGAAATTGCCTTGCGGCTGCTGGAGAAGTACGGCGGACGTTGAGGTGCGAGGCGCTGCGTTGCCGCAGGAGCGGCACGGGCTATGTGATCACGTCTTCTTCGATTGGAGGAGAACATGGCAACGCGGACCAATAGCGGTAATGAGTCGCAGACGGAACGGCGCATTGATTGGACAGACCTGAAGTACGCCGTGTTCGTTGGGGTCGTCTTTGTGGCGGTTAAGCTGGCAGGCGTCATGGCGCCGGCTTGGGAGGTCAGACGGATCACGATCGACGACGTGGCGTCGGTTCTGACGCTCGGCTATATCGTCGCGCGAGCGCGACGCCAACCCGAGAGGCTGGACGATTGGGGCATCACGACCCGCCTCACGCTTTCGGGTGTGCTGACAGGAGCCGCGTTACTTCTTCTTGCCGTCGCTATTCCGGCGGCACTCGGCGTCGCGGTAGCCGGGCGCCTCTCGTTCAGACCTTCCTACGTGTCGGAAATGATCGAGTACATCCCATCCGCGTTTCCGCAACAGTTCTTCCTGTGCTCCGTCGTTCTGGCGACGCTCGCCACGCTGCGGCCGTTCCGGGGCCTTTGGCAGTTGCCGCTTGCTGTGGGCCTGCTTTTCAGTCTCGCCCACTTCTGGACGCCGGCCCGCATTCCGGGCACCATCGTGCCGATTCAGCTGGTGCTTACGTTTCCCGCGGGCTTCTTCGCCGCCTTCTACTTTCTGAAGTTCCGGACCATCCTTCCGCTGACGGCCATCCATGCCATCTGCTATCCGCTCCTCCACAACTGGGTCGAGTCGCATCTGTAAGCCGCCTCCATGACGGTCTTTCGCGTTGGACAATCCATTGCAGGAACTGGGAAGATGGCGCTTGGCGGTCATCGAACCTGGAATCGCAGTGGGAGATGGTTGTGGCCGCGAGGGTGTTCGATACCACGCGCGAGAACCTGATGTGAACGAACCCACGCCGCGTTACTGGGAGGTCTTTTTCGAGGTCTACGAGGCGCTGCCGCGGCAGGGTCCGGGCAATCGCGCGTGCGCCGCAAAGGCGCTGGCGTTGTGCCGGGACCTGCCGCCGACGCCGGCGGTGCTGGACTTGGGCTGCGGCACGGGTGGCCAGACGCTGCACCTCGCCGGGATCACATCAGGGTCCATCATCGCTCTGGACAGCCATGCCGCGAGCATCGAGCGGCTCAAAGCGGAGGTCGCTAAGCGCGGCCTGTCGCATCGCATTCGGCCAATAGTCGGCGACATGGCGGGCACGGGATTGGCGCCTGAGAGCTTCGACCTCGTCTGGTCCGAAGGCGCGCTCTACAACATGGGCATCGAGAACGCCCTGCGGGTCTGCCGTTCCCTGCTGCGGCCCGGCGGCTGCCTCGCCTTCACCGACGCCGTGTGGCGGAAGGAGAATCCGCCGCCCGAGGTGAAGGCGGGTTTCGACCAGGATTACCCGACCATGGGCTGGACGCACAACGTCCTGGCGACCATCGAGAAATGCGGCTTCGGAGTGCTCGGTCATTTCACCCTGCCCGATGAGGCGTGGTGGGACGACTTCTACACGCCGATGCAAAGACGGGTTCGGGAACTCCGGGGCAAATACGCGGACGACGGCGAGGCGCTCGCCGTCCTCGATCAGATCGACCGCGAGCCCGAACTCCACCGCTTGCACTCGGAGTATTATGCCTACGAGTTTTTCGTGGCGCGCCGGACGGAGTAGACTGCCATCCGCCCCAGGCGGCGCGGCGTTAGGGGCGCGACGAGCCGTCGTCTTTGTAAGCAGAGAGGCAACATCATCATGCGTCGAGGTCCTTTGTGGGTATGGACGGTGCTGGCGGCGTCCGCGTGGGCCGCGTCCGCGGAGAACACCGGCTTTCGGTGGACGTATGGCGCGCCAATCCTCGAACCGGGCCCCGAAGGCGCGTTCGACTCCCAGGCGGTGAAGGATCCGAGCATCGTTTTCCATGACGGCGCATGGCATCTTTTCTACACGGCGTCGAACGGCCATACCTGCCGGTTGGGCTATGCGTCCGCACCGACTCTTGAACGACTCCGCGACGCCCCGCGCCACGAACTCGCGCAAGCCGTGAACAGCGGTCTCAGCACGCCGCCTAACAAATACGCCGCCGCGCCGCAAGTCTTCTTCTTCGAGCCGCAAGAGGTCTGGTACCTCGTTTTTCAGACGCGCGACTCGAACTACCTCCCGGTCTACATGACGACGCGGGACATTGCGGAACCCGATTCATGGTCCGCGCCGCGGACGCTCGCGTGCAAAGAAGAGGACGCCAAATGGATCGACTTCTGGGTGCTGTGCGACGATGCCCGGGCCTACCTCTTCTACACTCGGGAACACCGGGACCTGTACGCCATGGAGACGACGCTGGAACGGTTTCCGGAGGGGTTCTCGGCGCCCCGCGCGGTGTTTTCGGCACTCCACGAGGCCGCGCATATATACAAAGCGGCGGGCCGAGGCGAGTATCACATGATCTACGAGGAACGCGATCAGCAGGACATCCGCCATTTCCGGCTGGCGGTCGCGCGTCATCCCCTCGGCCCGTGGACTGCGACCGATGCATCCTATGCCACGGGGGAACAACTGGCATTCCTTGACGAAGGCGCGCCATGGGCGGGCGAGGTCTCCCACATCGAAGCCGTGCGAAGGGGCTGCAACCAGCGCCTCGAATACGACCCGGACGCGCCTCGACTTCTCTTCCAAAGCACGCGGCCCGGCGAGCACAGGGGGCCCTATCCTCTCCTCGTCTGGCGTCTCGGCCTGATGACGCGAGAATAGCTGGCGCGCCGGCAATGTCTCAGGCGTCCGGGCCGATTGGCGGCGCCGCAGGTTGGGAATCCCAGCCACCGCCGAGCGCCTTGATCAGCAGGACGGTCGAGACGACGCGCTGGTTCAGTATCTGCGCGTCGGACAGTTCGTTGGTCAGGAGGGTTTGTTCCGCGTTGACCACGTGCAGGTAATCGGTCAGGCCGGTCTGGTATTGAATCCGGGTAAGCCGCAGGTATTCGCGAGCGGCGGCAACGGCCCTGGCTTGCGATTCCGCCGCGTCGGCGCGGATGTGGAGGTCGGTCAACGAATCCTCGACGTCTACGAACGCGGTTAACACGGCGTTGCGGTACGTTGCTTCGAGTTCGTCATATCGCGCTTTGGCTTTCCGCAGGTTCGCCTTCAATTGGTCTCCTTGGAATATGGGAAGAGAGACGCCCGGCCCGATAGACCACGCGAGGTTATGCCAGTCGAGGATGTTCTTGATTTCGTCGCTCTGGTAACCGGCCAAACCGGTGAGCCTCACGGCGGGAAAGAAATCCGCCTTTGCGACGCCGATCTCGGCGCAGGCCGCAACCAGATTCTGCTCGGCTTCGGCCACGTCGGGCCGCCGTCGCAAGAGGTCCGAGGGCAGCCCTGCCGGAATCACGGGCGGCGTGGCCGTGAGCGGGTGGACATCGAGCGAGAATTCGGCGGGCGCGCGCCCGAGCAGGATGGCAATCGCATGTTCGAGGTTCGTGCGCTGCCTGAGGATATCCGCGGCCTGAGTCCGGGTCGATTCCAGTTGGACGCGGGCCTGGAGCAGATTGGTCTCATCGATCAGACCGGCCTTGTACTGACTGTCCGTAAGTTCGACCTGCTCCCGGTACAAATCCAGGTTCCGCTCGAATATCTCGTATTGGCAGTCGAACGAACGCAAATTGAAGTAGTTGCGCGCAAGGTCCGCCAGGAGGGTCTGGCGAACCGCTTCGAGGTCATAAACGGAGGCCTGGACTTGCGCCTGGGCCGACTCATAGGATCGGCGGACGCGTCCCCATATGTCGATTTCATAGCTGAGATCGAAGGGGATCTGAAAGCGATTGCCTGTTGTCGCCGCGGTAGCTACGTCCGCGCCCGCGACTCCGCCTTGTGAACTTCCGCTCACGCCGCCGATGGTCGTCGCGCCGGCTTGTGTCAGTGAGTTGATCTGACCCAACAAGCTCGACGCCTGGTTGACGACCGAGGAAACCTGCGATAGGGTGTCGGCCACGGAATCTTCCGACGCGTCCATGCCCGGCGTGCGAGAACGCGTGGCCGAGGGATCGAGGGTCACCACGGGGAAGAACGCACTCTTGACCGATCGCGCGGAGGCCCGCGATTGCGCAACGCGGGCCACGGCGGCCTTCAGCGTCTGGTTCGCCGCGAGCGCCTCGTCCATAAGCGCATCGAGTTCCGGATCGTTGAAGAGACGCCACCAGTCCAGGGCAAGTGCGGGTTGCGCAGCTTCATCGGGCGTCGCGCTCTTGTAACCGACCGGCGCGTTCAGTTCGGGGCGCTGATAGTCCGGCCCGGTGATACAGGCTGTCAACAGCAGGGGCAGGACGAGACGGCCCGCCGCCCGGAACCACCCTGTCACGTCTTTGCACTGCATAGCGCCTCCGTCCATCGCTGGGAATCCGCTATTCATGGCGCAACGCCTCGATGGGGTCCAGCCTCGCGGCCTTGCGCGCGGGAAAGTAACCGAAAACCACGCCAATAGCGCCGGAGAATAGAAACCCGACAAGGACTATCGGCGCGTTGAAGACAAAGGGGACTTGAAGTACGCCCGCCAACCCGAAGGACACACCCAAGGCCAGGATGATCCCTATCAGGCCGCCGAATGACGCAAGAACGACCGACTCGACCAGGAACTGAAGGAGGACTTCCCGTTCGAGGGCGCCGATGGCGAGCCGCGTTCCGATCTCGCGCGTCCGCTCGGTGACGGATACGAGCATGATGTTCATGATGCCGATGCCGCCCACCAGCAGACTCACCGCCGCCACCGCGCCCAGCAGGCCCGTGAGGACTTGGGTCGTGCCGGTGAGCATCGTCGCGATTTCCTTCAAGTCCATGACGCTGAAGTTGTCCTCTTCGTCGGGGGCAAGACGCCGGCGGACGCGCATCAGGCGACCGATATCCGCCTTGGCTTTGTCGGTTGCGACGCCCTCCTTCACGGAGACTTGGATAAGACTGACGTTGTCGTTGCCGACGACACGCCGCTGGAACGTGCGCAACGGCACGAGGATGATGTCGTCCTGGTCCTGGCCCATGCTGGATTGCCCCTTGGCTTCCAACAGGCCGATCACTTCGCATGAAACCTTCCCGACGCGGATCTTGCGGCCAATCGGGTCTTGATTGCCCAACAATTTGCCTCGTATCGTATCTCCGATGACGCACACGGCCACGCCGGAACGCGCCTCGGACTGCGTGAATATCCGGCCCGCCTCGATGCGTCTGTTCACCACGTCAAAGTACGCTTCGGTCGTGCCCGTCACTGTGGTAGACCAGTTCGCGTTTCCGAATATGGCGGCGACCGGGCTGGACGATACGGGGGCCACCGCGCGAAGCGATGTGATCTCTCGTTCGACGGCCTCCACATCGGCCATCTTGAATGGAGCGCTGCCCGCCCCTTGGCCCGGTCCCATGCGTTTGCCCGGGGCGATCATCATCAGATTGCTGCCGAGACTCGATATCTGCTCGGTGACCTGTTGGGTTGCGCCGCCGCCGAGGGTGACCAGGATAATCACGGCGGCCACGCCGATGATGATGCCCAACATGGTCAGGAAGGAACGCATTACATTCCTGCGAAGTTCGCGCAACGCCAGCAATAGCGCATTGCCCAACATCAGCCGACTTCCTTATGGTCATGGTCCGTCGCGATCATGCCATCTTTGAAATACACCGTCCGCTTGGCGTAAGCGGCCATGTCGGGCTCGTGAGTCACCATGATGACGGTGATGCCGAGATCGCGGTTGAATGCCGTCAACAGTTCCATGATTTCGACGCTGCGCACCGAGTCCAGATTGCCGGTGGGCTCGTCGGCCAGCAGCACGACGGGTTCGGTGATAATCGCCCGCGCAATCGCCACGCGCTGTTGCTGGCCTCCGGACAATTCGCCGGGGGTATGGTGCTCCCAGCCGGTCAGCGCCACCGCCTGCAGGGCCTGACGCGCGCGTTGATGCCTCAGGCGGGCCTTCTCTCCGCGATAGATAAGCGGGAGTTCGACGTTTTCCAAGGCGGACGTGCGGTTCAGGAGATTGTATCCCTGAAATACGAAACCGAGATAGTGGCGGCGCAAGAGCGCACGCTGGTTACGCGTGAGTTTGCTTACTTCGACGCCGCAGAAGCGGTATGCGCCGGACGTCGGCGTGTCGAGGCAGCCAAGAATATTCATACAGGTGCTCTTGCCCGACCCGCTCGGTCCCATGACTGCCACGAACTCGGCGGGGTAGACGCGCAGGTCCACGCCGCGCAACGCCTCCATGGCGGCCGCGCCGACGCCATAGACCTTGGTAACGCCCGCCAATTCAATGAGGGGTTGTCCCACTTTCCCTTGTGCGTCGTCGTCACTCATGTTGCCGCCGTTACCGTGTCGGTGACCACTTCCATTCCCTCTTCGAGCGCGCCGCCGGTCACTTCCGTCATCTTGCCGTCGCTCAGCCCTTTGGTAATGGGAATAGCGGTAAGTTGTCCGTTGCGCAGGGCCCATACCTGCTGGTTCTTGTTCCGCGCATTGGGCGCTTCACGCGGCGCGGATTGCGGACGGGGCGGATGCGGAAGAATCGAGGACAGGAGGCCGGCGCCACCGCCGGTTTTCTCCTCTGGTCGGGTTTGGGGCGGGGTAAAACGCAGCGCCGCGTCAGGCACAAGCAGCGCATTTTCCCGTCTTGCGACCGTAATCTGGGCCGTTGCGGTCATTCCCGGCCGCAGGGCGAGTAACGAGTTGTCCACCCGTAGCACCGCCTTATAGGTGACGACGCCATCGACGGTTTCCGAACCGTAGCGGACCAAGGTGGTGCGCGCCGGGAACACCTCGTCCGGGTAGGCATCGACGGTGAAGGTCGCGTCCTGGCCCTCGGCCACCATGCCCACGTCCGCTTCGTCCACATCGACCTGGAGTTCCATCTGGGCGAGGTCTTCCGCCAGCGTGAAGAGCACCGGCGACTGGAACTGGGCCGCGACGGTCTGTCCCGGCTCGATGGAACGTTCGAGCACCACACCGTTAATGGTTGATCGGACCACGGCCTTTTCCAGGTCGGACCGGTTCGCGTCGAGCGTGGCTTTCGCCTGGGCCACGTCCGCCTTCGCGCTGGCTTCATCCGCGCGTGCGCGCGCCCGCGCGGCCTTCTGCGTGTCAAACTCGCTTTGGGAGGGCATCTTGCCGTCGCTCAGTTGCCGGACCTCGTCCAAGCGCGTCATCTGTGCCTCGGCCTCCTGCACTGTGGCCTGCGCCTGAAGCAGCCTGGCGTTCGCGGCCTCGAGCGCGGCGCTGGATTGCAGGACCTGCGCTTCGAGCTTCGAGGTATCGAGCCGGGCCAGCACTTGCCCCACCTCGACGCGGTCGTTGTAGTCCACTTCGACCGTCTCGATTGTCCCAGACACTTCAATACCGACTTCCACCTTCTTGATCGGTTCGAGCGTGCCGGTGGCGCTCACCGTCACCACCAGGTCGCCTCGGCGCACCGGCTGGGTCTCATAGCGCGCCACCGCCGTTTCGTCTCGTGTCAGCCAGTACGCGCCCCCCGCCACCAGGGCCGCGACCACGATGGTCCACAGCAGCAGTTTGCCGAGACGGCGCATCCTTGAACGGGGCCTGTCAAGACCGAGCGTCTTGGCAACCTCCGCACGCTTCACGGCATTGGAATCGATCATGGTCTGCTCCCGCTCCTCGTGCGCGCGCGTGCCACGTGTTCGCTGCATTTCCGGCGAATTGCCTTGATACCCGCCATCGAAAACCTCAGGATGTGGTCGGTAAGGCGGTCCACTTCCGACGCATCAAGGCCGAAAATAGCACGCGGTCCCTTATCGGGCGGTCCGGGCGCCCCGATAAGACATTGGGCCACAATGCTCATTTCACACCACTCCACGTCCCGCCGCGACGCCCCCGAGCCCAGCAACTCCCGAAGAAGCCTCTGGACCTGTTCCCGGTCCCGGGCCAGTTGGCGGGCCAACAGTTCCTCCAGCAGGCCCGTCGGGTCGAACATCTCCGCCATACGAATCCGGTGAAGGTCTCCGAGAAGTTCAGGGTCGAACACCCGGCTGAGATGGGCGTGGATAAAGGCATGAAGACGTCTCTCGGGCGGAGATGCCGCCAACAATCCCCCGTCCAACGGATACATGCGCTCCACTTTCCGGGCCAGATGCTCGAAGACCGCCCGATACAGGCTTTCCTTGGACCCGAAGTAGTAATTCACGGCCGCTACATTGGCGCCGGCGCGGCGGCAAATTTCCGCGTGGGTGGCGTCGCGGTAGCCCTTCTCAGCAAAGACCTTACAGGCTTCCTCAAGAACCTTTTCCTTGGTAGTCTCGCCGCGTCGTCGGCCGCCCATGATGCGATCCTCCGCAAACTCCACTGCACATTTCAATTATCAATTTGAATTATACGATAGGGAATTCGTTCTGTCAAGCGCTGTCGCGGGGACTAAGACGCGGGCGCGGCGGCAGATCTGAAGGACGAAAGGGGCATAAGAGACACAAGGCATGGGTGGGGCGAATGAGACCTCTTGCGTCGGCTGGCGCGGCCAATATGGGTCACGCAAGCGCTGCGGTTCCGCGCATCGAGTCTGATGCGCCCGGGCCTGCGCGCTTTCGGGCGTCGGTCGTGCCGTGATCACGGGGCGGGTCGGAGCAGGAACAGGGTGTCTTCGCCGCGGAGAGCGACGGCGGCGGCGGCGCGATCAAAGCGGCCGACGAATTCTATTGCATGAACGGGCTCGGCGAAGCGGGCGCGGAATGCGGGGGCGGGATCGAAACCGGTTTCGCCGGCGCGCCATACGCGGAACTCGTCCACGGCGGTGGCGCACCCGAAATCCGTACGCCCGTCGCCGGTGAAGTCTTCGAAGACGATTATCGGCGTGGGGGCATCGGCACGGGCACGCATGGTCCAGGAGAAGGGGGCGTCGACGCGCAGTTGGGCGGTGGGCGCGGGGCTGAAGCGCCGCCGCGCGGGCTCGAAGAGATGCACCGTGAGCCGCCAGGCGGCGCGTCCGGTCACGGCGGCGCGTGCGAGGGCGTTTGGCGTGGACCATTGCTCGGCGGGGTTCCACAGCGCCAGGTCCGTGAATCCGTCGCCGTTGAAGTCCGGCAGCCGGTCGGGGGTATTGAGGATCGCGCCGGGAAACCTGCGTTCGGGCCCGACCCGCGGGGCGTCCTGCGGGGTGCGGCCCGGGGTGCGGAGGCGGATAAGCGACGCTCCGGCGCCGGCGTCCGCGAGCGCGTAGAGGACGTCCCACCGGGCCAATTCCTCCCTGCCGACGGGATCGGTTTGGCTCGGGACCAAGGGGAACCACGGCCAATACGCGGGGTTGGCTTCCGGCGTAGCGATGCCGGGGGGCGCTATCGAGCGGCGTTGTAGGGCGGCGCGTTTGTCCGGCGGGGCCAGCGCTCGGGGGAGGTCCGGCTCGATCTCGATGCTGCGGCGCACCTCGATTTCAAGAGCATGTTCGGGACCGATAAGGGGCGGGTCGACGATCTGCATCGTGAAGGGCCGCCCATACGAGGCGCGGTGCGGCGCTTCGGTGGTCAGGGGAAAGTCGCCCACCAACGCGCCGGCCACGTCGCGGAGTTCGAAGGTCGTCTCGCGGGGCAATCCGAGCACGACGCGCCCCTCCCACTCGACGCCGAGTACGTACAGAAACGGCGCGGGGCCGCAGTCGGCCAGTTGCGTGGAGAGTCGGAACAGATCGATGGGCGTGGGGGACGTTTCCGCGGCGGCGAGCGACCAGGAGACGATGCGATCGCCCGCCACCGCGATGACCTCGGCGACGTCGTCGCCGTCCAGGTCGAACACGTCGACGGCGGATGTTTCGGGAGGGAGCGGCAACGTGCGCGGCGTATCGGGCAACCCTCGGGGGTAGACGGTGAGGGCGTGCCCGTGCAGCACGGCGAGGTCCGCCACGTCCGGGTCCGTCAGGGGCGCCACGAAGAAGCGGGCGGGCGTGTCAGGGATGGGGAAAGCGTGTATGTCGAACAGCGCGCCCTGCGCGATGGCGGCCAGGATGAATACGAGGGTGGTCATGGCGCGCCCTCCATCGCGAAGTGGACGCGGCTGCCCTCTGCGGCGCGGTCCGCCGACGTTGCGCGGACAATAACGTCGCTGCGTCCGTCGAGGTTTACGTCGGCGACGGCGAACGTGGCGTCGAATTCCAGGGGGATAAGGACGTCCGGCGACTCGGGCAACGAGAACCCCCTTGAAAGAAAGACGGCGAGGCGATCGGACCGGTCCTGGACCACGAGGTCCTTGTAGCCGTCGCCGTTGAAGTCGCCGCTCAGGTTAAGCAGCCCGGCGCGGTGGCGGCGTTGGAAGAACGGCGTGCCCGCGACGGGCGGCCGGTCCAGTTGGACGACGACGCGATGCGTAAGCGCGGGCGTTTCCGCGAACGCGCCGCGATCCTGGCGATATACGCGCAGTTCGTGCGCGATCCTGGAATGGGTCAGGTACCGGAGCACGGCCTCGCGCGCGCCGCCCTCAAGCACGTCGTTGGACTCGACCACCATATCAAGGTTCCCGTCGCCGTCGAAGTCCACGAAGCCGCAATGGGGCCAGAACGTGCGCGCCCGACGTATGGCGTAAGACGCGCCGCCATCGAGGGTGGCGCGCGCGGTGTAGAGCGGACCAGGCAATACGCCGCCCTGGACGGTGTCCCAGTATCCGCCGGCAAAGTCCACGCGGCCATCGGTGTTCAGCCGGCACGGCTGCATGTAGGCCGGGACATTGTCGCTAACCCATTCCTCGGTCAGATCCGGGGCCACGGCGAACTCGCCATCGGCGGTACGTTGAACGGTGTGATTCACTTGCCGGTAGCGCACCTCGGTCTGGGAGACGTCGGTCCGCGCGAGCACGCACAGGCGCTGCCCGTCGAATAATAGTCTGCACGCCATTTCACGCGGGGGAAACGCGAGTCGGCGGGTTTCCGGCGGCCATACGCGGGCCTCCTGCCCGGGTTGCAGCGCCAGTTGTGGCAACACCTCAAGCAGACCCGCGGGCACATACTGCTTCCCGTTGTGCCGGAACACGTGCACGCCTTGGGGATTGGTCACGACGATTTCCGGCACGCCGTCACCATCGAAATCATGAAGACGTCGCTGCCGCAGGGCGGCTGCGCGGCCCGGTCCGCGCAGCGGCAGGACCCCGGCCTCGGTCGCGGGCCATGCGATGGTTTGGCTCAGGACGCTTTGCCACTCGTCCCCTCGCCGGCGCATCACCGACAAATGCTCGGCGAAGAACAGATACAATTCGCCGCGCCAGACATCGAGAAAGGCTTGTTCGCCGGAGTCCGGGAGCGAGACGCGGGCTTCGCGCGGAAAACCGCCGCCGCGTTGAAACGCGACCTCACGGGGAAATACCAGGTCCGCGGCGCCGTCGCCGTCGAGGTCCGCCTGCACGCAGTTCAGGCTTGCGGCGGCGGTGAGCGGATGTACGGCGTCGACACGAAGGCCGGGAACGTCCTGCGCACGGAATTCGAGCGCCGCAAGCATCGGTATGAGCACGACGACGATCATGGTCGCGCCTCAGGCAAAATCACGGCGGTGAAAGCGGGCGACGGCCGCCGCCGTGAACACGCACCAGCCGCCGAGGGATGCCGCCAGGCACTGCCACGCCATCGGAAACCAGGAGGCGTCGAGGCCGTCCACGCGCGCCGCGAACACTTCCCATGGCCGCTCGATATACGACGAGAACAGGTACGCATCGATCCCCAGGGGATACTTGATAGCATCGACGACCGCCCAGAAACTGACGGCGAGCACGGCGGCGACGATCGGATTGCGCACGCAGGTGGACCAGAAAAGCGCATAGGCCACGGCGGCCCATTGCGGCGCAAGCACAAGAAGCGCTCCCAATACATAGGCGGAGATCATGTCCCCCGCCGGGAATACGAGTTCGCCTCCGCACGCCACCCCGGTCAGGTCGCCCAACAGATACGCCAGCGCCCACGCGGTACCCCCCGTGGTCAACGTCAAGACCGCGGCGTAGGTCATGCCGAGCGCCGCCTTGGCCAGCAGCAGTTCGTGGCGCGCGACCGGGCGGGTCAGGCTGTGCCGCAGCGCGCCGTACGGCTCGGACGCCACCAGACCCGCGCCGTAGACCAAGAGCACGATCAGTCCGAGCAGGGACGACGCAATTGCGGTGGCGACGGCGACAAACCCATAGTCGCCGACGCCGTCGCGCGCGACGGGACGCAACGCGAGACACACCGCCACCGCCACCGCAAGGAGCGCCGGGCCGACATAGGTGTACTTGTGCCGTAGCGCCTTGGTCAGTTCGACCGCGTAAGCGGCCCAAATGCGTCCCATCATTCGTTAGTCACCTTCAAGAGAACGTCCTGCAAGGTGCGCCCTCGCGGCAGCAGCCCGTGAACCCGGTAGCCCGCGGCCACCAGGAACGCGTTCAAATGCGCGGCGTTCTTGTCGCGAAGGCGCACGAAAATACGGCCCGGTCGGAGATCGACCTGGGCCACCCACGGCTGATCCGCGAGTTTCCTGGCCGCGGTCTCCGGGCCATCCAGAATCACTTCCACCTCGCTCGGCTCATAGGCGATCAGGTCTTCCGCCGCCACTTCGGCGACCAGGCGGCCGTCCCGCAGCACGACGGCGCGGTCGCACAGCACCTCGACCACGCGCATCAGCCGCGTGGCGAAGAGGATGGTAACCCCGGCCTCTTCCCGGAGACGGCGCAACAACTGGAAGGTGGGCTGCGCGTCCTCCAGGTCCAGGCCGAGGAACGGCTCGTCGAGTAAGAGCAGTTCGGGCTCCGTGAGCAGGGCTTGGGCTAGGGCGAGACGCCGCCGCAACGGCCGCGGCATTTCGAGGGGCCGCTCATTTGCGACGGGGACCAATCCGACCCAATCGAGCACACGCGTGACATTGACCGGTCTTCCAGCAAGGCGGGCCTGCATGAGGAGATTGCGCCTCAGGCTTAGATGCTCGAAGAACGCCGGTGATTCGACGAAGACACCGATGCGTGGGCTCACGTCGAGCCGCCCGCGGGGCATTTCCTTGCCGAACAGGCTGACGACGCCGGAGGTGGGCCGCACCAGGCCCGATACGATACTCAGTATAGTGCTCTTGCCGGCGCCGTCCGGTCCCAGCAACGCGGTTGCTTGCCCGGCTTCCACCGCGAGGTTTACATCCTGGACCGCGACCCGCGCGCGGTAGCGCTTTGTGACGTTCTGAATTTTGACTACAACGGGCATAGGCCGGATTCTAGCACGAGTGGTCGCGGCCATGCAGGACATGAAAGCCGGATCGCGGCGGCTTACGGAACTTCCCCCACTGGGCGAGGCCGACGACCCGTCGGAGAGCGACCGGTTCGAAGAGGGGCACGTCGCGCAGATCGAGCAGATGCGCGTGGGGACTGGTGCGCCGCTGCAACAGTCCCAGTTGTTCGAGGAAGGCTAGAAACGGGTCCGCACGCGGGACGGGCGTCGTAAGGAAAAGCAGCCCGCCAGGCCGCAGGAGCGCGTGGCACTCGGCGAAGCATGGGATATGTTCGATCACTTCGAACGCCGCGATCACGTCAAATGCTTCGGCTTGAAGTCCGAGGTCGCGCCAGCGGCGCACGTCGCCGACGATGTCCGCGGGCGGTCGGAGGTCCAACCCGACGTAGTTCGTGTACCCGGCGGCGCGCGCGCGGTCTCGCGACCAGCAGTCGCCGCAGCCGATCTCGAGGATGCGCGTGGTATGCGGCACATCCGAGAAAAACCACTTGAACTTGCGCCGCCGCGCGAGGCCGCTGAGCAATGGCGTCATGCGCGCCCTCGTTGTCTCCGGTTTCACGACCTCACTGGTAGAGGCCGAAATCGACCGTACCCACGTTTACGCCGCGCCCGAAGTCCCCGTCCGCGCTCGTGAAGAAACCCAACTTGAACGTATACGGGATTGGGGCCGGCATAATCGTACGCGTAATGATCACGTAATCGCCGGCGGGCCAGTCCGTGATGGGCGGCTCCGGATCGAAGTTCCAATCCTGATAACCCTGGGACCGCTTGCTATCCTCGAGGAAATGAAGATTTTCAGTGGTCACGCGCCCGTGAAGGAACACGCGCAGATTCTCTTGAATGGGCTTATGGACACGGAAGATGAACCAGAAGCGGAATTCGTTATCGTGGATACGCGCCACTTCCGCGCCAATGTAAGTAAGGTACTCGTTGATTTCCTGGGGCGGGGGATAGTTGCCCTGTTCCAGGAGTTGCAGGAACCGCTTCAGCGTGTACTCCCGCATATCGACGCGCAATTGCGGAAATTGGTGCGAGGCTCTCAGATCATACAGTTCGAAAAGGCCCAATCGATCGATATCGTCCTTCGATTCAATGGTAATAACCGCTGTCTCCTTGCGGGACATGACCCCGTAGGTGCGCGCCGGCACGTAGCCGAACCGCTCGATGGTGAAGCGCTCGACCAACTCGAAACCGCGCTCTTTCAGAAATTGCTGCCACTCGCGCTCCTGCGCTTTGTCGCTCGCATACACGGCGTAGGCCACGTAATCCGTCTGGGGCAGCTTGCCTGGGAGTTCTTTCGTCGAGAGGGCCATTTGGATGCTGCGCAAGCGGCGCGCCGGAATGTCCTCAGGACGCAGGGACCGATCGAGAAACGGGTTTGGCGGCGGCCAGAAATGGCGTTCGGCAAGTTCCATGCCGCGCATCTCACGGCCCAGCCGCATGTAGTTGGCGTATTCGCCCGTCAGTACTCGGCGACGCCGGTCCTCACGGGCCATGGCGCGCAAGAGCCGGTCCTGGTAGTTGCACTGGTGAATCGTGCAATAGTCGTCGTCCGCTCGATAAGTCTCGCGCACGGCGGCGCCCAGCCCGGAATATGAGTAGCCGTACGTGATGGTGTCCTTGTAGACCGCGAGGCCGGGGTCCTGGTAGCTGTTCTGGATTGTCGCGTTCAGGATGACAGGCACGTAGAGTCGGCCCAGCGGGCCGTACGAGGCGAAGGTCAGGTTGCAGTAGCCGAACAGCAGATACGCGCCGAGCGCGGCCATCGCCGCCGCGCGGAGCGACCGTCGCGGCAACGCAATTACGGGAAGTGCGGCCAGCAACGCGAGCGCGGGCGCCACCGGCAGCGCGTACCGCGCGACGGAATACTTGATAAGGACGGTCATCAGCACGTAGGCCCCGAGAAGCCACAACAGCATCAGAACTGTCGTGAAAGAACGGAATCGTCGCATGACAAGCGCGAGAACCGCCCCCGCCGCAGCAAGCAGGGAAAGCGGGAGGAACAGGTTGTTGTTGACCACGTGGGCGAGGTATCGCGTCCACGGCTGACGCCGCTCGAGCATCCCGCGCAACCGGTCGGCCCACGTGACGCGAGCCGGAACGGGGGGGGGCTGGGGTCTGTCGAGGCGAATCTCGACCGCGGTGGACACCGGCGTCGTCTCGTCCGCAGTTGGTTGTTCCGGGGACGCTTCGGCTGCGGGCGGTGCGGCTCGGGGCGTGACCGGCACGTTCGGCCGGGCGATAGTCAACGGACCTCCGGTGCCGCCCGCGTGTTGATTCACCCAATAGTTGTAATAGATTTCGAGGTTATGGAAATACCACGGCGCGAATACCGCCACGCTCAGCCCAACCGCGATCACACCGTGAAGCAGTAGCCGGCTCGGGCCGACACGATCGGCGGACGGTCGGTCGGACTGCCGCCATGACGCCCAGAGACCGAGCGCAAAGACCACTGCGGCGGGCAGGATATAATAGACGAAAGTTACTGTGCGGGTGAGGATGCCTAAGCCCGTAAGCACCCCGAAAAGCGCCACCCAACCGATGTTGCGGAAACGGTCGCTGCGCAGGAGCGCGTAGAATGACCATACGGTGACCGTGGCCGCGGGGTAGTCTGTCATGAAAAAGCGCGAGGCGTGAAAGACACTCGGCGTGAAACTGATGACGAACACGGCGAACAGGGCGGGCCAAGGGTCGAGAAACTGTCGCGCAATCGCGTGGCAACCTAGCAGCAGGAGCAAGAACATGAAGGTATTGACCAATGCGAAGACGTCGGTGCTGTAGCCAAGGACACTTGCCAGGCCCGCGCCCAGGATGGGCAGCAACGGGGGATGCGCCGGGTTGCTCGGGTGGATGTTGCCCAACGCGATGAGGGTCGTGAGCAGGTTTTCGTGTTCCTGCAGTGCAAAGGCCTCGAAGTACTCGCGGGCGGTGAGCATGTGGGTCTCTTCATCCGTGCGGACGACATGGTTGTCCGCGCGCAAGTACCAGACATTCGCCACGAAATGGAATCCGAGCAACGCGATCAGCGCGGCGACCCGCAGCATCGCCTCCGTGTCGGCAGGCGACTTCTTTCCACCGCCGGCGCCTTCGGATTCTTCAATATTCACGAAGGGTTCCTTCAAAACCGGAAAATCTCCCGCAGCACACGCCACGAAGAGACATTTTACGGACCGTACGCGTGCTTCGTCAACCGGATTGCGAAGCCGCGGGGCGGCTGAACCTTATCAGCGAGGTTGAATTGAAGTGGCGCCGGAACTCGGATTCGTGGGAGAAGGCGCGGCCTTACATTGCAGTACCCAGCCTGACTGTTGCGTTCCGGTCCCGGTCATGGTTTAATGACGCGGGTCGATGTCGCGCGTGTGTGGGGCGCGACCCGGAGCGCCCGATTCCTGGAGGGCGCGGCGTTTTTCGATGGAGGACCAGTGTGATCAAGGTGCGCTTGGAGTCGCCGCCCGGCCGGGCCTGGCTTGCCCGGGCGCTTCGTCTACTGCTCACGAGCAAGACGTTCTGGCTCGCGCTGGTGATCGTCCTTGCCGCGACGGGCGCCTATGTTCGGTTCCGTCCCCAAATCACGTACGTTCCGGTTACCACACGCGGCGGCGTGCTGGTAATCCACGGGCATGGCTTCGGCAAACACGAAAGCGAAAACTACGTGCTCTTTCGTGAGACGGAGCGCCCTCGCGACGTGTTCGACGCCATATGCGAGTGGACCAATGACCGGGTAGCCCTCGAACTGCCCGCCGAAGTAACGGCGGGGGGGTACGTCCAGGTGGTCAAGAAAACCCCCTTGTGGGAATGGGCGTCGAATGCCGCGCCGTTCGTGGTGCGCGCCCCGGAGCTGCCCTCGCAGCCGTTCGGCTATGACACGCCCCTGCGCGCCGACGCGCCTTGGCCGACGTTCCGCCGCGATCGGCGCAACACGGGCCGGAGCACGCTTCCGGCCATTTATCAAGGCAACCGCCCATGGTCGTTCCGAACCGGCAAGGGCATCTTCTCGACTCCGGTAATCGACGGGGACGGCGTGGTCTATTTTGGGTCGGCGGACCACCATTTCTACGCGGTCAACCCCGACGGAACGCTCAAGTGGCGTTTCAAGACCGGGGAACTCATCGACTCCGCGGCGGCGCTTCATCGTGTGGCGCCTGGCGGCCCGCCCGCCGTCACTTTCGCGTCGGGCGACGGAGTCCTCTATCACTTGCGTACGGATGACGGGGTGCAAACGCCGGCGGAACGCGTATTATGGACTTTCGACGCCGCCGACGCGCCCGGCGCGGGTTATAACAACTGGTGGGAAGGCAATGTACAGATTGGCTTTGACGGAACCCTCTACGCCGGAAACACGAACTGGAATTACTACGCGCTGTATCCCGATGGCCGCCTGAAATGGGTCCTGCCGACTGGCAACAACAACTGGTCCGTCGCGGCCATCGGCGACGACGGCACGCTCTTCTGGGGATCCTGCGACACCGCAGTGTACGCCGTCGCGCCGGACGGACAACCCCGGTGGAAAAAGCGGACGCTCGGCTTTGTCGCCGGGTCGGCGGCCCTTGGCCGAGACGGAACAGTGTATATCGGCTCGTTTGACACGCAGGTATACGCTTTCGCTCCCGATTCGCCGTGGCCAAAGTGGAAGTTCAAGACCGGCGATCACGTGTATGCGTCGCCCGCGTTAGCCGAGGATAGCGCGGGAAACACGACAGCCGTCTACATCGGATCGACCGATGGCCGCCTCTATGCCATTGACCCGAACGGCAGGCAACTCTGGGCTTATGACGCGGGCGACCCGATTCGATCGTCGCCCGCGTTGGGCGCGGGGCCGAACGGCGAACCGGACGCTATTGTCTATTTCGGATGCGGCAATGGCCGTCTCTACGCGCTCAATACGGCGGACGGGTCGCGGCGGTGGTCCTTCGATACGACGCCGCTCGATACGGAATTGCAGGATCGCAACGACCTCAACAGTTCGCCGGCTCTCGGGCAGACCGGCGTGTATATCGGCGGCGAACACGGCTATCTTTGGTACGTGCCCTATGATTACTGTCTCCATGCGAACGCCGATGCGCCATTCCAGACCGCTTCGGCCCGCTGCGAGACCAATCCCGCGGAAGACTGGCCGAACGACGCGGCGCGCCTCTACTACGTCACCCCCGGCGGCAACACGCGCGAGGCATTCCCCGAGGAACTGCCCGCGGCCACCATCATCACGTTGCGGCTCGTGGTCCGGGAGCAGGGCGACACGATTGACGCGCGCGTCAACCCGGTAGATCTGAATATCCTTATCGAGCCCGAGACGCCGCTCCATTACGAACCTTCGGCGCGCGGCGATTACCTGTACATCATTCCGGACGATTTTCTGGAACCGGGCGCGATGTATACGATCAGCATCGCCGGCACGTACCTGACCGGCGGCCTCCGCGTGGGGAATCTACGTTTCGGCGGGCGCGAGGCGGGGGAAATCAGGGAGCGGTTTTCCTTCCGGGTGACCCAGCCGGACCTTGGCGCGTTGCCCATGGCCGTCACCGAAAATGCGACGACCGCCCTGGAATTCACGCGGCTCGCCGTGCCCATTCCGACCATGTTGCCCAGCCTTAATCAAATTGGTTTCGATTTCATCGAGATGATCCTCGGCGCGGCCTCGATAAGCCCGGCAGACGACCAGGGCCGCGGCAAGTGCGTCGTGTGGGCCATCGGCGGACGCCGCGACGACCAGGGCGTGCTCGTTGCGAACACGGGGCAAGGCGTCAACACGGAGACCGATTTCACCTTCGCGTTGAGCGGACGCTGCCAAGGCAACGATTTCATCCTCGACGCGGGCGGGGTCACCCTGGGCGTTACCGGCATCGATATCCCATTCCGGCGGCTGCAACTGCGCGGGCGGCTCGGTCCCGACGGGCGTGTACTGCCGGGGGCGACTGCCTATGCGGAGACGCCGGCGCTCGCCGTTCCGACCTTCGGGCCCCTGCTGATCATGGCCGGACTCGCGAACAATCTTTGGGAAAAGCTGGTCGTCATGGGCACATACATCACGCGGCCTTATCCGGCCCTCGGGCCCGCGAACCGCAGGCCGGAGGGCGTCCACGTGGCGCACGTGGACTTTCGCCCGCCCGCGAACGGCAAGGCCGGGTACGTAATCGCCACGATGCGGCTCGATGACGGGGTCGCGTACTCCCTTGACCGTCACCGGGCCGGCATCCTCCTGATCGACGCGGCCGCCCGCGAAGCCGTTCAACTCGACTACAATCCCAATCTTCGCGCCACCCACGACGGCCACGGCAACCTCAGCACCGTCACCCTCACCATCCCGCCGCGCACTGCCCTGCCCGAGTCCCTCGCAGCAATCGTCATGCTGGACGTTTTCCCGTTGCACGAGAAAACGCTCCGGTAGTCTTCCGCGCATCCGGCTCGCGGCCCGATTGATCAGAAATCGAATGTGCGCGTGACGTACACGTGCTCGCTGTCCAGCACACGCGCGCCGTGCAACACGGTGTTGGGCATGCAGGCCATGTACTCGGGTCTGGGTTGATAGCCGGGCAGTTGCGGCAGGCCGTAAAAGGTCTCACGCGCGTTCAGCCGCACCGGGCCGCCTGCCGGCACACGCAGGGTAAGATCGATGCCGTCCTTCGGAAACAGCCTGAAGTTGACCCGGAAGCGATGGTGATCCATATCGAGGGGACGCCCGAAGACTAGCGCTTCCTGAACCTCCGTATCGGAAACCATGCGCAATTCCAACTGCGCGGCGCCCGCCGGCGACGCCACGTGCAGGACAAGTTGACGTGTGTCTTCGCTGATCTCGTCGCCCACGACGGCGATCTCCGGTCCGGGAAACTGCGGCGCTATGGGGGCCGGGGCCTTCATAATCGCGTGGTGGGAGCCAGGGACGAATTCATCGAAGTGGTCGCGGGGCGTTCCGGGCGGGAAGAACTGGACGGTCCATTCGTCCGGCTCGGAGTCGGCGCTGAGCCAGAAAGCGCGCTGTACGTCGTAATCGATCCCATACGAGACGGAGTTCAACTTGGGGCGCTCGCGGGTGAAATCGCTATTGGCCAGACTGATTCCGACCAGAAGCGCTGCCAGCGCGGCGCTTGCGCTCGGCAGCCACCACCGGTTGCGCCGCTGGAGGAACACCAATTGCGGGACCAGCAGGCCCATGAGCAGCGTCACGAGCAGGGCAAGTCCCGGCGCGGCCATTATCATGACGGTATACCCGCCCATCCGGTACGCGGGGATAAACAAGACGACAGCCGGCAGTACGGAGACCGTGAGCGCCATCGCCCATCCCGGTTGCAGCAAGCCGGGTTTGGCCAGCAAGGCGTGGATAAGCAACCCCAGCGTGGCGAAGAACAGCGGCCACATGACCAGGTACCCGGCGCCGGGCAGCACGCGGGCCACCACCAGCATCGCCGCGGTCCACCACAAACAGGCGCCCAGCGCCAGGCTCTGCACGGCAACCCACCGGCTGGCGGCCCCGTAAACCAGCGCGGCCACGGCGATTGCCGCCAACGTGATTGACGCTACGTAGAGGTTGTTGTGATGCAGGGGTTGCAGATTCGGGATACGGGTAATGGTCTCAGTGTAGAGAATCCACACCGTATCCGGCCCCCAGATTATCGCGAGCATGATCAGGGCCGCGCCTGCGGCCAGGACGGCCGACAACGCCCATAGGAATACGCCGGCAAGCACCCCCGGAACCGAGACGTGCCCGCGCAGGCGGGCAATAAGCAGCGTCAGAACCACAAGAAGCGCCGTCAGGAGCGCGAGGGGCCCGCCCCACGACAGCGGATAGCGGACCATGTTATAGCCGATCGTGTTGAAATACATGACATCCGGCGCCGTCACCGGACCGTCCAGCGGCATGTCGCCGAAGTGGCGGGCCATGTCGAGGGCGTACATGCCGACGTGCTGGAGCGAACCGAGATCGAGGTGCTCCGGCTTGTCGTTCTTCGTGTGGTACCACGCGAAGTTGTCGATGAACGCGATGTCGAAACCCTTCATGCCGTGCCGCCGCAACGCGTCGAAATCCGACGAGAACGGCATCCGCCGGTAGACGTCGTACATGAGCGAGGACGTGCAGGGATATCGCACGCCTTTGATGGCTTCGGCGATAAGCCACCCATTCTCCGGGCTGGTCCCGAAAAGCAGCGCCGTACCCCGCGTTCCGCGCGCCTCGAGATTCGCCGTCACCCCGACCTCGCCAAACTGCGGATGGTCCGCAAACAGATGCGCCCCCAGCAGCCCGTCCTCCTCGCCGTCGGTAAACACCAGGATGACGTCGTTCTGAAGGGGCGGCGACGCCTTGAGCGCGCGGGCGACCTCGAGCATCGCGCTGACGCCCGCGCCGTCGTCCGCCGCCCCCGGCCCGTAGGGCACGGAATCATAGTGCGCCATCAACGCGAACGCCTTCGTGTTGGCGGTCCCCGGAATCCGGCCCAGAATCATGTTCCGCTGGCCGGCGCCGCGCCGGCCGACGACAAATTCCGATACCGCCTCCGCCTCGACACCGAACGATTGCAGCGTCTCGAAGATATAGGTCTGGACCTTTTCATTGGCCGGCGACCCCGCCGGATGGGGCTCCTTCGCGATAACGCTGTTGTGCCGGAGGGCGCGGTGCGCCGAAAACTCCGTTTCCAGGCCGTCCTCGGGCAGGGGGCGGGGCGGCGCCAAGGCATACAGGGACACTCCCGCCGCCAGTACCAGCACGCCAAGAACGGAGATGGTCCAGGAATGGGCACGCCACGGCGTGGTAGAAACGGGGTCGGACATGATTGGGCCTTTCAGGTAGCGAATGGTGCGTCTCGGACCTGCGGGGCTTTGACCGAACGCGCTGACAAAAGGTTACAGGAGCGGCGGGCCGGCACGGCGTCGCCAAGCGAGCGCAACCGTCTCCTGCTCGTTACGGCCTCGTTTAGTGACATTTTTTGTCACTGAGGGACGGTATGCGTGCCTTGATGGATGGCGCTATGACCTCCGAGAGCGTCCGGTCCAGGCCAAAAATAGGATGTTTAATTGTTTTTTGGCGAGAATTTCCGAGGTTTTGGCTGTTGGCACGGATGTTGCCTTGACATAGGCGTCAGTTGAAACCTGGAAGTGAGGCCCCAACGGGCGGGGCTTTAGGAACACCATCCGGGACGAACCAAACGGGAGATCAGACTATGAAGAAAAACCAAGGCTTTACGTTGATTGAGTTGATGATCGTCGTGGCCATCATCGCGATTATCGCGGCCATCGCGATCCCGAACCTGCTCCGCTCGCGGATGCAGTCGAACGAGTCGGCGGCCGTCGGCAACCTGAGGACCATCGTCGGCGCGCAGACCGCGTTCCAGTCGGCGAATTTCCAGTATGCCGCCACGTTCGATGAACTGACCACGCCCACGCCGCCGTTCCTGGATGGCGACTGGACCGGCACGAAGAGCGGCTACAACTACGTCATGGGCGGCGACGCGAACGCCTTCAACGCGAACGCCAACGCGGCCCAGTACGGCGTAACCGGCAACCGCGGCTTCTTCACGGATGCGTCCGGCGTCATCCGCTTCGAGGAAGGCGGCGATGCGACCGCGGCGAGCCCGGTGCTTGGCACGACCTGATCTTAACCCGGACCCTCGGGGGTCCGACCAAGAGTCGCCGGTCGGCGGCGAGGGAAACCTCGCCGCCGACTGCTTTCTTGAGCAATACCGGGATTACTTTCACTCGTCAGGCGTGGCGGGCGGCTTGTTTTCGAGGAGGAGGTCGTCAAGGATGAGCAGGCGCTCGAACCAGATCATGAGGAGCGTGCAGAGATAGCGGCGGCCCATTTTTCGCAGGCGGAGGTTGGACTGGCCCCAAGTCCGGCCCGACCAGGAGATCGGGATGCGCGCAATGCGGTAACGCCGGATCAGCGCGGACAGCGACATTTCGATGGTGACGTTGAAATGGGCGGCCTGGAGCGGGCTGATGCTGTCGATGACGTGACGGCGGTACACCTTGAAGGCGTTGGTGAGGTCGTTGTGACGGGTCATGAAGAGCGCTTGCATGAGTTTATTGACGATACGATTGGCCACGAGCTTGACGGGGGGGTACATGGTCACTTTGCCGCCGGGCATGAAACGGGACCCGAAGACGCAGTCGTACCCTTCCTCGATCTTGCGGTAACACCGGGCCACGTCTTCCGGCGCGTCCGATCCGTCGGCCATGACGACGGCCACCGCGTCGCCGGTGATATGCCGCAGGCCGCAACGGACGGCGCGGCCCAGCCCGCCCGGCGGCGCATTGTGGACCAGGCGCACTTCGGGGTTATCGCGTTGCGCCTCCTCGACCGCTTCCGGGGTGCGGTCCGTACTGTTGTCATTGACCACGAGGAGTTCGAAGGGGATGCCTTCCTCACGCAGGCGGGTCGCGATCGCGGCAAGCGTGGAGGCGATGTTGTCCGCCTCGTTGTAGGCGGGGATGAGCACCGTGTACTTGAGCGCGTTGCGTTCAGCCGGCGCCGGATTAGATACGCCCCTCGAAACCATGATAAATCTCCTCGAGGATGCGCCGCAGATCGTAGGTAAAGTTCCACTCGGGATAGTGGGCTCGGAACTTTCGCACGTCGCCGATCCACCAGATGTGATCCCCGATGCGGTTCGTCTCGACGTAGGCGGTGTTCATCTTCTTGCCGGCGATTTCCTCGCAGAGGGCAATCGCCTCGCGCATCGAGCAGTTGCAGTGCCGGCTCCCGCCGATGTTGTAGACCTCGGCGACGCGCGGCGCGCGAAATACCTGCTCGAAGCAGCGGACCAAGTCGTCCGAGTGGATGTTGTCGCGCACCTGCTTGCCCTTGTAACCGAAGATGCGGTACTCGCGGCCCGTCATGGCGCACTTCATGAGGTAGGACAGGAACCCGTGCAGTTCCGCGCCGGAATGTCCCGGGCCGGTGAGGCAGCCGCCCCGGAATACGGCCGTCTTCATGCCGAAATAGCGCCCGTATTCCTGGACCATTACGTCCGCCGCGACTTTTGACGCGCCGAAGACGGAATGCTTGCACTGATCGATGGACATGGTCTCGTCGATGCCGTGCTCGGCCCAGGGATGGCTCGGGTCGAGTTCCCAGCGTTCCTCGAGTTCGACCAGCGGCAGGGAATTCGGCAGGTCGCCGTAGACCTTGTTGGTCGAGGTGAAGATAAACGGCGTATCCGGGGCGTGTTGCCGTGTCAATTCAAGCAGGTGCAGCGTGCCCACCGCGTTCACGCCGAAATCGGTCAGCGGCTCCTTCGCGGCCCAGTCATGGCTTGGCTGCGCCGCCGTGTGTACAACCAGCGCTATCGCGCCCGCGTATTCGCGGAAGCAGGCATCCAAGTTGGCGTAGTCGCGGATATCGATCTCGCGGTGGACATAATTCGCGAATTCGCTCTTCAGCCGTTCGGCGGACCAGCGGGTCGATCCGTCCTCGCCGAAGAAATAGGCGCGCATGTCGTTGTCGATGCCCACCACCGTATGGCCCGCGCGCGCGAAATGACGCACGGTCTCCGCGCCTATCAAGCCCGCCGAACCCGTAACCAGGATTACACCCATGCCAATGTCCTCGTGACCGCGCCAACTTGCCCGCTTAGACGCTCGCTTTTCCCCTATGCCGCAGGCATTCTAATACGCGGCTTCCAGGGCGTGTCAACCGGTCACGGATTCGCCACGGGTTCGCGCGCGAACGGGGGGCGGACCCGGCCTCGCGGTGTCGTCATGTTCCCGGCGCGGCGCGGCGCTTGAGTTTCTTCACGATGCGGGCGATCCAGAGGTCGAGGTATTCCCGGCCCAGTTCCGCCAGGATGTCAAGACCCTGGTCGCGGCCCAGGGCGACGGCTCGCTGGCGGGCGAGTTCGCGGGCGCGGCGACGTTCGGACGGCGTGAGGCGGCCATCGGCGCGGGCGGCCTTGATGGCCTCGACGCAGGTGCGGTAGGTCTCATCGACCGCGGCCTCGAGCACATGAAGCGCCTTGGCGCAGCGGCGGCGGCGCAGACGCTCGAACCACTCGGAACCCTTGAAGAAGGCCCACGCCGCTCCGAGCGCGCCGGCGATCAGAGTCAGGGTGGTGTCCAGGGGGATGCTCGTGAGGGATTGCATGCTTTGGTTCTCCTTACTTGGTCGTCTGGATGAACGGTTTGGACAAAGGCGTTGTCTTGACCGCGCGCGCTCAAAGGAATCGATCCGTCCAATCCGTCCGATCCGTCCGATCCGTCCGATCCGTCCGATTCCCATGCGCCCGCGCTCAGAGAAACGCGCGGACGTCAATGATGTACCCGTTGCTCGAATCGTCGGCGTTCTTGATTACGGTCATTCCCGGGCGCAGGTAGAGATGGGCCAAGGCGATGCAGTCCGTGTCGGGATTCGGCGGGCTCGGCGAGGCGGCCTCGGACCCCTGCTTGATCGTGATGCTCCAGGAGGGAAGACTCGCCTGGACCAGGTCGATGCGGTTGTTCGTCTCGGGCGGCGTGACCTCGGGGGTCTCGACGGTCGCGGCGATCTTGAACGGGAACTTGTTGATGAAGGCCCAGCCGGGCTTGACCTCGACGGACAAGCCGGGCGTGGCCTTCGCGACCGTCTTGAGGTCGTCGGCGGTCGCGCCGCGCAGTACGCCGTTGCCGCCGCCCCACGCCAGGTTCAGCAAGAGGCATACGAGTTCGAGCGCCGCCTCGATGCGGTCGTCCCAGGTGTTGAGTTTCGCGGAGGCGACGGGGCGCTCCTCGAAATTCCACGCGGTCTTCACGTAAGCGGGTCCCTTGAATGCCATGAGATGCACCTTTCCTGTGATTCGAGGACACGCGGCCGGGACGTGAGGGAGGGATGAGGGCAGGGTACTAACCGGCGTCCCGACCGCGGTCCCCGAAAGCTGCGGTAGTACGGACGGGGACGGGGACTGGCACAAGCGAGCGAGTCTTCGAACGAGACGTGCCTGTCCCCAAGTCCGAGTCCGAGTTCGAGTACGAGTTCGAGTTCGAGCGAGCCCCCGGCGCGCTAGTCAAGGTGGAATCCCATATCCAGGCCGACGCGGGCGTCGTCGAGGCGGAACTCGAACAAAGTCGAGGCCGCGGGCTGACTCCGCACCAGGTAGCTGAAAGGCCGCGCGACGGAGCGCAGCGGCGAGGTCAAGTGCAGCGTAGTGGTCGCCTGTTTGCCGGAAAACTTGTGGACGACGCGGCACACACGGGCCACCAACTTTCCGCTGAAACGCCCGTCCCATTCGTCCGCAAGTTCCGGTTCAAGCCGGCGCACGGGCGCACCGCGCACCTCGATAAGGTCGCCGACTCGCGCCTCGGCGTTTCCGTCGAAAAAGGTGATCGCGCCGGAAATCGTCGGATACGCCAAATCGGCCAGAAGGCCCGCGATCAACCGGTCAGCGTCTTCGACGCGCGAAATCGAGAAGTACTCGAAACGTCGCGCGGCAGGACCATACGCGCCGATGCTCGCGGATCGGCTGTAGGTCTTACTCACCGACCCGGTGAATGGATTGCCCTGAAAGAACACGAGATTCGCCAGGTCGCGGGCGTCCGCGCCGTACTGCACACTCGTTCGAAGCGGATCATGAAAGTACACGCGCTTCGGCGCCGCAGCGGGCCCGAAGTGGACCGCCTGCGCTTCATCCACAGTGAAGACATAGCCGCCGCCGGCGTAAGCGAGCGCGGCGACTATCTCGAGCACGCCGCCGGATGCGTCGAACTCGGACAGGGTGACGCCGGTGTGCGTGACCGAGTCCTCATGCGCGCTGCGATACGAGAAGAAATCCTTCAACGCCAACTCGGGCGCGTGATAGCGACCCTGTTCGTAGAGATATACGTCGGCGTGGCCCGTCTCGAACAGCGCCGCGTTGAAGCAGAGGCCGCCGCCGAAGGCCATGCCAATGTAGCGCCCGAAGGCGTCAATCCGGTCGTCATATTCGCCGAAGGCGTTCTTGTGCGGGTTCAACTCGATGTATTCGACGCCTTCCTCGTCAATCAACGCTTGCAGGAACGCCTTGGCCGCGTCGGCGGCGCGCTTGTAGCCGCTGGCGTCGTAGCGCGCGTCGGACCACCCGGCGACCTCGGGGTGCCGCTTGATCGCGTGGCTGTTGCGGCTGGTTTCCTCCGCGTCGATCATGATGAGGCGCAGGTCCGGCCAAGGTTCGCCGTCGACGACGAGCCCGGCGATGGTGTCGCCGTCCTTTGCGTAGGCCGCGCTGGCGTCGATGCGCGGCGCGCCGACCCACTGGCCCTCGCTGATGCCGCCGACCTCGAGTTCATTCTCCGTCGTCTTGCGCCCGAGAAACTTGACGTTTTCCTGTTGCGCGCCCTCGGGATAGGCCCCATGCGCCACGGTGTAATGCAACGGCCCAAGGGCCTCGTTGATCGCGCTCTTAACGATCGCGCTGATCTCCTGGTTCGTGTGCGCCTGGGACACAGCAGGGTTGTCGACGTGCGCGGCCCGCTCCGCGCGCGCTTCGATCACCGTGTGGAGCGGCACGTAGCGGTCGAGGATCAGCTTGCGCGTGTCGCCCCAATGCGGGCCGATGCTTACCACCGGCGCATCGCAGAACAACGCGCCGTCGACCAGCACGCGGACCCGGTGGGCCGCGCCGATCGTCGCGATCTCGTGCGGCAGCAGGCCGCGAACCATATCGCGCTCGTCCGGCGTCGTGCGTGTCGCCTCGAGCAGGGGCACGTCGTCGAAAGCGGCGACGCGCCGCCCCCAGGTATCGTAGACTTCGACGCGATATTCCATGATTACCACCATCGGTCCCGGTAGGACACTGCGACGTCCGCCGTGTGCGTGCTGCCCGGGGCGTCCGTGTAGGTGATCAACGTGCCGCCGGGCGACACCCTCGGAAACACGCCTTCCGTGTACGGGGTTACGTCTTCGCCTTCGAGCAGGACCCGCCCCGCAGGGCCGTCGAACAGCAAGGTCTCGCCGTCCGATACGACGCCGGAGTAGGAGATGGCCCGCACGCCGTCGCTGAACCGCGGCGCGATCACGGCGCCGACGGCGACCAGGTCGATCCGCACGGGCGCGGGCGCGTTGCCCGCCATCACAAGCGGCTGCGATGCGCCCGAAGCGATGATGCCCCAAAGCACTTCGGTTTCCTCGACGGCTTCCTCGAAGGGCAGCGGCGCTTCGAGATCGATCACGAACGAACCGACGAGCGGCTTGCGCCCGACCTCGCGCGTGAAACCCGTGCGCCGAACCAGCAGCCGCCGACCGTCGCGCAGGACGAGCGGCGTATTCGCGGCGTCCGTCGATGCGGCCGCCAGCACGTCATCGAGCGCCGCTTCGAGGTCGGCCAACGTGCTCTTGCCGGTGATCGCGCCGGCGATGCGGACCTTGCGCGCGTCGCGGCCCCCGATTTCCTCGTACTTTTCGGCGGCGGCCGTGCGCGCGTCGTCGAAAACGTACTCGCCCAACAGTATGGCCACGGCGGTTACTCCTGTCCCAGCACGGGCGTACTCGCGGTCACATCGAGCGGCACGCGCGGACGCATGGGCAAGAGAAACGGTTCGAGCGCGCGCCACGCCCGTTTCTCGGACTGATCCGCCATCGCCAGGAGCGCGGCGAAGCGGTCGCCCGCCTCGATGCGCTGCCCTCCGATGGTGACACGCTGCTGCTCGATGGCGTCGCGCGAGGCCAGCGCCCGCAGGAGATACGCCCCGGCAAGCAGCGCCTCGCCGATCACGAGCCCCGGGGCCGCGGGCGGCTCGGCGTATTGCGGGTCGAGGCGGCGCAGCAGCGCGTCGTGCGCATCCTCGAGGGCCGTCGTTACGAGGCCCGTCGGGACCGACTCGGTGTCGTGGGCCTGAAGCCGCCCCCGGACGTCCGATTCCGAAGCAAACGTTGTCATGCGTGAGGTTCCCCTGGCCGGCGCGGGAAAAGCGGGGAAGTCTTCCCGCGCCGGCTGTGTGTGTTTCGGTGAATGGTCGCGCGACTACTCGCTCCAATCGCTGTTCAGCACGATGCGCGCCTTGTCGTAGAGGATCGCGAAGTCCGTGACCACGGTGAGGTAGGTGCGGTCCCATTGCTGGTTGATGAGCTTGTCGCTCTCGACGAGCAGGTCCTGCTCGGTGAGCTTCTGGACCGCGTAGCCCGCGTCGAGGATGGTGAGCTTCTTCGCCGGGTGGTCCGCCATGGGCACGAGCTTGACGCCGAGCGGCGTGGGCAGGTTGCCCGTCTTGGCGAAGTCGAACCACTGGCTCTCCTTGATCTCGTCGAGGTTCAGGATGGCCGCGCTGGTGTCCGGGTCCGCCAGCATGTGCGTCGGCGTGAAGTAGTGCCCGACGGTGAGGGCCAGGAACCCCGTCACGAGGTCGCCGTAGGCCCAGGCGTCGCTTGTGGCCGTGTTGATCGCGACCGGCGCCGTGCCCGCCCCGGACGAGTCGCCCGACACCAGCACCGCCGCGAGCCGCGCATCGAGGGCGCGGCCCAGGCGTTCGCCGATGCGCCGCAGGTGGACGCGCAGCATGTCGACGGACATGCGCCGCACCACCTCGTAGGACGCGATCACGCCGCGGCCCAGCTTGTCGAGGCGCACGATGCGGTCCCCGTAAGTGATCTCGGACTCGGGGATCGCCGCGCCCTCGGCGACCTTGCGCAGTTCCTCTTCGTCCTCGTTCTCGTTGACGTAGGGCAGGTCGTAGGCGGTGCCGTTGATCGACTCGTCACGGACGATCAACTCGGGGTAGACCGGCTTGCGCCGGAGCCCCTCGAGGACCGCCTCGCGCACGATGTCGGGGAACAGCCACTTGGCGTTCGGGTCCGACTGAAAGAAGCGCTCGACCGTGATGCGCCCGACGTCGATGCCGAACTCGCGCGCGCAGTAGTCCTGCACGTTCACGCCCAGCGCCTGGAAGTAGTGCCGGTGCGTGAGGCCGAGCGCTTGGAGCGTATCGTAGAGCTGTTGGCCGCGGACCGCCTCGAGCTTGTCCGCCGGCTGGCCGAGAAACGCGACGCGCTCCCGGATCAATCCGTCGTGGTATGCCATGATGATGCGTGCCTCCTACAGCAACACGTGGACCGTCGCGGCCGCCGTGTCGACTTTCAGGTTGATGCCCTTGCCGTTGCCCGAGGCCGGCGCTTTCACCGCGCCCGCCGTCGCCGAGGCCGCGACGCCCGCCGCGCCGTTCACGTCCGGGGCGGACCCCGTGTACGCGAACGCGCAGACGCCGCGGACCTTTACCGGGATCGCGACGCCGTTCTCCGAGGCGTCGGCCATCGCCTGGCCGAACACCACGTCCTCGGCGTCCGTCGCGTTCGTGACGGTGTAGTCGCCGGCCAGTTTCACGGCGTCGCCCTTGTTGATCGCGACGTCGCCTTCCGCGGGCGTCGTGCACGTGACGATCAACTCCGTCACGACGCCGCCGATATCGCCAAATGCCATGATGGTTCCTCCTGTGTTGTATGCGGGGGCCGGAACGCGCAACGCGCATGGCGCTAAGCCCTCAGTCGCTATAGGTCCTATAGGTCCCATGGGACCTATCGCCCGCGCGCCGTGCGTCTTGCCCCTATCAATGCTTGTTCGTGTTTCGCGCGGCCCGGATCAGCCCTGCCGCACAATCGCAAACGCCCGGTCGCGTGCCCCCGCCGCCGTCTCCTCGTCGAGGGGCGCGGGCCGCGACACCGGTTGCGGGGGGTACTTCTCGTCGAAGCGGAACTCGTAGGCCCGCAGGTGCGCGTGGATTTCGTCGAGCGAGCACCCATCGAGCGTGCGCCGCCAGACCGCCTCGTCAAACACGTTTCCGTCCAGTTCGCGCCCGAGCCCGCGGAACCGCGCGACGGCCCGTCGCCGCGCCGTGACGCCGTCGCGGATCAGCCGCCCCGCCGCGTCCGCCGAAAGCCCGCTTTCGCGCAGCGCCTCGCACACGGCGCGCTCCGCCGCCGCCGGCAGCCCCGCCACGCGCGTCACCCGGACCACGCGGTCCCCCGTCGTGCCGCGCAGGATCACGCGACCGCCTTCCGCGTTGCGCTCGATCCACGCATACAGGCCGGCGTCCTCGCGCACGGCGTCGCCGTCCCGGTCGAGCCAGGACACCGGATGCGGCGCCTTCTCGCGGGCCGTGCAGTCACCGTCGAGAGCCGCGCCGTCGATGCGCCACCCGAGCAGATAGCCGTCCTGTTCGAGGCGCAGGTCGAGGTGCGGCCCTTCTTCATCGTGGTGCCGATGCAATACGAAGCGTCCCGCGAATTGCTCGGGGGCCAGGTCGACTGCATCGGTCTGTTCGCACTCCAGATTCCAGAACATGGGCAATCCTCGCGTTTCAGGGAAGGGTCATTCCGCGGCCCAGGGGCGGCGTGAAATCAGTTCGACGGGCGTGTGATAGCGGTCACGGGCGAACTCCAGCGCGTCCCGCGCCGGCAGCCCGCGGTTCTCGCGCGGCACGAAACGCGTGCCCTGCGACCCCGACGCGACGACCGAGCCCTCGATGACCTCGATCACGTCGCGCAGGATGAAGTGGCACGTCTTGTCGCCGTAGCTCCGGCCCGGCACATGGTCGCACGCGCGCAGATCGCGCCCGCACACCGAGCACTCCGGCGTCCGGAACGAGAACCCAATCGAGGTCTCTCGGTAGACGCCCCCCTCGATATTCAGGATGAAGTCCCGGTTGTCATCCGTCCGCAGCACGTACACGTCGGGCCGCACCGACACACGCGCCTCGTCCCGGTGCAGTCGCGATCGGAAAAACGTGCCGCGAGGCAGCGAACCGCGCAAGTCATGCCGCTCCATCAGCGGGCGGCCCGGGACCATCCGGTCCACCTTCTCCAGTTCCTCGTCCGGGAACCGGCTGAAATGGCGGTCGACTTGGTTGTGGCAGAGATCGAGGCTGAACACGGCGAATTCCGCGGGTTCGAGGGGGCGCAGCGTGTAGGCGTTCACGGCGTCGAGCAGCGCGCGCCTCTCGACGTCGTCGTCGGGCGCGGCGCGCATGCCGAGGAGAACGCCCTCGTGTCTGAAGACAAACGGTTCGAATTCCATGCAAGAGTCTCCGTTTCTCGGTGGGATTTAGCGAAGGCCGGGCTTGCCACGCCGAAGCGTCAGCGAAGGCCGGGAAGGTTCAGGAGGACGCCAGCCTGTTCGCGGTTGATCAGCCCCTTGTCGAGCAGCGTCAGCGCGTTCGCGATGTCGCGCCCCCGCGCCTGGGCCGCCTTGAGCAGGTCCGCGGTGCGGTTCGCGCGCATGTGCACCTTCACACGCGCCTCGCCCCACATGAGCGCCAGTTCGAAGTTGTAGAGCCGTTCGAGAATGCGCTTGACGTTGCGGTTGATGCCCTCCACCTGGCGCGTGATGATCTCGAACTGCGCCGTGCCGTAGGTCTCGGTGGTGCCGTAGTTCCGGCCCAGCAGCACCGGCATCAGGTGCGTCCCCGTGATCACCTGTTCCTCGATGGCCTTGTGGTTGTCGTAGAAGACCTGCGCGTGCTGATCGCCGCGCACCAGCGAAATCTTCACGTTGTCATAGGTGACCAGATTCTGATCCGTTTCCAGCCCGCTCAGACGCTTTCGCAGTTCCTCGAAATTCGCGCCGACGCGCGCCTGATACGCCTCCGCGCTCTCGCCGCGCTGCCGCGCCTCGGGCGCGTACTGCACGTGCAGCTTGGCCCAGCCCGCGTTGTGCGTCGCCTTCGCCATGTCCTCGAACAGCCGCTGCTGGACTTTCACCACGAACGGGATCGATCGCAGCATCGATCGCCCATACGGGTTCGTGCCATCGCGGTCCATCCCCATGTAGAGGAATCGCTCCTTCGGCAGCGGAATCTCTTCCCCGCGCCAGACCTGATACGCCTCGAGCGCGCCGTCCGCGCGTTTGAACCGCACGGTCCACACGTCCACCGGAACCACGTCCCAGATCGACTCCCGCCCCTGCGACAGCACCATCTCGAGCGCCGCCGCGCCGTACGTAAACAGCGACGTGTAGAAGACGTCGAGCAGCCCGTCCATCCCGCGGTCGCCGCCGTTGACTCGGTGGTTCAGTTCGTCGATCAGCCGTTCCGCGCGCCGCTTCGCCACGCCCGAACTCGCCTCGACGATCTCGACGTCGTAGCCGGTCTGGCACAGCCGCTTCCACGTCCACACCGCGTCCGAAATGTCCGGCACGGCGTCGCGCAGGAAGCGATACACTTGCAGCATCTCGAAAGGCGTTTCATTCGGCAGCGGCACAAAGCGGTCCCAGTGCGCGCCGAACCGCGCCACGTCCTCCGGCAGCGACGCCGTCTTGAACGTGCCCGCGGGCGGCTGCGGCGCGGGCCGCAAACCGCGGCCCTTCCCCTCTCCCCGGCGCCGTCCCACAACACCGCGCTTGAATGTAATCGGCCACCAACGCGCCATGCGGAGCTTCCTTTCTTTTCTCCAAATGCATTCACCCCCCTATGGAAGCGCGTTGCACTCGAGAGCCCGCGTGGACGAGTTCGACGAAAGGGACCGTGCCTGCGAGCACCAAGCAGATTGGCGCATCTTCCGCGCTCTGTCCATCCCGTCCATGCCGTCCATACCGTCCATACCGTCCGTCCCGCCGCTCCACACAGGAATTCCGGCCCCCGAATAAGGTATCCTCTGGCACTTCCTTGTCTACTGGGATACAAGAGGACTCGGCGCGCGATAACATGGCAAAGAAACGATCAAGCAATCTTGAGCAATCGGGGGACGAACCCGTGGTCTGGAGCGGCTGGCTGGTCGGCGGCGTCATCGCCTTGATTGGCGGCGGCCTATTCTACGTTGGCGGCAAGTATGCGCGCATCAGCGGATTCGACTGGGTCCAGATGGGCGGCGTTTTCCTGCTGGCCATCGGCGTCATGGTCATGCTTTCGGGCGATATTACGCGCGAGAGCGCCATCGAGTGGCTGCGCAGCCTCGGGGTCGCCGTCGGCATCGCGCTGCTCATCCGCTGGCCCCTCGCCGAGCCCTTCCGCATCCCCTCCGGCTCGATGGAAACCACGCTGCACGGCGACGACCGCTTCCTCCGCGGCGATCGCGTCTTCGTCAACAAATGGGTCTACGGCGTGCGCTACCCCTTCATGAACAAGCGCCTCTGGTACGGCGCGCCGCCGCGGCGGTGGGACATCGTGGTCTTCAAGGCGGTCGAAACCAACGCCGAGCACCCGACGCTCGTCAAGCGCATCGTGGGCATGCCCGGCGAGCGGATCAGCATCCACGACGGCAAGGTCCACCGCGTCTTCCGAAACGGCGAGGCGGTCCCGACGCCCGAGGCCGCGCCCGACCTCAATTTCGCGGCGGCCGGGCGCGTGCGGCGGCCCGGCGGCGACGAGGAACTGCACGTGCCGCTGCGCATCCCGGATTTCATGCCGGCGGACCAGGAATACTCGTCGCCCTGGGGCTACGCGCCCGACATGCGGTACGGCATCCGAACCGAAGACGAGTACTCGTTGATACCGGAGGGCCATTATCTCTTGCTGGGCGACAACAGCCGCAACAGCCGCGATGGCCGCTACTGGGGCTGGGTGCCGAACGAGCACCTCGTGGGACGGGTCTCGTGCATCTGGTGGCCGCCCCCGCGCTGGCGCGATTTCACCGGATTCTCGATGACCTGGTGGTGGCGCGCGCTCTTGGCGGCGCTGGGCGTGTTCGTCGTGGTTCGTCTCCTGATCGGGCGTTCCTACGCGGTCCACGCGGACGGCAGACGTAGCGTCGAGCACGTGTACGTGGACTTCCTGGGCCTGGGATTGCGCGTCCCGTTCACGCGCCTTTGGGCAGCGCGCTGGGGCCGCCTCGAACGGGGAGACCGCGTCGTCTATTGGGCAGCCACGCACGAGGGCGCGCCCCAGCTCCTGCTGTCGGGGCGCATCGCCGGGCTTCCGGGCGAACGCGTCACTTTTGACAACAGCCGCCTGCTAATCGACGACAAGCCCGTCGTATCGCCGCCCGATCTTGCGGAAGCGCGGTACCAGGCGGCGCACCCGGACGCCAAGTACGGCCGCGCAAAGGGCAAACAGTACACCGTCGTGCCGGAAGACTCCTATTTCATCCTCACGGACCATGACGAAACCGAGTGCCCGGCGGACAGCCGGACCGTGGGCTGGGTCGCGCGCACCGCGCTCGTGGGCAGGCCACGCGCCGTCTGGTGGCCGCCAAGCCGCTGGCGCCGCCTCCACTGAAACCAACGGATTCGCCTCGCGCCCCAACGCCGCCGCGCGCCCGCTTGACAGAATCCACGAACGGGCGTAGTATAAAAGTCGTGATCACGGCATAGGCGTCGCGGTGGGACACAAGGGCTCGGCGCCCGACGCAGTCGCCTGTGCCGGCGGCATGCACGATGGAGGGACTTCGGCATGAACAGGCATGGACTTCGGGGAATCGGTATCTTCGCGGTACGGGCTTTCACGGGAATGGCGGTCCTGTGCTGCCTCATCGCGCCCGCGGCGCCGCAAATCACCCGCGCCTCCATCGATCTCCCTCTCCCCGAGGGAGAGGGCAGGGTGAAGGTTGACTCTTCCCTCTGCCCGATCGACGGCGAGGTTGCTCCTTCGGAGTCGCGGGAACTGGCCCACGCGACGATGGATCGGTTCGCAATGTCGCCGGCCTTGTTTGTGGAGAACCGGGGCCAGGTCGAGGACGCCGCGATACGGTATCTGCACCATGGACGCGGCGCACTCGTCGCCCTGACCGATTCCGGGCCGGTGATCCAGTTGCAGCGGTCGGACGCCTCTTGTGGCATGGGCATCATCCCCGCGAAAGCGGGGACCATGGCTTCTTGGCATGCTGATCTTCCGTTCAGCAACGCATTCGCCCTGAATCTGGACTCTCCCGCTGAATTTCATCCTGTCCATCCTGTCCATCCCGTCCATCCCGTCCATAACACCCCCCCGCGCTCGATGATCGCACCCGACCGCCCTTCGCGGATACGGCACGTGTCGGTGCGGTTTCCGGGGGCACACGAGACGACGCCCGAGGGCGCGCGGTGTTCGGAGTCGGTTTACCATTACCAGAAAGGCGCGCCGGAACACTGGCGCGAGAACGTGCCCACGTTTGGAGAGGTGGTCTACCCCGGATTGTATGACGGCATCGATCTCAAGGTCTGGGGCAGGCGCGACCATCTCAAGTACGAGTTCCACGTGGCGCCGGGCGCAGACCATGAGCAGGTGCGGGTGCGTTACGAAGGCATCCGGGGGCTGTCCCTGGACGCGGACGGCGCGTTGCTCATCGACGTGCGCGACGGCTGGGAACCCCTGCGGGATGATGCGCCGTACCTCTACCAGGACATCGCCGGGGAGCGGGTGGAACTCCCTGGCCGCTTCCGGCTGCTCGATGCGTACACCTACACCTTCGAACTCCTTGCGCCCCGCCACCCCGCCTATCCCCTCATCCTCGACCCTCACGTCGAATGGAGCACGTACCTCGGCGGGATCGGGGCGGACTGGGGCTATGGCATCGCGGTGGACGGCGACGGCAACGTCTACGTCACCGGGCGGACCGAGTCCTACGGCTGGGTCTCCGGCGGGTTTGACACGACGTACAACGGCACATCTGACGGTTTCGTGGTGAAGCTGTCCGCTGCCGGCGCGCACCTGTGGTCCACCTACCTTTGGGACGCTGGCTATGGCATCGCGGTGGACGGCGCGGGCAACGTCTACGTCACGGGATTGACCTCCTCCTCGGGCTGGGTCTCCGGCGGGTATGACACGCATCATGGAGGCGGAGATTGTTTGTATGGTGGATCATGTCCCGATGGCTTTGTGGTGAAGCTGTCCGCTGCCGGGGCGCACCTTTGGTCCACCTACCTCGGCGGGAGCGAGTGGGACAAGGGCTGGGGCATCGCGGTGGACGGCTCGGGCAACGTCTACGTCACGGGGCGGACCGAGTCCTCCGGCTGGATCTCCGGCGGGTGGGACACGACGTACAACGACTATACTGACGCCTTCGTGGTGAAGCTGTCCGCTGCCGGTGCGCACCTGTGGTCCACCTACCTCGGCGGGAGCAGTGCGGACTGGGGCTATGGCATCGCGGTGGACGGCGACGGCAACGTCTACGTCACGGGGGAGACCCAGTCCGCTGGCTGGGTCTCCGGCGGGTTTGATACGGATCATGGAGGCGGATATTGTCGCGATTATAATGCACCATGCTCTGATGCCTTCGTGGCGAAACTGTCCACTGCCGGGGCGCACCTGTGGTCCACCTACCTCGGCGGGAGCGACCACGATGTAGGCTCTGGCATCGCGGTGGACGGTGCGGGCAACGTCAACGTCACGGGGTTTACCAGGTCCTCCGGCTGGGTCTCGGGCGGGTTTGAGACGGAACAACCCTCCTACACGGACGGCTTCGTGTTGAAGCTGTCGTCTGCCGGGGCGCACCTGTGGTCCACCTACCTCGGCGAGAGCAATTGGGGCAGGGGCAGTACGGACACGGGCAATGCCATCGCGGTGGACGGCGACGGCATTGTCTATGTCACGGGGTATGTGTACAATGGCCCCTTTAGCACCTTCGTGGTGAAACTGTCCGCTTCTGGGGCGCACCTGTGGTCCACCTACCTCGTCGCGCCTATGAACCATAGCACTGGCATCGCGGTGGACGGTGCGGGCAACGTCTACGTCACGGGATACACGAGCTTCCACTATTTGGACACGACGCACAACCGCGATGCCTTCCTGGTCAAAATCCAGGAGGGCGCAGGTGAAGGGGGCGGCGAAGGGCAGGGCGAGGGGGGCGGCGGGTGTTCTGGAACCAAGGGTGTTGGCGGAAAGAGCACGGACTTTTTCGGCGACTTGCTCCTGCTGGTCGTAAGCGTTAGTGCCCTGTTCCTTCTCGGCCAGAATGGAAAGACAAGCTGACCACGCCCACAAAGTGAGGGTCAGTAGATTGCTGATACACGCCCGTCGGCCATCCGCCGAAGGGGTCAGGTGTTGTGTGCCTCGCCGGTGACACGCGCCAGATGCTGCGTTGGGCTCATTCCTGCACTTGTTTTCGTAAGTGGTTGATATTACTGGGTCGAGGCTTAGTAGTTTTCACCACATCTTGTGAATATCGATCTGGTCCCCGCACGAACTACGATTGCTGACGATGTGGCGCGGATTACAACTCTCACGCCTGACGGATCAGGCTTTCCAAGTCGTTGCGTGTAATTCGCTTCTCTAACTCCGCCGGATTCCACTGCGTAACGCCGCCGGAAACCACGGAAGACGGCTATATTCCGAGCCCTGGGGCGAACCAGGGCTGCTGCCCGCACGCGAGCGACTATTCGCCGCGGGATTGGCAGATTTCGCTGCCGGAATTGCTCCGGCTCATTCAGTTCTATAATTCGGGCGGTTACCACTGGTGCCCGGACGCCGTCCCGCCCACCGAGGACGGATTCTGCCCCGGCCCGCCGCCGGCATAGGCGCGATGGGCCGATTGGCGCCGCCGGAAACCTTCCGCCGCGTTTCGGGATTACCCTGTCGCCTACCGTGCGGTAGGTAAAACTCAAACTGCGCAAACTGCGCGGTTGTAAGGTGTAAAAAGGGCCAATTTTTCGCGGAAGGACGCGCTTTTTGGGTTGACACAACCCGCCTCGCGTGCTATAGTCCGCCCCACGGGAGAACAAAGCGCCTTTGCACGGAAGCGGGGCGGGGCGTATCTGTCGCGAAAAAGAGCCAAGGAACGACCACACCGGTCTTGGAAGCCACTGTAATTCATAAGGAGCAACCTCCCCTATGAAGAAGTGGACGGTGATGCTGATCCCTCATGATCGGACCAGCACGCGCACGTTGAATGTATCCGCCTTTCATCTCTGGGCGCCCGTCGCCGTTCTGGTGATCCTGACGTTCGCAGCCGCGTTTCTGCTGCAACGGGAACGGTCGTTGAGTGCCCGGTATCGAACCCTCGAGCGGGAAACCGTCAAGCACTCGTTCGCGGGCGGGGGCGCGTTGACGCCCGAGGAGGCGCGGGAGTTGGAGGCGTTACGCGAGGCGTCGGACGCCTTGCGCACGCAGAACGAGGCGCTTCGCACGGAAAACGAGGCGGACCGGGCCGCGTATCGGGAGGGAATGGAGAAGGTGACGGCGCGGCTGAATGAGGTGCTCGAGGTCGAGACCCAGATACGGAATTTCACGGGACTGGCGCCTCGGGGCCCGGTCACGCAGCAGAATCTTCAGGCTGCGGGCGGCGGCAAGGGCGGTCCGCCCGAGGGGTTGGGCGCGGTGGCCCTGGCGCGCAATGGCGGCGGTATCCGGCCTCCCTATCTCATCTACGGCATGTCCCGCCCGTCCGCTGATCTCGTTGTCGAAGAAATCGAACTGCGCACCGGCAGCCTGCGGGAATTGCTCCAGGATATGGAAATGGAGCGGGACCGTATCGAGCGGGTTCCGTCGGTGTGGCCGGTGGCGGGCGGCGCCGGGCAGCTCACTTCCGGCTTCGGCTACCGCAAGGACCCGTTCAGCCGGCGCGTGCGGCACCACGACGGCGTGGACATTGCCGCGAAGCCGGGGGTGCGCGTGGTGGCGGCGGCGAAGGGTAAGGTGTTGGAGGCGGGTTACGACGGGTATTATGGATATTGTGTGAAACTCGACCACGGCAACGGGCTCGAGACGTGGTATGCGCACTTGAGCCGCTGCCTTGTCAAGGCAGGCCAATTGGTGCAACGGTCCGAAGTGGTCGGGACCGTGGGCACCACGGGCCGGACTACCGGGCCGCACCTCCATTACGAGGTGCGCAGAAACGGGAAGCCGGTGAACGCGGCGCAGTACCTGGGTAGATAGAAACACATGCTGGATTCACGGAAGAAGGCGTACAACGAGAACAAGGTGGTGAGCATCGTCGGTCCCGGCACCACCGTGACCGGCGAGATCAAGTCCGAAGGCACCATCCGCATCGAAGGCAACGTGGCCGGGCGCGTCGAGAGCGACGACTCGATCGTGGTTCACGAGACCGGACGCGTGAAGGCGGACCTCATCGCGGGGCAGGTCATCATCAGCGGCGAGGTGCATGGGAACGTCTACGCGCATGACCGCCTCGAAATAACGGCGAGCGGCAAGGTCATGGGCGACATCACCGCGCCGCGCGTCAGCATCGCCGAGGGCGTCATGTTCGAGGGCAAGTGCCAGATGAAGCCGCCGGGGCAGATCAAGCCCCCGCTGCCGGCCGGTCTCCAGACCGCGCCGCCCGCCGCGGCCCCGCAGCAGCAGCAGGTCCCCCAGCAACAGCCCTTGCCCGCGCAGCCCCGGCCCCAGGCCTGATCGCCGTCCCGAACGGCGCGATTCCCATGCTGCCTCCCAAGGACGCGAAAGTCCTCGTCGCCATGAGCGGCGGGGTCGACAGCGCCGTCGCGGCGTCGCTGCTCGTCGATCAGGGCTGCGAGTGCATCGGCCTGACGCTGCGCCTCGTGCCCGAGCCCGGCGAGAAATCCGTCTTCGAGCCCTGCTGCGGCATCGAGGCCGCGGACGACGCGCGCCGCGTCTGCGACGCCCTGGGCATCCCCCACGAAGTGCTCCACGCCGTGGACCGCTTCGACCGCGACATCATCGACTACTTCGCCGCGGAATACGCCGCCGGCCGCACCCCGAACCCCTGCGTCCGCTGCAACCGCATGATCAAGTTCGGCGCGCTCTATCAGCGCGCGAACGAACTCGGGGCCGCCTACGTCGCCATGGGACACTACGCCCGCCTCGAACGACGCGGCGCGCGATGGGCCCTCCGGCGCGCCGTCCACCGCCCAAAGGACCAAAGCTACGTGCTCGCCCCCCTCACGCAGGCCCAACTCCGCCGCGCCGTCTTTCCCCTCGGCGCCATGACCAAGGAGGACGTGCGCGCGCGGGCCGCGCGCTTCGATTTCCGCGTCGCCCGCAAGCGCGAGAGCCAGGAACTCTGCTTCGTGTCCGACCGCGATTACGCGCGCTTCCTCGAAACGCGCCGCGTCGCCGCGACACCCGGACCCATCCTCGCCACCGACGGGCGCGTCCTCGGCCAACACAAGGGTCTTACCCACTACACCGTCGGCCAGCGGCGCGGACTCGGGATTGCCGCCGAACACCCGTATTACGTCGTGGAACTCGACGCGAAGCGCAACGCCGTCATCGTCGGGCCGGAGGAGGCGACCTATTGCGCGCGCTTCGAGACGGGCCGCCTCTGCTGGGGCGGCATCCCCCCCCGCGACACGCCCTTTGCCTGCCGCACCCAGATTCGCTCCCGCCATGACGCCGTCCCCGCGACCGTAACGCCCCTCGCCGTTCCCGGCAGCCGCGTCGGCGCGCGCGTCGCGCTCGACGCGCCCCAGCGCTCCGTCACCCCCGGCCAGTGGGCCGTCTTCTACGATGACGACGACTACGTGCTCGCCGCCGCCCCCATCCTCTCCTTCGAGCCCCGCGCATACTGACTGTCGAACACCAGTTCCAGGGAATGGGAGGTCGGTCCCGGCCTGACAAGCCTATTCGTGTAATTCGTGTGATTCGTGGTGGTTCCTTGTTCGGCACGGCGCGAGCCCTTCCGCGCCGCCATCGAACCATCAGGCGAACAGCTCGTTCATGTATTCCGCGAGGAGGTCCTCCGCGACGTGGTCGGGCAGGCATTCGAGCACGCAGTTGATCATCACCATCGAATCCGGCAGATCGGTCCCGCTAACGCCGCCAAGCGCGAGTATTTGATCGCGGGCGCCCGCGGGGTCTGCTTCGAGCAGCGCGTTGAGTTGCGCGCGCACCGCCTCGATGTCGATTTGCGTGTCGCTTGCGCGCACGGCCTCGACCGCCGCCCGCAAGTCCGCGAGAAACGCCTCGACGCACGACAAGGACGACTGGTTCATGGTGATATGAAGGTTGTACGGGGAAATCGGCGTCGAAAACTGGGGCTGCACGTACCAGCCGCGCCGTTTCGCCTCTTCCGCGAGTTGGAACAGGTTGATCTCTTCCGAGGTGAACGAAAACATGCACATGTCGGGCTTGCCCAGCACGCGCAGGCCCGGAATCGCATTGACGCCCTCGACCAGACGCGCCGTGGCGTCCTGCACCTCGCGCACGATCTTGAAGTAGCCCTCCTCGCCCAGGCACGCCAGCGTCGCCCAAGAACCGGCCATGGGCGCGCCGGATTTCGTGCTCAGGATGGTCGGATTGATCAGCGCATATGTCGTCGTCTGGAGGCACGAAAAAATCTGATGCCGCCGCAGCGCCTTCTCGCGATACATCACGATCGAGGCGTTCTTCGGCGCGTACCCGTACTTGTGCATGTCCGCCGACATCGACGTGACGCCGGGGACCGTCCAATCGAAGGGCGGCACGTCGTAACCGAGCTTGCGCATGAATGACAGATGAATGCCGCCGACGCAGGCGTCCACGTGGCACCACAGGCCATGCTCTTGCGCCAGCGCCGCAATCTCCGGGATCGGGTCCACCACCCCCTGCGCGTAGCCCGGCGCGGAACCGACGATCACGATCGTGTTCTCCGTGATCGCGCGCCGCATCGCCTCCACGTCCGCCCGGAACGACTCCGGATCAAAGTCGACGACAACCGGTTTGATGTCGAAGTACGCGCACGCCTTGTGAAACGCGGGATGGGCCGTGCGCGCCAGGATCATCTCCGGCGCCTTGATCCCGGGCCTCGTTACGCGGGCGTGGTCGCGCGCCGTCTTCATCGCGAGGAGGATGCTCTCGGTGCCCCCGGAGGTCATGTTGCCGACCACCTGATCGTCCCCGCGAAGCAGGTCGATGACCATCCGCACGACTTCCTTCTCCAGGCGCATCACGCTCGGGAACGTCGTCGGGTCCAGGGCGCTCTCCGACAGGTACATCATGTACGCCTGCTTCGCCGTGTCGAGCGCCTCTTTCCCGGGATCATACACATACGCCATCACCCGGCCCGATTGCCACGGGAGGTCCTGCGCCTTGTACGCCTCGAGCGTGCGTACGATTTCCTCTCTACTAAGTCCCTTCTCCGGAATCCGCATCAACCGCATACTCCCTTGTTTTCGGCCCGTGCCGCGCGTCGGACCAACATCAATCAATCGATTGATTGAATAGTCTACCCGACCCGCGCAAACCCCGTCAAGACTACTACCCTGACCCCGCGCGCTTCACCGGCTCCGAAAAACCCCGAAACTCGAAATGGTCGGGCAGGCCGGCGCCTGACGGATCACCAGTCGCGCCTTCGTGGCCGTAACCGGCGGAAAACGCTCCAGCCGCTTGTAGCCGATGGTGGTCCCGTGCGCGACACCGCGCCAGCGTTCCCCGTCCCACACCTGGATGGCGTAGCGCTCGACGCGCTGCCCGAGGGCGATGTGCTCCTGAATCATCGCGCGGTCGAACGTGACCGGTTCGCCGAAATCGACCTCAAGCTGCCCCTTCACCACGCCGTCGTCGGTCGCCCAGTACGTCGTCTTGTCGCCGTCCAGCGCCTTCTCCGGACCGAACGCGGGATCGTTGCCGCGCACGTTCGTGGCGCTGCACGGCTTGCCATGCGCCAAATTGGTCTCGAAGTCCCGCGACACGACCCGCCACAGCTCGCGCAACCGGGCGCTGTCCGCCTCCGGCAGTTGTCCCCGCCGATCCGGCGTCACGTTCAGCAACAACACCGCGCCACGCCCCACGGACCCGTAATAGATATCAAGCAGATCATCAAGAGACTTCAGGTTCTTCTCGCCGTCGGTATGGAAGAACCATTGGCCCCGCCGGATCGGCACGTCGCATTCCGCCGGATGCCACCGCCTGTCGTCGCCCTCTCCGACCACGTTCCAATGCGTCTCCGGCGCGTAGCCGTCCTCGTTGCCGACCCAACGGATATCCGGCCCGCAAATCGCGATGAGCGCCTTGGGTTGGAGTTCGCGGATCAACGCGTAATACCCCGCCCAATCGTAGACGTGCCCCTCGCTGCCCGCGCCGTCGAACCAGACCTCTCCCACCGGACCATAATTGGTCAACAGTTCGCGCAGTTGGCTCTTGAAGTACTCGTCATACACAGGCGGATCGTTGTACTTCGGTTCGTGCCGCTCCCACGGCGACAGATAGAAGCCGAACATCAGGCCCGCCTCACGGCAGGCGTCCACCACCTCCTTGACCACGTCGCCTTTCCCGTCGCGCCAGGGGCTCGCCTTCACGCTGTGATCCGTGTGCGCGCTCGGGAACAGGCAGAACCCGTCATGATGCTTCGCCGTCACCACGAGATACCGGACCCCGCACTCCTTCGCGACCCGCACCCACTGCCGCGCGTCGAAATCCGTCGGGGCGAACCGCGCCGGGTCCTCCGTCCCGTTTCCCCACTCCTGGTCATAGAACGTGTTAATACCGAAATGGCAGAACATGCCGAATTCCATCTCCTGCCACGCCAGTTGCTCCGGCGTCGGCACCGGACCATACGGCGCGGGCGGCTCCGCCGCGCCCGCCGCGCCCGCCGCGCCCGCCGCCATCAAGACCGCAAGCAGCGCGAGTAATCCATATGTGCTCATGGTTCGCCTCCTTCAGAGGGTTACTGCTTCCTTCCGGCGCACACTATACAGAACCGGCCCGCCTTCCGTCGCGCACGCATCGTGGCACGGGCATCTTGCGCCGCCGCCGTGCTCCGGGTAGACTGGGCTCATGAAGTGGAAATTGACGATCACGACCCACGCGGAACAGGCCCGCCGGGACCGCGACTTCTGGCGGCGCTGCACGCCGGAAGAGCGTCTCGACGCCGTCGAGAGACTGCGAATCGAGGCGGGAAAGTTTCTCTATGAATACCCATCCCGACTTCGAAGAGTTGTTTCGATTACTCGAAAAACACGGCGTTGACTACGTGATCGTGGGCGGCTACGCCGTGGCCTTCCACGGATACCCCCGATTCACCAAGGATATCGATATCTTCTTTGACCCGTCTCCCGCAAACGTCGCGCGTCTGCGCGCGGCGCTCGTCGCCTTCGGCTTCGAGGAGCAGGACCTTCCCGAGGATGCCTTCTCAACAACTGACAGCGTGGTGAGTTTCGGCGTCGAGCCGAGTCGCGTGAACCTGCTTAATGAGATCGACGGGGTAGCGTTTGCCGAAGCGAAAAGGAACAGCGTTCGCGGCGCGTACGGTTCCGTCGAGGTCTCCTTTATCGGACGCGACGACCTCATTCAAAACAAACGCGCGACTGCCCGGGCGCAGGACAAGGTGGAAATCGACCAGCTCATGCAGGGAGCGTGACCGATCGCGTTGCCCCGGCATCACGCCGCCCGAGTTCGTGTTACTGCCCCAACTTGTACTTCTTCCCCGCAATCACCGGAAAGTCACAAACGTCTTCTTCCGCGCGATCGCAAGCCACTTCCTTCCCGTCACGAAACACGCGCGGTTCCCCCATCCCGCGCACGCGGCAGCGCCCGTCCAGGCTTGCACGCACTTCCGCATGGGCGACCTTCCCCTCGGCCCACGCAATATCCACCTCGAATCCCCCGCGCGCGCGCAGGCCCGTCACGCGCCCCGACGGCCACGCCTTCGGCAGCGCCGGCAGGAGATGCATCTCCCCGCCGTGGCTCTGGATCAGCATCTCGGCGATGCCCGCCGTCGCGCCGAAGTTTCCGTCGATCTGGAACGGCGGGTGATCGTCGAAGAGGTTGGGCATCGTTGACTTGCCGAGCAGCGCCACCACGTTCTCATGCGCCCGGTCGCCGTCTTCGAGCCGCGCGAAAAAGTTGATGATCCACGCACGACTCCATCCCGTATGCCCGCCGCCGTGCGCAAGCCGCCGCTCGAGCGTGACCCGCGCCGCTCGCGCCAACTCGGGCGTGCCCCGCACGGTGATCTCCTCGCCGGGATGCAGTGCATACAGATGCGACATGTGCCGGTGGCCTGGCTCCGGCTCGTCGTAGTCCTCCAGCCACTCCTGCAACTGGCCGTGCCTGCCGATTTGCGGCGGCGCGAGCCGCGCGCGGTCCCGCAACAGCCGCGCCCGGAACTCCTCGTCCACGCCCAGAATCTCACTCGCCCGCGCGCAGTTCGTATACAGGTCATGGATGATCTGCATGTCCATTGACGGCCCCATGCACACCCGCGCGACCTGTCCGTCGGCCATCCGATAGGCGTTCTCCGGCGAATTCGACGGACTCGTCACCAGCCAGCCGTGTTTCGACTCTTCGATCAGGAAATCAACGTAGAATTCCGCGCTCTCCTTCATGATCGGATACGCCCATTCGAGAAAGGCGCGGTCGCCACTGAATTCGTAGTGCTCCCATAAATGGCGGCACAGCCACGCGCCCGCCGCGTGGAACTGCCCCCACGACGGGTCCTCCCCCGGCGAGGTAAAGCCCCAAACGTTCCCGATGGTGTGCGCGACCCAGCCCCGCGCGCCATAGTGAACCCGCGCCGTCTTCCGGCCCGGCTCGCGCCACGACGCTATAAGTTTCAGAAACGGCTCATGGCATTCGGCGAGATTCGCCACTTCCGCCGGCCAGTAGTTCATCTGGTCATTGATGTTGTTGTGATAGTCCGCGTTCCAAGGCGCGTGAAAGTGATCGCACCACAGGCCCTGGAGATTCGCGGGCAGGCTCCCGGGCCGCGACGACGAGATCAGCAGGTAGCGCCCGAACTGGAAGAAGAGCGCCGCGAGATGCGGGTCCTCACCGCCCCGGCGCAGCGCCCGCAGCCGCGCGTCCGTCGGCAGCCCCGACGCGCCGCTGTCGCCAAGGTCCAGCGACACCCGGCGATAAAGCGCTTGATAATCGGCCACATGCGCCGCGCGCAATTCCGCGTAAGACTTCGCCGCCGCGAGGTCCAACTGCCGCTTGCTCGTCGTCTCCGGGTTCTCGCCCCGATAGTCCGTGGCGGCGGCAAGCAGCACCGTCGCCGCGTCGGCCCCCTCGAGTTCGATGCCGTCCTCGACCGCGCGCAACACCCCGCCCTCATGCACTACCCGCAGCAGCGCGGTGAAGGCCATGCCGCGATCGCCCCAGACATGCCCGCTCATCGCCAGCGTGTCGCCGCCTTCGGCGACTGCCGCCCAGCGCGGCCCGTCCGCGCCGAAGTCCGGCGCTTCGATTCCCGAATCGTTCTTCCACGGCGTCGATCCGCTCCGCTCGTCCCGGTTCAGCCGCACGGTAAACGCCACACCGCCCGGCTTGTCCGCCGTGAACCGCATCACGATCACCTGGTCCGGCGCGCTCGAAAAGACCTCCCGCCGGCAACGCGCGCCGCCCGCCTCGTACTCGACGGCGACTATCGCCGTGTCCAGGTCCAGTTCCCGGCGGTATGCCGCCGCCTCGCCCGACACGCCCGGAAATTCAAACCAGATATCGCCAAGCGTCTGATACGAACCGTAGGCGTGATCCGCACCGTCGCCCCGATGCGATCCCACGCCCTTGCAGACCATCTTGCGCGCCGTCAGTTGCTCCGCCTCGACCATCCGCCCCTCGAGTTGCAGCCGCCGCACCTCCGGCAGCGCCTCGAGCGATTCCGGATTGTCCGCGTCCTGCGGCTCACCCGTCCAGAGGCTGTCCTCATTGACTTGCACGCGCTCATGGCCGAACCCGCCGAACACCATCGCGCCGATCCGCCCGTTGCCGATGGGCAGCGCCTCTGTCCAACGCCGCGCCGGCTTCTCATACCAGAGCTTCATGGGCATCGCTTCGTTCCCCGCCACCGGCGGCGCTTCCGCCGCGCCCGTCATCCATACCGCCAACAGTGCTGCAATCATCGCGACTCTCCTTCCTCGAAGTCCACGGCGCAACCACAAACTGCATCTATACTACCGCGCGGATAGACACGTCTTCACGTGCAATTCGACTTGCCGGAAGAAGCAACAGTGATTATAATGTGATCACATACCGGAGACATCGATAATGAAGACGAAACTGGTGCGGATTGGCAATTCCCGCGGCGTGCGGCTCCCGAAGCCCCTCATCGATGAGGCCGGCCTGAGCGAAGAGGTGGAACTGCGGATTCGCAACGGGGCGGTCGTCATTACCGCCGCGAGACCGCCCCGCGCCGGTTGGGCCGAGGCCGCGCGCGGCCTCGGGCAAAGGGAAGATGCCGGGCTCCTTGACACGCCCACGCCGACCCGCTTCGATGAGAAGGAGTGGACATGGTGAGGCCCGGGCCGGTTCGACGCGGCGAGGTGTACCTTGTGGGGCTCGGCCCGACCCACGGCGGCGAGATTCGGAAAACGCGCCCCTGTGTCGTCGTCTCGCCCGATGAATTGAACGCCCATCTCCAGACCTTTATCGTTGCGCCGATGACGACGGGAGAACATGCCTACCCCTTCCGTGTTCCCTGCCGGTTTCAGGGACAGTCGGGTTATGTCGTGCTCGATCAGATTCGGACCGTCGATCGCGAGCGCCTGGTGCGTCGCCTCGGGAGGATCGCACCCGCCACGCTGCAAAGCGCGCTCCTCACGCTCCAGGAGATGTTCGCGCCCTGAAACGCGACCTGACGGCCGGGCTACGATCAGGATTCGCGATTCGAGTTCCCGCGCGCTTCAAGAAAGGCAACACCCAACGCGAAGAACGCGATCGCGGGGAACAACACCCACCACGGGAGCCCGTGTTCGAGGAGGTGTTCCGGGTCCAGCGCCGACTGAAGCGCCTCAGGCAACACGGCATACTGGAGTAGCAGGGCCGCCCCGTTGAATACCGCGTGGACGAGCATCGGGGCGAAAATCGACCCCGCGCGCAGCCCCACGTAAGTCAGGACCATACCCGTCAGCGCCGTGGGCGCGAAGCGGTAGAGGTTCAGGTGCAGCACCCCGAAAAGCAGACCCACCGCGATAACGGTCGCCGCGTTGCCGAGTCTCGGCCGAAAGGCGGACAGCAGCGCGCCGCGAAACACGACTTCCTCGCACACCGCGGGCGACACCACCACGATCAACACTACGAGCGGCGCGCCCGCCTGCCGCACGCCCTCCGCGAACATCCGCCCGAAAGTCTCGGCGAATTCGTCCGGCGCCGGGAAGACACGATGTACCAGCAAGGTCGCCTCGACAATCAGGGGCAGCCACGCCGCGCCGATCAGGATCGCGGCGCAGGCGTTGCGCCGCGAAAGCCGCTGCAGGTTCAGGGCGCCAGCCATGCGCACGCGCAAGAGACGCAGCACCACAAGCGTCGGCAGCAGGAGCAGAACCCACTCGGTAAGCAACAGCCCCGCGACAAAACTCCAAGCCTGCACCGTCGCACCGATATAGAACAGAAGCAGCATCAGGAAGCCGAACAGGCCCACGGCCGCGCCCGGCGTCAGGACGTCCGCGGGCGTCGCATCGCCCCGCCGCAGCGAGAGCGCCAGACCACGTTCTTCGGACAGGACGACGTCTTCGCGCTGGAAAAGCCATGCAGCCAACAGCAGGGCCAGCGCGGCGAATACCGCCGTGCTCACCAATACGAGAAACACCGCGTCCATGCCGGCCCTCCCCACAAGCATCTCCTTGAAAAGAAGCGCCACGTTCGCGATAGGCACGAACACGTACGCCCCTTCAAGTTTCACGCCCGGCATGGCGGTAAGGAAGAGGGGAAACATGATGACGATGAAGAACGGCGTGACGAAGTTCTGCGCCTCCTTGAAATTGCGCGCCAATACGGCCAACGACATCATGACCGCGGCGAGAAACAGCGCAAGCGGCACCAGCAACACGAACATAAGCGGCAGTTGAAGCAGCGGGAAAGTGAGTTGTATGTCGAGGCGCGACTCAAGAATCGGGCGCAATTGTGAAAGGATCACGGCAAAGGTCATGCCCATGCTGGCGATGTTCAGAAATCCGGTGATCATCGCGAGGATGAAGACCGCGCAGAACTTGCCCGTCACAATTTCGAGTTTCGAGGTCGGCGTCGCCAGCAGCGTCTCGAAAGTGCCGCGCTCCTTTTCGCCTGCCGTCAGGTCGACGGCGGGATAGAACGCGCCGAGCGCAAGCGCCACGATAACAAAAAACGGCAGGATACCCCCGAGCACCGTCCCCGTGGTCCGGGTGGGCGAAGCCGTGTCCTTCCGCGCGACGTCCAGCGGCGTGATATACGCCTTGTCCACCCGCAGCGTCGCCAGGCGCTCCTCCTGGATACGGTCGCCGACCTCGCGGAGTCCCTCGATGATCCGGTGCGCCGCGTCGCGCGAGGCGAATTCCGTCGCATCGTAGCGCACCTCGATCGGTGCGGTCCGCTGTTCCGCTAGCGCCGCGTTGAATTCCTCCGGCACCACGACCACGGCGTCGAGCCGACCCTCGGCAAGGTCCTCGTCCGGCGTCGCCGAATCGATCAGTCCCGCGCGCGGGATGCCGCCGACCCAATCGCGCACGGGCCCGGGCCGCGCTTCGACAACCGCGACGCGCGACACGGTGCTCTCGAGCTTTCGATGCTGCACCAGCGCGAGTTGGAAGCCAACGAGCGTAAGCGCGGGATACAGCAGCAGCGGCACGCCAATCATCATGATGAGCGTGCGCTTATCGCGCAGGGTATCGAGCAGTTCCTTGCCGAGCAGGGTTCGAATCGTGCGCGGGTTCATGCGGCGGCCCCGTCGCGCCCGATCAGCGCGAAGAACGCGCCTTGCAGGTCCTCCGCCCCCGTCATCGCACACAGTTCGCACTGCGTCCCCACGGCCAGGATATCGCCCTGATGAATCAACGCGATCCGATCGCACAACCGCTCGGCCTCGGTCATGTAATGCGTCGAAAACACGATCGCGCAGCCGCTTTCCTTCGCGTGCACGATGAATTCCAGGATGGCCCGGCTGCTCACAATATCGAGTCCGGCCGTCGGCTCGTCGAGGATCAGCACGGGCGGCTCGTGAAGCAGACAGCGCGCAATCGACACGCGCTGCGCCTGTCCGGTCGAGAGCGAGTCGCAGCGCCGGTCGAGAAACTCGGCCATCTCCATCAAATCCGTCAGCGCCGCCGTGCGCTCCGCGATGTAAGCGTCGCTCAGTCCATGAAGCCGTCCGAAATAGCGGAGCACCTCGCGGCCCGTGAGGCGTCCGTACAATTTCGTGTTGCCCGAGAGAAACCCGATGCGCCTGCGCATCTCCTCCGGGACCTCGTCCGCCCGAATGTCATCGATGCGGCATACGCCCGAGGTCGGCGTGATGATCGTGGCCAGCATGCGCAGCAGCGTGGTCTTCCCTGCGCCGTTCGGCCCGAGAATGCCGAACACCTCGCCGTCGCGCACCTCGAACGTCGCCCCGCGCACGGCCTCGACCGGCGCGCCGCGCGCGGGATGAAAGACTTTCCGCAGGGCTTCTGCACGAATCATGGCGCACACTCCGAAGAAAGAATGTAGCACGCCCCCGCCCCCCCGGCGAAATTTTCCCTTCGGAGTGCGGGCTTCAGCCCGCACCCAAGCACCGCCCCGCGCCCGCCGCGAAATGCGTTCGCCCGTCCCTGTCCGTGTCCGTCCGTGTCCGTCCGTGTTTCTCCATTTTGGCTTTCGGCCTCGCGCCGGGTATGCTGTGCCCACACCACGCGGAGGGGACGCCATGGGCAAGGCAACGGCATTCGTCACCGGGGCGAGTCGCGGCATCGGGCGCGGCGTCGCTATCGAACTGGCGCGGCACGGTTACAACGTGGTCGGCGCGGCCACAAAGGCCGACCCCGGCAACCTCGTCGAAGGTCTCTATGAGGTGAAGGACCGCGTCGAGGAACTCGGCGCGCAATTCCTCCCCGTTGCGGGCGACATCGCGAACCGCGAAGACCACGCGCGCATGGTCGACGAGGCCCTCGCCGCGTTCAGCGCCATCGACGTGCTCGTGAACAACGCCGGTGTCGCGCCGCTCGAACGCCTCGACCTCCTGGACACAACCGAGGAGAGTTTTGACCGCCTCATGCACATCAATCTGCGCGGGCCGTTCTTCTTCACGCAGGACGTCGCCGTCCAGATGATCGAGCAGGTCCAGGAAGGACGCGCGATCGTCCCGTGCATTATTTTCATCACGAGCATCTCGGCGGACACCGCGAGCCCGAACCGCGCCGAATACTGCATCAGCAAGGCGGGGCTCAGTATGGCGGCGCAAAACTTCGCCGTGCGCCTCGCGCAGCACGGAATCAACGTCTACGAACTGCGTCCCGGCATCATCGAAACCGACATGACCGCGCCCGTCCGCGCGAAGTATGACGCCCTGATTGCGGAGGGACTCTTGTTACAGCCGCGCTGGGGCACGCCCGAGGACGTCGGCCGCGCGGTCGTCGGCCTCGCGGAAGGCTATTTCGCTTACGCCACCGGCGCGGTCATCGAGGTCGGCGGCGGCTTCGGCGTCAAGCGGCTTTGACTCGCGAGGCCCCGAAATCCTACAATAATGGCTGTTATCCCCCTTCGGCATAGGCGCGCGAAGGGGGTTTATTTGCTCAATCTCTGCCAACGGGAGCGCTTCGTGGATAAGCTGGTCAGCCTCTGCAAACGACGTGGATTCATCTTTCAATCAAGCGGCATTTACGGCGGCGTAAACGGCTGCTGGGACTTCGGGCCGCTCGGCGTCGAACTCAAACGCAATCTCAAGGACGACTGGTGGTACTTCTTCGTCCAAATGCGCGACGACATGGTCGGACTCGACGCGAGCATCATCATGCACCCCGACGTCTGGGTCGCCAGCGGGCACGTCGAGGCGTTCCACGACATGCTTGTCGACTGCAAGGAGTGCAAGCATCGGTTCCGCGCGGACCATATCGAAGGAGACCGCTGCCCCGACTGCGGCGGTGAACTCACCGAGCCCCGCGCGTTCAACAGCATGCTCCGCACCCGCCTCGGCGTCAGCGACGACACCGCCGTCGAGACCTACCTCCGCCCCGAGACGTGCCAGTCCATCTTCGTCGATTTCAAGGAAATCTACAGTTCCTCCCGCGTCAAGATTCCCTTCGGCATCGCGCAAGTGGGCAAGAGTTTCCGCAACGAAGTCAACCCGCGCAATTTCATTTTCCGCAGCCGCGAATTCGAGCAGATGGAAATCGAGTACTTTTGCCGCGAGGCGGACGAAGAACGGGTCTTCGATCAATGGCAGCAGGACATCTGGCGCTGGTTCCTCGATATCGGCCTGAGCGAAAGCAAGCTCCGCTGGTTCGAGCACCCGAAGGAGGCGCTCGCCCACTACTCGAAGCGCACAACGGACGTCGAGTACGAGTTCCCCTTCGGCTGGGGCGAGTTGCAAGGATTGGCCAATCGCGGCACCTATGACCTGACCCAGCACACCAAACATTCGGGGAAGGACCTCCGTTTCTTCGACCCCGAGAAGAACGAACGCTTCATCCCGACGGTCATCGAACCGTCCGCCGGCGTGGACCGAACCGCCCTCGCCGTCCTCTGCGACGCCTATGCCGAAGACGTGATCGAGGGCGAAAAGCGCGTCGTCATGCGGTTCCATCCGCGTATCGCCCCGATAAAAGCCGGCGTGTTTCCCCTCGTGAAGAAGGACGGCCTCGCCGAAATCGCGCAGGACCTCGAACGCAGGCTCCGCCGCAAGTTCATCACGTTCTACGATCAGTCGGGCGCCATCGGGCGACGTTACCGCCGCATGGACGAAGCCGGCACGCCTTTCTGCATCTGCGTGGACTACCAGACGAAGGAAGACGGCACGATTACCGTGCGGGATCGGGATACGCTCGAGCAGGTGCGCATCCCGATGGACGAAGCGGCGGAATACATCGGGAAGCGCGTCAGCCACGAACGCGATTGATCACATGGGCGGTGTGCCACATGCTCGAGTCGAACTCGTCCATCACGTCCATTTCGTCCATAGCGTCCATTCTCTTTGGTGAGCACAGTGTCCGGATTCGACTACGACCGCGTCGCGGCGCGCTACGATCGCCACCGGTCCGGCGGCGGACCGTACTTCCCCCGCTTGACCGCGCTGGCCGACGGATGCGGCGCGACGCGCGTGCTCGAAGTCGGCGCCGGCACCGGAAACGAAACCGTCCTCTTCCTTCAGGCGCACCCGTGCGCCCTGACCGCGCTCGAACCTTCCGCCAACATGCTCGAAGCGGGCCGCGCCAAGGGCTTGCCCGTCCGCTGGGTCCGCGGCGCGGCGCCGGCGCTGCCGTTCCAAGATGGCGCTTTCAATTTCCTCTTCGCCAGCTACGTGCTGCACCACGTGCGCGACCTGGGGCCGTTCCTCTCCGAATGCGCCCGCGTGCTCGCCTGCGGCTGCGCGGCATTTGTCACCGTATCGCAAGCCTTTATTCACGGCCACGTCATGAATGCCTACTTCCCGAGTCTCGCCGTAATTGACGCCGCACGCTTCCAACCGATCCCCGAGGTCGAGGCCGCCATGCGCGCCGCCGGTTTCCGCGACGTCGCCTCGGAAGACAGCACGTCGCCGCCGCGCATCATTGACGCGGAATACATCGAGAAAATCGCGGACCATTTCATCTCGACCTACGCGCTCCTGCCCGAGGACGAATTCGCCAAGGGGCTCGCGCGCCTCCGGGAAGACGTGTTTCTACGCGGGAAAAGGATTAGCATGGTCCGCGAGGCCACGCTGGTCTGGGGCTTTCGTTGACGCAATAATGGCAAAGAAGAAAAAAAAACGGCAGGACGTGCGTACGCGCGATTGGCGCGACAAACACGAGTTCGCCTTCACGCACGACCGCGTGAGGCACCGTCGCGCCGTCGCGAATGTGTCCGACGCCGCGCCCCAGGCGCCGCTCCCCACCGCCTTCGAGCCGAACGCCGTCGTGATCGCGCACGCGAAGAAATGGGCCTTCGTCCAACACGACGGAACGGAACGGCTCTGCAAGATCGACGAGCGCCTCGTCGAGCAGGATACGACCCTGCTCGCGCCGGGCGACCGCGTGCTCGTCGAGTCCGACGGCGAGGATTGGTTCGTCCGCGGCGTCGCGCCGCGCAGGACGCGCCTGTGCCGGCCCGCGCCCGGCTACTCCCGCGTGCGCGAGCAGGTCTTCGCCGCCAACGTCGACATCCTCATCGTCGTCGCGTCCGTCGCGCAACCGCCCTTCCGCCCCGGCCTCGTGGACCGCTACCTCATCGCCGCGCAGGTCTGCGGCGTCGAGCCTCTCCTCTGCGTCAACAAGATGGACCTCGTGGGGACCGCCCCCCTCCTCCCCGAAATCGACGCCTATCAAAACCTCGGCGTCCGCGTATTCCCCACCAGTTGCGTCACGGGCCAAGGCATCGAGGACCTCCGCGACGCGCTGCGCGGAAAGACCGCCGTCCTCTCCGGCCACAGCGGTGTCGGCAAGTCGTCCTTGCTGAACGTCATGGACCCGAACCTCCGCCTGCTCACCGACGAAGTCAGCGCGACCACCGGGCGAGGCAAACACCGCACCACGGCGGCGCGCCTCTTCGAGTTGGCGGGCGATATCCGCATCATCGACACCCCCGGCATCCGCGCCCTCGGCCTCTGGCGCGTGTCCCCCGCGGAAGTGAGTTACTACTTCCCCGAACTGGCCGAGGCGTCTTCCGGGTGTCACTTCAGAAATTGCACCCACACCCACGAGCCCGACTGCGCCGTCCGCGACGCCGTCGCCCAAGATCGCATTCCCAAGATCCGCTACGATTCCTATCTCCGCATCCGCGCCTCGCTCGAATGCGAGAAGGCGCGCGATCACGAATAAGGCAACCATTCATGAATACGCACGAACCCGCACGAACGCAAGCGGAGACTTCCTCCCTGAATCCCGCTGACACCATCCGGCTGTTGCGCCGCCGGACCGAACTCCTGGCCCCTGCGGGACGCGCCGACGCGCTCGATGCCGTCCTCGAAGCCGGTGCGGACGCCGTGTACATCAGCGGCAAGCGATTCCAGATGCGCGCGCACCGCACCGATTTCCATTTTGATGATAACGCGCTGCGCCGCGCCGTCGAGACCGTACATCAACGCGATAAGCGGGTTTACGTCACGGTAAACGTCCTGCTCGGCCAACATGAAGTGGCGGGTGCGCGCGAGTTCCTCGGTTTCCTCGACACGCTAGGCATGGATGGCGTCATCGTCTGCGATCTGGCGACACTGCGCATCGCGGGAGAACTGGGGCTGCACACTGAGTTGCACGCAAGCACCATGATGAACGTCCACGATATCGATCAGGCGCTTGTGCTCCGCGACCTCGGCGTGGCGCGCGTCGTGACCTCCCGCGACATCAGCATCCGCGAGGCTGGCCTCCTCAGCGAACGCAGTGGATTGGCCGTCGAGTATTTTCTTCACGGCGATATGTGCGTCGCCCAATCCGGCCAGTGCGCGATGAGCGGACTGGTCTTCGGCAAGAGTGCAAATCGCGGCGAGTGTATGAAGCCGTGCCGCTGGGAATACGAACTGGTCAACCTGCGCGACGGGGTGTCCGCGGGGCCGTTGCGCGAAGGACACCTCATGGCCCTGCGCGATCTCGCGCTGCTGCGCAATATCCCGGAACTGGTCGAAGCGGGCATTTGGGCACTCAAAATCGAAGGCCGAATGCGTGACGCCAAGTATCTCGCGCATGTGGTGCGAATCTACCGTGAGGCCCTCGACGGGTATTACGACATGCCGGGCGCGTGGACTGCCACGTCGGACCTGCTCGAACGTCTCTTCCGCGATCGCGTGCGCGAACTCTCCTGTCTCGCCTGCACCGGCGCCCCCTCACACGCCGGATTCTTCGACGTCTCCGGAAAGCGGGAGCCGCTCATGCTCTCCAACGGCGCCCGCGAGGCCCCCCTCGACATCGCCCGTCTGACCCCTCCCGAACCCGCAAGCGCGGACACAAACGTCTCGCGCGCCGCGCCCGCCCTCGCGGTCAGCGTCAGTTCACTCGCCGCCGCGGACGCCGCACTGGACGCCGGAGCGGACCGCGTTTATCTGGCCGCGGAGACCTCGCAATACGAAGAGGCGCACTGGACCCCCTCGTCGTTTCGCGATGCGGCAACGCGGATCGTGCGGCGCGGCGCGGCCCTCGGCGTCCGTACACCCCGCGTAACCGCCACGGGCGCGCGTCCGGCGTGGCGCGCTTTACTCGCTCTCTGCCCGGAAAAGGAGGTCCGCTACGTGCTTGTTCACCACTTGGGCGCGCTGAAACGAGCCCGGGAGGACTTGCCGCACGCGATTATCGTGGCCGACTACGGTTTCAACGCGTTCAACGGACCCGCAATCGAAACACTGCACGCCTTGGGCGCGGCCATCGTGACTCCGGGGCTGGAAGCCGGACTCGAGGACGTCGCCGCCATGGCCCGCGAGGCAGCCGTGCCGTTGGAACTCATCGCGCACGGCCCCGTCGCAGCCATGTTGATCGATCACTGCATGATCGCCACGCATCTCTCCCGCTCGGGCGGCAAGGACGTGTGCCGAGGACCCTGTAAACACGCCCGGTTCGCACTCCGCGACCGGACGGGCGAAGTGCGCCACATCATCGCGGACCAGTTCTGCCGGAACCATGTCCTGACCGCCCTCGATGTAGCGATACTTCCCGCACTCGATACATTTCTGCGTATCGGCCCGGCCTCCCTCCGCATCGAGGCGCAATGGTACGCGCCCGCGCTTGTCGGCGCGCTGACGCGCGCATATCGAGACGCAATGGACCGCTGGGCCGACGGTGCAACGCCTGTGGCCCCGCCCGAAGACGATTGGATGACCTTGATGGCCGCGGCCCCGCGCCCCTGGAATTTCGGCGGCTATGCGCAGCGGATAACAAGGTCCGCGTCGACCGCCGCTGTAATGCGAGGCTTGACATGAATACTCCCGTCAGCGCCGAAGAACTCCTGGCCTTAAAGGCGGCCTACCTCGTGCCGTGCGTGTACCACTTCTACAAACGTCCCCCCGTCATGGTCGCGGGCGAAGGCGCGTATCTCATCGATTCGGAGGGCAGACGCTACCTCGACTGCTACAGCGGCGTAACCGTGACGAGCGCGGGCCATGGCAACCCGGAGATCGTCGACGCGGCCATCAACCAACTTCGCCGACTCCAGCATACAACGACAATCTACCTCACCGAACCGATGTTCCGCCTTGCCGAGCGACTCGCGACAATCGCGCCGGGTTCTCTCGATCGCACGTTCTTCTGCGCCAGCGGCTCGGAAGCCAACGAGGCCGCCATACTCCTCGCCACCCTCGCCACCGGACGCCGCGGCGTTATCGCACTGACGGACAGCCTGCACGGCAGGACCAAATGGGCCATGAGCGCCACCGGGCTCCCTATGTGGCGAACCGACGCCTTTCCGCTGGACGACGTGCGCTTCGCGCCGCATCCGTTCTGCGCCTGTTGCCCCGTCGGCGCCTCCTTCCCCACGTGCGATTACGCCTGCGTCGCTCGAATGGACGCCTGTATCCGCGAAATGGGCCCCGAGAACATAGCGGCAATCATCGCGGAGCCAATCCAGGGAAACGGCGGCATCATCGTCCCGCCCGACGGCTACTGGCGGCGCGTGCGCGAACTCTGCGACCGCCACGCCATCCTGCTCATCTTCGACGAAGTGCAGACTGCTATGAATCGCACCGGCCGTTGGTTCGCGTCGGAACACTGGGATGTCGTCCCCGATATCGTCACGATGGCCAAGGCGCTCGGCAACGGATTCCCTGTCGCCGCCGTGATCGCCACGAGCGCCGTGGCGCAAGCCTACACGCGGCCCGGCGCGGCCACCTTCGGCGCGAATCCTGTCGCGTGCGCCGCGGCCCTGGCCGCCATCGCATACCACGAACGGGAGCGGCTCGGGGAACGCGCCCGGCGATTAGGCGCCATACTGCGCGACGGACTCGATCAACTGGCGCTACGTTGCCCATGTCTCACGCGCGTGCGCGGCAAGGGACTCATGATCGCCGCCGACGTGGTGGACGAGAGCGGCGCGGCGGACCCCGTCCGATGCGACGCCGTGCTCGAACGTCTCAAGGACGACGGCTTTCTCGTGGGCAAGACAGGACGCGGCCGTAACACGTTGACCTTCATGCCGCCGTTGATTATCGAGGAAGCGGACGTAGGCCGATTGCTCGACGCGCTGGACGCCGCAATCAACAGGCGTTAGTGTTCAGCTCTAAGCGCGGCTTGCCGGAAAACGAGGACCAGCCAAGCGCCGACCACGCGCATTCCGCCCCCCCCGCAGTTCCCGCTTACGCTCAACCTCGCGGGGACGCGCGCGCTCTATCAATCCTTCATGGCTGCCTCGACGCGCAAGCGCAGCCCGAGTGCTTCGATCACCTTGACAATCGTATCGAAGCCGGGGTGGCGGTCCCCGGAAAACGCCTTGTAAAGACTCCCACGGGAAAGTCCGGCATCGCGCGCCACCTGTGTCATCCCAATGGCGCGTGCAATATTGCCCAAGGCCCTGACGACAAGCGCCGTATCGCCATGCGCCTCATCCAGGCACGCGTCCAGATACGCCGCCATTTCCTCCGGCGTACGAAGGTGCTCGACGACATCGTAACGGCTTGTAACGGTCTTGGTCATAACGTCCTCCTCATGTATCGCCGCCCGGCAAAGGAAACGCCTTGCCGCCGGGGCCGTATGCCGTGCGACATGCGATAAGGCGCTCGACCTGCGGCCCGGTCAGGAGCGGCGGCGTCTTGCCGAGAACATACACCCGAAAGACAATCTCCGCGGCGTGTTCGATCTTTTCCATGCGGTAGTACGCGTCCCACGGATCTTGACCCACAGTCACCGCCCCATGCCGGTACAACAACACCGCGTCGCCTCGCCGAATGTACTCGCGAATCGCTTCCGCGCCTTCCTTCGTGCCGGGCGTGGCGTAGGGCGCGGTCGGGATGGCGCCGAACGCGACAACCACCTCGGGAATAACCGGCGTCTCCATCGAAATGCCCGCCAGCGTCAACGCGATGGCCGTCGGCGGGTGCGCGTGCACTACGCTGCGGATGTCCAGGCGCTCCTCATAGGCCGCCAAATGCGTAAAAAACTCCGACGTCACCGTGCCCGGCCCCTCGATCTTGTTCCCCGTGCCGTCCGCGATCAGGATGTCCTCGGGACGCATCGCGCCTTTGCTGACGCCGCTCGGCGTGCAGAGGAAACGCCCGTCGTCGAGGCGAACGCTGATGTTGCCGTCCGTCGCCGCGACAAGATTCTTGTCGCAGAGACGCCGCCCCACCTCGCAGATACACGCGCGCAAGTCGGATTCGCTCATAGGAAGTGCTCCCAGTAGGACCCGCCACACTGTGTCCGCCAATGAGCCCTCATTTCAAGTCGTCAACACCGACCAGGCCGCGATGCCGCCGTGATTACTTGTGAAACACGCCGCGCCCGCCGCTGGTCTATCCCCCGATGACCCCAATCAGTACGGGAGGCGGTCCATGCAGTCGTCGTTTCGCCCGAAGCTCTCGCTGTTCTCCGTAATCTGCTGCGCCCTGCTGTTGCCGGCATGTCCGCCCGACCTCGAACGCCTCGCGGCCTATGTCCCCCCCGAGGGCAGGTACGACGTGACCATCCTCCGCGACGAATTCGGCGTGCCCCATATCTACGGCAAGACCGACCCGGACGTGGCGTACGGCCTTGCCTACGCGCATTGCGAGGACGACTTCGCCACGATGCAGGAGGTGCTCCTGACCACGCGCGGAGAACTCGCCACGGTGCAGGGGTTCAAGGGCCTTGTCACGGACTTCCTCGTCCGCGCCATGAAGATTCACGAATTCGTGGACGCCGGCTACGAAACTCAACTCAGCGAGGAGGTCCGCGCCCTCTGCGACGCTTACGCCGACGGCGCGAACCATTACGCCGCCCTCCACACCCACGAAGTGTTGGCCCCCGACCTGTTTCCAGTCACCGGGAGGGACGTCGTGGGCGGCTTCGCCTTTCGCATGCCCTTCTTCTACATGCTCCATCGGCATCTCCGGCCCCTCATGCCAATGCGCCGGCAGGGCGTGAGCACCCACGCGCGCCACACGGGCGCCGGGTCGCCCCTCTTCGACGACACGCGCGAGCGTGGCTCGAACGCCTTCGCCGTCGCCCCGAGCCGCTCCGCCGACGGCTACACCCGCCTCGCCGTCAACTCGCATCAGCCGTGGACCGGCCCCGTGGCCTGGTACGAGGCGCGTCTCCACAGCGAGGACGGCTGGGACATCGTCGGCGGCCTCTTCCCCGGCACCCCGGTGGTGTTGCACGGCCACAATCGGCATCTCGGCTGGGCGCACACGGTGAACTTGCCGGACCTGTGCGATCTCTACGAACTCACGATCAATCCCGAGAACCGCGATCAATACCTCTTCGACGGCCAATGGCGCGACTTCGAGAAGAAAGACGCGCGCATGCGGCTGAAGGTGTTCGGCCGCTTGACCCTCCCCGTAAAGCGCCAACTGCTCTGGTCCGTCCACGGACCCGTCATGCGCACCCCGAACGGCGTCTTCGCAATCGCCTACGCGGGCTTCGGCGAAATCCGCGCCGTCGAGCAGTTCTATCGCATGAACCGGGCCTCCACCTTCGAGGAATTCCGCGACGCCATGGCCATGCGCGCGACGCTCGCCATGAACACCGTCTACGCCGACCAAGAAGGGAACATCTGGTACCTGTACAATGCCCTGTTCCCCGTGCGCGCGGAAGGCTACGACTGGTCCGGCACGCTGCCCGGCGACACCTCGGATACGCGCTGGAAGACGTTCTGGCCGTTCGAGGACCTGCCGCAAGTCTTGAACCCGCCTTCCGGCTTCGTCCAGAACTGCAATTCCGACCCCTTCCAGACCACCTTCGGCGAGGGCAATCCCCTGCCCGAGCGATTCCCGGACTGGCTCGGCATACCCGAGCAAATGACCAATCGCGCGGTGCGACTCCATGAACTCTTCGGCCCGGACGAAGCGGTGACCCGCGAAGCCTTCTACCGCTACAAGTTCGATTGGGACTACTCCAGACAGTCCCACGTCGGCGAATTGATTGTGCGCCTCACGGCGGGCGCGCCCTATGACGACCCGCTCATGAACGAGGCCGTCGCACTTCTCGAGAAGTGGGATTTCACCGCCGCCCCGGACAGCGTCGGGACCGCCGTCGCCGTGCTCACCGGCGAGCCCGTCGTGCGCGCGATCCTACTCGGCGGCACGCCGCCCGACCCCGTCGAAAGCCTCCGCAACGCCGTCCACTACCTCCACAAGCACCACGGGCGGCTCGATGTCCCGTGGGGTACGATCAACCGCCTCGTCCGCGGCGACCTGAACGTCGGTCTCGGCGGCGGCCCCGACACCGTGTACGCCGTCTACGGAGACAAACGGCCCGACGGCACCCTCCACGGCCACTCCGGCGACAGCTACGTCCTCATGGTCGAATGGGACCCCGAAGGCCGCGTTTCCTCCCGCAGCCTCCACAACTTCGGCGCCGCATCGACCCGCCCCGAATCGCCCCACTACGCGGACCAGGTCCCCCTCTTCGTCGAACGCAAGACCAAGCCCGTCCACCTCGACGAAGCCGACCTCCGCAAGCACGCCTCCGCCGCCTACCGCCCCGGCGAACGGCCCTCCTGATCGCGCACTTCCCACCATCCGCTCGTCCTCTTCGTCCTCGTCCTCGTGCTCGTGCTCGTGCTCGTAATCGTAATCGTAATCGTAATCGTAATCCTGCTCGCACCCGGTTTACGCCCGCCCCCCGCGCCCGCTATAATCCGCCGTCGCATCGAGAAGTGGCCGCACCATGCCCTTACGATTTCGCAAAGTGTTGATCGCCGACGAGCGCTACGAATCGGCCGCCGTGTTCAACGTCAACGGCGACGGCGCGCTCGATATCGTCTCCGGCGCGTGGTGGTACGAAGGCCCGGATTTCAAGAAGAAACACAAGATCGGCCCCGTCGCGGCCTATGACGAATACTTCGACGACTTCTCGACCATCCCGCTCGACGTCAACGGCAATGGCCGCCTCGACTTCATCACCGGCGGCTGGTGGGGCAACACGCTGCGCTGGCGCGAGAACCCTGGCGACCCTGACAAAGAATGGCCCGATCACGTCATCGCCGAAACCGGCAACATCGAAACGACCCGCGCCTGGGACATCGACGGCAACGGAATCCCCGAGATCGTACCGAACACGCCGGGCGGCCCGCTGGTCGCGTACAAACTCGTGACGGACAAACGCGGCAAGGGCACGGGCAAGTTTACGGCCCACAAGCTGTTCGATGGCCCCCAAGGCCACGGCCTCGGCGCGGGCGACATCGCGGGCAACGGGCGCGTCGATTTCGTGCTGAACCACGGCTGGCTCGAAGCGCCCGCCGACCCTTGGCGCGGGAAATGGACCTGGCATCCTGAGTTCAAGCTGTTCCCGTCCGCGAGCGTGCCCATCCTTGTCTTGGACGTCAACGGCGACGGTGTGAATGACCTCATTGTCGGCGGCGGTCACGAATACGGCCTCGATTGGGTCGAGCAACGCCGCATCCGCAACGGCAAGCGGAAGTGGGTGCGCCACCCCATCGACCCGTTCAATTCGCAATATCACGACATGCACTGGGCCGATATCGACGGCGACGGCGTATGCGAACTCGTGACGGGCAAGCGCTACCGCGCCCACTGCGACGGCGATCCCGGCGCCTTCGACCCCTACGGCATCTACTACTTCAAGTGGACCGGCGAAGGCTTCGCGAAGCAGGTGATCACGTTCGGCGAAGCGCGCGAAACCACCGGCTGCGGCATACACTTCGCCCTCGCCGACCTGCGCGGCCTCGCCCGCCTCGACATCATCGCCCCAGGCAAAGACGGCCTCTACGTCCTCTACAACGAAGGCCCATGATGGCCCAAAGACCATGCCTCCGCTCTCCCCGAGTGAGAGGGACCGATCCGTCCGATCCGTCCGATCCGTCCATTCCCTCTCGCAGAGCGAGAGGGAATGCCTGAAGGTAAAGTCGAAGCCAGTAGTCGTTTCTACTACCGCCGCCGGAACAACCGCCGCTTCCGCTGCGAATTCCCGTGCCGATCCGGTCCCTGCGGCTTCCGCGCCGTCTGGTACAACGACACGACGTTCACCGCGCCTTCCCACTCCACCCGCGGCAGGCACATCCCCAACGCCGTCTCGATGTTGCCCAACGCCACGCACTCGTCCGGCGAAACAAACGTGATCGCGTCGCCCGACTCGCTCGCCCGCGCCGTGCGCCCGATCCGATGAATGTACTCGTCGGAAGTGTTCGGCACATCGTAATTGATCACGTGGCTCACGCCCTTGATATCCAGGCCCCGCGCCGCGACGTCCGTCGCCACCAGCACGTTGTACCGGCCCTTCCGGAACCCGTCCAGCGCCTGCTGACGCTGGCTTTGCGATCGGTTCCCGTGAATCGCCTGCACCTTGAAACCTTCCTTGTGCAGCGACCGCGCCACGCGATCCGTCCGATGCTTCGTGCGCAGGAACACCAGCGCGGAATGCACGTCGGACCCGCGCAACAAGGTCGAAAGCAGCGGCGTCTTCCCTGTTTGCGCGACCGTATAAATGTTCTGGCGCACCGTCTCGACCGGCCGCGCCACGGCGCCCACCTCGATACGCGCCGGGTTCCGCTGCATATCCGCGGCCAGCCGCGCGATCTCCCGCGGGAACGTCGCCGAGAACATCAGCGTCTGCCGTTCCGCCGGCAGTTTCGCCAGGATGCGCCGGATGTCCGGCAAGAACCCCATGTCGAGCATGCGGTCCGCCTCGTCAAGCACGAGAATGCGCAGGTCGCGGAACGAGACCGCGCCGCGCGCCATGTGATCGAGCAGCCGCCCCGGCGTCGCCACGATGATATTACAGCCGCGCCGCAGCGCCTCCGTTTGCGGCCCGAGGCCCACGCCGCCGTAAAGACACACGGTGCGCAGCCCGAGCGCGTTGCCGAACGGCTCGATGACCGTGCGAATCTGCACCGCCAACTCGCGCGTCGGCGTCAGCACCAGCATGCTGTTGCGCCCCCGCGGGGCCGCCGCGAGCCGCGACAGCGACGGCAGCGCGAACGCGAGCGTCTTGCCCGTGCCCGTCTGCGCCACGGCCACCAGGTCGCGCCCTTCGAGCGCCACAGGCACCGCCCGCGCCTGCACGGGCGTCGGTTCAGTGATGCGTTGTCCCTTCAACGTCTTGAGACAACGCGGATCGATAGCCAGAGTTTCAAACGACATTCTTATTTCCCTTAACGTTCCGCCGGAGTTCGGTCAGGATCGCGGGTTGCCCGCTGCGCACCGGCCAAGAGGGAAACAACACACAGGTGAGTATCCGTACTGAGAGGTGATTCTGCGTAGAGAGAACGACAATCTGGAGTCGGCCTGCTACCCATCAGCGGCGATTGGATTTAGCTTATTGTACCCCCCTGATTACATGAATGTCAAGCTCGCATTTCGCACTCGTCCGCGGTGCGAACACAATTGCGCCCCGCGGCCTTGGCCGCGTAGAGCGCGCGGTCCGCGGCCGCGATCAATTCCTGGGCCGTCCGCCCATGCCGCGGGTACTCCGCAAGCCCTTGGCTGATAGTGACGCGGAAACTCCGGCCATGATGCTCGAACTCCCGCGCCTCGATCGTGCGGCGCAACTGCTCCGCCACGGCGCACGCGGCGTCAAGCGCCGTCGCCGGATACAACACAATGGCCTCGTCGCCGCCGTAGAGGCCGGCCAGGTCGCCTTCCCGGATACTGGCGCGCATCATGGCGCCCATTTCCTGCACCACCATGCGGCCCGCGAGATGGCCGTGCGTGTCGTTGACCTTCTTGAGCCCGTCCAAGTCGGTCATCGCCAGGCTGAACGGCCGGTCCGGCCCCGACGTCTGCAGGTGCCGATCAAGATGAGAACGAAATGACTCCATCGTCAGAAGACCGGTCAACCGGTCGTAGTGGATAAGCCGATGTACTTCCTGATGAAACTGCTGGTCCACCTCGTCCTGAAGAATGAATTTCAGCAGCACCTCGCCGACACCGATGCGGTCGCCGTTCTTCAGCCGCACCTTGTCCGCGCGCGCGCCGTTGACCAACGTGCCGTTGCTGCTCCCGAGATCCGTCAACTCGAAAAAGACGACGGCGTCCTCCTCCACGCGGTCGATCCGCACGTGCTGCCGCGACACCGAGGGCGCATTGATGGTCACGTGCGCCAGCGGCGATCGGCCCAGTATCTGGCCCCGGCCATGCACCTCGATCTCGCGGCCAATCTCCGCGCCTGCAAGCACCACCAGACTCGCCCGCGCGGCGGCGGTCACGCTCTGCCCCGAAGCGAAGCCTGCGATCACGGTGGCATCGGGCGCAAGATCTCCGGTATCCTCGTTCTTCTTTGCGATCTCAGTCATAACGGCGGGTATACCTCGTTGGCGCGTATAATAGCAGGCGCTCCCGCGGGCCGCCAACGTCCTTGTAACGAGTCCGCGGAATGGATCAAATACAGGAGCGTGTTCCAGGAATAACCCTATGAATACCCCGTGCCTCATCTATGGTTCCTACGGCTACACCGGACGCCTCGTGGTGCGCTATGCAATCGAGCGTGGGCTCCGGCCCGTACTCGCCGGACGCAACGAGGCCGCGCTCCGCGATCAGGCCCGAGAATCGGGCCTCGAATACCGCGCCTTCGCCCTTGACGACCCGGACGCCGTAGCCCGCGGCCTGGACGGCATGAGCGTCGTCGCGCACTGTGCCGGGCCCTTCTCGCGCACGGCCCGCGCCATGGCGAAGGGCTGCCTCCGAGCCGGGACGCACTACCTCGACATCACCGGCGAAATCGAGGTCTTCGAAGCGCTCGCCGCCATGGACACCCGCGCACGCGAGGCCGGCGTCATGCTACTGCCCGGCGCCGGCTTCGACGTCGTGCCCAGCGACTGCCTCGCACTGCACCTGAAGCGACAGGTGCCCGCCGCAACGCGCCTTGTCCTCGCGTTCCACTCGAACGGGCGGCCCTCCCACGGCACGGCAACCACCATCGTCGAGAACCTCCACAAGGGCCTTTGGGTGCGCGAGGCCGGCGCGCTCACGCGCAAACCCCTGGGCTGGAAGCAGCGCACCATCGACTTTGGAGAAGGGCCTCCCCGCGGCGCAATCACCATCCCCTGGGGCGACGTCTCCACCGCCTACCATAGCACCGGCATCCCCAACATCGAGGTCTACATGGCCGCGCCCCGCAGAGCCCGCATCATGATCCGCGCCGCCCGCCACTTCGGCTGGCTCCTCGGCAGCAGACCCGTAAATCGCTACCTCAAACGCCGCATCGACGACGCCGCCCCCGGGCCGACAGATGCCGACCGTGCCCGCTCCTATTGCTTGCTCTGGGGCGAAGCCACCAACGACTCGGGCGGCCGCGCCGAGGCCCGCCTGCGTACCCCGGACGGCTACACGCTCACGGCGCTGACGACCCTCGCCATTGCCGAAAAGGTGCTGGCGGGCGACGCGCCCCCCGGTTTCCAGACGCCCGCCAAGGCCTACGGCCCGGACTTCATACTGGCCATCGACGGCGTAACCGCCTCGTGGAACAGCCCACAATCCCCTTCTTCCTGAACCGCGCGCTGTTGACGTACGGCGAAAAACGCGGTATCTTCTTATAGGGGGCCGACTTCGGCCCCCGGGCAGTGGAACGAGGACCGCGTATGACGCGAGATGAACTGCGGTCGGAACGCGAGCGCGCGGAACGACTGGTAGTCGACAAGCGCTATGCCGAGGCGGCGGAGGTGTACCGGACCGTGCTTGCCCAGGACGACACCTACGCCAAGGCGTGGTACGGCATAGGGTATTGTTACTACAAACTGGGCAATCTTGACCAGAGCCGGCTCTCCATGCGCGAGGCGCGACGCCGCGGCTATGGCCCCGCCGAGTACATGTTGCGACGGATTCATCAACGCGTCGCCGTCGGCGCCGACGCCCCCGCCCTCGCCACCGCAACCCCCGCCATTCTGCCGGATCCCGGCACGCCGCAAGGTGAATCGCGCGAGCCGCTTCAGACCCCGTCCGGCAGCGGGACAAGCGGAGCCGTAGTGGCCCAGGCCATGCGGCGCCTGAGTGCGAGCAGGGACGCCCTCCGCAAACAGTTGGACGATTTGTGTCTCTCCCTTGCAACCAAGGCCGAGGCCCTGGACGGGGCGTCGGACTGGCCCGAGACCGCCGCGGTGCGCGAGGCGCGCGCGGGTCTCGAGCATGCCGAGCGGCAGTTGAAGGATCGGCGCGACCTTCTCCGGCAGGCGCACGAAGGATATCAGCAAAAGAAAGCCGCAAGAAGGAGCCGTATCGATAAGCTCAGAGAGGCCGTGACGCCCCTGGAAGCCGCCGTCAACGACGCCCAAGAGAAGATCGCCGCCATAACAGCCGAGATTGCCGCGGCCGACGAAGGTATTCGCGCGGCCCTCAAGGCGGGCACCGGTATTGCCTCGCGCACGGACAGCCCCATCCACCGATTCGAGGAGGCCCGCGCCGGCGCCGCGAAATCCCTCGCCGCCGCAGGGCGCCAACTCGAAACCGCCATCGCCGCCCGCGGCAAGGATGGCTCGCGCCTACAGGCGGCGGAGCATGCGTGGCGAAAAGAACGGGCCATGCTGAAACAGGACATCATCGCCATCCAAGCCGGCTGTGCCCATGCGGAGAAACAGGCCGAGGCGGCGCGGGCCTCGTACAAGGATGCCTTGTGCCGCCTCGGACGCGTCGCGCTCGGCGCCGCAAAACGCCTGCCCCCCTTGGCCGAACAGTGCGCCGAGGGAAAACGCCTCGTCCGCGAAATCGCGGAAGCGGAAGCCGCCCTCGAGGAAAAACGCCGCCTCTGGGACCGAGCAGGCGGCACAGCGGGTCATTGAATCTGTTGAATACTCCCGCAAGACGATGGCAAAAATTGCCGACCACCGAACCCCGCCTCGGTATGCCAATCAAAGCGTCAATGGGATGAAAAATCCGGTATCCGACATGCCGCGTCTTCCAATTTCCCCGAAAACCTGGTATAATGCCGCCAGTTACTCTTGGTTTGGGCAGCCCGGCGCCCAGAGTATGACGGGACGCAACATGCACAGTATCTTGGTGGTTGATGACGAACCTAACATTCGCAGCGCCATTGCGCAATGGCTCTCGATCCGCGGTTTTGATGTCGACACCGCTGAAGATGGCCAGACCGCGGTGGACATGTGCCGCGCGCGCCACTACGACCTCGTCACAATGGACTTGGTAATGCCGCGCTTGTCCGGAAACGAGGCCATTAGGGCCATTCGGAAAATCTCGCCTGGCACGGTTATCCTGATTGTCTCCGGACTGCCTGAAACGGAAGAGACACCAAGTTGGACACGGGACATGAAGGTCCTGGCTAAACCCTTGCGGCTGCTGGAACTGGAAGACGAAGTCCGCGCCCTGCTGCGCACGTGCGCCTAGGCTTCAGAAGTACGAAAATGACGTGAGGCGGCAACCCGCGACCAGAGGATATTCCTTTGGCGCGAGGCAACGCAAGAATCGCCCGAAGCCCCATGGACCCGCCGACTCTCCAGTCCTCCAGGCCGTTTTCCGTGCTTTACGTTCGCGACCTTACATGAAAACGTCGCCATCGATCCCGTCCCCACTGTCGTGCATTGCTGTGCGTCGATGGCTTCCTCACCGCCCGACAGGTCCCGCCCACAGCGCTTGCATCCTGTAACTCTTTATCGCCACTGGGTTTATCTGTCTACCAACACGGACGTTCCGGCGCAAGGACAACAAATGAAAAATAGACGAAAGAGGGGTCTGGACAAATTGCCCCTCAAGGTGCTAAGATTGAGCCCGCTCGGAACTTAGCGTCCCTGTGGCCGATGTGAGACGGAACCGCAAGATCCAAGCCGGAAATCAAAGTGGGGATGATCGTGTGCCGGTAACAGCGCGATGCACTCCAGCGGAGGGAGTATACAGTTGGCGTTAGCGTGGAAAATTCGCGTCGAGGCCGGGGCGCACACTCGTTCTTGTTGTCCTGTAAGTATCTCGCTTCCGATAACTTATGAAGAGTGTCCAAACGTAGTCCTGCGCGACAAACGCGACGGTAGGACCATTCCCTGTCAAGTGTCACGCGCAGGCAAGCAGACCCTCCTTACGTGGATTATCACGGGACTCCAGCCCGGGGATACGCACTTGCTCGAAGCGAGTCGCGCTGACGTTTCAGGTGACGCGCCCGGCGTGGCATTGGCGGAACGGGTGAGCGACCATGCCATCGACATCGCCGTAGGCGGCAAGCTATTCACTTCGTATCACTACGGCGCACAGTGGGTTAGACCTTTCCTATATCCGGTGATCGGTCCCTATGAGACCCCGCTGACGCGCGCATGGCCTATCGAGGACTGTGTCCCAGATGACGACCGCGATCATCCGCATCACAAGTCCATCTGGGTCGCATACGGCGAATGTGGTCGCGTCGATAATTGGAGCGAAGACCCGGGACACGGCTATCAGCGCCATCGCGCATTCCAACGGCTCGCGTCCGGCCCTGTATTCGGCGAAATAGTCGCGCGAAACGACTGGTGCGACGGACGGGAACGCAAGCAGTTCGAGGAAGTCCGCGCCATGCGATTCTATGCCCTCCCGGGCGGCGTCCGCCTCTTCGACCTCCAGGTCCGCTTTCGGATGACGCAAGGACCTGTCGTGTTTCATGACACGAAAGAGGGCGGCCTCCTCGCCGTTCGCGTCGCCAGCGCCATGACAGCGGACCGGGGCGGAAAGATCGAAAACGCTTACGGAGGCGTCAACGAAGCGGAAACATGGGGTAAAAAGTCGCCCTGGTGCGATTACAGCGGCATCCTGGCCGGACGGCGCGTGGGTATCGCCGTCATGGACCACGAAGCGAACCCGCGCTATCCCACACAGTGGCACGTAAGAAACTACGGTCTCATGACCGCAAACTGCTTTGCCTGGAAGCATTACACCCCGGAAGCGCGCGTAAAAGGTGACATGCGCTTCCCAAAAGGGGCTACCAGAACCTGGCGATACCGTGTCTACATACACAAGGGCGATGCGGCCCACGCGCGCGTGCGGGAACGGTTCCTCGATTTCATAGCGCCGCCCCGCGTGCTCATCGCGTAGACCGCCGCCCCGCACCGCATGCGAGGCAGCCATGACAAAGAAAGCGGCAAAGGCTAAGGCCCGGACAAAGAAAAAGGGTGTCGGCAAGCGCGCGGCCGCGCCAAAGAAGAAGACCGCGCCAAAGAAGAAGACCACGCCAAAGAAGAAGACTGTGCCAAAGAAGAAAGTGGCTGCGCCGCCAAAGGCAAAGAAGCGGGCCGCAACGAAAGAACCCACCGCCGCGAAGCCCAAACCTGCAAGCGTTGAGGTGAGGAAGCCGCGTCCCAAGGCGGAAGAAGCCAAGGTCGCGACGCCTGTCGCCGCAGCGCCCAAGCCGGCGCCGCCGCCTCCGGCAACGCTTCCCGCGCCGACACCCGCCCCCGCGCCGACAAAGGCAGTGCCGGCAAAGAAGGCGTATGCCCGGCCGTCGCCGCAGGCGCTCGCAAAAGTGAAACCGCTGTCCCGACGGTTCCTGTTCGAACTGTGCCAGGCGATCAAGGAAACCGTCGAGCCGGTGGCACGCGCCGTGAAGGGTCGCGAGGTGGTTGGCGCCGCCACGAGCGGCGATGCGACTTTCGAGATCGACCGGCTCGCCGAGAAGGCGCTGCTGACCTTTCTCCGGCGGGCCAAGGCCCCTGTCGCCTACTACTCGGAAGACTCGGGATACTCGACCTTCTCGAATGTGCAACCGAAGAACCTGCTTATCGTGGACCCCATCGACGGCACCCGAGCGGCCAAGAGCGGGTTCGAGGGCTGCACCATCAGCGTGGCGACGACGCGGGTTATCGAGCGGCCGCTCATGTCCGACGTGGATAACGCCTGCGTCATGGAGATCATTGGAGACCGGACCTTCTACGCGGAACGCGGCGCCGGCGCGCGCATCTTCGAGCAGGGACACGTGCGCAAGCCAAGACTCTCGCAGAACACCGACCTCGAATCGCTGTGCTGGTCCATGACCGTCCCCGCGCGGCCCGCCGAGCTGATCTTCCCCACAGCCGCGCGGCTCATCGACCTTTCCAGCCTGAAGGGCGGGTTCTTCTCGTGTAACAGCACGTCGTACAGCCTCACGCGCCTGCTCACTAACCAGCTCGACGGCTGCGTCGATTTCGCGAGCCGCTTCATGCGGGACATCCCCGTAGCCGTCCGCGACTATTTCATCAACGCGGGCCGGGGCACGGTCCTCAGCATCTGTCCCTACGACATGGTGGCCGCGGTGCTCATCGCGCAGGAGGCCGGTTGCGCGCTCACCGACGCCTATGGCCGCGGTTTCGACGAGGTGCTGCTCCTCGACAGTTCGGAACACAATCATCAATCGCTCATCGCCGCGGCGAACAAGGAGTTGCACGAGAAACTGCTGCTCTTCTTTGACCGGCGCATCAGTCAGTTCGAACAGTTGCTGCTGCGTCGTCACGCCCGCAAGACCGAGCAAGGGTGAGATCTGTTGGCGAGGTTGGAAGACAACCACAGACAGGAATGGAATGTGAAGAAGACTCGGTGGGCGTCCGAGGCGCCTGCCACTGTGCGTGGTCCTTTACGTCCCCTCTGCCCTTTCCCCCTTGACAACCCACGACCGCCGGAGTCCCCCTGCAGGCTGCCATGCGCGTACTCGATATCATCGTCCTAATCGTCTACTTCGGGTCCATGTCCTTGATGGGTGTGTATTTCACCCGGAAATCAGGCACGACCGAGGGCTATTTCGTCGGAAACCGCTCGTATCCCGGCTGGCTGATTGGCGTCTCCCTCTTCGGCGCGACAATCAGCTCGATCACCTTCGTGGCCTATCCCGCCGATGCCTTCAAGACGGCCTATCTGCGGCTGCTCCTCTGCTTCATGCTGCCGGTGGGCGTGCTCATCGCCTCGCGTTTCTTCGTGCCCTTCTTTCGCCGCGGCAAGATCACGTCCGCGTTCCAGTACCTCGAAGCGCGCTACGGCCCCAAGACCCGCGTCTATGCGGCAAGCGTCTTCATCGTCGCCCAATGCCTCCGCATCAGCATGATCCAGTTCCTCGTCGCCATGCTCCTCCACGAGATCTCGGGGCTTCCCGTCATCGCGTGTATTCTCGTCGGCGGGGCGATTACCGCCTTCTACACCGTGCGCGGAGGCATCGAAGCCGTAATCTGGACCGATTTCGTCCAATCGATCATCCTCAGCGGCGGCGGATTGCTCATCCTCGGCGTCATCCTGTACCGATTGCCGGGCGGCGTCGGACAGGTCCTCGCTGTGGGCGCCGCGGACCACAAGTTCATGTTCGGCGACCTCGATCCCGCCACCCAGACGCTGCGCCCCGCGCCCCTTGGCTTCTCGCTGTCCGAAAAGACCGTCCTGATGTTGCTGCTCGTCGGCCTGTTCCAGTGGCTCGCGGAATACAGCAGCAATCAGGAGGTGGTGCAAAAGTACTGCGCCGCGCGCACCGCCCGAGACGCCCGCCGCGCCATGTGGATTTGCTGCTGCTGCTCCGTACCGACCTGGAGCTACTTCATGTTCCTGGGCACGTGCCTCTACGTCTTCTACCAGGTCTTTCCCGACGCGCGCGCCCACGCCATGCTCAGTGGCGAGATAAAAGCCGAAGGCATTCTCCCCTATTTCGTGGCGACCCAGTTGCCGCCCGGGTTCTCCGGTATCGTCGCCGCCGCCGTCCTCGCCGCCGCCATGTCCTCCATGTCGTCCGCCATGAACTCCATCAGCGCCGTAAGCATCACCGACATCTACCGAAGGCACATCGCCCCGGGTCGCGACGACCGCCATTACGTCCGCGCCGCGAAGGCCGTCACCCTCGTCAGCGCCCTCATTATGGTTGGCGGCGCCGCCGTGCTCGCGCGCTCCGGCGGCAGAACCCTCCAGGACATGGCCACCGAATTCGCCGCCATACTCGGCGGCGGCCTCCTCGGGCTTTACATGCTCGGCTTCTTCACCACCCGCGGCGACGGACGCGCCGTCGGAGCGGGCATCGCCCTCGCCGTGGCCTTTTCCGCGCTGGTCTCCTTCGTCGGTCTGGGCTGGCTGCCCGAAGGATTCACGCAACTCTTCGAAAAACACTTCCAAACCTACTACACCGGCGTCGTCGGCAACGTGATCATGTTCGTGACGGGCTATACCATCGCCGCGCTCCTGCCGCAACGTCGCCGCGACCTCACCAACCTCACCGTATACACCCAGTCCTCCGCCCCCCTGGACTGACAAAGGACTGCGTAGACACTGCAACCGCTAGGGTTTAGGGTTTAGGGTCTAGCAGCCTGTGGCAAAACTCGTCCTTGCGAGTCCATACCCCCGAAAACATTGGCGTCTTCGGTACTGCAAATGTCGTCTTCGGGGTTCTGCAACGGGCTGTTAGGGTTTAGGGGTAGCAGGTAGCGGATTTCAGAGGACAGGATGCCGACGTTCAACCTTCGCGGCTGGCGACGACCAAGAGCGAAGTTCGTAAGCATCCGGTGAACGCCATTTTCCGCCGTCGGCGGGCTCGCGGGACAGTGTGGTCGAAATTGCAGTCTACTGAATGCCAAACTGGATCATTTATATGTAACGGTTATACAAGTACCACCATTAGCCTAAACCATAAACCCTAAACCCTAAACCCTAAACCCCCTTTCCCTGATTAAGTCTCTCGTACAGCGTGCTGCGGCCGATGCCGAGAATGCGGGCAGCTTCGGGCACATTGCCGTTGCAGTAGCTCAAGACCCGCTGGATATGGCGCCGCTCGACTTCGGCAAGCGAGAGAGGCGCATCCTCGGGGAGGGAACGGCCCATGAGGTTCTTCACCGTGTGCATCTCGATCTGCTCGCCTTCGGTCAGCATGGCGGCGGCCTCAACAAGATGCTTGAGTTCGCGGACATTGCCCGGCCACGTGTGGCTCTTCAGAAACTCTATCGCTTCCGTGGTAAACCCGCGCACGAAACCGCGCGTCTGGCTACTGGCGGCCTCGAGGAAGTATTGAGCCAACTCGGGTATGTCCGAGACCCGCTCCCGCAATGGCGGCACACGCACCTCCAAGACGCGAAGCCGGAAATGGAGATCGCTCCTGAAGGTGCCGGCCGCAACCGCCGCATCGAGGTCCCGGTTCGTGGCCGCAAGCACCCGCAGGTTGACCTGGACTTCCTCGCCCCCCCCCACGCGGCGGAACTGACCCATCTCAATGGCGCGGAGGATGCGCGCCTGATGGTTGAGGCTGAGATCCCCGATCTCGTCCAGCAGGATGGTGCCTCCCTTGCTCTGCTCCAACAGGCCGATCTTGCGCCCAACGGCCCCCGTAAATGCGCCCTCCTCGTGCCCGAACAGTTCGCTTTCAAACAGTTCGCTCGGGATGGCCGCGCAATTCACCGGAACGAACGGGCCCTGCGCCCGTTCCGACATCTCGTGGATGAGGTTGGCCACGAGTTCCTTCCCGGTGCCGGTCTCGCCAAGAATGAGCGTGGTCTGATCCGCCTTCGCGACGAGGCCGATGAGGAAAAGAAGTCGCTGCATCGCCTCGCTCGATCCGATCATGCGCAGCCCCTTGTGTCGCTCCTCCCGCAGTTGCTCGACCTGTCGCTCGAGGTACCGACGACGCTCGATCGAACCGAAAAAGGGCGCCGCTCCGTGACACAGCGCCACGAGGAACTCGACGTCCGACTCCTCGTAGTCGGCGGCGTCCGGCGCGCCTTCCACCGCTATCGCCCCTATGTCGTCTCGGCCGATAAAGATGGGCGCGATCATCCCGGACACCGCCTCCGCAACATTCGGGCGACGCGTCACAATGGCCCCACGACGCTCCTCGAGGCACTTGCGCATGCGCGTCTGGATACTGCTCAGGGCACGGCGACCCGCGTCGTCCGGACGCGTCGCCAATTCAAGCCGGTTCTCATGAGAAAGGGCGATCCACACGGCGCTCGGCTTGAATCGATCGCAAATGGCGCTCTCGATCAGCCACAACAGCTCCGCCACGGACTCGACCGTGCTAAACCTCCGACTCGCCTGGAACAGCCGCGCAAGGTCGGCGACGTTGCGCGGCAACCCCTGGCCCATCGGACTCGGCGTGAAATCCGCCGGGTATACTGTCTTGCTGTCCAGGTTTTGCTTGGTCTTGCTCGTAGACGGACGGATGCCCGAACCGGAGGACTCGACGATGCGCCGCGTCAGAAGAAATGCCACGTTACCGACACACAGTTCGTCGCCGACGCTCAGTTGGCAACTCTCCACCGGGCGGCCGTTCACCAACGTACAGTTTCGGCTCCCCAAGTCCCGTACGAACACATCGTTCTGCGTCTGCCACAACTCGCAGTGACGCCGCGACACAAGGGGATCGGCCACGATCACGTCGCACTCCGTGTCTCGGCCGATTACGAGCCGCTCTTCCGGGATAAGCCACGAACTCCCCTTTCGCGGCCCGGACCGCACCGTGATGTGAAAGTATTCCCTCGACACGCCGGCCAGTGTCCTCCCGGTACGCGGAAGCTGCGCCGCACGCCGGCGCGCGCCCGCGCGCCACGCCCGTCCCGTTTCTGGACGCCCCCCGTCCAGAATCTGGAATCGACGCGTATTCCCGAACCGTACCACCGCGTATTCTATCGTAAAGAACCGCAAAAATAAAGGGCTTATGTTACTTGCGATTCAAGGCCAGAGATGGCACGAAAATTGCTTCCCCCTTTTCGGGAGGGTTCGCGCCCGTCACCCGGACGCGACCCGAAGTCCGACCCGACGCGCGCGAACGGGTCCAACGCAACTGAAATGCAATGGCGGTTCTCGGACTTGTGCCGGGAATGCCGCGCGGCTATCATCGACCCGAACGCCGCGTTACGAGAGGCGGGGCTGGTAATGCAAGACAGGGATAGAAATCTCCTCTTCGCCGTCCTTGCGGTACAACTCAAAGGCGTGACGCCGCAGCGCGTCATCGAGGCCGCAAGCGCCTGGATGGTGGACCCAAGTCGGCCCTTGTCCGCCCGGTTGACCGAAATGGGCGCGTTGCGCGACGAGGACGTGGGGCTTCTCGACCGCTTGGTGGACGAGGCAGTGCGCGCCTGCCAAGGCAACGTGGTCGAAGCCCTTGAATCGATTCAGGGCGGCGACATATTGCGCGCGTCGCTCGCGGGAGCGCCCGGCGCCGCGCCGAAAGACATGACGCGGCCCATGGCCGGCACCGCCCGGTTTGAACTCGAGGGACCGCAACTCGCGGCGGTCGAGGAAATTCCCGGCCGCTATTCGCAGATCTCGGAGCAGGGCCGCGGCGGCATGGGGCGCGTACTCTTGGTGCACGACGAGTGCCTCGGCCGCGATATCGCGCTGAAAGAACTCTTGATCCCCCACGATGTGGACTACACCGGCCCGCCGCCCAGCCCCATGCGCGAGACCACCGCCATGCTTGCCCGCTTCCTGCGCGAGGCGCGGGTCACCGGGCAATTGGAGCATCCGTCCATAGTCCCCGTCTATGAACTCGGGCGACGCCGCAACGGGTCGCTCTACTACACGATGAAGCTGGTGCGCGGCAAGACCCTCGCACACGCCATTCGCGACGCCGGATCGCTCGAGGCCCGCCTCCGGTTGCTGCCGCACCTGATGGACCTCTGCCAAGCCCTCGCCTACTCCCACACCCGCAGCGTGGTGCACCGCGACATCAAGCCGGCCAACATCATGATCGGCGAATTCGGCGAAACCGTCCTGCTGGACTGGGGGCTCGCCAAGGTCGTGGGCCAGGCCGACGTACACGCCGACGAAATGAAGGAAAGCCTGCGAATCCTCCGCTTGGGCACGCCGGAGGAAACGCCCCAAACGATTCACGGCGAGGCGGTCGGCACCCCCCACTACATGTCGCCCGAGCAGGCCGACGGCCGCATCGAGGACCTCGACTACCGGTCGGACGTCTACTCTGTCGGCGCCGTCTTGTACGAATTGCTCGTAGGCGAGCCCCCGTTCTCAGGGCGCACCGCCGAGGAGATCCTCCAAAAAGTCATTTCCGAGGAGCCCCCGCCCATCACCGACGCGACCCCCGAGGCCCCGCCGGAACTTGTCAGCATCTGCAAAAAGGCCATGTCGAAAGACCCCGCGCGGCGCTATGCCTCGATGACGGAGCTGCGCGACGAACTGCTCCGATTCGCCGCCGGCGCCTTCGTGCAGGCGTACCACTACAGCCCCGGCGAAATCCTGCGCCGTTACTATCGCAAGAACAAGACCGTCGTCAACACCGCGCTCGCCTGTGTCGTGGCGCTGCTGTGCGTCGGCGTCTATTCATACATCAGCATCTGGCAGGCACGGGACCGCGAACGCGAGCAGCGGGTCGCCGCCGAGACGGCGCGGGCGCGCGAGGCGAAAGCCCGCGACAACGCCGAGCAGGAGGCCTATCTCTCGCAGATCCGACTCGCCGAAACACTCATCCGATCCAATGACACGCGCATGGCCGACGAGGTGCTGTGGAACACCGGGGAAGAACGCCGCGGCTGGGAGTGGGCGCTGCTCCTGAATGAAGCCAATCGCGAAATGTTCACCGTCGAGACCCCCGAATCCTGGGTCTTCGCGGCGGTATTCAGTCCCGACGGCGCAAAGATCGCCACCAGCGCACACCCCGGCCCCGCCGGTCTGTGGGACGCGCGAACGGGAAGACTGCTGCACCATATCGAGGGTGATAACCGACGCTACCACAGCATCGCATTCACCCCCGACGGACGGCGGCTGACCGCCGCCGCCGAGGACGGGAACGCTTACGTCTGGGACGCGGCGAGCGGCGCGCTCCTGCGCACGTTGCCCGGCGGCGCCGTCGCCTACAAGGCGTTGCCCGGAAGGAAGTCGTCCCGCCTCTATGTCGCGCATGACGACCAAACAATACGCGTATGGGACATCGAGTCCGGCCAGGCAATTGCCGCCTGGACCACCGGCGCGGGGCCGGTCTGGAATCTGGACCTGGACCCGACCGAGTCGAGATTGATCTCCGAATCCGGCGAAGGGATTATCCAGGTGTGGGACATAGCCGCCGGCGCGCCCCTGATCACTTTGGGCGGGTACCGCGCGCGACTCAGTCCCTCCGGAACGCTTATTGCCGGCGTCGACGCCGAAAATCACACAACCACGCTCCTTTGGGACGCCGCCACCGGCATGCTCCTCCACCGCCTCGAAGGCCACGACCAGCCCGTGTACGCCCTCCGCTTTGACAAAGACAGCGCGCGGCTGCTGACCGCCTCGTTCGACGGCACGGTACGCCTCTGGGATACGGCCGCCGGAACCGCGATGCGGGTCTTCAACTTGGGAGATCCCGCGGTAGACGCCTTCTTCGCAAACGCGGGCGAGTACCTCCTGACCTGTTCCGGCAAGAACTACTACGTGCTTTGGGATACCGCGACGGGCAGCCGTGTTCACATGACCCAGGGACACGGCGCGGCCCTGAGCGCCGCGGACCTGTCGCCCGACGGGCAACGCCTTGCCGTGGCATGTGCCGAGCACCACTTCCAAGTCTGGAACCTTATGGGCGCTACCGGCGTCCGCACGCTGGATTTCCCCGCGGGCCCGCCGGGCGAACCACAAACGCAGCCGCTGCTGGACGCAACGATCAGCACAGACGGTCGGCGCGCCGCGGCGTGGTGGGGCGACCACAAGGTTACCTTGTACGACCTCGAGGGGCTGGGTGTCCTGGATCACTATCAAGGACCCTATCCGCACTATGCCCGCGCCGCAAGCCTCAACGGCGACGGATCCCGCGCCGTCATGGTCCTGGACGAATTCACGCCGACGGTCTGGGAGAGCGGCACAGGGGGAATGCGCCCCCCGATCGCCTATCACGGCCACACGGCGTGGGTGTGCGCGGCGGCCATCACGCGCGACGGCGCCGCGGCGGCTTCCGGTTCCTGGGACGGGACGGTGCACGTCTGGGACGCGCATACCGGTGCCCCGCTCCACATCCTCGAAGGCCACACGGACCAAGTCACCGCCGTCGCATTCCGTTCCGATGGCGAGACGCTGCTAACCTCGGCTTTGGACGGCACGGCAATCGTCTGGTCCGTCGCCAAGGGCGAGAAATTGCTCACGCTCCGCGGCGACGACGGATCGCCGGTGACCGATGCCGCCTTCAACATCAGCGGTAGCCGCGCCATCACCGCCTGCGGGGACGGCAACGTCTACGTCTGGGACGCCGTCACCGGGACGCGAATTGACTCGTTGCTCGGCGGGCGCGAGATGGGCGCGCGGGGAATCATCGAGCAGCGCGCCCGCTTTGGGCCCGACGACCGATTGATATTCACGCAAAACCCCTCCGAGGCCCTGCGCGTGTGGCACGGGCAAACGCATACCCTCCTCTGCTCCTTGGGCGTCGGTGACCTCTTGATCCCCCTGCCGGACCACCGTTCCGCCCTATGGGCAAGCCTGGATACCGGCCTCCACATGTTCGAGACCGCCCCGTGGCTCCCAGCACACCGACAGCAATATGCCGGGACTTCCTGGCGGGAACAGTTCCAGGATTACCGGTTGAGGCAGGCCCAGGAACCGTATCGTCCTCGGACCTCTCGCAACTCCGGGCAAATTCACGTGGCTTTGGCCAAGGAAGCGCTCGCGGCAGGCCTCGATGTCCTCGCCGAAGCGCTCGCGGCGGGAGACGGCCAGAGCCCGACAGACTCGGCCATGCAACCCGCCATTGCAATAGCGGGCGAAGGCCTCCCCATACCCGATCAGGCTTTCCGGCCCGCGTTGGCGGAAATCGCGCTCGACCCCGGAGACGCCATTCTCCAGGTCAACTCGGAAAGACTGCGCGACGCGACGCACGGGGCCGCGGAATTGTCGGCCGCGGCGCAAGGCGTTCGCACGAACGACCCGGCGTCAGCGCGCCTTATCGTTGGCCGCGCGGGCAATACGGCGGAGTTGCTGTATACCGCCTCGCCCATGACGCGCGAGGAAACGCAAGTATCCATCGATCGCGACACCGCGAAAACGCTGCTCGCGGAAAGCATCCGCTTCCTGCGCCAGGTCCGCGACAACCCGGCATGGATGCCGCGCTTCGGCGCCACGCGCGTGCAAATTGATCCCATGCTGGACCGCCAGATGCTCGAAGCCGCGGCTTTGTCCCCCTGCGACCTCGTCATCGGCGCCGATAACGAGCGTTTCGGAGACGACGCCAAACACGTCTTCGACACACTCCAGTCCCTGGAAGCCGGACTCGCGGACAGCTCGAAGACGGAATTCGCGCTACTGATAAGGCGCGGCGCGTTCCGCGAGCTCACCGTTCATTACGCCGTGCGATAGAACGCTGAGCATAGGGTTGCGCGCGGAAACAGGGGATTCCCCCCCCGCGGACTCTTGTGATATGCTGTCGGTCTCCACACAACTTTGGGAGGGTGCGTTCATGGACAAGAAAGTATTGTTGGGTTTTGTTGTAACTGTCGCGGTCGTATTCATCGCGGGGTGCCAAACCTGTCCGGACAAGGCGGAAGCGGCCCAGGCGTTACCGAAAGGCCACTGCGGTTATGGGCCAAACGTTCGCCTGACCTATTCGCTGTTCTACGGACAAACCATCGAGTACCTCTTCGCGCCGGACACGCCCGCCAAGGACGTCATCGCCGGATGGAAGGCCAATGCGGACAAGATGGGCGGGGCCGTCGGCTTTCCGCCGGGGTTCATCCAGTCGCTGAAACAGCGGGCCAACGAACTCCATCAGTCCGCGGCCGGGCTGAACGCCACTGTGACTTATCGCAGCCTCTTCACCGGAGGCGCGGCGGCGCTGCCCCAGCCGGTGGTCGCCAAGCTCAAGGCCCTCGAGCAATTGGGCGCCGATCTGCCGTTCCTCAATCCGGTGGACCCCGTCGAATTTGACGCTATCGTGCAGGACCTGCTCGACATGAACTTCGGCAAGATGGACCTCTACGCCCTGTACCACACCCCGGCGGACCCCGCCGTATTCACCGACGTTCAGATCGAAGCAATTGCCAACGCAATCGAGAAGAAGGTGTTGCGGGCGGGACAGGTGGACTTCGCCTGCGCGGACGTGACCGCGAAGGCCGCCAATATGTGCTGCCACAAGACAACGCGCGTGTGCGTGGCATACCCTGGCCGCTCCTGCTCGATGTGCGGGCTTTACTGCTGCCTCGCGTCCAACTGGTGCCCGTAATCTCCGCGGCAACCGTTCACGGGGCAAGCCGACTCCCGGAAAAACGCACGAACCAGATCAAGAACGGGACTGACCCAAGCGAGTCCGTCATAGACGGACGAGAGGGGGTAGTCCCTGTTCTTTTTTGGCAAAATAGAAAAAAGAAAATTGAATTCCTATGCTTTGCGCGCCCGTGAACACTTGCCTCGTGCGCAACGAAAGAACATCCCCTTATTTCGTCCGCGTCTCGGATGATTTGCAGGGACCGTTCTCGTCTCGGGTAGCCCGGATGTCCCTCTTCGCCTACGCGGCGCCCGCAACCGCCGTAACGATTGCGATTGCCGGGAGTCCGCCAATGCTCCGACGTGTTCGGCCCCTCTATCCGGCCTTTCGCGGCGCGCTATCCCCTCCATGATATACTCGCCGCCGGTACGGTAACTGCTTGATTCCATCCGCCTGGCCGTTCGAGGGACCGTATTGAACACGCGACGACAGATAATACGCGGAGCAGTCTCGTCTGGGGGAGGCGTCGCCTTTTCTATCGTCGCGCTGCTTGTCGTCGGCAAGGTGGCCGCCACCCATCTGTCCCCCGCCGAACTTGCGGTATTTGCCTTACTATTGCTGTCCGCGGATTTCCTCAACCTGCTGAGCAACTTGGGCCTGACACCGACGACGGCTAAACTCATCGGCGCCGCCATCGGGGACCCCGAGAAACGGCGCGTCATCTCGACCGGTCTTTTCGGTCAGCTGGGCATGTCCTTCGCGTTCGCGGCGATCGTCATCGGCACAAGGTACTGGCTTCCGGACGGATTCCCGACCGACGCAAAGTGGCAGCGCATGATGCCGTATTTCTGGTTGTTGCCCCCCCTCTTCGTCGTCGGAACGCTGCGCGACCTTGCCATGGCCGCGCTGGCCGGATTCAACCGTTATGCACACCGGGCGGCCGGCCTCGTCATTACGTCCGCCCTCCAGATCGGTTTGGTGCTCACACTGGCGCTTACCTGCGGCGCCTCGGTGGCAACCCTGGTCGGCGCGCTTCTGGCCGCCTACGGCGCGGCCCTGATCTTCTTCCTGGCGGGCCTTCGCGATGCGTTCCAAGTGCGACCGAGCCCCACCCTCTATATTGGACACCTCCGTCTAAGCGCCCCCCTTTACGCAAACAGCCTGACCGCCTTCTTCCTGCAGCGTTTTGATACCGTCCTCCTTCTCGCTTTGCTCGACGCCCCCAGCGCCGCGATTTACGAAATGGCCAAGCGGCTCCCCGCCGTGCTATCGAGGGTAATGGGGGCGTTTCTCGTGCCGTACCTGCCAAGCGTGGCTGAGTTCATTGCCAAAGACCAACGCCCGAAAGCGTCGGACCTACTGACCCAAGCCTTCGCGCTCACTGCGGTCGCCGGATACTCCGTCGCCCTCGGTACGATCCTGGTTCAGGAACACCTTATCCTGCTCCTCTTCAGCGCGGAGTTCCTGCCCACGACGACGGTGCTTGGACTGCTGCTCGGAGCTACCTGCCTCCTCGTACAGAGCGGCATCATGGGACAGTCCCTGTTGGCGTTGGGGCACGCCGGGCTCATTGTGGCGGTCAACGTGGTCCTGGCGGGCGTTGGAATTGCACTGAATATCGTTCTGATCCCGCGCATGGGAATGCTGGGAGCGGCGCTCGTCGGCATTGCCATCGCGGGTGCCAGCTGTCTGCTGCAAGGCTGTTGCGTCCGATGGAAGGGACTGGCGCCGGATTCCTGGCGCTGTCTGACGCCGACGGTCCTGTTCGTTGGCGCCATGGCGGCAATCCACGTTACGAATTTCAACCCGTGGATGCGGATTGCCGCGTTTACCGCCTTCGTGCTACTCTCGTTCCGTCTTGGCGCAGTCACGGTGGTTCAGGTGCGCGAAATACTGACCCATCTTGTCCCTGTGGCGCGATCACCGCGTCTCCCGTGAAGCGGAACCCCGAACCGACGCGCCGCCCGACCAAAAAAGCAAGCGGATGAGACAGCGTCATGAGCAAAAACACCAAGCCATTGCTTGCGGGATTTGACGGACGCGCAGCGAACACCTCCGCGTCGCTGGGGGTCGGCGTATACTGCCGCAATCTGCTGCGTGAACTGGCCCGTCTTGACTCGGGCCTGGCGTTGCGAGTCTATCTCGACGTGGAACCGCGCCCAGACTTTCCCCTTCGTGTCGATGAAGCCGATATACGCGTACTGCCCGCCGCACGGTTCTGGACCCAGCGCCGTCTCGGTCCCGAGTTGAGGCGCGATCCGCCGGATGTGCTCCTCTGCCCTGTGTCGCAGGCGCCCTTGTTCTCCCCCTGCCCGACAATCGTTACCAATCATGGACTCGTCTACTATGAAGAGAACGGACGCCGCGTCATGGAGCCCCGGGACTGCCTCCCGCTGGTGACGCGCGCTCAGCGCGCCCTCTTGTGGCGACTACAGGTCCGCTGCGCAAGCAGGATTCTCATGGTCAGCGAGGATTCGAGACGTGTCTTCATCGAACATACGGGCATCGATCCGGCGAAAGTCTTCGTGACCTACCTTGGGCACACGCCCGAGTTCCGCCCGATGACCGACAACATGCAACAACAGCAGGTGCGAAATCGTTATGAGCTGCCCGCCCGCTTCTTCCTCTATACGGGCCGACTGGGTCCCCGTAAGAATGTGGTGCGTATTATCCAAGCCTTCGAATTACTCCGAGATTCAAACCCCGACCTCCCCCACGAACTCGTCTTGGCGGGAGATAAGGAATGGCACGCAGAACCGATCCTCCACGCCGCGCGCGCGAGCCGCCACGCTGATGCGATCCACATGATCGGCCACGTGGGACACGAAGACATGCCCACGTTGATGACGCTCGCCGATGCACTCATTCTCGTATCGCTCTGTGAATCCTTCGGAATTCCCGTGGTCGAGGCGATGGCCTGCGGCACGCCCGTGCTCACGTCGAACACCACTTGCATGCCGGAGATTGTCGGCGAAGCGGCGATGGCCGTGCCGCCGACCGATGTGCCCGCCATTGCCGCCGCCATGCACCGTCTGGCCTCCGATCAGGAACTCCGCGAAAGACTTGTCAAAGATGGCTTCGCCCGCGCGGCTAGGTTCACATGGCGCAATACCGCACTCCAAACGTATGACGCTGTCCGCAGCGTGACCGCTGAGAACTCCCGCGGCGCCGCGCCGTAGGAACCCCGGCGCCTTTGAGCCACGGCATCGCTTCGGAGATCTGGGGAAAGGTCGAACAACGCCGGCGCGGTCGCCTTCGTTCGCACGCCGCCCCCAAGCAACGGTCGCCATCCCTGCCGCGCCAACGCCGCTACACTTCCACAAACGCCAGGCGCTCGATCTCGCGGAAACGCTCTCCCGTAATCACGCCGAGCACGCGATCATTGTTGGGGTACCACGCCGTTTCCGGCGCGACCTCGGGAAGACCCTCGAGGTCATCGCGGATGAAGAACGCATTCACGCCCTCGCGATCACAGCCGACGAGACGGTACCCCTTCTCACGGCCCAACTTCGCGAGCGCCGTCAGAGACGCGCCGAAATAGAGCCCGCTCGGGTGTTTCGCCCACCGCCGGAATTCCGGGTCGTATTTCACGGTCAACGACCGCTCGGGACCGTACACCGCGTTGTACTCGATGACCGCCACGCGCGGCGCGACCGCCTCGATGGCGCGCCACACCCAATAATCATTGCCGTCGATGTCGATCGAAAGCAGATCGATCTCCCGCTCGGGCGCCTGCCGGCGCAAAATGTCGTTGATATTCTCCGCCGTCACCCGCGCCCGCGTGATGCGCACGTTGTCCGCCCGCGCCCCGAGCATCCGGTCGTAGAACGCCCGCGCATGCGCAATCCGGTCTTCATCCGCGTCCAGCAACAAGCCCCGCCAGCCAAAATTCACGGATAGATTGGCCGTATTGCACTCGCTCCCGTTGCCGCAGCCGAACTCGACGAAATACCGATTGCGGACGCCCACCGTCGAGAATAGATGCAGCAGCAGGCCGTCCTCCCCGTTCTGCGAATACACCTTGAACTCATGCCGATTGAACGCCCCGTCGTCCGCTGTCGCCGGCAGCAAGTGCGGATACGCCTCCCGCGCGATCAGCGCACTCAACAGCAACGACTGCTTCTCGATCGCGTCCAGACGCGGCTTTACCGACTTCGCCAGCCGTACCGCCTCGACCCACGTCCGCGGCAGCGCCCACTTCACCGACTCCCGTATCCACGACATCCGATGTAATGCTCCCTTCCCCGTTGCACAAAAGCGACCTATCCTATCATCGGCCTCTCCCCCGCGCCAACGCGTGCCCCGCGCCCCTGTTCGTCCTCGCACCCGTAATCGTAATCGTAATCGTAATCGCGATCCTGCCCCCTCCCCGCGTCCATAGGGGGACTGCCGCAAGCGAGGGCGTCTTCGCGCGAGACATGGCTGTCCCCGACGTATTCACGTGTCTTCATTCGCGTAATTCGTGTGATTCGTGGTTCTTCTTACCACCACGAGTACGAACGAAGATATGGGCTTGCAGACCAGATCAGCGAAGAACGCGGTTCTCTTGGCCGCCTTACTTCAATAGCGCGCGCATGGCGCCCCGGTAGCGCGCGCTGGTAATGCGCATCTCCGAGGGCTGATTGCGCATGACCCACAACGCCTCGAAGCGCCCGAGCAATTCGCCCATCTCGCGATGCAACGCCTTCCGGGCGGGCCGCGATCCGCCCCCGCCCGGCCCGAGCACCGCCAGTTTCCGCGCCGCGTGGCGCAGCGTGTCCGCGGCGAACACCCAATACGGCAGTATGCCCAGCGGGTCGCCCTTCTTCACGGCATACTTCGCCAGCACCCCGCGAATTTCTTCCAGCGCGCCCGCCGTCTCCTCCCCGAGCGCGGCGTCGAGCGGCACCTCGACGGGCGTGATCTTCCCGTCGATCACCGCAAAGCCCCGTCGCGGCTCGCCATTGAACAGCGGGTCGGACGGCTTGGCGAAAAACACGTGCTGCCACACGCTCTGATAACAACCCTCGACGGACAGATGCGACACCGCCCCGAGACGGTCGACCGCCTCCGCCAATTCGGCGGCGTCATGCCCCAGCATCGCGACACAGAAGCGCCGCGTGAACGACGCCCGGTCCGCCTTCGTGTTCCACGCCTGCTCCGCGCCGAAGAGATACCCGTACCACGAGTACTCCAAGAAGTTATAGTGGCCGCCGTCGCCCCAGTCCGTGTTGAGCAGCCCCGCCGCCCCGTGCCGCAGCCCCGCCCGCGCGAAGCCCGCGATATTCGCCGCCGATTCGTACAGGCGCGGGAACAGGCTCACCCACGACGACGTGCCGGGGCAGGCGTAGCATTCGAGGCCCTTCGCGGTAAAGTCGCGAATGGCGCCGAAGTCATGGTTCGCGGCATAGCCCCAGTCGAGCACCGTAAGGTCTTCCGGCACGCGCTCGATGAGTTCGGGATACCGCCGTATCATGTCGCCCCAGAACATGGCCCGCTTCCCAAAGTGCTTCACCATCTCCCCCAGCTTGGCCACGTGATCAAGATAGACCGTCCCCCGACCCGTCATTTCCGCCATCAGGTAGCTCTGCCCCAACCCGAGGTCGTAAGCCTCATCGCAGCAGATATTGACCCGCTCCGAGCGAAACAACGGCAGCACTTCGGCGAACAACGAATGCAGAAACGGGTACGTGTCCGGATTCGCCGGCGAAATGGTCCACCCCCGCGTGCGGAAATCGCCGAGCACGTCCTCGGCGTCCGGCGCGGCATAACGCCCGACGCCCCAGTCCTCCGCCAGGTCCCGATACGGCGCGTGCTTCAGAATCTTTTCCATGTGGCCGCAGCACGGCATGGCCGGAATCAGTTCGACCCCGCGCGCGGAGGCGTGCGCGTCCAGGCGCAGCACGTCCGCCGCGTCGAGCGGCGACGCGCCCTTGCCGATGAGCGGGTGCGCGCGGTAACGGAACGTGTGCTCGATGTAGAGGTGCGCCTGGTTGATCTTGTAGTCGGCCAGCGTCGCGGCCCATTCCGCGATACGCTCCACCTTCGGCACGCGCCCCCGCGACAAATCGAGAAACGCCCCCCGCGCCGGAAAATCCGGCCAATCATTGATACGCAGCGCGGGCAGCGCGGTCCCCGCCGTCTGCCGCGCGATCTGACCCAGCGTCCGCACCGCGTTTCGCGCGCCGTCCGCGTCCGAAGCCTCGATGAATATCCCCTCGCCCCCGATATCCAGCGTATACCCCTGCGGCTTCACCTTGCGGTTCAGGAACAGTGTAATCGTATTCGGAAGCCCGGGCGCGGTCGCATGCAAAACATACTTCGGAAACAACGTCCGCAGCGCCTCCGCCGCGGGCAGCCAGGACGCGCTCGGTATCGCGATGCTGCCCTCCTTCGGCGGACGAAACTCCCCTTTCTCCGTGCGGACCGTCTTCGGTTGCGGAATCAGTGCGAGCGTCATGTCTCTGTCCCCTTTCAAGCGCACCGCGCGCAGGGCGCTATTCTAACACGCGGCGGACTCCCGTGCCCGCGCGACCTTTGATTACCGGCGGGGTCCGTGCGTACACTTGGCCGCATTTCCACCGGGCACGTTCAAGGAGTACGCCTCATGAAAGCCTTCTACTGCGTCGGCACGCATTGGGACCGCGAGTGGTACGAACCGTTCCAGGAGTTTCGCATGTGGCTCGTCGAACTCATCGACGAGGTCATGGACCTCATGGAGCGCGACCCCGAGTACAAGTGTTTCCACCTCGACGGCCAGGCGATCGTCCTCGAAGACTACCTCGAAATCCGCCCCGAACAACGCGATCGCTTGACGCGCTTCCTGCGCGATCGCCGCTTGCTTGTCGGGCCCTGGTACAACCTGCCGGACGAATGGCTCATCTCCGGCGAGAGCTTCGTGCGCAATCTCATGAAGGGCATCCGCATCTGCCGCGATTTCGGCGTCGCGCCCATGCGCTTCGCGTACACCCCCGACCAGTTCGGCCACGTCGCCGCCCTGCCGATGATCATGGCCGGATTCGGGCTCCCCTGCGGCATCTGTTGGCGCGGCACGCAGGACGAAACCCATCCCGCGCAGTTCGTCTGGGTCGGCCCCGACGGATCGCGCATGGTCACCCACAAACTCAAGGACAAGGGCGGCTACGACCCGTTCCGCATGCACGTGCGCAATCCCGTAAGAGACGCCGATTTCTCGGACGCGAGCATCAAGGATCACTTCGATCCCTACCTCGATATCGAGAAGAACCGCGCCCATGCGCCGCTCATGCTCATGCTTGACGCGGTCGATCATCAGCGGCCCGACCCCGAGATGCCGCGACTCCTGAAGCTGCTGCGCGATCGGTACCCCGACGTCGAGTTTGTCTGGGGCTCGCTCGAAGAGTACGGGCAGGAGATGTTGCGCCACGCGGACGCCCTGCCCGAGCGGACCGGCGAACTGCGCATGCCCTGCCGCACCGCCGACCGCACCTACCAATACCTCATCGTGCACACGCTCTCGTCGCGATACCCGATCAAGCGGCGCAACGGCGAGTGTCAGGCCCTCCTCGAAAAGTGGGCCGAGCCGCTCGCACTCTTCCAGATGCTCGACGGCGGCGCGCCGACGCTCCGCTATCTCGACCGCGCCTGGACCCACCTCATGAAGAATCACCCGCACGACTCCATCTGCGGGTGCAGCATCGACCAGGTCCACCGCGACATGCGCTACCGATTCGACCAGTGCGAGATGATCGGCGACGGCCTCGTTCGGCGCGCCGTGGCGCACGTGGGCGCGGCCTCCGTCGACGACGACGCCTGGAAGAACCTCGTCGTTCACAATCCGCTCCCCTTCCGCCGAAAGGAAATCGTCGATATCGCCATCCCGTTCCCGACGGACTACGCCGACAAGACCGGCTTCGCCTTCATCGACGGGCTCGCCACCTCCGAGCGGCTGAACAAGTTCCACCTCCTCAACGCAGCCGGGGATCGAATACCCTACCAGCACGCGCGCATCGATCGCGGCGTCGCCTTCAAGCACCTGAACGCGGCGGGCCGCAAACACACCGCCCACGCCGATGTGTATCACCTATCTCTGGAACTCGATCTGCCACCCTGCGGCCATACGACGCTCCGCGTCGAAGGAACCCACGACGCCACGCGCACCTTCGGCAGTCTGCGCACCGGCCCCCTCAGCGCCTCGAACGGCGTGATCGCGCTGCAAGTGCATCACGACGGCACGGCGTCGCTGCGACTCGAAACCTCGGGGCGGGCCTTCGACGGCCTCTTCTGCTATGAAGACTGCGGCGATTCCGGCGACGGCTGGACCCGCGGACCCCTCAGCGACGACGTCGTATTCCGAACCCCCGGCAACAGCGTCGCCACGGCCATCGAGGAAGACGGACCGTTGCGGACGGTATTCCGCGTCGAGCGCGAGTTGCTGCTCCCTCGGCGCATCGACAAGCCGCATTACCGCCGCTCGGACGACCGTGTTTCCCTCCGAGTCACCGATTTCCTCCGCATCGACAAACACCCCCCCTGCCTCCGCGTCCGGACCATCCTCCGCAACACAGTCCGAGACCATCGGCTCCGAGTGCTCTTTCCCAGCGGCGTCAGCGCCGACCGCTCCTTCGCCGAGACGCCCTTCGCCGTTGTCGAGCGCGACGTCGCCATCCCGCCCGAGACGGCGCACTGGCAGGAGCGGGTGAACCCCGAGACGGCATTCACGTCCTATTTCGGCGTGCAGGACGCGCGCGGCGGCCTCGCCGTGCTGTCGCCCTGGGGCCTGCACGAATACGAGGTCATGCAGACCCCCGAACGGGCTCTCGCGCTCACGCTCTTTCGCGCCACGGCCCAGACCGCCGGGACCTCCGGCGAGCCCGACGGCGAACTGCTCGAAGAGATGACCTTCGACTACCAGCTCTGGCCTTTCGCCGCCCCCTTCGACCCTGTGCGGGCGTGGCGTCTCGTAGCCGCGCAACAGGCCGGCGTGCGCGCGCACAGCGCGGCGAAGCCGCCCGAAGACCGCTCGTTCCTGGCGCTCGAACACGGCTTGGCCGTCGTGACGGCCATCAAACCGGCCCACGACGAGCGGGCCGGCGTCGTGCGGCTGTGGAACCCCACCGATGCGCCCGTCGAGGAACTCATACGCCTCGGCGCGCCGGTGGCCGAAGCACACCTCTGTAACCTGAACGAGGAGCCCTTGACGCCAATCACCCTGTCAGACAGCGGGATTCCCGTGCCTGTCCCCCCGCGCGGCCTCGCGACCGTCCTGTTCAAATGGCGCTAATGGGCCAATCCTGGAATAGCTATTCGTGTACTTCATGTGATTCGTGGTTCTCGTTCCGACCGCGAATCACACAAATCAAACGAATATCCCCCCCGCCGTCACTCCCCGGCCGCCCGGCGCGTGCGCCAGCGCGGCTCCTCCGGCTTCGCCTCGACGGGCGGCGTGTGCGAGGGAAGGCCCATCCCCGCGGAGAACCAGAGGCAGCCCTCGCCGAGCACGTTCTCGACGTCCTGCCGCAGCGCGCGCGACGCCGCCACGCGGCACGCGCCCGTGGTGTGTACGGTGACCTCGTCGCGCTCGCTGGTCAGGCAGTGGAGATACACGTCGCACGTTCCGGGCCGCGCGCCCAGCACTTCCGCGATGCGTTCGATCAGCACGTCGTCCACGCCGGCGGTGCGCAGCCGAATGTGGACGGCGGTGGTAAGTTCCTTCTCCGCGTCTTCGATGGGAAATAGGTCTATCGCCACAAGGCCCGGCGCCTGGCCGCGGTGGCTCACGCGCGCCCGCATCATGACAATCATGTCCTGCACAAGCAGCCCCACCTTCTTCTCGTAGAGGTCGCTGAACACGGTCACCTCGACGTGCCCATCGAGCGTCTCCAGCGTGAGAAACGCCATCTTCGCGCCCCGGCCCGTGATGTGCGTCTTGACGCCCGCCACCAGCCCGCCAAGGGTCACTTCCTGATTCTCGCGCAGTTCCGGCAGGTCCCCGAGATGAAGCGTCGAAAACCGCTTGATCGTGTCGGCGTGCCGCGCGAGCGGATGACTGCTCACGTATAACCCGAGCACCTCCTTCTCGTACTGAAGCAACTCGCTCTCGGGCCACTCGATCAAGTCGGGCTTCTGGCTCATGGTCTGCTCGTGCTGCTCCTCATCGAGCATGTCGAACAGCGAGGTCTGCCCCGCCGCGCGGTCCCGCTGCGCTATCTGCCCTTCTTCCAGCGCCGTCTCGACCACCGACGCGACCTGCCGCCGGTTCCACTCGGTCCCGAGGAACGCCCCGGCCTTGTTCAGACTCTCGATAAGCCGCTTGTTGACCAGGCGCGTATCGAGCCGCGAGCAGAAATCGAAAATGTCTTTGTACGGCCCGTTCTCGTTGCGTTGCTGCACGATGCTGTCCGCCGGCCCCTCCCCCACGTTCTTCACCGCGCCCATGCCGAAACGGATCGCGTCGCCCTCCACCGAGAACATGGTTTCGCTTTTGTTCACGTCCGGCGGAAGCACCTCGATGTCCATGCGACGGCACTCATCCACATACAAGGCGATCTTGTCGAGGTTGCCCCGCTCGCTCGTGAGCAGCGCGCACATGAACTCAACCGGGTAATTCGCCTTCAGATACGCCGTCTGATACGCCACGAAGGCGTAGCAGACGCTATGCGACTTGTTGAATCCGTAGCCCGCGAACGTCTCGATCTTGTCAAACAGCCCGCTGGTTAGCTCCTCATCCAGCCTCTGCCGCTGGCAACCCTCCGTGAACCGGCTCCGCTGCTCCGCCATCTCCTCCGGCTTCTTCTTCGACATCACCCGCCGCAGAATGTCCGCCTCCGCAAGGCTGTACCCCGCCAGCGCCTGCACAATCTGCATCACCTGCTCCTGGTAGAGCGCGATGCCGTACGTCTCCCGCAGGATCGGCTCCAGTGCCGGATGATCGTATCTGATGTTCTCCGGGTGGAATTTGTTCTGAATATAAACATCGATATGCTGCATCGGGCCCGGGCGATAGAGTGCAACAAGCGCCGTGATCTCTTCGAGGCTCTCAAGCCCGATGCGCTTGGTCAGCTCGCGCATGCCCGAACTCTCGAGCTGGAAGATTCCCGTCGTGCGCCCTGATCGAAGCAACGCGTATGTTTTCGGATCATTTGGTTCTAATTCATCTATTTGTATCGTTATGCCGCGGTTTTCGTGTACCAGACGAACCGCCTCGTGCACCACGGTAAGAGTGCGTAAACCGAGAAAATCCATCTTCAGCAGACCCGTCTGCTCCACCCCGCTCATCTCGAACTGCGTCGCCACCGTGTCCGACCCGGACGCCTTGAACAACGGCACGTGCTCGGTCAACGGCTGGTCGCAAATGACAACGCCCGCCGCGTGCGTGCTCAGGCTGCTCACCGTTCCCTCCAGGCGCGTGGCGAGCCGCCAGAGTCGCGCCACCTGCGGATCGCCGTCCGCGAGCGCGCGCAGTTCAGGTTCCTTCTCCATCGACTTCTCGAGCGTAATCTTCAGTTCGTCCGGCACCAGTTTCGCAATGCGGTCCACGTCGCCGTAGGGCATGCCCATGACGCGCCCGACATTGCGAATGGCCTGCTTCGCAAGCATGCGGTTGAACGTGATGATCTGGGACACGTTGTCGGGCCCGTACTGGGCGCGCGCGTATTCGATCATCTCGCCCCGCCGCTCGTAGCAGAAGTCGATGTCGAAGTCCGGCATGCTCACGCGGTCGGGGTTCAGGAACCGCTCGAAAAGCAGCTTGTATCGAATCGGGTCGATGTTCGTGATGCGAAGCGCATACGCCGCGAGACTGCCCGCGCCCGACCCGCGTCCCGGCCCGACCGGGATGCCCCGCTCGCGCGCATACTTGATGAGATCCCAGACTACGAGGAAGTAGTCCACGAACCCCATCCGCTCAATCACGCTCAACTCGAAATCGAGACGCTCCACCAGCGCCGGGTCCGGCGTCTCACCGAAGCGCTCGACAAGCCCCTTATGCGCCAAATCGCGCAGATAGCGCTCGCGGGTCACGCCCTCAGGCGGCGTGAATTTCGGAATGAGCCGCTTGCCCAGCGGCAGTTCCAGGTTGCAACGCTCCGCCACCTTGACCGTGTTCGCGACGGCCTCGGGCCAGCGCTTGAATTTCTCGCGCATCTCATCCGGACTGCGAAAGTGGAATTCGGAGGTCGGGAACTTGAACCGGCTTTCCGTTTCAAGCGTGCTGCCCGTCTGGATGCACAGCAGCGCCTCGTGCGCCTCCGCGTCCGCCTTGTCGATGTAGTGACAGTCGTTCGAGGCGATCATCATCAGGCCGTGGCGCTCGGCGAGTTCCGCGAGCATCGGGTTGATCTTCTCCTCCTCGGGCATGCCGTGGTCCATGATCTCGATGAGGAAATTGTCGCGCCCGAAAATCTCGACGTAGTTGCGGATATGCGCGTTCGCGGCGTCGATGTCATCGTTATTCAGCGCCTGCGGGATGCGCCCCGCGAGACACGAACTCGTCGCTATCAGCCCCTCGTGGTGCTTGGCGAGCAGCGCGTCATCCACGCGCGGCTTGTAGTGAAACCCTTCGAGATATCCCGCCGTGCTAAGCTTGCACAGATTGTAATACCCCGTTTCGTTCTCGCACAGCACGAGCAGGTGGTTGCAGGCCGTGCCCGCAGACCGGAACGAACGGTCGAAACGGTCCGTGGGCGAGACGTACAACTCACAGCCGATAATCGGCTTGATGCCCCGTTTGCGCGCTTCCTGAAAGAAGTCGATGGCCCCGAACAAGGCGGCGTGGTCGGTCAACGCGCAGGAACGCATACCGAACTCGACGCAGCGATCGAGCACCTTCTCGATCTTGCACGCGCCGTCCAGCACCGAGTACTCCGAATGCAGATGAAGATGCACAAAGCCCGCGCTCATGCCAGAGCCTCCCAAAGCAGTTCCAACGCAGCGTCCGCCGTTTGCCGCTTCACTGCGTCTCGATCTCCTTCAAAATCATGCCGCCGCACCACAACATCCTCCGCCGTCGCCAACGCCGCATAGACCAACCCGACCGGCTTCTCCGGCGCGCCGCCCGTCGGGCCCGCGATGCCCGTAACCGCCAAGGCATAATCCGCCGCGAACCGTTCCCGCGCGCCGATCGCCATCTCCCGCGCCGTCGCTTCGCTTACCGCGCCGTGGGCGGCCAGCGTCTCCCGCGAAACGCCCAACACCGCGCACTTCACTTCGTTGCTGTACGCCACCACACCGCCCACGAAACACGCCGACGCCCCCGGCACGTTCGTCAGCCGGTGCGCGATGAGCCCGCCGCTGCACGACTCCGCCGTTGCGACGAACTCGCCGCGCGCCGTCAACCGCGCTACAATGCGCCCTTCGATATCCGGCTCGCTCTCCGCCATGCGTCATGCCCCAGTTTGTGGCACGGGCGTCCCGCCCGTGACTCAACACATGGCCAAGATGACCATGCCGCGTCCGGTTACGGTAGCATCCCGCGCGGATCAGGGGCAATTGGTGAAAATAGAGAAAAGGGCCATAACCACGGTGACCTCGAAAGCGCCAGCAAACGCAAGCCGGTGGGGGTTGTCCGTGCGGCTCCCGTCGGGTATACTGTTGACACGTTCATGGTCCGAGGTGTGGGACAGGTAGCATGAAGCGATTGTTGATGAGTCCGATCATCCTTCTCTTGCTGGGGATACCCGTTCTCTCCCCCGGTTACGCGCCGGCGGAAGGCTCTGCCTCAAGCCGCATTCAGTCACAGAAAGAGCAGGCCCTCCCCGCAAGCCATCGGCACAGCATGGAACGGCGACGCTCAGCCATGGAGCGCCGACAAAACCTCAACATGCACCAGTACAAAGACAACGAGGGGACCATCACCATCACCAATCGGCCCGAGAAATACAGGAATCGCGCCGGATACACGGAAATTCGCATTGACTTCGAGCCGATTTACGTACCCAAACAGTTTCAATCCTACACGTCGCCGACCCAATACTCGACCAGTTCGATTGAGGGGCTGGTGCGGACCTATGCACAGCGGTACCTGCTGGACGAAAGCCTCATCTACGCCGTGATTCGCGTCGAGAGCAATTTCAATCCGAACGCGGTCTCGCGTGCCGGCGCGTGTGGCCTCATGCAGCTTATGCCCGCCACAGCCGCGGAAATGGGCGTTACGCACATTTTCGACCCGGCACAGAACATCGCCGGGGGCACGCAGTATCTGGCCAAGATGCTCGGGCTGTTCCGCAACGACCTCAGCCTCGCGCTTGCGGCGTATAACGCCGGCCCCGAAGCCGTGAAGAAACATAACGGCATCCCGCCCTATGCCGAGACCCAGTCCTACGTGCGCAACGTAATCGCGCACCACAAGCAATTCCAAACGGGGGGCGTGCAGGCGCGCTCCACCTACGCAAGCCGCGTGCGGCACGCCGCCCCCGCGCCGCCGCCGCTGCCCGCCGCGACAAAGAAGCAACTCGTCGTCCATTTCCACAGCGGCCTCCAGCAACCCGCCGACCAGATTCTCGACGAAGACCCCTACTACTACATCGTCTATGGCCGCCGCACCTATCCCGTCCGCAAAGAACTCGTCGCGCGCATCGAAGAGCCCGCGTAATCCCCTTACTACCCGTTCTCGTCCTCGTTCCCGTAATCGTAATCGAACTACTCGACCTCGAACACCATCCGCCTCGCCCTCGGGCGCCTATCAATGGGCGTCATGAACAAGACGCATGATATGGACCCACAAATCACGCGGGAATCTATCGTCTGTGTTTCTCGTTATTCTTCGTTGTCTCGTTCAAGAGTAATTGACGCGCCTTCGCGTCATGATGAAGAAGGTTCACCCACATGAATGCAACGCTTTCGCCGGCGCGCCGCTACGCCGACTTGGGGTACTACGTTCACGCGCGGTCCGTCTTCTCGGAAGACCTGATCCGCCGCGCCGTTGAAGGCATGGACGCGTTGCGGGAACGGCGTTACGAAGCCGGGACGTCCCCCGAGGAATCGTATTGGAACCCCGGCGATGACCCGAACAAACTGTGCAAGATCGAGATGCCCCAGTTCGCGAACCGCGCCATCTTCGAGTTGGTGAGCCATCCCGCACTGGGCCGACTCGCCGCTGAGGTGACCGGCGCGAAGATGGTGCAAGCGTGGTGGGTCCAACTGCTCTACAAACCGCCCACCGCTGACGACCGGACCCACGGCACGAACGTCGGCTGGCATCAGGACCGCCAGTATTGGGACGCGTGGACGCCCGAGAGCGAGTTGTTTACCGCCTGGGTCGCGCTGAGCGACGTGACCGCCGACGCGGGGCCGATGCTGTTCGTGCCCGGCTCGCACCGTTGGGGCTTCCGGGGTGAGGGCGACTTCTTCGGCCAGGACATCGACGCACAACAGCGGGGCATTCGCGTGCCCGACGGCGAAGAGTGGTCCGAAGTCCCCGCGATCCTGCCGCCCGGCGGCGTCAGTTTCCACCATCATCTCACCTTTCACGCCAGCGGCCCAAACCACAGCACTGGACCGCGCCGTAGCTTCGCCATCCACCTCCGCACCGAGAACTCGCAGCCGGTGAACGGGGCCCGCAACGGGCTCGCGAGGTACATCGACGACCCGGAGCGCTGCCCGATTCTCTACGCCGCCCGCTGAAGCGGGCCGGCGGTCGCTTGGCGATTCGCCCTACAGGTCCTTGATGCGCAGGTTCCGCCAGCGGACGCTCATCGGCTCGGTCTTCGTGCCGACGCCGTGCACTTGCAGCGCGATGAAACCGCTCGACGTCATGCCGTCGTGAAGATCGGCGCGCAACTCGCCGTTGAGCCACGTTTGGATGTGATCGCCCCGCGCCTCGATGCGCACCAAGTTCCACTCACCGTTCTTCCAAAGCTGGCGACCCGCCTCGCCGAAGGCCTTGGCCTCGGCGCTCTCCTTGTCCTTCGGGAAGAGCCAACCGCGCCGCGCCTCGTCATAAATGCCGCACGACCAGTCCCGGGGATTGTCTTCATCCTCGAGTTCGCATTGATAGCCGTGGACGCGCCCGTCCTTGTACGTCTGAAGGCTGTTGCTGCGAATCTGCACCCCGGAGTTCAATCCCGGATGACCGAGAAACTCGAATTCAAGAATGAAATCCTTGTAGTGCTGCTGCGTGCAGAGAAACGAGTTGTCGGTATTCGGCACGGAGGTTCCGACAATCGCGCCGTCCTCGACGGCGTACTTCGCCGCGCCGCCCTTCTGCTCCCAGCCGTCGAGGGTTTGCCCGTCGAACAGGCTGACCCAGCCTTCCTCTTCCGCGACCGCGCCAAGAGTCACGACGAGGCCCAACAACACACAGCCAAGCCCGATCCGCTTCATAACGAGTCTCCTTCTATGAGAGCCCGTACATAAGATTGAGCACAGGCTCGTTGTCGCACGATTGCTATGACGTGCCGGTCAATTGGCCGGCATTCCGGAACGTGCAATTCCTTCTCTTCACTTCCCGACACTGCAATAAAACGTCTTTATGGGTAGAAACTGATCGTATCCTGCTCCGTTGTCGTTGCCCATCGGGACGGCGCCCTTCTCTGCCCTGTCCGCGGCATAACTCTCTGCGGACACGCCCTATTGTGGCCGATGCTTCGTGCCCTTTGTCAATGCGGCGCTATGCATGGGACGCCGCTATCTCACGTTCAAGTTGCATCACGTAGTCGATAAGCTCGTCCGCCACGCGTTCGTGATATGCATCGAAGGGCACAATCGGCGCGCGCACGCGATCCGCGGCGTACACACCCTGACCGTGCATGAGCCGCTTGAAGAAGTGAATCGAGATATCGAGGTGCTGATTCGAAAACGCGAGCACCGGCAGCAGCCGGTCGAACAACGCGCGCGCTTCGTCGCGCCGTCCGCCCGCGTACAAGCTGTATATCCGCGTGTAAATGCGGTGCATCCCCGTGGGCATGAAGGCGTGAACGCCCCGGTCCAGCGCCTCGATCATCTGCATCACCGCCCAGCCCCCGGAGACATGCAGCCGTCCGCCGGTCGCCTCCAGGACGGCGCTATACTTCACGCCCGCCGGGACCGTCTCGATCTTCAGAGACCGGAACGCCTCCACTTCCTCGAACAGTCGCGCAATTAGCGGCACGGGCACGCCGGGCCCGTTCGCGTCCCAATCCTGCACCATGAGAAACGGCGGCGCGAGGTCCGCCACCGCACGAAGATCGCGCGCATACTGCCGCTCGTCCTCGAACGAAATGCTCACGAGAATTCCATCGCAACCGAGCCCGATCAGACGCCGCCCCAGTTCCCGCCGCGCTTCCGAAGTCGGGGCCGAAGCCCCGCCGATGACCGGCACACGGCCCGCGACGGCGTCAACGATCGTCGCGACGATTGTCTCACGCTCCTCCATCGAGAGTTTATCCACTTCCGATGCCATCGCAGGCGCAAGAAAACCGGCCACACCCGCGTCGATCGCGTTCAGGACGTTCACGCGCAGCCCCGCGACGTCGATCCGGTCGGCATCCGTAAACGGTGTGTTCAGTACCGTAATAATTCCGCGCAGCTGCAATAGAGTTTTCACGTGTACTCCCCGCGCTCTACGCAAGCCATCGTAACACAGGCTGCGCCGATCTCGCGCACTCAAAGAAATTCCGGCATCGGCAACCCTTGCCTCATTAGAAGACTCAGCCAAACCGGAAATTGACCAACCACCAGAGCATGTGCTACGATTTCCCGCGTCACACGAGGGCGATTAGCTCAGCTGGTTAGAGCGCCGTCTTCACACGGCGGAGGTCACTGGTTCGAGCCCAGTATCGCCCACCATGTAAATCACTGAGCGCCAGCAGGTTACGAAGACCGCCTGTCGGCGCTTTCTTCTTGCCCAAGACTGCGCAAGTCCACCCGAAGTCCACCATGGTTCCCAGACTTTCTGTCCAATGCGTGTCCATCGGGAAAACTGGCGGCACACGGAAGTGCTGGGGGGCCTTCGGAACGAGTCCTCAGCGTATCCTCGGAATAGCGTACATCGTCCTCAGAAGAGGCTCGTTCCGGAATCTGTTCTGTCTTGGTCCCGCCAGATGATGCGTGCGGCGTAGACGGCGTTATCGGAACCGTACCGTTCGCAACCGACGGGCTGCATCCATTCCGCCACAGTAACCCATGTCTCTTGGTCGTTTACTCTCGTCACCGCGAAGTTGCCCAGGCGCGCGCCGCGTTCGGGCACTAGAATGCGTTCCGTGGCGCGAAGGACGCATAACCTGTCGGGGTCCACTTGTGCGATGCGCAGCGGCGCGCGGTGGCGGAACACGTGATCGTATTTCGGATCGCGCCGGGTGTAAACAAGAAACAGCGCGTCCTTGTGGGAGACCCAGTGTTGCTGCGTGTTATAGCTGCCTAACTCGGCGCCGTCATCGAAGGTCCAGGGACGGACCGGCTCGAAATGCAGGCCGTCCGCGCCGCGGGTTACGTAGCCCTTCACGTCGTTGCGCAGCGTCAGGTAGTACATGCCCTTGAAGTCGACCAACGAAGGTTCTCCCAAGCCTCGCGGCTCGTCAACCGTCATCTCGTCACCGTGCTGCAGGTAATGAAGCGTCTCGCCGTCGAACCGGCATCGCATCACGGAGGAGCTGGCGGTCTTCTCGCCTTTGGCCTTGAAATAGAAGGGCAGCAGGATGTCGCCGTTCGGGAGGTCGACGCGCTGCGTGGAACCCGCGCCGGAACTGTGGAACTTCGGGTCGGCCGGCATGTCCACGGTGCGCCAGGGCGCCCATGTGCGCGCCTCGGGATCGTACCAGGAGTATGCGGTCTGTCTCGGATAGTCGCCCGCGAGCCGGTCGTTTTTGTAGCGCGCCACATGGCCGGTGCCGAGCAACTTGGCGCTTGCCGCATGCCACTTCGGCGTGAAATCGCAGACTACGGCCACTGTGTCCGCTTCCTGCGTGCGGCCAAGGCTCTCGTGCTCTACGGGCCCCGTCCAGGTTCGCCCGAGGTCGTCGCTGCGCATTTCGTTGAGGGCATAGAACACGTCCGACCCACTCAAGAGTAGTTTTTGCATCGTCATGACGACGGTCGGCGGCTCGCCCGGAATTGTTCCCGCCCGTGGATGCACCCAACACGTCACCTTGTCGAATCCGGAACGAATGCTGTCCAATTGAATATCGTAATCGACTATGGTCACTGCTTCTCTCTCGCCGTATGAAGTTGTCGATATCATTCCGAGCAGGCCGAGCCCGAACATGAGGACGAAAAAGCGCCATCGATTGTCTTTCTTCATGAATTCCTCTCACCGGTTCTCATTTGCAGTTTCCGGAACGCGGCCCGGTCATGGGAACGGCGTTCCCGTTCGCGATCGACGGATGATATACTCGCCCGCGTGTGTAATAGAAGCTGTCCGCGTGGTCGCGTCGGCGGACATCAGCGCACTCGTCGCCTTGGACGGCGCGCGTGGGACGGCCACGCTGCCTAGCGCGGTTATGTCGTGTCTTGCGATCATGGAAGACCCTGTTGTCGCCGCGGCTAGACAAGGCGAGTTGATTGCGTAGGGAAAGGAACGAACGCCATGACGCACGATGACCTTGTCGGAGGACGACAGGCTGGATTCATTGGGGGCGCTTGCCGTCACCGCGGCATTCTCCAAGTCATGGAAATCGGCGCGACGGCTGTTCTTTTCATCGTCGCCGCGACTTTGGGAAACATGGCGTATGCACGTATCGACGATCTGGCGCCGCCCGAGGACTTGGGCCAGACGTGGGTCGAGATCGAGGGTGTGGTCTACGGCGCGAAACCGAACGAGCTTGGCCCCATCGGCGGCGGCGCGGGTTACCAGCGGACCGTGACCGACGGCGACTATCGCGTGGCGACGGTCGAGGCGTTGCGCGACGCCCTCGAGACGGCGCAGCCCGGCGAAGTGGTCTACATCGAGCCGGATGCGGACATCGATTGTACGGCGTTGGTGTTTGCGGAGACGCTGGTGCTCGAGATACCGGGAGGCGTGACGCTCGCAAGCAACCGGGGCCAAGACGGTTCTCGCGGGGCCAGGGTCTACAGCGACGCGTTCGCGACACGACCGCTGATTCGCACAGCCGGGCCCAACGTCCGCATCACGGGGTTGTGGATACGGGGCCCCGATCCGAAACGCCGGCTCGACCATCATTCCCGGGCTTTTTCAAACCCGGAACGGACCGAGCCGAAGGAGAAGAGCGGCTACTACTACAAGTTGCCGATGTCGGACGGCATAAACGCGGCGCATCCGGGCCTCGAGGTGGACAACTGCGAGTTGTCGGGGTGGAGCCACGCCGCGGTATTCGCGACCGATTGCCACGACGTACACGTTCATCACAATTACATCCACCACAACCAGCTTAACGGCCTCGGGTACGGCGTATCCCACAGCAGGGCTCAGTCGCTGATCGAGTACAACCTGTTCAACTATAACCGTCATTCGATTGCGGCCACGGGGCGCCCCCCCGACGCCTACGAGGCCCGCCACAACGTCGAACTCGAGCATTCGCTCAGCCACTGTTTCGACATGCACGGGGGCCGCGATCGCAAGGACGGCACAAACATCGCGGGGCAGTGGATCAAGATTCATCACAACACGTTCCGAAGCCCCGCGCGCGCGATCGCCATTCGCGGGGTCCCGCAGGAGACCGCTGAGATTCATCATAACTGGTTTTTCCACGGGAAGCCGGATGGCGCCGTAATCAGCCCCTGGCCGACCGGCGGCGACACACACGTCCGTCTTATCGATAACGCCTATGGGGTGGAGCGCCCCGCGCTTTTAGACGAGAACAAGTAGGAGCATCGCATGAAGAAGATGTCTCGTTTCGTATTGGCGTTGGGCTGGCTTGGCGCGATGGCCGCCTCCGTTGGCGCCGGTCCGCTGCCTCCATTGCCTGAAGGCGCCTTCAGTCTCGTGGCCCTGCCGGACACCCAGGCCTACTCCGCCGGTCAACCGGAGGTATTCGAGGCGGAGATTCAGTGGGTTCTCGACCACCGCGATGAGCAGCGGATCGTGTTTGTGACGCATCTCGGCGACATCGTTGACGAGAACGGCGAGCCCGCTCAGTGGGACGTGGCGGAACGGTGCATGAAGATGCTGGACGGTCGCGTGCCCTACGGGCTTTGTGTGGGGAATCATGATATGGTGGGATCAAGCGGGAATTCCTCCAATTTCCAGGCCCGGTTCCCCGCGTCGAGTTTCGCCGGCCTGCCCTGGTACGGGGGCGCCTACAAGAACAACGCCAGCAGTTGGCAGACCCTTTCCGCGGGCGGCATGGACTTCCTGATAGTTCACATCGAGTGCAATGCGCCGGACGACGTGCTCGCATGGGCTGGACAAGTGCTCGACGAGCATCCCAATCATCGCGCTATCGTCTCGACGCACATGTATCTTGGACCCATCGATAAACCGGAAACGCCGGAGGATTACTACGAGGCGCCGAAGGGCCGGATGCGCTGGAAGAAATGCCACGGCGCCGCCGGCAATACGCCCCAGGAGATGTGGGACAAGTGCTTCCGCCGCCATAAGAATCTATTCTTGATCCTCTGCGGCGACCAAAGCCGCACGCAGACCTTCCACCAACGCGCCACCGGCGAGGCGGGGAACACGGTTCACGAGGCGCTCTCGGACTACCGCGAGGGCTACCTCCGCGTGTACCGCTTTGTCCCCGGCGAAAATCGAATCGACGTCTTCACCTACAGTCCCACGCTGGGGAAGCTCTGCGACGGCACCCCGCTTGTGCCGGATCGGGCGCGCCACCAGTTCGCTATCCCTTACGCGATGCCACGGCCCAAACGTCTGGGACGCAATTCTTCCGCTTCCGCCGTCGAAGGAGAAACACGACGCGATTACGAATATGCAGCGTTAAGAGTGCCCCCGTTCTAATAGCCGTGAACGGTCCGTCTTTTCCGCCCCGCGCCGATTATTCAGCAGGGTCCTTCGAATAACTGCTTTCCAGCCCGCAAGCGACTGACAAACCATTATTCGTTCATGTCATCTCCATGGTTCTGCTCAGTGCTCTGCGATAGCCGTTCACAACGATATTGTGGCTATCGTCCACTTCAACCACGGCGTATGAATTGTCTTCGTCTTCTCTTCCCTCGACCATGGCTTTCAAGGTGTAGTAGTGAATGCCATCGATCCGGCTGTAGTGCCCCGCATGGTTATGCCCTTGGAACACTGCGAGCACCTTGTGTCGCTCCTGCAAAACCCGCCGGGCTTCAGCCGCGTTGTTGACATAATGGCTTCCCTCGCCGTCGAGCTGCTGGTGAACGAACACGATCACCGGCTTGGACGTCGTCTCCAAATCGCGCCTGAGCCAGTCAAGTTCCTCCCGAGGGATATTCGCATCGGTCCAATCGAAATTGCCATGGTCATAGTTAGACCCATCTCCCTTGTAGTTGGCGTCAAGCACAACGAAGTGCAGCCCGTGCGAGTCAAATGAGTAGTAGTTGAATTCTTTCCCGATTCCCGTGTTATCAATGGCGGAAAGGAACTGTTCCTTCGATATGCTGTCCATGTCATGATTGCCCAGGACGTGATAACGAGGCCCCCGAAACTCGCGGAAGACCTTTTCGATGCTTTCGAGGTAAGTCAGCGTACCCTTTTCCGAGGCCGGTTGTCCCTCATCCTTGAAGTCGCCAAGTTCAATCAGAAAGTCAACCTTCGCTTCATTCATCCGCGCCACGCACTCGGTCATCTTTGGCGCTGACTTCCGATAGTATCGCGAGCCCCGCGGGTCTGTGTCCGCGTAATGCGCATCCGTTACGATTCCAAAGCGGAGACCCGTTCCCCCTTCCGTATCGCCCGCATTTGCGATCGGCCAGCCAACGAATAACCCGGCGGCGACAAGACCCGGACCTTTCAGAAAATCCCGGCGCGTCAGTTTCCAGACACCCGCCTCAGATTGGCGCTTATGGATCCTGGGCATTGCAGGTCCGTCTCCTATGGCGGCGGGCGCCGAAATACAGACATCCCGCGCGCGCGGTCTTGATCTCTCTTGAGCGGCATTTGAGCAGAATCCATGATCGGACTTCAACCGACCACCGTGGCGTTCGAAGCAGGGAACCTTTGGCGGGAATCCATCGTGAATGCACGAACATCCGCGAATGGGACGGCACGAAACTTCTTTATGGCGTCCGCGTGTTGCGTATGATGTTGCCTATGGCGGCTGGACCCTATACGTTGCCGCCGCCTTGGAATCTCGAGGCATTGGGCAGACCGCTGGCCGCGTATCCCGCGCCGGGGCTTGAAGAGCACGGCGGACTAGGCGTTGCGCCGTGAGCATTTGCGCAGCGGCATGTCGCCTGTTCGGGTTGAAGTTGCAAACGGATTTGGTCAAGAATGAACGAACTTGACCACGCTCGCACACCGTGAAGAACGCGGTCAACATTCCGTATGTTTCCGCGAGGGTTATGTTATGCCTGCATGCCGTTTCTTTCTTCTTCTATCTCTCTTCTGTGCGGCGTTCCGCGCGGTCGGCGCCGGCGAAGAGGTACTCCGAATGGTCATCGCCCCAGCCACCGCAGAGAATCCACGCAACAGTGAAGCGGCTGTCGCTGTGCTGCGCGATGGCGGCCTGCTGCTGGCCTGGACGGAGTTCTATGCCAGAAGCGGCGCGGACCACGCCCCCGCGCGCGTTGTGGGGCGTATTTCAACGGACAAGGGGCGTACCTGGGGCGAAAAGTACACGCTGGTCGAGAACGACGGCGGGTGCAACGTCATGGAGGTCAACTTTCTACGCCTCAAGAACGGCGAACTGGCGCTGTTCCATTGCCAGAAGAACACCGAGAGTACGGACTGCCGGGTCATGATGCGCACGTCCAAAGACGAGGGCAAGACCTGGAG